>NZ_FZNZ01000005.1 GCF_900187995.1 Prevotella jejuni
TTTCAAACCCTTGTCTACAGATTTTCGAAGTCTTAAAACGAAAAGATTTTCAATGAAAGAGGATGAAAATAGGATAGATAGTTGACTGTCTCAGCCATATTTTTGTTTAATGAGTAACCAACTTGCCACGTTACCCTGTCTTCTAACACACGCAACTTGTTAACCCGTCAACTTGTCAACTTGTCAACTTGCCACGTTACCCTGTCCCTCGTTAACTTAGTCACAAAAAAAACGGAAGAGCGTAAGCTCCACCGTTATCTCCGAATTACCATCGTCTCCCGACGCTGATTTTTCTCAATCTTTACCTAAAATATAACTAAAAACCTAAATCTATTACTAACCTAAACAAATCTTCTTTCTAACATGAATAATCCTGAGCAATCTTCAATACCTGTAAAAGACTAAACCTTGTAATCAGCTATATCGCTCTTGAATTACAATGCAAAGGTAGGAATAATACGCATATCATCAAAATTAAACAGCAAAAAATAACAATCTATCAGTTAATTCTTGATTTACATCAAAGGCGATGTGCAATTATAGTAGACTTTTTCTTGTTTTCTTATATTATATCCCCTCATTTCCTTATAATATATAAGGTGGAACAAATCGACCGTTGACAGTCCACAAACAAAGCAGACAGGGAAAGGCTGAAAATATTAGGAAGCAAAAGAGAAAAAGACCACCTCGCAGCAACAAAACCCCTTGAAGCAGAACAAGCAACCCTCAACATGCGAAAAACCAAAACCGACTTTCCTGTCATATCTGTCATCCTATAATCTTGTCTAACCCATTCACTCCCAGTAGAGTTACACGAAATGTTAAAAGTGACAGCAACTTAATTATAAAAAAAACTCGTATATAAGCTGTAATAATTCCTCCTTTTCTTAGGCTTCATTACCCCTTCATAATTCAAAAGAGTCAAAGGGTAAAATCTTCCCCCACCCTTCATCGCCCATCACAACAATTCATCACCACCCAACACTCACCACCCAACACCCAACAGCCACCACCCAACACCCAACACCCATCACCCAATAATTATCCCCCAAAATGTTTCTTTTTATAAGAATTATTGTACTTTTGCATGGTAAAAGATACAAAGGACGTTTATAAGACATTCTCTTATAGACAGTAAGAATTGCTTTCAGATAACAGACAAGACAATGAGCAAACAAGTATTTCAGACAGACTCCCGTCAGCGTTGGAGTTATTTTAAGTGGACCCTACGTGTAGTCCTTACGATTCTCTCACTCTTTGGAATCGTTTTCTTAGCAATGTTTGCCTTGGAGGGTAGCCCGCAGATGCCTTTCCATCACGACTATCGAAATGCGGTGTCAGCCTCATCTCCTTATACCAAGGACAACAAGACGGCAACACTCTATAAGTCGTTTCGTGACTTCTTCAAGGAGAAGAAGATGCATAATAACTATGCGAAAGCTACCATCAAGAAGCAACGATTTGTGGGGAAGGCGGACAGTCTGACGCAGAAATACTTTCGGGAGTGGGACGACCCACGGATTGGTGTGCGCTCGGCATGGTATGTTAACTGGGATAAGCATGCTTATATCTCTCTGAAGAACAATATACGACACCTGAATATGGTGTTGCCAGAGTGGTTCTTTATCAATCCTAAGACCGACAAGGTGGAATATAGGCTTGACAAGCAGGCGCTGCGCTTGATGCGTAAGGCTGGTATTCCTATCCTTCCAATGCTCACGAATAACTACAACTCCGACTTCCATCCAGAAGGTATCGGTCGTATCATGCGTGATAGGAAGAAGCGTACAGCACTCATCAATGAGTTGGTCAAGAAATGTAAACATTATGGTTTTGCAGGTATCAACCTTGACTTAGAGGAACTCGACATACAAGACAACGACCTCCTCGTTGAGTTAGTCAAAGAATTCGCACGTGTTTTCCATGCAAATGGACTCTATGTAACACAGGCTGTTGCACCTTTCAACGAGGATTATAACATGCAGGAACTGGCTAAGTATAATGACTATCTCTTCCTCATGGCCTACGATGAACATAATATGGGGAGTCAGCCAGGAGCTGTCAGTTCGCAACGTTGGGTGGAGAAAGCTACCGACTGGGCGGCTAAGAACGTTCCGAACGACAAGATAGTACTCGGTATGGCAACTTACGGATATGACTGGCCTAATGGGGAGACGGCTTCGACGGTGTCATTCGACCAGACAATGGCTACCGCACTGGACGCAGATGCAAAGGTAAAGTTCGATGATGACACCTACAACGTTAACTTCTCGTATCAAAACACTGATGATGGAAAGATTCATCAGGTGTTCTTTACTGATGCAGCGACTACCTTTAATATCATGCGCTTTGGTGCTGAATATCATCTCGCAGGCTATGGTCTGTGGCGTTTGGGCACTGAAGACAAACGTATATGGCGCTTCTACGGTAAGGATATGTCGTGGGAGAATGTGGCAAGGATGTCTGTTAAGAAGCTGATGCAGCTTAACGGCACCGATGATGTTAATTTCGTTGGATCTGGAGAGGTGCTGGAAGTAACAACGGAGCCGCACCCTGGAAATATATCAGTGACAATAGATAAGGATAACCGCCTTATCTCTGAGGAGTATTATCACTCCCTTCCGTCAACATATACCATCCAACGACTTGGTAAATGTAAGGATAAACAACTCGTTATCACCTTCGACGACGGACCAGACAGCCGCTGGACACCTACCGTGTTGAGTACGCTGAAGAAATATAATGTCCCTGCTGCGTTCTTCATGGTGGGACTGCAGATGGAGAAGAACCTGCCTTTGGTGAAGCAAGTATATGATGCTGGGCACACTATCGGCAACCATACCTTCACCCACCATAACATGATTGAGAACTCCGACAACCGCTCTTATGCTGAGTTGAAGTTGACAAGAATGTTGATAGAGAGCGTCACAGGACATAGTACAATCCTGTTCCGTGCTCCTTACAATGCCGATGCCGACCCGACAGACCATGAAGAGATATGGCCAATGATAGTGGCAAGTCGACGCAACTACCTCTTTGTGGGTGAGTCTATCGACCCTAATGACTGGCAACAGGGCGTAACGGCTGACCAGATTTACCAACGTGTCATTGATGGTGTGCACCATGAAGACGGACATATCATCTTGCTCCATGATGCGGGTGGTGACACACGTAAACCTACGATTGAAGCCCTCCCTCGTATCATTGAGACCCTACAACATGAAGGTTATCAGTTCATCTCTCTCGAACAATACTTAGGGATGAACAAGCAAACTCTTATGCCTGCTATCAACAAGGGAAAGGCTTACTATGCCATGCAAACCAACCTTTGGCTGGCAGAGATGATTTATCATGTATCCGACTTCCTCACGGCTCTCTTCCTTGTCTTCCTTGTCTTGGGTATGATGCGCCTCGTATTCATGTACGTGTTGACGTTCAGAGAGAAGCGAGCAGAGAACCGACGCAACTATGCACCGATTGATGCTGCTACGGCACCAGCTGTCTCTATCATCGTACCGGGTTATAATGAAGAGGTGAATATTGTGCGCACCATCACTACGCTCAAGCAACAAGACTATCCGAACCTACATATCTACTTCGTCGATGATGGTAGTAAAGACCATACCCTCGAACGTGTGCGTGAGGCTTTCGATACCGATGATAAGGTTACTGTACTCGCTAAGAAGAATGGTGGTAAGGCTTCGGCACTGAACTATGGTATCGCTGCTTGTCGCTCAGAGTATGTGGTTTGTATTGATGCCGACACCCAGTTGAAGCAGGATGCAGTAAGTAGACTGATGAAGCACTTCATTGCTGACAAGGATAAACGCATTGGTGCAGTGGCAGGAAACGTGAAGGTGGGTAACCAAAGGAATATGCTCACCTACTGGCAAGCTATTGAATACACCAGCAGTCAGAACTTTGATCGCATGGCTTACTCTAACATCAATGCCATTACCGTTGTACCTGGTGCTATCGGAGCATTCCGTAAAGAGGTGATTGAAGAGGTGGGAGGATTTACCACTGACACCTTAGCAGAAGACTGCGACCTGACGATGAGTATCAACGAACATGGTTACATCATTGAGAACGAGAACTATGCTGTGGCAATGACCGAAGCCCCAGAGACGCTCCGCCAGTTTGTGAAGCAACGTATCCGTTGGTGCTTTGGAGTGATGCAAGCCTTTTGGAAACATCGCTCCTCACTCTTCTCTCCATCGAAGAAGGGCTTCGGACTATGGGCTATGCCTAATATGCTTATCTTCCAGTATATCATCCCAACCTTCTCACCATTGGCAGATGTACTGATGCTCATTGGTCTCTTCTCTGGCAATGCCTTGCAGATATTCTTCTATTATCTCATCTTCCTTCTCATTGACGCAAGTGTGTCTATCATGGCTTACATCTTTGAAGGCGAGCGATTATGGGTACTCCTGTGGGTTATCCCGCAACGTTTCTTCTATCGTTGGATTATGTATTACGTCCTCTTCAAGAGTTATCTTAAAGCAATCAAGGGTGAGCTGCAGACATGGGGTGTCCTCAAACGCACCGGCCATGTTGGTGAGTAGCAGCCTTACCCTTGCTGCTAAGGGTGGTAACAAACAACCTGTATCATTGATAGGGGACAGAAGAGAATACAGCTAAACAGTTCTACCTCTCATTCTCCACGTATTTCCCACGGAACTTTGTAACAATGTTCACGGAAAAAGAATACAGTAGAAAAGATTACATATCATTGTAAATCACCAGATTACAAGAAATACTCACGGAATTAACAAAGGCTTCTCACGGAATTCTCACGGAATTATTATAAACGCTTTATGGTATTCCGTGAGAATTTACTAAGTAAAGGAAAGAAGATAGACGTTGGTAGAATGATCACCTTACAATAATCGATACTGTTTAGTTAATAAACCCAACGGGCATAAAACACCTTCTCTTTCAAACACGTCCTGTAGGGCGATAGCGCATTAAAGGCTGTTGAGGACTTCGAATTGCGCACTTAGATAACCGCTGACTCATTGTGCTACTTGACAGCTTTTAGTACAAGTTGGGACTTTCTCGTTATATCTTCATGATGCTGTGAATAGTAAGATACGGCAAAGAAAACTAAAGATAGAGATAAAAGATAATTCCAAATCATAGATAACAGGAGTTGTTTATTATTCATAGCTGTTTGATGTTTGGATTATAGTTACCATTGACAAAGAAAAAGACTTTACTTTCTCCATACAAACAGGGGGGAGGGCTTTTTATTAAGCTATCTACGACAAGTTACTTATTATCCACGTTTTTTAATCTGTCCTCCATCTCTTTAAGGAGCTGTTTACGCTGTTTCATGTTCGTTATTGCCAGTTTACTACCATCTTCCAAGCTCGTTTGATGAATATGGACATTGTTCTTTTCATCGTGCTTCACGAAGAAGACGCCACGAAACCGTTGATACACATTGATTGGGAAGAACTCTTGTAAGACATGATAGGCACCCTTAAAGCGTGTTGGTATCAGTCGGTTGAAAGCAGGAGTCATAGGGAGATAGACAGAAGCGTCGGTCGAAGCATTAAGACAATACTCTAAACTATTAGCTGGTGCTTTGTTTATTGCAGCGTCCTTCATGCCGAATGTTATATCTGTCGCAATCGCATCGCCACCTTCTGTGACGAGGAGTAAGGGACAATAGTCGTCACCATACGCCTCTCGCAGATAACTTCCCATAGGCAAGCAAGGTACGGCAGGATAGGTCGACACGGGGTTTACATGTGTGGCATGGGAATAGATAAACACCTTCTCACGCTTATCTTTGGCACACCTATCTATTAAGAACTTCGCACAGAGAGCCATCGTAGAGTCACGCTGGGCATACCTTTCAAAAGAAGGAGTCTGCTGATGCTGTACATTCAGCTTTAAGATAAAGTCAAAACAGGCCATTTCGTCATCTGAAAGTAGCTTAGCTATTTCCGCACGGTGCTTATCAAGATAATTGACAGCGTCAGCCAGTTTGTCTTTCATTATCATTACAGCAAGTCTGTCAGCCTCTGGGATGTGTTGTTCCTTATTAAGTGCAGCGATGAAATCAAACAGATGGAGGGTAGACGACATACTTATCGTCTTTTGATGTGTATAGTCAATACCAAACAACCGCACCTTATCACTGTCTGCCCTACCCCGATTATAAGTCCTAAGTACGTTTAAGAGTGCACTTACTGTTGGGTGAGGTATCAAGGAGGAGTCCATTGTGAAGCTGTCATCTTGTATATAACGATTAAAGAAGAGTGATTTTCCTAAGGGGAACTCCATCAAGACCAATCTACAATCATGCCGTTTGACAGACGCTTCAATCAGTCTGGTAACAAAGCTTTTAACGTCAGAGTTACCATGTAAAGACTCTCCTAAACCAATTATTCGCTTGTCTCTGAGTCCGTCTATCTGTGCCAGGTCGAAACAATGATTACTATCTTCACGAATAAGGTTAAGACCACCCTCCACCCTCAAAGGAGCAAGTGTCCTAACGGGATAATCGTCGATAGGCTTATTATCAAGTGTCACCTCCAGTTTTGAGAAGGCGATATACGCATCTTTCCTCTCCTCGCCTAAGACGTTGATACCTATATTCAATGAAGACGCATTAGTCAGGTTTATATGTGTCGAATACGTTTTGAGCACAGAGTCAGGCTTACAGATGAATGATCCTGTTGCCACCACCTTCTCTTCTTCATCAATCGCTTGCAGCGTTAGGACCACACGCTTTAGTCCACTCCCCTTACATTCAAGGCCTACCACACCCTCTTTAAGATTGTCGTGGGGCAAGAGGATTCTATGAGAGAACTCCGTTCTTAATCTGTCTACAATTGGAATTTCCTTTATGTACCGCCTTGCGTACAACGTTCGCATTGGTCCTTTAACACCCCAAGGTATAGTGTAGAGCGCATAGGCACCGTTCTCTATCCAGCGATAGGGGCGCAAAGAGTCTGGTAACATCTTAAAGTCTAAGTCATACGCCCTTGTGTAGTTTTGCTTTCCCGACTGTGCTATACATGGTATTGCAGTGCTAATAAGGATTAATATCACTAAGAGCTTGTCTTTCAATGTAATATTTCTAATATTCATGTTATGCTATTTATGTATAAACGAGTAGCTTAGCAGACCTCACCCCCGGCCCCTCTTCAAATGGAGAAGAGAGTGATTACCGAGTCCGCCATGTGCTTGTCTATATCCTTCCTTGTGTATCAGTTTATGCGCCGACAGGCCTCCCTGTGCGTTCAGGGAGGACCATTGTCAACGGCAGTTATCATTCTTTTATGATGCTGATAGGCCTTCTGTCCGTAGCATTACTTTATCTTGAAGACCGAAGCACCCGTTATATAGTATTCTTTCTCTTTAAAGGCTCCTACTACAGGGTGCACTGGCAGCTTACATTTAGAGTATAGTCTCAGAATCTCATAAATCTGCTCATGGGTTAAGTACTTCGCTGTGCTGCTCATCATTTTTATCTTTACAAACCTCTTCTTGCTATTTATAAAGACATAGAACTTAGACCACATAATATTACTTTTCTTTCCAATGAGGTTTAAGAGTTTCTTTTGTTCTTCTGTAAGAACCGCACTTATGGACTCAGCAAAGCATTCGTCGATTAAAGGTAGTGACACATTATTGTAAGGTGTATATCGTTTCTCATAGGCAGGCTTCCAGTTTCCTTCCTTGATAAAACGTTCTGTACTATCCGCATCTGCAGCAATGTAGTAGGTCATGAAGGTGTCGCGCTCCCAAGTTGAAGGGAGGGACTCTTGAATGAGTTTCCCCACCCTTGTAATCTTCACATCATTTTGTCCCCATATAGGAAGGCAAAACAAGAATGCTAAAAGAAAAGCATAACAAATGTTCTTAATTCTCTTCATATTCAAACTTAGATTAGAATTTAATAATTAAAAAACAACTTGTTCCAATGAGATGTCGCTCTGCTTTTCTCTTGAAGACTCCCCTCCATCCAGCTTAGGGTGGAGAGGAAGACCCACCTCTGCCCTCTCCGTCCCATCCGTCAAAGAACGAAGGGAACAGTGGAGAGAGCAGTGATTATCAACAACCCTCCTTCTCTTTTTCTATAACATTATTTTTCTATATCCTTCCTTGTGTATCAGTTTATGCGCCGACAGGCCTCCCTGTGCGTTCAGGTCAGCATCGTCAGCTGCGGTTATCATTCTTTTATCCCATCAACAAGAGCACAGTGAGCGTAATTCAGCCCCATCAGTATTACCCGAGGAGCGCCCACTAATTGAACCAGATCATCCCCTTCAGCTGAGCAAGATACTTGTTAAGGTCTTTTGCATTATCGTCCGTTAAGAAGAAATACATAAAGACATATCTATAATCCTTACCTATCACAACACAACGAGCACGGGTGAACTTATCCCTACACTCCTGTTGTTTTGTGTCAATAGGATACATCAGCATATAGTCAGCATTAAAGTACTGCTTAGCAAGAGAGGCTGGATAGTCAGTGAGAAGCATCTTTATTTCGTCAACCTCACACGGTTCTGCAACTTTACACATCTTATCCACCTGCCATTTCAGGTCGGACTTAATATAGCCGTAGATGTTCATATTTATCTTTCCACCCGTAGGGAGTGGTGTGAGGTCATCCCTACTATTCCCACTCCTAATCGATGTCTTCAAATAGAGCTCACAGTCTTTATCTTGATGAACGATACTGGCATCAGATTGAGCAATAATATGTCTAAATATACACTCCTTAGTGTCACAGGGCAGTTGGCAGGGTATGTAGCCCCTACTCCTTATCAGTTTGTAAGGTTGTTTGATGTTAAGTCTGATGTTCTGCTGTTCGCACTTGCCCTCTATCGTTGGTGGGTTCCATTTAAAAAGTTCAGTAGTATCAAGGTCTTCTTCTGTCACCTGTGCCCAAACAGTTGGCACACAAAGGAGTTGTAAAAGGATAATACAGACAGCTTTCATCCCTCTTGAGCCGAAGAATGACACAAGTCTTGTTCTGAGATCTTTCTTCATAACCATAATGTATTAAGTTAATAAGGCAACTGTCTTAATTATTCTCAATGACAGAAGACTACTTTCTCAAGTCAGGCTTCTTCGTAGTAGCATCTTCGATGACGAACGAGTTGCCCTGTTCCTTCACCTTAATATATACCACCTTGCGCTTTGTTCCGACATCCTTATAAGGTGTTATCCACAGATAAGAGACGCAGAGCCAATCATTATTCAGCGGTACAACCTTCAGTGTTCGTATATTCTCTTCATCACAGGCCTGCGCATCGATAAGGACATCACCGTCCATATCAACACTCTTCTTCATGACCGATGGACTAACAAACTTCTCTGCAATGACACTACTAAGATCGCCGAGTTGAGTATAGAGAAGGCTGTTCATATAGGTTTTGTAGAAACCATAAGCAAACAGCTGTTTCTCCTTTTGGGTCTCATTCAGCTTACATACCGCAGTCTTTGCCTTGCCCTTCTGTGCATAGAGGGCCTGGGGTGCAACAGCCAAGCATAGCGCTAAGCTTATTGCAAGATACAGTTTTCTGATCATTGTGTATAGCATTAATATTGGTAAAAATTGTCTGTTTTCTTTCTCAAGTAGTATTACGACAGGCACGTAAAGGCTTAGCGACACGAATATAACTATCCGTCTTCTATCTCACTGACCACCGTCGAAATCATTAATCACCTTAGGTTTTTATGTTTCTGATTATTTACTCGGGACAAAGATATAAAACTAATATAATTAAAACAAATTTAATAACAATTATTTTCGGGTGGGAGAGGGAATTAGAAGGGCAGGGGGAGGAGAGGAGGGAAAACTGGGAAGGAAGACAGGGGCGGCTGAGGTCGAGGCCTACGAGGCACTGCCTCGTAGAACAGGGACCGCAGGGGACGGACAGGGGACCGTTGGAGACGGAGGGAAGACAGGCTGGGAACGGAGACAGGGGCAGGCTGGAACGAGGGCAGGAACCACTGGCGACGTCCTGCGCCCACTATCAGCTGTCCCCTAAAAGCTCACGACAAACGAGGAGCCTAACTCTAAGGAATGGAAGCAAGTATGCTTTCCTAAGGCACGATAAGGCAGGAGGTTATAATCTACCAAGAAGCGAACACTGTAATGCTGGCGTGCTCTGAACATCAGTGACAGACCTGTTCCGAGACCCATGCCATGGCGCGAATCGATCAACTCGTCCGTCAACTGTATATTAGGATAGAACACTGACGAGGCTAAGAGTTTACTTCCAAGGAGCCAGCGGGACGTTAGGGGATAAGAGAAATAGGCACCACCGCCTACCTTCCACGTATCGAAGACATTATCCTCAGCCTTGACACCATCGACGATAACCGATGTGCGGGTCACAGAGAACCGTCCACCAACACCGACATAGGGGTTGAAGAAATACGCACCCTCCACTGCTGACGTACAACCACGTGACACTTTGACATGCGATCCCTTCCCGTCAGGATACTTCCCCAGCGGTTCATTGATAAGAAAATTCAGTCCGATGAACGAGGGATGATACTTCTCTTCAAACGTCTCCTCCGTTGTTGGCTTGTTCAACCCACGTTGCTTAAAGATAAGATCAGTAAGGTAATAACCCATCTCAGTGGCTACGATGCCCACGCCAGCCCCTGTCATCACATCACTCAACCAGTGTTTGTTATTCGCCATACGCATAAGACCGGTCGCAGCGGCTACGCTGTAGGCTCCAATACCTATCCATGGACTCCGATAGCCATACTCCTTATTGAGCATGGTGGCGGTCATGAAGGCGGTGGCGGTATGACCAGAGGGGAACGAACGGAGGTCGGTTCCGTCGGGTCGCTCTACCTGTGCCGAGTATTTCAAGGCGTTGACAATTCCTGCCATCAACGCTACCGACATGGCATGAGAGGCGAGCATGCGCCCCCAACTGCTCCTTCCCTTCACTCCTCCTAACTTGAGTCCTAACATGACGGCAGCTGGGAGATACTGCGTGTAATTGTCTAATCGCCTGTCGAAGTGTGGTATATAGTCGTTCCGCAGACCACGAAAACGTTTGCTCTCGCTACGCATGATTAGTCCGTTGAGGATAAGGGGTGCACAGGTGTAGACGACCCTGTCGAGGCGTGTGTCATTCTTGTATCTTGCCTTCTCACACGCCTGTCTGACCGTGGTCACCGTGTCTGCCACCGCACATGTGTCTGTCGTCACACCCAGGCTGTCGTCTACTGCGATGGAGGGCATGTGCCGTAGGCTATCAGCCAAGGCAACAGAGGCCTCAGCGGGATGGCTAAGACTTACGAACGAGAGGATTACAAGGGTTGTTCTCAGGACTTTTAACTTTGGGCATGGAGCACAGAACGCAAGTGACAAAACGTCGAACATGGGAGTTAGAGGTTTGAAAATTGAGGTTTTAACATTTCTATCTGTGGGGGACATGAGGCCCCCAGAGATACTAACGGATAGAGTAGTGGGATTATTGTGAGAGGATAGGAGGAAATGTGAAGAGGACAGGGGACAGGGTATGGGGGGACAGGGTATGGTTAAGACAGGGTAACGAGGCAAGTTGACAGGTGGACGAGTAGACAGGTGAACAAGTTGCTTGAGATGGGAGACAAAGTAACAGAGAAACAAGTTTGATGAGTAACAGAGGGGTGGAACAGGACAGGATATGTTTAAGACAAGGTAACAGAGGAACGGAGGAAAGTAACAGAGGGCGTTCTTTCTCTCACAGAACTACACAGATGAACAGAAGGCCCAAAGGCGCACAGAGACATTAAGTCAACCGATAACACAGAACGTTACAGCTTTTGTTGGGTGTTGGGTGATGAATGTTGGGTGTTAAAGATTACATATAGAGGGGGGCAAGCTAATAGTACATTCGCATCACTACACAAGCAGCGAAGGAGGGGTAGCCTCGGTGTTCACTCCCCTCTCCATTCGGAGAGGGGCTGGGGGTGAGGCTTCTGATGGGTGTAAATTCTGTGATATCTGTCGCCTGCCAGCAGACGTTTGTGAGTTCCCCCTGTTAGCAGAAAGGCCTCTGTTCATCTGTGAAAATCTGTGAGAGAGAAAATTCCCTACGAGCTTCATGCGTTCTAAACAACGTGAGAGAAAAGAACCAATGAGCCGCTTAGGCTTATGAAAAAACTTAACAAGAACACACACGAAAGTCCCTACGCTGGGAGGAGGGGATGAAACGAAACGGAACTTGCAACTAACACGAAACCAGACACATACGGAGACGGGAGGAGAAAGGCGTGTTCTTGAACGTTGAAGGGCGTTGTCTTGGGGCAAGAAGGGCGTTGTCTCGAACGTTGAAGGGCATGGTCTTCAACACTGAAAGGCGTGTATCGGATTTGAGAGGGACGAAAATACCTGACAAAAGGGGAGAGAGGACAAGGAGAGAAAGGAGCTGACTACGAGGTAGTGCCTCGTAGAACCAGACCAAAGGAAACAAGAAACGGAACGGAGGAAACGGAGGAGCAGCCAAAAGGAAACGAGCAGGCGGAACGAAGAAAACGAAAGAGCGGAACAAAGGAAACGGGGAAGCGGGCCGAAAAGAACAAGAGCGGGGTACGAAAGAAAGGGAGTAGCGGACCAAAAGAAACGAAGAAGCGGAACAAAGGGAACAGGAAAACGGACCGAAAGAAACGAAGAAACGGAACAAAGGGAACAGGGAAACGGACCAAAAGGAACAAGCAAGCGAAACGAAGGGAACAGGAAGGCGGACCAAAGGAAACAGGATAGCGGAACAAAGGAAACAGGATAGCAGACCGAAGGGAACGGGTGAGAAGATTGCTGGAAACAAAAAAGCGGATTGCTGGAAACAAAAAAGCGGACCGCTGTGGATTGGGAAGCGGTCCGCTGAAAATGGGAGGGGGGATAGGGGATGAGGGGCGAGGGGCAGCTGGTGGGGGATGATGATTGCCACCAGCTGTGGGTAGGTTTTGTGGTTCTACCCTACTCTACCTTTGCTACTCTACCCTATTCTCCCTTCTCATTTCGGCTTATTTACCAACAACAACCTTCTTGCCACCAACGATATAGATGCCGTTAGGTAGGCCTTCGAGGGCTGTCTCTGGGTTCACCTTACTGCGAAGGAGGGCACCATAGATGCTATAGACATCTACTTTACCGCCATTTGATGGTGAGGTGAAAGTCTTAATACCAGTTGGCTCTTTGCCTGGGTCGACCTCAGAACCATCTGAACCACATACCTTAACTTGGATGTTATTCCCTGCAGCCTCCATCACCTTCTTAGGAATAGTGAATGTCTTGGTATTCGCAAAGTACAGGAGGTTACCCTTACTATCGTAGATCTTGAAGCCTACCACGTGGCTGTTCTTAGCCTCCATAGTATAGGTGCGACGGCCATTAACGGTCTTCTCTTCCTTAACAACAGCCCAGCCCGTTCCGAGACTATCCTTCTTAAACTGGTCCCATGAACCGAAGTCGCCCATAGAACCAATGCGTACGGCACCATTGAAGTCCTGACGCATTGTGCCAGGGGCCGCATTAGGATAGATAGCTGGGGTAGGACGGATATGATCATCAATGAAGATCATATTGTTCGCAGGCCCCTTAGGGAACTTCTGCATGAACTTCTTTGCCTCAATCCACTGTGCTCTTGTGGTGTACATGGTTGTGTTACTGTAGTCACCGATGACAGATCCGTTCACATCATAGAAATGTCCCCATGCTTCAAAGAAGCTTGAAAGGTCTTGCTTAGCAGCAAAAGAACACGCTTTAGCAAAGAGTAAGTAGTCGTTCTGGCCCTGACAGTTGGCAGTACCCTGTCCTTCAAGACGGTGGGTACGGAGATAATCGAGGCAATTATGCCAGAACTGATCATCAAGACCAGTCGCATGGAACATCATATAGAGCTTGTAATACATCTGCGTTGTGCCCCATGTGCCATATTCAAACCACTTCTTCTTGTTAGCAAAGCGGTCAGCATAGGTTGAGACAGCACTCTCGCAAACCCCATCATACTTCTTACCGTCAACATCTATATAAGAACAGTTTTCAGAGCGGCTGGTTACGCGACCCGAAGTAAACATTATCATGTTAGAGTACATATTGACCGAAATCTCCGTCATACCAGCCGTGTTAAACAGCTGCTGATGGTTATGACCGAACTCGTGAGCAGGACCCCAGAGTGTACCATTGCCCCACTTCACCTTATCATAGTTGAGAACATCAGCCAAAGTGTTGTAGTTATAATAGGTACCACCCGTCGTAGCATACATATAACCATGGTCGACAGCAGTAGCGTTGAGCACGTTGTTGCACTTATCACGCTTAGCGGCACGGAAGCCCATGAGGTCGTCCTCACGCTGTACGATGCTGTTCCAGATTTCAACCAACTCCTTCATGTGAACAGGAGTATAGCGTTTGCAATCATCACCAGGCATGTTCATGACAATCAGTTCGCCTTTCATATTGAACGCCTTAGCCCATACAAGGCCATCAGACTGCATTGTCTTCCAGTCTTCATTGGTGTTACCCTTTGTGAGATCGAAGTATCCATTCACCTTACCACCCTCGATGTGGATGTTCATAGGCTTATAGTCTTTGAGGTACTTACCGTTGTTGAAGGTACGACCGATATAGTTAACAAACACGTTGTTCTCGCCCTGATTGAGGATAATGTTCAATCCCTTCTTCAAGTTATAGTACTTACCAGCACTGCGTGTACCCAATGGTACGAGCTCAATCTGCACTGTTGCATTCTGTGGAATATCATCGCCAAGGAAGACAAAGAGGTCCTCGCCATCACGAGCCGTGATACCTGTAGGGTTCGTCATGCTACCATAATCGTAGCCGATACCCATTGAACGCGCCCAAGCACCATAGTTATTCTCGCTGTAAACCTTATAATCAGCGATGCGGAAGAGCTTCTCCCAGTTACGACCACTTGGGTAAACAGTCCAGCTCTGGTTCTTTATCTTCAACACAACCTCCTGTAGTCCCTGTGGCACACCCTCGGTAGTCATCTGCGCCTTCAAAGCCTCATCGGTCATCGCCTTTGTAGCGGCAGTAACCTCCGTAGCAGCACTGTTAGTGAAATACTTAGCCACCTTCTCAGCATAGACATCCACATTCTTGGTCAAGTCGACACGAGTCTTGTAAGCCTCCTGCTGATCCTTGAGCTTAGCAGGGTCAAGTGTAACCTCCTTAAAGACCCACTTATTCGCCTCGTTATGCGTGTACCAGCCTACAGGATGGTATCCCTGACTCTCAGCACAATGGATACCAACATTATTAGCATCGACCATCTCGAAAGCCAACACGTATGGATCGTCCGTGTTACGTTGGAGGTCAAAGCCAGTGCCCTTCCCCTCAGCTGTCGTATAAGAGCGACTTGTCTGCCCATTCTGAGGAACGATATACTTTCCTGTCACAGCATTCTGGAACACGTAGCGGCCGTTAGCCAACCTTTCTAACTTCCAATAATAAGAGTAATCACTGCTGTTAAAACCCGAGGTAGACAATTCGCCAACAATAAAGTCCTCACGCATCGCCCTGCCATAAGTGTCAGAAACAATCTGATAATACTTTGTGAGGTCCTTTGTTGGGTCTACCACCTTGGTCAGTTGAGCCAGACGAGCAAGCACCTGTTCGTTTGTAAGCGTCTTCACAGGGTCGAAGCGGAACTCACTTGGGCCGAGTGCTGTTATACCATTGTCTCTCAAAGGATACCAACGAACGATATCCTTCTGAGCATCGAGGTGCCAGCACCAAGCTTCAGCATTACTATTATAGATATTGAAGTAAGACTTACCCGTCCCACTTGACTCTGTCTGATACTCAATCCGGAACTTGTAAGCATCATCGGCCGTCTTATAGACCTCATTATTTTGACCCACACTCTGAACGTACTTAGCATTCTTCAGACTCTGAATGGTGTACCTGCCGTCCTTAGCATGTAGTAAGAAGAGGTCGGAGAAGTCGGTTGATGGACTGCTATATTGCTGCCCATGTAAGGTGCCTTTACCATCGACAAAGACATGAAGGTCAGTACCTTTTTGACGCTTGTCATTAACAATGTAATAAACTCCCGGTTTGAGTTTTTGATTCTCTCCATCAGCAGTTGGCGCCGCAGAGAGCATCGAAGCTTTCGCAACACTTGGCACAGCAGCGGTCAGAGCCAGTGCTGCCATGAGTGTCTTCTTGCGTAAAAATCTTTCGAATAACATAGATGTATTTAATAAGTAGTTGTTTTTTAGGTTTCTCTTCGGTAAGTATCAAGTTTGCTTTCACCCCTTTTTAGGACAGTGCGGAGGCTCCGCACCCGTGGTGTTCACGCCCCGCACCTTTCGTGCGAAGGTATAGCACATCACCTGAATAGTATATTAACGAAGACAACCCACTGGCATAGGGGGACTATGCCAGTAGGTTGGTAAATACAGATTACAGACCTAACTGTTCCTTCTTCCAAGCCTCATCGTGGTAAACATAGAGGTGAAGCTCAGCGAGATACCAGTAAGATGAGCCACCACCATTATTGATATTCGAACCGTTCTTACGCTGTGTAGGTTCGAAGCGGATATGGGTGATAGTAGCACCATTGGTCTTTGTGTAAGCGAGTGGTTCGCTCACAGCATTCGCAGAACGATAGTTTGTCTGTGTAGAAACAGGCGTAGCAGCAGTGATGACATCTGATGAAGCGTAGATATTAGCACGCTTAGGGTTGCGGTCATTACTGCTAACTTTATACTCATCGAAGCCGAGGTAGAACGTACCATTGATACCTTCGTTCAGCGTAATATCAATGTAAGGACGTGGATCGCTCGTGTTTCCGTTGCTCTTCGTCTGGAAGTAAGTAGTCTTATTACCGTCGACAGCAGCGCCAACCTCGTGCCCTGGCTGCATAGAGTTAGATGATACCATAGCCGCAGTGAGCGGTATCTCAACAGACTCAGACCACTCGTTAGCCTGAGCAGTAGCTGTTGCAGGATCGTGGGTGTTCTTACCTCTGAGGCCCTGAGTCGTCACGGTGATGGTATAGTCGCCTGCAAACTTGAAGACATTATCGAGGACACAAGACGTCTCGTTCGCTGCTACCTCCTTTACAGACTCTGGTACACCCGGCATATTGCTCTTTGCTCTGACGATAACCTTCTCATAGTTGACCTCATCAGGCGCCTTCCAAGTCACAGTGAACTGGCCCTTACCAGGCGTAACGTTCACATCGTTGACACCAGTAGGTACGATGTCTTGGAATGGCTGTTGGGTCACGTGGATAGTGAAAGGCTGTGCGCTGCTATTAGAAGGCTTACAAACCACATCACAAGAACGTGCATTATCAGTACTGTTGAGCGTTGCAGTGAAGTCAACCTCCGCACCAGAGATATATTTCTTAGGTGATGAAAGCCAGCTCTTAGCCTCCTCTGGGATGATAATCTCATAGTTACCATCAGCCGTAGAACGCTGGAATGGCACACGATAAGTACGACCGAGGTCGACCATCTCAACGGCTGCCTCCTTCGTCTCCATAGGATAGATAGGACGCACCTTATAGCCCTTAGCCGACTGCTCGATGACATACTCGATAGAAGCATCCCAGTTGTCAGAACTCTTCAGACGAACAGTACAGTAGCGAGTCTCGGCAGTTGTGTTAGCATCCATGTCGAAGTGAAGCTTCACAATACCATTCTCTTTGACGGTCTTCGTTGTGTCCAAGCGAACAAACGATACAGTGTCAGGAACAATGATATGGTCGAGATGGAGGTTGGTCTCAACTGGTACGTCGATACTTGTCACCTTACTCTCAAGGAGAGAATAGAAGGTACCCTCACGATTGAAGAATGGGTTCTGCTCAGGAATACGGAGAACACTCTCGTAACCCATCTGTGACACCTTAATCTCATAGGATGCACGCTCGCCATGAGAGATAGTTACTTTCGCCTCACGAGCCTTGAAGCCATCGTAAGCTGGAGCCTTAACCGTAACGCCCTTACCGTCAGGATTCTTCGTGACAGTGAGCCACTCGGCATTACTCTCCGCCTTCCAGTCTTCCAAAGCTACGTTTGTCTCTACAACAATCTGCTGTTCACCGCCCTCTTTATTGAATGCTATCATTCGTTGGGAGGAATGAGGAACCTCAAGCTCCTTGCTTGTAAAGTCGGTGTCATAGTCAGCTGCACAGGATGCGAGGCCTAATGTCCCCACAAACAGCACTGACAGTATGAATAGGAAATTAATCTTCAGTTTCATTATTCGTCGTTATTTATACGGTTAAAGTTTGTCTGCTCTTGGGTTATACTGGTAGCGCATCTTTGCTAACACTTCCTTCCATGGGCCAACCTTCCATGTTCCATCGCTCTGCTTAGCGTTCTTCATCACGCGATAACGATAGTGGAGGCGGAACTCCTTAAAGTAGGTTGGATTGGTTGAAGCACTACCACCTAACTCATTAAGCAAGAATGTGTTGTTATACTCACCAACTGGAGTAAGCATCTCTACCTCGAGTGAATCCTGCTTGAAAGGCTTCAGTGTTACGTTGTAAGCTGAAGGATTAGTAACAGTCTTTGAACCGATGGTAGCAACGATACTCTTCACATTAATGTCATGGAGCGCCTTTTCGTAGTTATCCCACTTCTCGTCACCAGCAAGGAAACGAACAGCATTAGCCGCTACAGGGAAGGCACGGACAGTATTGGTAGGTCGAGTGGTTGACTTGGTCTCAACGTTTGTCACCTGAGAAGATACTAACTGATAGTTCCAATTCTCTGCTGTTGAACCGTAATTGTTCTTCCATAGAATCTTAACCAGTACGTGATTCAACTGAACACCTAACTTATTATTGTCGGTTGCGATTGCACTTGCATCATGGCTGACAATCTTGTAGTCGAGGAAATAGACACTGTCAGGAGACAGAGTACCAAGGTTCTTCAACTTGATATCAAAGTAGCACTTGTTTGACCCAGCTGGGATAGTACCCGCCATCTGTGGGTCTTCATAGCAGTCGGCTGGGAGAAGACGCGCAAACTTAGTACTGTCGATATCGAAGTTTGACTTATTATACGCATTGAAGAGTGAGTCGTCATGAGCGATAGACACGTGATAGTCACGGTCGGCAAGCTGTGAACCACTCAAGTTAGCCACTAACTTGACAGAAGCCGTCCCCTGCTCCACAGCAGAGAGTTCTACTGTGGTGCGGTCATAGATACGGTTGGAACCTGCCATCAAGCCTACCTTATGAGGATAGAAGTTCTGCTCAAAGTCATAATTGTTACATGATGACAATGCTACAGCAGCTAAGGCACATCCTAATATATACTTGTATTTTTTCATAAATAGTTACAATATTAACGTTATTAACGATCCCAACCTGGGTTCTGATCCATCTTAGGGCTCTTAACCAACTCACGATGTATGAGTGGAAGGAATACCATTCGTGGGAGAGCCTTACGGTCGCGGATATTCTGTTCGTTGATGGTTACGAGGTTGAAGAATGGACCATCGTTGTTACCTTTCTTCTCGCTGTAAACATCAAGACCACGCCAATTAGAGCTGTTAGCGTCTTCTGTGAAGTAAGTACCCCAACGACGTGTGTCGAAGTAACGGTGACCTTCATTGAAGAGCTCAACCTGACGTTCGTTCTTGATAACCTCATCGAAAGCATTCTCAGAGCTGAGTGTTGCAGCCTCAACGCCTGGCAAGCCCACACGATAGCGTATCATATTGAAGTAACGAGCCATAGCTGCCTCGTCACGGGTCACTGCTACGTCTACGAGACGACCGTTTGCATCCCATGTCTTCACGTTCTCTGAACCTTGAACATGGTTGTCGGCCTCACAGAAACTCAACAGTATTTCAGCATAACGGATGATTGGGAATGGCTTAGGAATAACCGAAGCACCATCCTTACCATGCCAAGAGTCATCTGGGTGGATGTACTTGAATGGTACGTAACCACTGATACAGTAGTCGTTAGGGTTGTTACCTGCTGCGTTCTTACCAGCCTTAGAGTCATCAATAGAGTACCAGAAAGTCTGGTTGTTATAACTTCCATCGGTGGTAGAGTTCATCTTCCAGATACGACCAGGGAAGCCGATGCTTGCATAGAAGCGTGCTGAGCGGTTTACATAGGCTAATGGTGTACCGTTGGCCATGTCACAATCGCCGATAGACTTCTTCTGATTGATATGCTTGGTTAGGTCGGCTTCATAGAGTGGAGACTCTGCTGGCTTCTTACCATCCTTCATCAAGAAGCAATCAATCACACGCTGAGGTACTGACATACCACCCCATCCACCATAGTTAACAGGGAATGAGTGACGAGAATAGGTCATTACAGGACCAGAATACTCATCGGCCCAGATAAGCTCACGGTTTACCTTTGCTGTACCCTCGCCATTGAACATATCAGCAAAGGAATGATATGGGTCGATACCACCTGCACCATCAGGGAACTTAGCCGTTGGAACTGATGCGTCAAGTGGATATGGATTATCCTTATCAGCGTCGACTGTGTAAAGCGTATAGTAGTTTAGGTCGATGACCTGCTTTGCTGCGGCTGCAGCGACAGCCCAACGCTTTGCGTCGTAAGTCTGGTTTACATAATACTTGCCATCGCTCTTACGCTTCCACTCACCAAAGCAACGCTTTGCATAAGTACCACCATTGAAGGTTGGAGAAGCCTGCAAGAGACGAAGACGTGCGATAAGTGCTAAGGCAGTACCCTTTGTTGGACGACCGAAGTAAGCTGTTGACTGCTCGCTTGGACGTTTCAAACCCGGAAGTGACTGTGCAAACTCATTACAGATATAGTCGATTGACTCATCCATTGTTGCACGCTCGCGGTCATAGTAATCAGCCTTTTCACTGGTTGATACAACCTCGTCACCGACAATCAGACAAGGACCCCAGTTCTGCAACAATACGTAGTAAGCATAACCACGGATAAAGTGAACCATTGCTTTATAGTCTGCCTTATCATTGTTAGACATATCACCAATCTTGTCAACCTTCTCTAACATAAGGTTGCATCGTCTGATAATCTTATACATCTGATACCACTGTCCCCAGTTAGGAACGTTCTCAGCATTAACATTACCTACTGTGAACTTTGCTCCCCAGAACTCGTTGGTCTGCCAACGTACACAGATCTCATCAGAGGCCGTCTCTCCTGGATTCCAAGAGTTACCCCAGATGTTACCAGCTGATGGGAACATCGTTGGTGTAGCAAAGAGATAACCATTTGCATTCTGGGCTGAGTGGAAGACTGAGTCTTCCTTGAAGATAGCATTAAAGTTGTCGTCTTGGTCCAAGAAGTTACATGACGTGAAGGTCATTCCTGCGAACAAGGCTGCAACAGTGCCCAAAGCTAATATATGTTTTTTCATTATTACAATCTAATTAAAGAGGTGGAACCTTTAGAATCTAAAGTACATTTGCAATGAGTAGGTGGTTGGGATTGGATAAGCCGCACCATTGTACCAAGCCTGCTCTGGGTCGAAGTACTTTGCACTGTCGATAGTGAAGAGGTTGTTAATTACAAAGTCACACTCTAATGAACTAAGTCCTGCTGCACGCAACCACTTACGATGGCGGAATATATAGCGGAAGTTCAACTCTTGGAAACGAAGGAATGAACCGTTCTTCTTCCAGAATGTGGAGAGTTGTGAGTTGTTTGTATTTGAGCCGTAAGACAGACGTGGGAACATGGCGTTAGGGTTCTCCGTTGAAGGATCGCCTGAATACCATGATGGTATCCAACGGTTCTTTGGATTGTTCACCATCTTCAATACATTACCCATCTCACCATTATAGAATGGAATCCAGCCTGCGTCGTGACCCATACCTACTCGGTAGTAGTTTACACCGGTATTACCTTTGAAGAGCAAACTTACGGTAAAGTCCTTATAGTTGAACTCTCCACCAATACCGAACATGACACGAGGAACGTTGTTACCGTAAGATAGTGGCACACGGTCGTCACTGTTGATGACACCATCACCATTCACGTCGCGGTACTTGATATCACCAGGACGCACAACTCCGAAGGCTGCTGTCTGGTCTGGGCTCTGACGAATATCGTCTTCATTCTTGAAGAGACCCTCAGAGATGTAACCACGCAATACACTGTATGGCATACCTGTCACGCTCTGATAATCGTAAGCAAGCTTATTCTCCTCGAAGTAGTCTACAATATTCTGTGACCATGTATAGTTAGCACGAACGGTATAGTTCATGTCTTTGCTTATCTTGTGGAAATAAGAGATGTTTCCATCTGAACCAAAAGAGTGCATACGACCCACGTTAGACTTTGGATAGGTCACCATACCAGCATACTCTGGCAATGTAACACGGTTCTGGAAGATGTGGTCACGTGTATCACGGAAGAAGTCAACTGTCAACTTGATAGCATCATTGAAGAAGTTAGCATCGATACCAACGTTCAACTTCTTAGCAACCTCCCACTTCAAGTTATCAGCACCTGTCTGCTTCTCAACGATACCTTGTCCGTTATAACCCCATGTCGTAGCAGCGTGGTTGTTAATAATGGTCAAGTATGGGAAACGAGAATCTTTATCTGCAATCTGGTCGTTACCTGCAAGACCGTATGAACCACGAATCTTGAAGAAGTTAACGAATGGGAGGTGTTGCTGTACCCACTTATAGGATGTTGGAGCCCAACCCACAGCTATTGATGGGAAAAAGCCGAAACGCTCACCCTTAGGGAAGATGTCTGAACCAGTGTAACCGAAGTTAGCATCTACGAAGTAAGTAGAGTTATAACCCCATGACAAACGACCTGATACATTCTGACGACGCTTAGGGATAGCTGCGATACCGAGTGCATCACCATTGCCCCACTCTGACCCCTTTGTGTCTTCCATGTAATAGAAGAGAAGTGCACCGAGGTTATGAGCACCGATACTTGTGTTATAGTCTAACTTAGCCTCCATGTAGTACTTTCTCCAAGATTCATTGTCTGAAGAGTAAAACATATCCTGCTGCTTAGAACGTAAGGTCTTGATGAGGTCACCTGTTGATGTACGACCTGTAGCGCGATAGTAGTCTGGTCTAACGAAACGACGCTCACTGAAACCTGATGTGCGGTCATTAACAGCCTGAACAGAACCCACGAGTCCCTTGAGAATACCACCAAAGCGGTGTGTGAACTTCAAGGTAATCATATTACGAGTGTTATCAGCTGAGTTGTAACCCTGATAGTTAAGGGCTGCAAATGGAGAGATAAGGTCGTTCTGACCGTAGGTTGGCAATGTTCCGTCAGCGTATGTAACAGGGAACATCAATGGATTCAGCTGGAGTACATCCTCCCACACTTGGTTGGTATTCTTACCTCCCGGAGTTGTATAGTTTGATATGCTACCATCAACACCAAAGTAAAGCTCTGAACGCTTGGTGAGGTTCATGTTAATATTTGCACGATAAGTCAACTGATCGTAGGACAATGGCTGATGGAACTGGTTTTCCTTCTGACGATAGGCAGCACCCTCATGGCGATAACCTACTGACACGAAGTACTGTGCAACATCTCCACCACCACGCGCACTGGCGTAGTAGTTCTCTTGCAAAGAGTTTCTCTTGATAATCTCGTCAATCCAGTTTACGTTTGGATAAAGCTCTGGATCGAGGTTGTTCTTGATGATATCCAACTGAATTGGCGTATAGATGTCGGCCTCTCCTGACATTGCACGTGCCTCATTGGCCAACCTTGCATAGTCGTAAGACGATAGATACTCTGGTAACTTATTGAGATGTGAGAGCTTAACGGTCGCACGAGCTGTAACCTGTATCTTCTCCTTTGAACCGCGCTTGGTAGTTACCAATACAACACCATTAGCACCACGCACACCATAAACGGCTGTTGCTGCAGCATCCTTCAATATTGAGATGCTCTCAACGTCGTCTACATCAATATCATTGAGGCTACCCTCGATACCATCAATGAGGACCAAGGCGCTTGCACCAGCACCAAAGGTTGACACACCACGTACCCAGAAGTTAGATAGGTTCTGACCTGGCTCTCCTGAGAGCTGCATGGTGATAACACCTGGCATACGGCCTCCAATCATGTTCACGAGAGAGGTTCCTGGCGTGCGCAACTCCTCCATATTAATAGTAGAGACAGCACCCACTACTGACACCTTCTTCTGTGACACAAGACCAGTAACGACTACTTCGTCGATAGCATTGGTCTTAGCTACCTTGAACTTCACCGATAGTGAAGGCTCGTCCTTAAGGATTGTTCGCTGCACGGTCTCCATACCTACGTACTCGAACTGAAGTGTAGCACCTGGCTTAACCTTAATAGCAAACTTACCATCCAGGTCGGTTATGGTTCCTGTTCCTGGTTCGTTCTTTACACGAACGGTAGCACCAATACATGGCTCACCCGTATCATCATAGACGACACCTGCTACCGAGAACTGCTTTGCAGTACTATTATCTTGCGAATAGGCTTGGACTCCATAGGTTAATAGAGCCAACATGAGACACAAGACATATAATGTTCTTCTCATATATATCTATGTTTGTAGTATTTATTAGGCTTTTAGCTATTTGATTGATAACTCTCGTATCACTTGGTTCTTCGAGTCGGCGACATAGACCGTACTCCCATCGGCACTCACCGCGACGCCCGTCGGCCAATTAAACTTGGCTAACTCGACACCACCATCTTGGAAGCCTGCACTCTGTGGAACACCGATTGGGGTGGTTACACGGGCGTTCTTGCCTTGCGTGGTATCAATCATACGGATACACTGGTTACCTGAGTCGGCAATATAGAGCTTGCCGTCCTTGGTGAAGGTCATCTGACGTGGATAACAGAACTTGGCATTCTTCAATGCTCCATCTTCCCATCCCTTACCTTCGGTGACGTTTACTGTACCGAAAGAAGAAATACCTGCGTATGGCTCACCTTGGTAAGTCAGAGAATCCTTGTCTGACAACTGGTCTACATCAACATACCAAATCTGATGGGCATCGGTAAATGAGATGAACAAACGGTTAGGCTGTGTAGGGCTGAATGTACAGAAAGCATCTGAACCACCTGAACCCTTAGGACCATCCTTACCTACACGCTTCAAGAGCAGCTCAGCCTTACGTGTCTTAGGATTAATACGGATAAGCTGACCCTTAAACATCACAGAGTAAATCATCTGGTCGTTCTTATTAATCACGAAGCAGTACTTCCAGTTGCTATTATCAAGGTCAGAATAACCGTTAGGATTAATGAACTGCTGCTTGTGAACGGCATAGCCTTGGTCTTTCAACAAACTATAATACTTACGCCCACTATCGTCTGGTACGTAAACACCCTCATAACCATCAAGTGTTGAGTAAGCTGGTGCATTAATCTTGTCGCTATTCACCTGAAGGATAGAAACCTCATCCTTCTTCAAGTTAGCCTTCAATACCATACCACCAATATTCTCATTCTTCTCATTACGGCACTGAATATCACAGTTTGTACCGTTTGCGTTAAGACCATCATTGAAAGTATGCTGTACAACAAAGATATTGTTATCATTGTCGATACAAAGGTAAGCAGGAGCTGAGAGGTTTGAAGTCAACAGTTTGTCAGCCTTTGTAGCATGTGCATCACTTGTCTGTGTACCCACGATAGTCGTTACGGCAGTCTGTGTGATGTACTTAAAGTCACGGGTTCCTTCACCTTTAATAGTGTCGTTACCGTTCGCACGTGTCACTTCAAGCTTGATGTTACGCTTGTAAGTCAAGCCTGCTGGCACATAACAATAGAGCTTCTCGCCATTAGAGGATACAAGTCCACCTCGGTGACGACCTCCATCTTCATCAACATACCATAGTGAAAGACCAGTGGTATCAGTACCAAAGTTCTTTCCAGTGATAATCATTGGCGTAGCAATACCACCACTGTCTGGATAGAAGTCATTAATGACAATTGGTTGCGAAGGGTCAAAGGAGCCTCCAACACTACCCCCTACTTCCTTATCAGAACAGGAGGCCCATGCAAGTGAACCCAATAAGACCATCCACAAATAAGATTTGAAAAGTCTCTTCATAGAAATGGTTTAGTTTAATTGATTATTGTTTTTAATTATTTCATTGCTTCTTTTTAGGTAAGTTTCTGCCTTTAGGTAAATAGTCAGTACTTTATCTTTTTGAAGGTTGACAAATTTAGAAAATAATTTTAAGATATGTATTCAGTACAACTATTAATTAACTATTTTTAATCAAATAACCCACTTTTCTGTGCATATCCACCTTATATATCGTATGCTTATACCAAAAAATCCTAAATTAAAGGGTGTGGGAAGGACCCGAGGACAAGGTTGCCTCACCCCCAGCCCCTCTCCGAATGGAGAGGGGAGTAGTATGTGAGGTTACCCCTATGGAGGTGGCCCCTCCCCCAACCCCTCCCCCGCAGGGAGGGGCGTAATATGTGAGGTTACCCCTATTGGGCTGCTTGTGTGGGGCGTGGGGAGGTTTTTCTTTCACGCTGGTGATTTTTTTCTCTCACAGAGCGCACGGAGGTCACGGAGGTTTTAAGCGCACGGTTTCGAGTCCACAGAACGCCTTCGGCATACAGAGTTCACAGAGCGTTACTGCTAATGTTGGTACGAATAAGGGACATAATGAAGCCTACATCCTTTTTATAGGGGTATCTTGGTGATCACTCCCCTTCCCTTCGGGGGAGGGGAAGGGGGAGGGGCCGATGGCTGTTAGTGTAAGGTTTTTTCGCTAATCATTCTTTTCTACAATCGAGAATGAGCTGAGCTTGAAGCAAAAAGAGGCCCTTCTACGTTCGAATACATGCCCCTCTTGCACATTGAAAACGCCCTTCTTGAAGCAAGAAGGGCATGTTCTCAAATGCTATTTGTAACTTGTTGATTTCAAAAATGTTACATACCCAATTACAGGAAGCATCACACCACAATTTAGAGGGCATTTAGCTTCATTTAATGTAATGATTTTTTTCATCATACTAACTCCCCTCTCTCATATACATCACCCCCAACAGAGGCCTCACCCCCAGCCCCTCTCCGAATGGAGAGGGGAGTGATTACCGAGATACCCCTACATGTCTTCCAGATGTTTAGCAGCCCATCTTCTATCATTAGCAGGCTAATAGGGGTAACCTCACATACTACTCCCCTCTCCACTCGGAGAGGGGCTGGGGGTGAGGCCTCTGTGAACTCTGTATGCCGAAGGCGTTCTGTGAGCTCGAAACGTGTGCCAAAAACCTCCGTGAACTCTGTGCGCTCTGTGAGAGAAAAAACCTCCCCAGCGAGTCTCACAATTATTCTTTTTCTCACAGAAAGACACAGATGAACAGAACACACAGCATTCAAAGCAAGTAGTGGCCCCTCCCCCTTCCCCTCCCCCAAAGGGAGGGGCGTAATCACCGAGATACCCCTATGGGCTGGATGTAGGCTTCGTGTTGCCCCTTGTTCGGCGTCTACGATAGCTGAAACGCTCTGTGATATCTGTATGCCGGAGGCCTTCTGTGAGTTCGAAACAGTGCGCAAAGAGGTCTGTTCAATCTGTGAGTTCTGTGAGAGATAAAAGTTCCCAGCGTGAAAGATAAGACTTTCCACGCATGACACAAGCAGCCCAATAGGGGTAACCTCACATATCACTCCCCTCCCTACGGGGGAGGGGCCGGGGGAGGGGCCAACTGGTGTAGAGTGTAGTGCCAGCGTGTTTCTGGCGCAGTGCATTTACTTTATCTCCACCTCCCTCATCTCCTTATCCACCAACAAGCCCTTGGCTGTTGTGTTCTTAACGGTGAATGGCTTAAGAGCCTTCATACGGATGACGAGGAGGTCGGCGTCGCCATTGAGCGTTGGGTGGTCGCCTACATTCACAAAGGTTGGGTAGAGCACCTGCGAACCATCGCTGTGACGGCGGTCGTAGGTGAGGTTGCGCATCGTCATTGATGGGTCGGTTTCTACCTTGACAAACTTCATCTCCTTCGGACTATATGGGAAGACAAGGTTGAAGGCATTGACCGACTTGAGGCCTTTACCCCTCACCTTGATGATGACATCGTCGCCTGCTGCGTAAGACTTACGGTTGTATTCGTAATAAACCTTACCACCAACAGGGGCTACATCATCGTCGTTCCAACCATCCTCAAGGTGCATGGCAACATTCGAAATGTCGTAGGCATCAATCAAGCCGTTGCCGTTGATGTCACCACCAGAGATATATCCGTCGAAGTCGGCATCGCCCTTCTTAAGTCCTGTATAGTTCATATAAGAGGTGAAATCGTTCTCGTCTACCTTTCCATCGAGGTTGATATCGCCAGGAAGGATAGTCTTTGTGCCAGGCACTTTGAAGACATAGAACTCACGACCAGAGCCGAAGTTGCCGACAGCCTCCTTCACACTCACCTTCACATAACGTGCCACAGGATGGGTAGACAGCGTCACTTCCTTCGTTCTTCCGTCTCGTGCCCACTGCTGAGGACCGATTTCTGTCCAGTTTCTACCGTCCTTGCTGACAGCAATATCACACTTGGTTATCGTACCATTACCGCCATTTGCGCGTGGAACATACTGCAGTTTGTCGAGCGTGTTAGTGCTATGTAGGTCGACAGTAAAGTCGAATGGCACCGCCTTCGTATAATAATAGGTGTGCCAGATGTCGCCTGTTGTACTGAAGTCAACGAGTCGATGGATTTCAAAACCTTCCATATCACGGGCCGTTGAGGTAGCAGTAAGACCCTTGATAGCGTACTCCAACGGATTGACAGCCGTCTTCACGTGTAGTGGCGTCCATTCGCTTGCACCCTCACTATTGACCGCCCGCACCTTAAAGTCGTAGTCGGTAGCTGGCTGAAGGTCGTCGAAGAGAAGCGAGTTGTGGCGGATGGTGGTGTAAGTCTGACCGTTGAAGGCTATCTCATAATAGTCGGCATTCTGCACAGGAGCCCACTTCGGTGTGACACTATACGACTGGACATCAGCTTCAAGCAGGTTGGGAGAAGTCAAGACACCCTTCTTTCGTAAGGTCTCGTTTGACTTTCTCAACTGCTCAAAGCCGTCCACACGGAGCGTCACGGCCTCCTTCGTGATGTCACATGACGCCAAGCGCACGATGATTTGGGAATTTTTAGTTACCAGTAGGCGTTCCATCTCACTGCCAGCCGTTGCGAAACGATTGATGTTAGAAGCCTGAACATACTGCCACGTGTTGTCGCCCTGCTCTGCCTCCGTTAGTCGTATCTTCTTTCCACCGACAATGGCAGTGACCTTCTTAGGCTTTGCGTTGGTGTTCAGATAGAAGGTTGTCGACTGATTTTTGACCATTCCATCGAATGTTCCCACGGTTTTGTCGATGCTAACCGTCAGCACCTTCTTGTCGTTAAGGTCGGAGGTAATGAGCGTGGTAGCCCCCTCTCCGTTGAGATACTTCTGTGTCGTACCGTCGTCATCATAGAGGGTAAAACTTGTCTTACCGTCTGGATAGAGTTCAAAGATGCGTCGACTCTTATCGACCTCAGAAGGGTTATTATTCGGATTGACCATCGGAATGATAGCACCCGACTTGACTAAGACAGGCAACTTCCATATTGGTGCAAAGTAGTCGTTCAGTATGCAACCTCCTTCGTAGGTAGCTCCTGTAAAATAGTCGTACCATGTTCCCTTCGGTAGATAGATGCCATTGCGCACGTCGTTGCCCTCCTTATCGGCCGAGGTGTTCTGATAGACGGGTGCAACAAGGAAGGATGGACCGTACATATATTGGTAGCGTGTAGCACTGCCATGGGTGTAGTCGTTGCTATCATCAAGGAACATCGCACGCATGAGGGGCTTCCCTGTCACGGCCTCATGGGCACATGAGTAGGTATAAGGGAGTAGCATCGACTTGAGTTTGAGGTAAGAACGGTTGATACTCGTCGCTGGCTCGCCCAAAGCCTGCGGATACTTAGGGTTACTACCCCACCCGTCCATATTCAACTGCATAGGTGTAAAGGTCTTCCATTGGAAGTCTCGGATGTTTACGGAGAGGTTTTTCCCACCAAAGATACCGTCCATGTCACTCGTGATATTGCCCATTCCGGAGAGGCCTGAGCCTATATAGGTTGGGATATGGAAACGAATATACTCCCACTCGCCGCCGGTCTGGTCGCCCGACCATACTCCGCCATATCGCTGTGTACCGGCCCATCCGTCCAAGGTGATGATGAAGGGACGCGCATCACTGCCGTAGTAAGGCATGATATGGGCCACGTCGGCGATACCATTTAGGCCAAAGGAATAGCCTGCACCAACCCATGCTACGTCGGTCTTCAGCACACGCACGCCTGCATCGCGCACCTCTTTCACGATGTCACGCTGCAGGAGAGCTGAGATACTGTCCACTGGATGGAGGTTTGACTGGGTCCATAGACCTATCTCAACACCATTCTTACGGGCATAGTCGCCTAAGCTCTTAAGATTGGCAATATTACCATCAAGGGTCGTTGTCTGCCCATAGCCTGCCCCGTAACCATCGTTAGGAAGAATCCATCCTAACGGCATGTCGTCTTTCTTATAACGGTCGATAACGGCACGAGCAGAGAACTGATAGTTCTGCTTCTCACCATTGAGACTCTCCTTGATACCGCCATTGTCTTTCTGACTCTCTACATATCTCTTACCGTCTTCGAAGCGTATTCCCTTGCCTTCCTCGGTGGTCTCCTTCCAATAGTCACGATTGTAGGCATTGAGATGGCCCTCATAGAAAGCAAACTTAGGCAATAAGACGGGGTTACCGGTCAGTTGGTAATAGTCGCGAAGCAAATCGACTGGGGTCGTGTCAACCATCAGGAAGAGGTCGAGATAGGGCATGTCATGACTGATCGTCACCGTGTTCTTGTCCGTGCTACCGAAGTCATAAACACCGGGAGCAAACGTGTAAGGCATGGCCGCATAGCCCCCCGTCGACCAATAGAACGGTGCTGGCGAAGCCACACCACCATCGGTCCAACTGTTGGTATTGACAATCTCGATGCGTTTACCACGATGAGAGAAGCGTCCGTTCTGTACTCCTCCACCATAGAAGAACTCTCCCACGGCATTACGAAGTGTCACCGTGGTGCGATTCTTCTGAAAGTCAACACCCTTAACCTCCTTAATAACCTCCTTACCATTGCGGAGGTCGGTGACTGTCATGAGTCCTGTGCTGCGGTCGAAACGCACACGTAGCTCGGCAGTAGACACGTCCACATCGGCATCCGACGCATTGATACTCAGCTGTCCAACGTCCTTACGTGGGTTGTCGACGAGGATTTGCGCAGGAGGAGTGCTGGATGGGTCGCGCACAATGCCCCCCTTCGGGTCGCGGAAAAGGCGGAAGACATTCTTACCATAGAAGTCAACCGTCATCACACCACCATCGCTGTAAGTAATCTCTACCGTTGTTGGGTTGATTTGTCGAATACCGCTTACTACCGTTCCATCAGCAAAAGCGGTCTCGCCCACTGCTAATAACAGGGCAGCAAGCAGCATCTTTGCTCTTTTCTTTTTCATCTTATAGATTTTCGTTTTCGTCCTCCAAGCTTAGGTTTAGGCCTGTTCAGCGAACTACTTCTGGTTTTTAGCTTTTGATTGTTATTGTTACGTAGTGGCAAAGATACACCATATTTTTATAAATTACAATGTTTTAACCAATAATTTTCATACTTATCAGCTTTTTACGTCCTCCTCCCCCCTCCTGCTCCCGATTGTCTTCCCCATTCTTCCCCCACCTTTCCGACCGTCCCCTCCCCCCTTCCTTGCCATCAGCGACAGCCTTTCCAGCTATCTGCTCCGCCCCGTCATGCCTGCTGCCCCAGTCTTTCCTACTATCTGCTCCGCTCTTTCCTACTATCTTCGCCACGGTATCTTGCCAGCTGTCTCAGTCTTTTCAGTCTGTTGCTCCGCTCTGTCCTCCCGTCTTTGCCACGCTGTCTTGCTATCTTCGCCACAGTATCCTGCCAGCTGTCCCAGTCTTTCCTACCGCATGCGTCACGCTGTCCTCGTTTCTCACATGCCCCGAACGTGTAAACATTTTTCGCCCCTCTCCTATCCTGTCTACGCCTTTCTACACTCAAGAACATGCCCTTCAACATCCGAGAACATGCCCTTTTTGATGCAAGAAAAGCCCCTTCTTGATGCAAGAAAGGCATATTCTCGCTCCATACTCATAACCATCTGAAAACGTGCTGGTTATATTCTACCTTCTTACCAACATTCCCATCGTAAATAAAGAGCCACTTCGCTGCATTTTGTAAATGTTTTTCATGCGGATAGAGAATTACTCAAATCACCACGACACTGATATGCTCGCCGACACATAGCGTTTCTTCTTCTCACAGAGGGCAATCCTTTCTCTCACACTGGGGAGTTTTTTCTCTCACAGAACTCACAGATTTAACAGACCCTTTTTGCGCACCGTTTCGATTCCACAGAACGCCTCCGGCATACAGATTTCACAGAACGTTATAGCTAAAGGTGGCTGTAACGTTCTGTGAAATCGGTTGACTTAATGTCTCTGTGGAATGCTGTGAGTTCTGTTCATCTGTGTTTTTCTGTGAGAAAAAAACGCTTGAGACTCGCTGTGGGGAGGTTTTTTCTCTCACAGAGCGCACAGAGTTCACTGAGCCTTTTGGCGCACAGTTTGAGCTCACAAGATAGTGGCCCCTCCCCCATCCCCTCCCCCGCAGGGAGGGGCGTAGTATGTGAGGTTACCCCTACAAGACTAACATTAAGGGACATAACGAAGTTTACACCCATCTTATAGGGGTATCTCGGTGATCACGCCCCTCCCTTTTGGGGAGGGGAAGGGGGAGGGGCCACCTGGGGAAGGGGGGAGGGGCCACCTGGGGAAAGAGTATGAGCCAGCATTACAGTTAGACACAAACAGTAAGGGAATTAAGGCTGAAAACAACAATTAAATATTTTTTTGTATTGTTATTAGTCGTTATTATAAAACTTTTTACTTACCTTTGCTGCGTGTAAATGCTGGGAGAATTAAACTTTACATCAGCATCGAAGGAATAATCCTAAATCCTAACCAGTGAAAATGAATAACTCTAAATACATTACACATTAATATAATATAGGTAGCACAACAGTAACAATCGTTGCGTTTGTGATGCCATGGCATACCACTATGTAAGGCATTACAATGCAGGTTCCCACCTTTGTCTCGTTGTGTTAAGACAATCGTATAATTTACTGACAGCTTGGGAACAGCATGTTAAATATCACATAAAAGCGATGATTAACAGTTGTAAGAATCAATTGACCAATAGGAACCAGCTTAAAAGTAAGCTACAAAAGACGACGCAAGCACTTACATGGGCGACCTTAACCATCTTTGGCTTTATAGGTCTAAGCGCATGTAGCTCTAAGATAGCGACCGTATCAGACACGAAGTATATACCCGAATTTCAACAAACCTATTTCAGTAAGGGCGTCGACGAGATATCACCTGACAAGCTATCGCTATATGTAGACTATTCAAAATGTATCTCGTTAGGGCAGAACTCTCCCTTCTTTCAGGCATTAGTACCCTCATGGACCGATGCCACAAGGAAGTATTACTCTATCAAAGGAAATAGTATTGAGCAACATCAACCAGACTCAACCTTCGTGCTCCTACGTAACATCGAGGAGACAAACTATGCCGACCTCAAGACGGCAGCAGAGCGTATGGCCAATGAGAACAACGAGTCAGTGCTCCTTACCGATGGTGAATATTTCCAGCCATCCATTGCTAAAGGGAATATCAACAACCCTTATATGGCTGGTGCCTTAAAGTCATGGCTGAAGAAGGGACATGACATCTATATCCTTTCAGAGCCTTACACAGAGCCATATAATGGTCAGACTTTCAACAAGAAACGTTTCTACATCCTCTTCACAGACTGTAGGCTGAAGGGGAATATCTATGAGCGTATCATGCAGACCATCAACCTCAAACAGTTCCCACAGGTTGAGTTGTTCCACCTCTCGGCCGACCATCCACAGTTGCTATCGAAGAACGCACAGACAACCGAGCCTAACCAGCAACTGAATGCCAAGGTATCATCGAATGAAAATGGCTATGAGGTGCAAGACTGGGAGATTGATTGGGAAAACGGCATAGAGCCCTTGATTGTTAATGCAGTCAATCCTAATACAGGTCAACCACTCCCTGATGGAGAGGCTTTCATCTCTGGATGGAAATTAGACAGAGAGAGTTTCGGTGGTTATCGCATAACAGGAGTATCGGCTAAGGTGTATAATATCAATCAGGAGTACTCTGACTTCTACAATGCCAAGGATGCTAAGCAGAAGCCAGAGGCTAAGATTGACCCTGCTGAGTGCGAGTACTTCGTAAAAGTAGACCCAAAAGAGTTCAACGAACATGGTAAGATTGATTTACATTTCGATACACAGAACTACAATCCAGACCCTGTGCTGAATGGTTCACCCTTCAACTATTTCAAGATAGACATCTGTGTATCAAAGGTAGAACCATTATTTGAAAAGTACAAACATATCTTCACCTTTGACAGTATAGACATGCCTGGCAATAAGAATGTGTCCGTAGCAGCGAGCGTAGAGCAATGCCTTACCGACCCAGACATTAAAGCAATGATCAGCACCTGTCCTATCTATACCATCTATGTAAAGACTAATGAGCGTTAAACCTAAAATTATTTTAATATGACACCTATAACTAACATCTCACAACTTAACCAGTTGATGAACAGCACAATGGTCTATGCTGTTGTCGTTGGCTTCGTAGCCCTCCTTTTAGCCCTGCTCCTTTCAAACATGTTCCCATGGGAAGGTGGCAACGACCGTTCGTATATCAAACGACGTATTGCATTCATTGTAATAGCAATCATAGCCGTTTTGGGCTTTTGGCTATACAATGATTTAGTAGTGATGACACATATTCATAACATGGGATTTCAGAATATGTTCAAGGCATGTAACCTTAAATGTATGGGCATCAACCTTGGTGTCTACCTCGTTGCGGGCGTTGCACTAATGTTCACCTTCCGCCATTCTAAGTTTGGATCTATACTCGGCAAAGAAAAAAAATAATATCATCATGGCAAGACAATTCTTCGTACTTGGTATCGGTGGAACAGGTATGCGATGCATAGAGTCGCTTATCCACCTGTGTGCCATGGGTATGTTTGATGATACAGACATTCACCTACTGGCACTTGACACTGACAAAAACAACGGTAACTTCTCACGCTTAAAGGAAGTAAAGGATGCCTATTGCAACACTAAGGGGCAAGACAGGGCAAACAGAGTAGCGCTGAAGAACTCGTTCTTCTCTGCTAATATAAACTATTACGAGTTTAGCCCTAACTACGAACAGAAGAGTACTTTTAAGGCTGTCTTTAACTATGGTGACACACAGTATAACCATAGAGAGGAGACAGACTTAGCCGACCTTGTGTTGTCAGAGAACGTGGAAGACTTCAACCTCCGCCATGGCTATCGCGCACAAACCCATTTAGGATCAATGATGATGTATCATTCTATCCTCGAAGCGGCTAAGTCACCAGCAAATAATGAGTTGAAGCTATTTCTTAGCGAACTCATCAGAGCATCTCAGAACGGCCAACCAAGAGTGTTCATCCTTGGTTCGGTATTCGGCGGAACAGGTGCTTCGTCTATCCCTATCATCCCACAAGCAATCTCTAAAGCTGCTGAGATAATGAGCAATGGAGCTGCCAACGTACTCAGAAGTGCCTACTTTGGCTCTACTCTTCTTACTGCCTATTTCAGCTTTAGAGCGCCAAGTGGTGGCGAGCTAAACAATCAGAAGATTATTGCAACAAGTGATAAGTTTGCACTAAACTCACAAGTAGCAATGATGTTCTATGATGATGACGCTACGGTAAAGAGCACTTATCAGAAATTCTATATGCTTGGGACGGATAATCTTAGCTGGAACCCAATGCAAAGAAAGGAAGACACAATAACACAAACAATTACAGGTGGCGAGCAACAAAAGAATGACTCCCACTACATAGAACTGCTTGCTGCCTGTGCTGCGCTCGATTTCTATAACACGGATGAAAGCCAACTTCAACAAAACAAGGACCTCCATAAGACTGATTACGAGTATCGTGCAGTTTCTGAAAGTGGTAAACTTGACTTTGAAGACTTTGTCGGTAAGGAGAGAGCCAAGGAATTTGCACAGAAGTTTGGAATGCTGATAGCCTTCTCTCTCTTCTGTAATGGCAAGGATGACTTTGTAGAGAGTGTAAGGTCTGGAGGCCAGAAAGAAATCCAAGAGTTCGTCGAAATGGATATCACACAGGCAAAGAGTTTGAGAGAATACTTCAACCTCTTCTTCGTGAAACAAGTGGGAGACAATCTTCAAGAGGGTTGGCTCCGACAGATCCATCGCTCAGCAGGTGGACAGGATGCCTTCTTGTTCAATGCCAACCTATTCTCTCCAATGACGTTCAAAGAACTGATGAAGATGGATTGGAATAAATGTATCTATAGAAACGAAGGCATTGGTAAAGACAATACTTATAGTAAGAGTGGAGTGTTGGGATTTGGTTCTTTATTCGACCCATTCAAGAAACAGTTCATACAAACGCGTGACACTACAAAGGAGTGGCAGAACCTTACCAACAAAGGAGAGCAGCTGTATAAGTTGATATTCGACACATTAGCAAAGTTGTATAAGTTTAATTAATAGGGAAGTTATGTCTAAAGCATTATTGATAAAGAGTTATACCAACCTGACAACAGGAACTCAAGGTCAGTGGAACGAGCTTAACATGGCTTCGTCCTACATCCAAGGTATTGAAACAGGAAAGATATTAGAAGGGTTGACAGCGGAGAAACTTGCTGCACTCATCTCTGGTGTTCCTACACCATGGGCACGTGCTAAACTCTTCAAGTTTGCCTTGCAGACAATTGCAAGCCCCGACCCAAATATTAAAGCGTCTGGCTTACAGCAGTTCTATGACATGCTCTATGGTGAATGGAAGGGTCTGTTAGCAACCATCGCACTGTTCCCTGATCGTATTCGGTTCTCTAATCCTATCAAGATGGACGTTAAGGGAGATGAATATGATATCGCTGCCGCATTCGGTCGTATGCTTTTTGAAGATAAGGACGTGTGGGGCAATCAAGATAAACTTGCTAAGAACCCTGACGAACAACCGTTTATTCACCTCATCTACTACCGTGACCATTTGGTCGGTGGTACCTCCCCTATGACAGGAGTCTTCACTGGTGTCAACTATGCCAACCTCGGTGATGATGCCAGTGACATAGAGTGGTATCGTGATGGAAAGTTTGAAGACCCAACGAGATACCTCTCCCCAGACCAGTTACAAAAGGTCTACTTGTTCATAAAGAATATGAATAGCAACCTTGAGGAGTTCGAGAAGAAGATTAATTCGCAAAGAGGTGGTAAACAACCTATATCCATCGACGGCTTTAAACAGATGAGTCGTAAATGGGAACAGGAGTTGTTATATTGTGGTGGCGGTAACCTTCGCGATAAAGGACCTATCGCTAAATATGGCAATCTGGAGTGTCCTTTCTCACTTCTCCTTAAGAGTGATGTGCCAGTCTACCTTAAACCAGACTACACCTTCACCTATACCAATAATGGAGACTACAAGCTCATCGGTGACATTCAGGACCTTCTTAGCGATGACAAGTTCGTCATTGGTTGGGCTGAGGATGCTGATACACGTCCAAAACTGTCTGATGCTCCGGTATTCTACCTAAGGGTCAAGGAACTAAAAGACGGCAGTATGAGCTATTTCACACTCCCACTTTCAGAAAGAGGTATAGATATCTTCAAGAATAATCTACGTGGTCTGTTAGGGTACAACGAGAGCGGTAACACCTCACTTACAGGTGTTATCACAGACGCAGGACAGTTAGCAGTAACACTGATTGTAGAGATTGACGGTCAGAAAGTGACGTTGAATACCCGTGAGTATGAGATTGATTGGATTACAGATCTGGGTAAGGTGATTATGTGGCCAGACTTTGTATCAGAGAGATGGGACAAGTATTACCTCTATTCAGAGTTTACCGCCGATGCTCAAGAGCAGTTCCAACCTATCTTCAAATGGCAGGGTGAGTTTGTAAGGACCATTGACGAAAAGTTTTGGACAGCCGATTACGAACCTTCAGCAGACGAAGATATACAGATAAAGGTCAAGAAGCTGATTACTTATCCAGCCGGACAAGGTGAAGAACTACCTAAGTATAACATCATCTGTGCTAACAAACCTTTAGCCGGACTGTCTGCTTTTGTCAAAGACACAGGCCGTGATGTTCACGCAGGCTACCTCATCTTCCGTCAGGACGTGATAGTCGACAAGAGTACAATAGACCTAAACGGTACTGCCGTAGTAGGTATAGACTTTGGAAGTAACAACACCTGTGTATATTATAATGCAGGCGACAGAGGGGCTAACCCAGTTGAGTTTAAGAATTATAGAACAGTGCTTGTAGGTAAAGAGAACAGCGATACCCGCTCTATAGCAGAGAATAATGAGCTACTGTTCTTTACCAACTATGTATCCGAGAACGGACAGGTTAAGTCTTGGCTCCACGAACATGACACAAGGTATAACTGCTATAATGAATCAGAGGAAATCGCTGGTGGCGTCCCTGTAAACAGACCGAATATCTTTGTGAAGGAGATGAACCAGTATGAAATCAAGACTCAAGCTGGTACGTTACACTATAATATGAAGTGGCTGGACAATGATAAAGGCTTGCAAAAGAAGCGTGCTTTCCTGAAGTCTATATGGCTGCAAACCTGCGCATACCTTTATAAAGAGGAGCGAATACGGCCAGAAGAGCTGCGATGGAGTTACCCTGGTTCGATGATGGAGGCCGACAGTGCCGAGCTTGAGAAAATCTTTGAAGAGCTATGCCGAATGACCCCTATTACAGGAGGACGTCAACCACAATTAGGTAGAGAACTAACTACTGAGGCCGAGGCTGTCTGTAGCTTTGCCCTTTCACGTGACTTCGGACTGAACAAGGACAACATGTTCCTCGGTATTGATGTCGGTGGAAGTACGAGTGATATCCTACTCCTTGCCAAAGACCAGAACAACGGCAACAAGTCGTCACTCTATCGGGAGAGTTCTGTCCGCATAGCCGCTGGAGTCTTCTTCAATGCGGTCATCAAGTCAGAGTCATTCCGTCAGGCGTTAGTTAGTTTCCATGAAGGAAGGAAGACAAAGGTCTTTGTTGCTAACATCAAGGAAGTTCTGACACAGCCATCAAAGGCACCTTACTATCTGAACAGTATCTTCGACCAATTAAAGAGCGAAAACGACTACGAGGAGTTCTACTCTTCTATCAACAATAATGCGAGGTTTGTATTCACAATCCCAGCCTACGTGACAGGTCTGCTGCTCTTCTATTCTGGCATGCTGATAGGTAAGACTATCAAAACAGAGAAGATGGACCATATCAGAAGGGTTGATGTTCTCTCCTTTGGTAAGGGTGGTAGACTCTTCCATTGGCTCAGAAGTTCGGCAACACAAAGGGTGACAAACGAGTATTATGAGAAATGTCTCAATGCTGGTGTAAACCTTGTTACAGAAAAGAACTTGGAGGTGAAATACCGAGATGAGATTGAGATAAACAACAAGGCCGAGGTGGCAATGGGACTTGTTGACGCTAAGGAGCTCATAAAGAAGCAACAAGAGGTTGATTCAGACATCTGTGGTGAGACTGGCGTCAAGTACATCATGAATGATGGTACGCCTAAAGAGCTCCAGACAGAAGATGAGCTTACGGGTGAGTACTTTGCAAATGAGATGAATAAATTCGACTTCTCAGGAGTAACAAACTTTGAGAAATTTATGGAGATATTCATCGACTTTGTCAGTCAAAAGACTCGTCTCTATCCACAAGCAGACAATTTACGAGAGGAACTTGCAGACCTCCCGAACAGAATCACAAGCTATATCTGCAATAATGATGATGAGTACCGCAAGGCACGTAGGACTCAAGGCGACGACTTCACCTATCATCAGCCAATCATCATAGCAGAAGGTGCTTGCTTCTTAGACACATTAATAAAGAAAGCATTCAATCAATAAACATTAATGAAGGTTCTTACTTTATACATAGATAAATGGTACATCATCGGTGCAGTTTGCATCGATGGTGTGCCACGTCCCATAACTCCTCCTAACGGGGAGGACCGTTTCTGGCTTTACTTCTATGAAGATAGAGTCAACGACACTATTGTCTATGGTAAAGATAATAAGCAACATTACCATAATAATGAACTTCAATATTATGGTAATGTCTTTGATCTAATTCCTGATACGACCGCCTCATTCATACGCTACGGTCGAAAGCAGGAGATGTACAAGATATTTAAGGCCTCAGGTATTCTTGACGAGTTAAGAGACGCTGTCGATGACAATGGAGGAGAGGTAGAGACTTATATCTCTTTCTCTAAGGACATCTCTGATGCAGCCCGTCTTGTCTTCCTAAAAGACGTACTGGAAGGAAACAAGTTCACCGTAAAAGAGTCGGTTGCCCGTATCGGACAACTTGCCTTAGAACTTGCTTTCAAGAAAGGACAATATGCGGAAGATGGGTTCTATGTACTGCTCAATGCTTGCAACGAAAATCTCACCTATTCTGTGTATGAGCGCACAGAAGGTATCCTGTTAAGGAAGGCTGAGGATAGTCTTGTTGGTATGGGAACCGACCTCAGAGGCAGGGCCTTGTTGGAGAGTGTTATCAAGAGTATCAATCAACGCCAACATTTCCTCGACACAGAAGAAGACCTTGAACGTGAATATCTCTGTCTCAATCAGTATGTCGACCAGTGGATAGACAAGTTAGAGAATGCAGGTCCATACCGTCCTGTCCACATTAACAACATTAAATTCTCTCAACTCCCTAACACATACGACGCTGTTGTCTTAAAAGATGATATCGACAAGCATACACGTAGCATTGTCGATGATATCATCAGAGAGATAACTAATTTCATCAACAAAATCAACATACCTGCAGGAAAGCTCAAAGGAGTTGTTTTCTTAGGAAACACTTTTACAAACGAACAGTTTATCAGAGCTATCAAAGAGCGTTACGCCCTACCTGACAAGAACTATATTTTCTTTAAGGACTCCGAACTCCCACATATTGTTGCAGTCTATTCTGCAATAGATTGCGACCAGTTTTCAGAGGCAACCCGTGTAGCCATCGCCAATGGTGAGACTGAATTAGAACGCCGAAGACTTGCACAAGAGGAAGAGGCAAGAAGAGTTGAGGCCGAACGACAGAGGGCTGAACAGGAAGAAAAGGATAGAGCTGCGCACGAGTCAGAGAATAAGTATAAAGAGGCGATGGCCAATATCTATGATTATGAGAAGAAGCAAGACTATGCCCAGATGTTAGATTGGGCCGACATCGCACTTCAACATAATCCTGACGACCAAGAGGCAAAGCAGAAGAAGGCTGAGGCTACACGACTCATGTCGGAGAAGAAGGTGAAAGAGGAGCAATATAAAAGTATCATTCAGCGAGCACAAAAGAGCTTTGAGGCTATGCAATGGCAAGAAGCACTATCGCAGAGTGATGCCGCATTGAACCTGATGCCGAACTCTAAAGAGGCTGAACGTATCCACCAAGCAGCAAGAGAAAAGATTGACTCGCTGACCTTGATTGAGAAATATCTTACTCGTGCTGACATGTTCCTGGCACAACAATACTACAAAGAGGCACTTGACGAGCTTAGGAAGGTACAGGCTATTGACAACGAGAACAAGGAGGCACAGGGGCGAATACAGAAGATAGAACAAGAGCAGGAGGCGCATGAACAACGTGTTACAGACCTCATTAAGCAATACCAGATGGCTGAGGAGGCTAAGGACTTCGACACTGCTATATCCTTGTGTAACGAGCTGATTGACACAGACACCGTCTACCAACGTAAGTGGACAGAAAGGGTTGAACGACTGAAAGCGGCAAAGCTCGACTTTGATAAAGAGGAGGAGAGATGGCAAAAGCTTAAACGTCAGATTGATTCGGCCCTCTTCGACGAGGATTGGGATAAAGTAGTTACCTATGGTCATGAGGCACTCAGGATGCGTGAGGACGAGAACCTCCGTAAGAATGTTGCCCGTGCTGAAGAGAAGCTCGCTACCTTACAGGCTGAGAAACGATACAAAGATGCTGTCCATGAGGTCAAAGACTTCATCGTTGACAAGAATTGGGATGAGGCAAAAGACTTATTGACAGAATTGCAGAGGGAGTATCCTGAACATCGTAACGACCTGAAACTGCTATTCAAACAGATATTCGATGCCGAGACTGCCTTTCAGAGTCAAACCGTAAGCGAAAGCAGGACACAACCTGTTCGGACTGTTAGCAACCGCAATTCTCAGCATCAAGAAGATGATTTCTTTGGGACAAGCGGTAAGACAACGACCACATCGAGTGGCTATTCTAACACCGTCTCCAATGCTGAACAGGCGTATGCAGAATCCTCCTCTACAATAACAAAAGAAGAAACACAGGGTGATGACTTCTTTGAAACAGGTGGTAAGGCAACGACGACGACAAGTGGCAGCACCCACTCCACCGCCATTTCCGACCCTCAGCGTACGACATCTACTGGTTCATCAACAAAGAAGTCGACCGATGAAGATGATTTCTTTGACATGAAAAAGCCTCCTGTCAAGGGCAAGACAAACAGAGGGAAGACAGCAAGAGGCACTGACAATGATTTTGATTTTTAGCATTCACATACAATAAACATTTAATCAATTAGTAATTATGGCAGAAGTAACATTAAAGAAAAAGATTACTCTTCGTAAAAAGCAGGAGGAGTGTGCCTTCACATTCTCAGGTAAGCTCAAAGTTAAGTTGTTATGGAACTCACCAACAGACTTAGACCTTTGCATCTTCTTTAAGAAGAAGGATGGCGAAGTGGGTGGCGTCTTCTCTAATGAGTATCGTGGTAGAAAGAGCGACCTCGGCGCATTAGATAAGTTCCCATTCATGCTTCACTTAGGCGATAACAAGGAACCTTCAGAGGGTGGTGAGGAGACTGAACAGATCAACGTTGCCAGTCTTGACGAAATCGAGAGCGCTTACGTTTGCATCATCAACTACAATGCAGCAATCGAGCAGCTCGATATTACTTACGCTGACGAGGGCGGTCGTGTTGAACTTCAGAGCGACTCTGGTGATTACCTCGAGGTATTGGCCGACGCAAAGGAGACTGGTCACGTTTATTGCGTATGCTCTATCAAAAACAACGGTGGCAGCTATGCGCTCAAGAATGAGAGCCGCGTAATGGATCTTGGTACTGCTTTCGATGAGATACCAGGCTTCGCAATTATATGCAACGACTAATATGGTTGAAATTAAAAGGAAGGTTACACTGAGGACAAAGACGTCTCAGCCAGAGGAGAAACCCACAACAGAGGTGACGCCTGAGGTGCAGTCGTCTGCGTCCCAACAGGAACCAACACCTACCCCACCTCCTCCTACAGAGCCTACAACCAATGCTGAAGGCAGTAAGAGGGGTGGAAATTGGAAGCAATGGTTGGCTGCATTTGTTCTTGCAGCACTTCTTCGTGGTGGCTATTACCTGTACAACAACAGTCAAGGGAACGACGTTCAGGACACTACTACTGTGGCTAAGACCGACAGTACGGATACCCAGAAAGACTCTACACAGACGGCCCAAGCTGACTCTACAACTAAGGTGAAGCCTGAAGCTGACGGCAACAACGTTGCCACAGAGACTGCTAACGAAACGGCAGCCGAAGACAATTCTGTTAGCGAAACCACGACACCTTCAAACAATACCTCAGCTAATAACACTACTGCTAACACAACGACAGACCAGCAGACAGCGTCTACGGATAATCTTGGGACGTCAAGCAATACCGAGCCAACGGCAGCTGAACCAGCTAACTCTGTTCAAGAAACAGCAAAGGATGTTATCAGAGGAACATACGGTAATGGTGTGACGCGTAGGCATAAACTGGGTTCTCGCTATGAGGAAGTCCAGAAGCGTGTCAATGAAATGTACCGACAGGGACTAATTCGCTAATACCTTCACTCACTTTATACATGAGGGTGTACTCAAATCAATAGATGAGTACACCTTCATACAAAACGAATTATCATGCTGATATACATAATTCTCGCAGTCATTTTATGGCTTGTACTCCCCATTTTCATCAATGGACGTATCAAAAAGAAACATGACCGAAAGGCATTAATCATGCTGTGTCGTATCTTAGCCATCGCATTTATTGCCCTTGGCATTTATAGAGAATTATTTATCTAAACGCATTTTGCGTTGGTGATCATATCACCTTAGCTTACAGAGATAAGTAGAATTAAATATCATAACATTTCAAAATTATGGAAAACTTAGATGAATTGAAGAAGAGTCTACTTGCTGATGGCAAAATAGACAAGGAGGAAGTAGAGCAACTACGCAAAGTGCTTTATGCTGACGGAGTAATTGATGCAGAAGAGGTAGCCTTCCTCTTCGAGCTCAACGACGCTGTTTCTGGTGAGAACAATGCTCCAGAATGGAAGGAGTTCTTTGTTGAAGCAATATCTGACAATATTCTTGCAGATGGCGAAATCGACGAAGAAGAAGTGAAGATGCTGTCTGAAAAGATTGGCGCTGACGGTCAAGTAGATGAAACAGAGAAAGCTCTGTTGCTGAACTTGAAGGCTAAAGCAAAGAATTTCCCAGCTGTCCTCGATTCTCTTTTGAAATAAACAATAATGTAAATAATATCTTTCTGGATAATTACAATTCGGTAGGAGGTAAGCACTCATCACATGTGCTTACCTCCTGCTGCGTATTATCTCGTATGGTTTTATCTTTAATTTCGAGTAAAGATAGTCATGCACTTATCTCCTATGGCAGATTATTTTGTATGGTTTTACTTGTGGTTCTGAGTGAAGATAATCATGCGCTTATCTCCTATGGCGTATTACCTCGTATGGCTTTATCTTTAATTTCGAGTAAAGATAGTCATGCACTTATCTCCTATGGCAGATTATTTTGTATGGTTTTACTTGTGGTTCTGAGTGAAGATAATCATGCGCTTATCTCCTATGGCGTATTACATCGTATGATTTTATCTGTGGTTCTGAGTAAAGATAGTCATTTGCTTACTTCCTGCTGCGCATTACATAAAACGTAAATTTTTGTCCTTAGAACAAGGGGACGACATCGACTTTAATCAAGCCTGTAACCTACAAGAAATCAGAATGTTATAAGTACCCTTCAAGAACATACCCTTCTTGGGGCAAGAAGGGCATGTTCTGCGTGCAAGAAGGGCATGTTCTGAATTGTTGTTAAGGCCCTTCTGCAATCGGGAAGGGCATGAGAAGGGGAAGGGGGGAGGTTTTTCTCTCACGCTGGGGAGTTTTATCTCTCACAGAGCACACAAAGTTCACGGAGGTTTTAAGCGCACGTATTAATTCGTGGGGTAAGTTTTTCTCTCACAGAATACACAGATTTAACAGAACCTTTTTGCGCACGTTTCGAACCCACAGAACGCCTCCGGCATACAGAATTCACAGAACGTTATAGTTAAAGGTGGGTGTTGGGTGTTGGGTGTTGGGTGTTGATGATTAGTTATAGAGGGGGAAAGGCCAGTTAGTAGAAGGGCCAGTTGTTGTTGTCAGTAAGGGCGTTGTCTTGCCATGTCAACTTACACAAATCTGCATTCTACCATATATATTGATTCTTCATAGACCTCTGTTTTAGTGCAACAAACTTACAACTTTTTTGCTATAATGACAAGTCTTTGCGGAGAAAAAAGCAATTATTCTCCGCAAACTTGCGGAGAATATGCTTTCTATTCTTGGTATGTGGGCAAGTAGACGAGTGAACAAGTGGACGAGTTAACCAGTTGCTTGCGACGATAAATCACAGCTTATAGTAGTAATTATAAACTGCGAATATTTGGATTTGAGCTTTGAACTATATGATTTGTAGCTTTAATGACTACGAATTGCTCGAATGACACGAATTACTTGACTATCACAATTCGTACAATTAGTGAAATTCGTAGTTCTTTGTTGGTAGTTGATAAGTTAACAAGTTTACCAGTTGCTTGCGACGCTAAATCACTGCTCATAGTAGTAATTATAAACTGCGAATATTGGAATATGAGCTTTGAACTATATGAGTTGTACATTTAATGACTACGAATTTCTCGAATGACACGAATAGCTTAGCTATAACAATTCGTACAATTAGAGAAATTCGTAGTTCTTTGTTAGTAGTTGACAAGTGGACAAGTTAACCAGTTGCTTGCAACGATAAATCACAGCTTATAGTAGTAATTATAAACTTTGAATATTTGGATTTGAGCTTTGAACTATATGATTTGTAGCTTTAATGACTACGAATTTTTCGAATGGTACGAATAGCTTAGCTATAACAATTCGTACAATTAGAGAAATTCGTAGTTCTTTGTTGGTAGTTGACAAGTAGATTAGTTTACGAGTTGTTTGTAGCAATAAACGACAGTTGATATTGGTTATCATAATTATGACGTACTGAGGAGAACTTCGTTTGAATAATGATGGATTGTGAATGATGAATTATATTTAGATTAAACAAAAAAGCCTCCGAAGTAATGAATACTTCGGAGGCTAAATCTGTATGCGCTACTATGAGCGGATAGAAGTTAACGCTTACTCATAAGCTCCAATCAAGATACTCGTAAGCACCAATCTCACCAATCAAGAAACGTGGGTTCTCGCTTTCGTCAAAGCTCTGGAGGATTGTCAGCTTAACAAACTTACATGTTACTGGAGTATTAAATACAATTGGGAATGGAGTATCATCATCATAGGTTGAGGCTGCAGTGGCAGTACCCATGTTTGTCCATGTCTTACCGTCTAAGCTGGTAGCTACAGCCACCTTCTTCACACCATATCCGTAGCTTGTGTAGTTGCAAAGGATACCAACACCAATCAGTTCCTTTGTGCTATTGAATGCCATTGTAAACTCTGGTTCATAATAGGTATATGAATACACATAGGTGTTGTTATCGCCATCATTCAACTTTGCTGCATTAGAACTGCTGAGTGTAGTTGACATCTGATATTCGTTCAATGCAATCTGCTTGTCTGCATTGAGCGTACCAGATGCATTGATGTTATCGAAGGTGAAGTTAGTTGCTACAACCACCTTAGTACTTGTCTTTGCTGTTTCAGCTCCATCAACACTCTTCATAACAACAGATGTCACACCGTTCTTCAACATTGTCAGATTCTTGAGTGCATCGCCATTGACCAACTTAACAGTGATGGGTTCAGAGGTCAGCTGTCCCTTTGCGATGGTAACAGATGTCTTGTTAAGACGGATTGCGTCAGTGCTCATCACCTCTTCGCTACTGTTAGCCTCAACACCGTCAGATGTAGCAGCCAATGTAACAGTAACATCCTTCTCAGATGGAGAAGACAGTCTTACGTAGAACTGTGCGCTATCACCTGTCAAGGTAACAGCTGTTGCCGACTTCTCACCTGCAAGCGACACCTTGTTGCCCTCACTGCTACCAGTGTAGAGATATGCCTTTGCAGAGTAGTTTTCTTCTGCAGTAGGGTAGAGCGTGCTACCAACTTCTGGTTCGCTCTGACAAGATGCCAGTGTGGCAGCAACCAAAGAGGCTGCCAGCACTGACTTGAATACGTTTATTTTCATATTTGAGTTTCCTTTTGACTTATTTACCATCGATTCTTACGTTCTGCTCCCAAGTAGGAACAGCTACACACTTACCTGTGTTGTTATGACCAGTAGCGTCCTTGAAGGTATCGCCCTGACCCTCGTTGAGCTTCCAATAAGCCTCCAAGTCGGTGCTCTTAGCGTCACAAGCATACATGTTATTAGCAATCTGAGCCTGTGTACGAGCCACTGTCCAGAAGCGTAACTCACTCACCTTCACGTTAGCCTTGAGGTAGTCTGTGTTACCGAAGTTAAAGGTGTTGCTGAGGTTAGTTGTCTTACCAGGGAGGTCCATAGAGTTATCAAGCACACCGTTAACATAGAGGTAGAGCTTTGTCCCTGTGCAAACGAATGCGAGGTGATACCACTGGTTCTCGTTGAAGAGCTGCTTACTGTTCATCTGTGTACCTTGCGTCTTAATCTGCAAACGGTTACCCTCGATAGGAGCATCACCGAAGCGAGTATAAATCTCGCCACCATCATTACCCCATGCACCGAAGAGCGTCTGGTTGTTAAGTTCGCCAAGCGCCGTACCGAGCTTACTGATGTTCACGTTCATCTCGACAGTCCACTGTGAAAGGTTATAGGTCTGACGCATTGCGAAGTGGATGTTATGCGTAGAGTTAACGATTGGCACAGCCTGATAAACAACCTGATCGAGGACGTAAACCATAGTACTACCAGAGTTCAAGACGTCATACTTACCATCTTTACTCTTCAGACGGAGGGCAACAGCATATTTCAGACCGCTGTCCTTCAGTGCCTGTGTCAATGGGTTGATTGTCAGTGTCACCTCAGAAGAGACCGACTTACCATTCTCAATCGTCACCTCATTAGAAGAGAGAGAGTAGAGATTAGCAGGCAGCGCCTTGTAAGAAGTCTCGTTACGCTGGTTGTATTCAGCCAGAGCTGTTGTGTCAGCTACAATCTCGAAAGTATAGTCCTGTGTAGCAGGGTCGGACAGACGCACGTTCACAGAAGAAGTGACAGCCGACGTACCGATAGTAATATTCTGGCTTGAATTGCCGTTAGTATTGGTCTGTGCGATATACGCCTGATTAGAAAGAGGCGAATATTCAGCATTGTTACATGCGCCCAGCAGTGTCAGAGAGGCCATAGCCACAGCTCCGACGAAAAGCTTAGAAATATTGTATTTCATAATTTGAATGTCTTGATTATTGGATTGATGGGTTCATAATCTGAATAGCCTTACGCAAGAAAGGATAGTTGCCAGTCTTTCCAGACACGTTATATTCGTACTCCATGTGATAGGTTCCTACACCACCCTTGCGGTAGGTTACGTTATTGTAAACTGGGTTCCAGTAGGCCATACCTAAGAGTGAAGGAACAGCCTGACCATTGTCTAACCAGAAGTTTACACCACCCTTACCAGCATAGTTCTCAAAGTTCTCGCAGACGATGAGCTTCTTAGCCACCTGCTCCGGTGTGAGATACTGCTGGAAGTGAGTAACCTGTGTTGCAAAGCGACTGTTCAGATCACTGTTACCAGAAGAGCTATAAGCCTGAAGGATGAAGTAATTGAAGTATTCGCCATACTCAGCAGCCATAGCGTCAGGCTCACCATCGATAACGAACATCTTATCAGTACCCGACTTAGGACCGATACGCTTGCCCATAGTCTTTACGAAAGCCTCCATCACCTTAGCGTTCTGCCAAAGCTCCTTATCGGTTTGGAAAGGCTGGGCGTATGAAGGTTCAGCATCGAGGTCGAAGCCGTCATAGCCATACTTAGCGATAGTATCGCAGATAGCATTTGCATATTTCTCAGTAGCAGCAATCTGTGAAGCCTCATCGTTGCCCCATCCCCAGAACTTATGACGCCACTCTTTCCATGTGAGCGTAGAGTCTGTCTTGGTAGGAGTGATCTGGTCGCCAATGTCGAAAACAAGGCAGCTGATGAGCACCTTCGTACCCTTAGTCTTCTGAACAAAACGCAAGTCTTTCAGCATCGCCTCAGAAGGGTTTTTCCAGTTACCCCATAGAGAAACGAAGTCAGTACTATCAGGAAGACCCGCCAAAGAGTTCTCGTGGGTAACACCAGAGCCTGTCCAGTTGCCAAACCAACCGAAAGCTACAGAGTGGTCAGTCTTCTTATAGTTACGGAGTTGCGCATAGTAAGCCTCCGACTTATTTGAGTGAGTAAGGTCAGCTCCGTCCTTAGCCTCAGTTTCAGTCCAATCGCTGCAGGCTGTGAAAGCCGTTGCAGCGCAGGCTGAAAGCAAGAATATCTTTATTAAATTCTTCATTTTTTATCGAATGTTTATTGTATGATAGATATCGTTTAACGCTGCCACCACATCTTGGTTGCATAGTCGTCATTACCCTTTAACAGCTGTACAGCCTTAATATAGTTTGCCTTGTTATTGGTAGCCTCATCAATATCAAATGGGATACGATTGGCAACTTGGATGCTATAGTCTGTTGACTGTGCCAGAGGGAACACCTTTGGATAGCCTGTACGACGGATTTCGCTCCAGCCTTCCTGTCCGTTAGGGAACATTGCAATCCATTTCTGAGTAATCAGACGCTCCATCTTCTGCTCGTCAGTAGCTGAGTCGTCCCATTTGATAGTGATATTGCTGACAGCATTAACATTCCCACCGTAGTCGCTGATTGGGTCGACATAGTTTGCCTCAGTTGATGTGTTATCAGCCAAGTAGGTCGTTGCATCGCCAGCACCCCACTGTTCGAAGGAGAGTTTCACACCCTCTTCATAGAGACTCTTAGCGGTACCACCCATATTACTCCATCCTGCCAACGCACCTTCTGCACGACAGAAAGCCATCTCAGAAGCAGTGAGCCATACGCCCTTGCTGTCCTGCTTGATGTTAGCAGCAGAGTAAGCCTTACCTGCTGTGGTCTTATTACCAATCTTTGCAGCGGCACGACAGCCGATAATAGCACGGTTGCCAGCCTCTTCTGTAGGCTTAAAGAACTTTGTCAGACGTGGGTCGTTGTAACCTGTGAGGTAGCTCTCAAGGTCGGCACAAGCACGGCTATCGCCCCACTCTACGGATGTCTTATACTGTCCGTTTGGTGTGTAAGCTATAGCGCAGTTGTCCTCATTGCTTGTGATGACACCGTCCTGTACTGCCTGCTCACCTAATTGCTTAGCCAATGTTGGCTCAACATAGCGGATGCGGATAGCAATACGGAGCTTCAAAGAGTTCGCATACTTCAACCATTTAGCCATCTTACCTTGATAGACCTTGTCATGACCATCAGCGATAGTCATATTCTCGTTGGCAGCAACCAATGGTTTGATGATGTCAGTTGCCTTGTTGAGGTCAGCAATGAGACTCTTGTAAACATCCTCCTGTGATGAGTAAGCATTGCCATCAGTAGCGTCAGCACCGATAGGGAGTGGTCCGTACATATCTGTAAGACGCATGAACGACTGTGCACGGAGTATCAAAGCCCAAGCATAAACTGGTCCTTCGCTCTTTGTCACACGTGCAATCTCCTTGAAAGCAGACACCGTCTTTGTCATAGAATCCTTGAACGGATAGCGTACCCAACCATTAGGTGCATTGAGACGAGCAAAGTTCTTCTCTGAGAAACCATTATTAGCGTATGTCATGTAACGGCCTAAGTAGTTACCGATAAGGTCTTCGTTCATCTGGTAAGCATTCTCCTGCTCAGGGAAAGCCTCGTTCTCCATCTGTACGAGGAAAGATGAGGTTTGATAGTTGTCGCGTGACAAGTCTTCGAGAGAAGCACCCGTTCCTGGACGGTTTGCCTCTTGGAATCCGTCTGTACAAGACGACATTGAGCATAGCAGCACACTTGCGAATGTGCAAGCTGTGACCGCTTTATATATATTAATCTTTTTCATTTATATTTCGATTAAATGAGTGGTTAAATGTTTAGAATTTAAGCTTCACATTGAAACCAAGTGAACGGAGGCTTGGCTGCATGAGGTAGTCGAAGCCCTGATAGTAGGTACCTGTTGATGCTGTTGCCTCTGGATCGAATGGTGCCTTGTTGTAAAGCATAAGGAGGTTGTTGGCTGTCAAACCAAGTGTCAGCTCCATACCGCCTAACATTCGACGTGGGAAGGTGTAAGCAAGGTGTGCCTCCTGGATACGTGCGTTGGTTGCACTGTAAATATACTCTGACCAGATTGGGTTCTCACCACCTACTACAGCATAGTATTTCTCGGCTGATACCAAACCATTGTTTACTGCGATACCACCCTTGTCGCGAGCGTCAGCAGATGCCTTAGACACACCGTAAGCATCCATCAACGCCTGTGTCTGTGACATTACGATACCACCGAAACGTGCGGTAACAACGAAGCCGAAGTTGATACCCTTCCAAGAGAAGTCGTTAGAGAAACCGATGTTACCCTTTGGAAGTACTGAACCACGATAAGATGGATTAGAGAGATTCACCTGTGATACGGATCCGTCTTTTACAGCGATGTTGCCTTCTGCGTCGCGCTTGAAGTCGCTGGTCATATAGAGGTCGCCCATCGTACCACCCTTCTTAAGAATGATGTTAGCACCACTCAAACCACCTTGGTTGATAACCTCGTTTGGATCGTCGAGCAACTCAACAATCTTGTTGCGGTTAGCACTGTAAGTGAAGTTGGTGTTCCATGCAAAGTCGCCCCATGAATGGCCATAACCCAATGAGAGCTCAATACCACGGTTTCTTACGTTACCCGTCTGTACATACTCTGAAGAGAAGCCCTGACCGCCTGTGATAGGACGAAGGAAGGTCTGGTTGCGAGTGTTTGACTGATAGAGTGTGACGTCTAAGGTCAATGCGTTATTGAAGAAACGTGTTGTCAAACCAGCCTCCCAAGAGTTGGTACGCTCTGGTCGGAAGTTGGATGGGAACTTATAAGTTACGGTGCTATAAGTACCTGACGCTGGGTTATACTGATAACGCCATGGTGAGGTGATGTTTGGAGAAATCGCTGAACCTACTGATGCCCATGAGCCACGAACCTTCATGTAGCTTATCCATGATGGGAGCTTTGCCATCTGAGAGATGACTGCTGACATACCTACTGATGGGTAGAAGAATGATACGTTGTCGGTACCGTCCAAAGCTGAGTCCCAATCGTTACGACCTGTTACGGTCATAAACAGCATACTGCGCCAGCCTAACTCGACGTTAGCAAAGAGTGAGTTCACCTTGTGAGCATTGTCGGTAAAGATAGGACGATTGTCAGCTGTTGCCGTACCGTAGTCGATTGCGTTTGGAGTGAACAGGTTAGATGGTGCCTTCAAACCGCCTTGGAATCCTGTTACATTATACTTATGGCGTGTGAACGAACCACCGAGGTTGGCTGATACTGAGAAATCGTTTAATGTCTTGTTGATATTAAACATCAAGTCGCCATAGAGTGAACGGTCATTCACCTTGTCATAACCATAGAAGCCATAGTTTGAGTGTGCGAAGAGATTAGTCGTTGTTGCGTAACGCTTGTCCTGCTGTTTTGTGTTAGCATCGTCCCAACGCAGACGACCCACAACGTCCATCCAATCGAAGATCTTATACTTAAGACTTGCACTAACCATGTAACGGCTACGATTGTTTGAACGAACCATACGGTTGGCTACCCAGTATGGGTTCTGCATACTCAACGCATCACCGAAGTTCCAGTTCTGAACGTTGATACCTCTGGCTGCATCATAAAGCTCGTAAGTACGAACGGCATCGAAGCTCTCACCACGTGGGAAGAGATAAACAGCGGTCAATGGGTTGAAATACTGACCCTGTGCTGTCAAGTTCTTATCATGCTCCTTGATGTAATTGAAGTTGAAGTCGAAAGTCATCTTGTCGTGCAAGAACGTTGTTGTATTGCGGAATGCAAAGTTATAACGGTCGTAGCTGTTATTAGGAATGATACCCTTTGCATTCGTTGTACCTACTGAGATATAGGTCTGGTTCTTGTCTGTACCTGCTGTCAGAGCTACGTTGTTCTGAATGTTCGTACCAGTATTGAAGAAGTCCTTTGGCTCATAGTTTCCATAGACTGATGGAGTCTTTGCACCCCATGACTTCACTTCGCCAGCACGGTTTACGTATGAGTTCTGGAACTCTGGCATGATAAATGGGTTAGCAAACTGTGAACTGTTACTTACTGTCACGCTTACCTTACCCTCCTTACCTTTCTTCGTGGTAATCATGATGACACCCTGCGCAGCAGCTGAACCGTAGAGGGCAGCAGCAGCAGGACCACTGAGGACGCTGATTGACTCGATATCCTCTGGGTTGATATCGGCAATACCTTCTGAACCTGGCTGTGAACTGAACGCACCACCTGAAATCTCTCCTTGACTGGTGTTGTTGATTGGCACACCGTCGATTACATACAATGCTTGGTTGCTACGGGTAATTGACTTAGGACCACGCATCACAACGCGCGCTGCACCACCCATACCAGCTGATGACGCATTGATGTTCACACCGGCTACCTTACCAGCGAGGGAGTTCATGAAGTTAGGATTCTTAACCGTTGTAAGGTTCTCACCGCCTACCTTCTGAACGTTATAGCTCAACGCCTTCTCTGAACGCTTGATACCCAAAGCGGTTACCACAACTTCCTCAATCTGATGAGCCTCAGCCTTCAAAGTGATGTTCAATGGTGCATCACCACTTACCTTCACCTCCTCGGTGTTCATACCGATATAGCTGATGATAAGGGTAGCACCCTTATGAGTCGTAATCTCAAACTTACCATCGAGGTCGGTGGTGGTACCATTCTGCGAATCCTTTACGCGGATAGTAGCACCAATGACAGGCTCTCCGGTGTTGTCAACGATTGTTCCGGTAACCTTCACGTCACCACTTGATTGCTGTGTCCCCATTACCTTTGCGGCATTGGCCTTGGTAGCTGCAATGATTACGTTCTTGCCAATGTTGTCAGCCGAAGTGACATGACTGCTGGCAAAAGCGGTCAAAGAGCAGCAAGATAGGAAAACACTTACTGGTAGAATCTTTCCTTTTCTCATTAGTTATTTTATATATTTGTTGATAATCTTATTCTGACTTAGGTAAACCTATTTATGTCTTCAGCAGCTCCCTCCTACACTAAAAGCTCCCCTCACCATGAAGGGCTCTCACATTGTAGAGATCCACCTTATATATATAAGGACTCCATGTTATATATATTGGAACTCCATGCTATATATATTAGGACTCCAGCTTAATATATATTAGCCTTTCATCTTATATACATATCAGTGTAGTTCTCATTCTCTTTACGGTGTCCCTTAAATTAGAGGTATTCCCTATACTAAATAGGTATTGTCCAAAAGTTATCCATGACTACTCATGCGCTTACGGTTTTTTCTGTAGCTTTGTTATTACAAAGATAACACTTTACACAGCTATAACACTTAATTTATATCAATAATTTAACAATAATAAACACTATTATCATGTTTTTTACTCACTTTGCGAATAGTTAACACTATCCTATAGACAGAATAACCAAGCAGGGACAGGGTAAGAGGAGACAGGGTAACAGAGGGACGGAGTAAGAGAAGACAGGGTAACAGAAAAACGGAGAGGGGTAACAAGGGGGAGGTGATAGGGTAAGAGGAGACAGAATAACAGAGGAAACAGAAAGGTAACAGGGGCGGTGACAGGATAAGAGAAGACAGGGTAACAGAGGAACAGAAGGGAGTAACAAGATAAAATAACACTTGACTACGAATTACACAAATTGCTCAAATTACGATGATTGCTCCATTTGATAAGTTTGCTAAAACGGCTTGAATTTGTGAGGATGGCTCTATTTACTAAGACGGACAGAACGGATAGAACGGCTTGATTTTGTGAGGACGGCTCTATTTGCTAAGACGGACAGGACGGATAGAACGGCTTGATTTTGTGAGGACGGCTCTATTTGCTAAGATGGACAGGACGGATAGAACGATCCCTCTTTCCTTCTCCTCAACCCCTAATTTAGTTTTATTTTTCTTTGCTGTCACTTTTAACATTTACCCTAATCTCGTTGACTACAAACCACTTACATGCCCACAAAACATGACAGGAATGACAGCAACTTCTAAAAAGCAAATAACCTCCCCTACACCAGACAACACAAAACAACCTCCCAAACTCGCGTCTGAGAGGCTGTAATTATATAATAATGAAAAGTTATGTTTACTCTGCTACTGGGCGTACACCATAACCATTCGCATAAGAACCAAGGTCATCTGTTGCAGGAGAATTAATTGTTGCTATTGTACCATCTTTCATTGATGTACGGTAACCAAATCCAAGACTACCAGCACCATCAGGCTTAGGGACTGATTGCCAGTAAAAACCAACAGTACCATTAGCAGTTAATGCTCCACTTGTACCATAACGGGCACCTCCTGCTTGGAAGTAGATTTCCTTATCGTTATCAACTTTGAATGCATAACCATTGCTCCATACAGCTCCTGTCGTGCTAAAGCCCATGAATGCATGTGCATCAGGCACCTTGAAACCTACAGGAGAAGGGTCATAGATGGTTTTTACATTATTGCGAACAGAACCATCAAGCTTATTATTGTTTGCAGACCACATATTAATAATCTGTTGATAATGCCAGCCTAATTTACCACCACCAACTTTTGGAAGCATTATGCCTGGATTTTGAATACTACGTCCAATAGTACGGGTCTTCATCTTAATTACATTAGCAGGTTCATCTCCCTTATCTTTAGGTATCTCTACATAGTTGTTATCGAAGGTAAAACCTGTTGTATTGATACCAGGCAGTGGATCCTTACGTCCCCACTGATAAAGATTTCCATATCCTTCGCGAACATTATTGCCTGGAGCCTGCTTAAGCGTAATAGTAGCAGTCTTCTTTTCGCCTGTTTCAGCCTGTTGTTCTATCTTAACAACAACTTCACGCTTAAGTCCACCTGTCCATTTGGTGTATTTCCAACCAAGGTTATCAGTCATAAACTTATATTCAGACCCATCACTGGTAACGGCAATTTTCTTAAGAGAACTCTTAGGAGTAAACCATAAGTGCCATGACCACATTACCTTATTACCTGCTGCATTTGTTACTGCAACAACGGCATTTCCATTCTGCAGGTTCTCTTTCTTGATTGTAAAGGTAAGGTAAGAGTCTGCGCCACTTCCTGTAACGGTAGGGGCTGTAACGATGTCCTGGCAATCTTCCCAAATAACTTTTGCACTTGTTGCTTGGTCTGAAGCATTCTGTATGTTGATATATGGAGAAGTAATTGGATCATCGTTATGATCAACGAATGTATGTAAGATGAGGTCTTCAGGATAATATCCGCCACCTGGTTTCGGTAAGTGAGTAACTGGTGCTGTACTTGTATATGCAGAAGCGTTAGTAATCCCTCCCTCAATAGCATTACCATAAACCAATGGAATACGGTATGTACCAGGTGCACTGATAATGTAACAGTTTGCTGTATTCTCTATAGCTGGATCACCTTTAGCATTAGCAAGATTGTAGTTTGTAACAGAATCTGCAGTCTTCATTGCATTGTTGAAATCAGCCAAAACGTCACGTTGGTTGGCTTTGAAGGTAGCAGTATATTGCTCAACATCTTGTGTTGTTGTTCTGCCTTCATTAGGAATAGTCAACCAATCAGGCTTCTCACTCATAGAGAAGGTACCATCTCCATCAGCGTCATAGCTAACTACCTTCCATTTAACAGGGCGATGCTGCTTATCATCGTCTACGTATGATGTAATCTGATATGATGTAGTTGCACCTTCAGTGTTTGCTGCTTCAGTTGGATTAGGAGTAGCTTCGAAGGTGTATTTAAGGTTATTAGCAGACTGTGACAATGCGTATGTCTTTGTTGTACCAGCCTTCCAAGTACCAGCGAATGGTGCTACGATAGCTGGAGAAGCTTGATTGTCGAAGTAAACCTTTACCTTGACATCCGATGACAACGTTTGTGGAATCATGTAGAATGTGAAGCTATCACCATCCTTACCAACGATAGTCTCGTTGACATGACCAGATGTGTTTACGCTGATACCACTGAGTGTGAAGGTTGCAGGAGTGCTGACATCAGACCATGCACTGTTGAAAGATGCACCAGTAGTAGCCTGTACTGATGAAGGCAAAGTGAACTTACCCTTGCTCTTTGCACCAACAATCTCAATCTTTGTAATCTTATGAGTACCTGACAAGCGGTCGCCAATCTTGAAGCGGATAGCGGTCATTGCGTGCTGGAACTGCAAAGGAACTGCAGGCGCAGTACCCAAGGTTGCATAGTGAATAGGTGTTTCACCTGTACAAGCAGTCATCAAGTCCTTCTGATCCTGTACACCTGGTTCAACCTCAATGTTTACGTATGGAGTTGAAGTGTTTGTTGATGGAGATAATGTTAGCTTACTGTATGATGTTGTTACCTGTGGATAAACAGCATAGAAGCGTGCGTATGGCTCACTCCATGACCAAAGTTGAGTCGTTGCGAGTGTACCATTAGCATTTACCTCAGCATTGTAGAACCAAGGAGTGGTGCTGATGCCTGTTGCAGAACTACCACGATAAGCGATGGCTGAGAACTTGCCCAGCGTAGCGGTTGTGGTAATCTTAGCACGTGTAGCCACTGCATTATCGTTTGTAAAGTCGTCGTCAATACCAGCGACCGTACTCTCTATAAGGCAATACTTACTGTTACCAGGGATTTCTATCTTGCGTGTTGCAAGGTCTTCAGGTGTCAATCCCTGTGTCTGTAGCTGCTCTGCATAACCAGCACGAGTCATTGCAAAGTTAGGGTTAGCCTTTGCTGCCTGCTGAGCTTGCTTGTCGGCAGTAGTTACCTGAAATCTTACGGCAGTGCCATCCTGCCCAACATTTGTAGAATCAAGTTCATTGTCTGAGCAGGCAGTCAGTCCCAAGATAGTCAGTCCACTAAGACATGCAAATGTGAGTGCCGCTGTTGATTTGCGTCCAGCATTGCACTTGCGAATATTATTTAACTTCATGAGTTGGTAATTTGTTTTGTTTTTTACATTTAAATAGCCTACATCTCCTAATTAATTCTCTGGTACGAGGTTTGTATCATCATCGTCCTCTGTAGGAGGAACTACTATAGGAGTCGTTTTAACAGGAGGACTACCCGCCAAGATTGGGCAATCCCCAGCCAAAGCAAACATCGTAATCTGTGGCTCAACATAAGCCTTTTTCTCTTCGTTCAGTTTCATTTTCTTATAATTACATTTCGTTTGGGATATCGTTTTATCAGGTTAATTTATGTCGTTTACAGTGGCTTTTACTTATAAACGCATACTAAAGATATGACTTAATATGTTAATAATACCGTATCATTATCCTAAAATTGGGTGCAAAGTTAATAAAAGTCACATAAATAAACAAATTTTGCTTAAACATATTAAAGCCCCATCAATCATCGTAACTAATTGATGACCAACACCTTTATTCTATATAAGTTCACTTTCTAAGAAGCGTTTATTTAACTATTTTTATACATCGACAAGCTATTAAATGAGCCTCTCAACCCTTCAAGACTATCAACCAAGAGAGGATAAAACGTAGGGGACAGGGTAAAAGAAGACAGAATAACAGAGGAACGGGAACAGGTAACAGGGGAGGAGACAGGGTAACAGAGGAACAGAGGGGGTGTCAAGGGGGCGGGACAGGGTAAATGGAGACAGAATAACAGAGGAACAAAGATAAAGGAACAAAGATATAGTAACAAAGATAAAGTAACAAAGATAAAGTAACAAGATAAAATAAAACTTAACTACGAATTACTCGAATTACCAGATTTGCTAGTCATGCTAGTCATGCTAACCCTGCTAGTCATGCTAACCCTGCTAGTCATGCTAACCCTGCTAGTCATGCTAGCCCTGCTAGTCCCGCCAGTCCTGCTAGCCCCACCAGAACAGCCACCCACCCCTTCTAAGCACTGTTAATACTAATTATTCGTTGTCTAAATAGGTCTGTCTATACGAAAAAAACAGCCGTTAATGTTGACAGATTGGAAAATAATCTCTACCTTTGCACTCGCAAGATTGTAATAATTACAGGATATAAATATACCATCTATAGAGCTGAAAATCAGCAGATATTAGTCTACACGCTCGTGATAAGCGAAACAAGAAATAACATTTATAATACAAAAACATTATGAAAAAGAAATTTATTTGCACTGTTTGTGGTTATATCTACGAAGGAACAGAGGCACCAACAGAGTGTCCAGTATGTCACGCTAAGGCAGAGAAGTTCAAGGAGTTCGACCCAGAGGCATTGAAGGGTACTAAGACTGAGCAGAACCTCAAGACCGCTTTCGCTGGTGAGAGCCAGGCTCACACCAAGTATCTCTACTATGCTTCAAAGGCTAAGAAGGACGGCTATGAGCAGATTGCTGGTTTCTTCGAGGAGACAGCACGCAACGAGAAGGAGCATGCTAAGATTTGGTTCAAGTTCCTCCACGGTGGTGATATCCCTACAACAACCATAAACCTCGCTGACGCAGCAGCTGGTGAGAACTATGAGTGGACTGATATGTACGAGCAGATGGCTAAGGATGCTATGGAGGAAGGCTTCCCAGAGTTGGCAGTTAAGTTCCGCAGTGTTGGTAAGGTTGAGAAGCACCACGAGGAGCGTTACCGCAAGCTGTTGAAGAACATCGATGACAAAGTCGTATTCTCACGTGACGGCGACTGTATCTGGCAGTGTCGTAACTGCGGTCACATCGTTGTTGGCAAGAAGGCTCCAGCTGTTTGCCCTGTATGTAACCACCCACAGAGCTTCTTCCAGATTGAGGAGACAAACTACTAATACAACGCAAGCATAATTCCAAAATGCGTTTACCATATCATGCCAAGGTCCGTAAGGGTCTTGGCATTTTGTTTATCCCCTCTCCCCCACGTCTCTCGTATTTCTCTAATTATATCGTTTAACTCTACTATTCTTTATTTCTCCAACCCTTGAAGATAGCATGAACCTTCCTTATCCATCGATACGATAGCTATATTTCCAAAGAATGCCTCGGTTAAACATATTAACATATTTCATTCCACGCATAGCCTCAGCAACAATTGGATTACGATAATCATTGACCGTAGGGAAGTTTTCAGGATGAGACTCTCTATAACTTTCTTTTTTTCATTTATGCTTATTCTTTAATATACCACCTTCTTCCCATCAACAATATACACGCCACGGTGCTGGAGAGAGTGGGGACTGAGACGCTGACCATGGAGGTTATAGATGGTATGGGGAGCGGTGGAGAGGACTGGAGCGAGGCGGATGGCATCGTCTGTCTCGTGGTAGTCAGTGGGCTCGATGAACCATTGGGAGGCATCAGAGGTGGTAGTCCATGCGACGATATTACCGTTGTTATCGGCATGGATGGCTGGGTAAGCCGCTTGGGCTGGGTCCATACTCTGTAGATAACTGCGTCCGTCTATCGTTGACACAATGGTGTATCGGCCCGCATCAGCCTTATTATCAGTGACTAACAGCGGTGTGTTCGTTCGTAGCGTAGGCTTAGCAAACACCTTGTGTTTCGCATTCTTTATCGTCCAATACCCCTCGGTAGTCTCAATGAACTGGAAGAGTACGGACGGATCAGTCGTTGGTGTACTAACAGAACCCTGCTTGAGTTGCGTGCCATCAGTCGTTAGTACCACATTACGCTTTAGGTTGTTTGTCAGTCGATACCACCTCCCACGCTCAATCTTCACACGTGTCACACCGCTAAGAAGCTGCTTTTGCGCTGCAGCCATCGCCTCTTGTGCATGAAAGTATGCTGTCTCATCGCCACCTGTCGCAGCCGTAGCGAGGGCCGCACCGACCCCATCGAGCGAAGCCTCAACGCCTGTCAATCCTGCAGCCACAGGCATACCGACATATTTCCCATTAGCCTCTCGATAAGTGTGAACACGTGAGCGAAGCATTTCGGCAGCCTGTTGGATATAAGGACCACGGTCGACTGTGTGGTCGATGACATATCGTCCGTTCGTCAAGTCCTCCAAAGGTATCTGTTTGAAGATGATGTTATATCCCCCGATACCGCCTGTTGCCTCTTCCTCATAGACGTATCCTATCTTGTCATTCACCAACAGTTCCATCCCCGTATAGCATGATCCAATCTGGCTCACCTGCTTTCCTTTGTGCCAATCAGTCCCTAAAGCCGTCGCTGTTGCATAACTCTCGTAGTTAGCAAGTTCCTTGAAATACACGCCCACACGCTCTCGTGCCGTGGAATGGGTGATACTCTGTAAGGCTACAAAGAGTTTCCTGCCATCCGACACACGCCGTGCTGGGACGATGAGTATCTCGCCATTGACCGCATTGACGGCATTGTTCATTGCTTCAGCATTCGTTTGGAACTCCCATCGGCCCTCTCCTTTGGCGATGTCGGTATAGCTGAAGAGACTATACCCACGTGAGTTTGAACCTCGATTGCGCACACTCACCAGCACACTACCGTCTGGTAGTTCCTCTACCTTAGACTCGTCAGCGCCCGTACTTGGCAACTGCATCGGTCCACCGAGTAGTTTCCATGTTGCACCGAAGTCGTCAGAAAAGATGACAAAGGTAGCGTTCTGCTTGGTATTATTCGTTGGATAAGCGATATACAGACGGTTATAAGCCCCCTGCTTAACGTATCGGCTCTGCATAATCTTCCCACTTGTCAGGAACAGACCATTCGTCTTACCGCCCAAGCTGTTCTTTGTCAAGTTGTATATCTGGTAGGTCAACGAGTCCTTCGTCCATGTTTCTCCACCGTCACTACTATGCAATCGCACCACATGTTGGGGTTGTTCGTACCGACTATCAAAGAAGCTTGTGTGTCCACCGACGCACATCACGAGTAAATTCTGCGGATTGTTCCGATCGACAACGATAGAGGGATCGCCAAAGCTGTAGGTCCACTGCTTCGAACTATGGTCTTGTTGCGCATCACCAGCAGCGATGGTACGATAGTTAGCATCCCATGTCGCGCCATGGTCTGAGCTGGTTTTCATAACGATATCGTTATGTCCATTACCCATACCGATGTCCGATCCCGTCCGACGGAGGTCTACCGCCACAAAAAGCTTACCGTTGCCATCCTGCCCCAGAGCAGGGATACGATAGCCAAAGGGCGACTTCGTGTTATCAAAGACGATTGCTGTCTGATATTTCTCATTGTCGGCTATCTGCTTCTTCACCACCTCCCCGACGGCAGGGGCTATCTGTATCGTCAGCTGTTGGATATGGGCTGCGTCCGTCAACACCTGAAACGGAACACTCTGCAAGGCTATGCCGTCCACCGAGAAAGACTTTGCAGCAGTATTCGTGGCCGTCTCTGTCTTCGCTGTCGTCACATCCTTTACCGTCGTCGAACCCGCCTCTCCCTTGAAAGAGAAGCTATAGCCCGTGATGACATAGCCTTTCTCCACTGAGAGCGTATAGTTCTGACTATTCTTACTTGAGATGATAATCGTCTTTGGCGACGTCGCACTGCTATATCCGATATTGTTTTTTCCATTCGCATTGGCCAAGGTCACGACCGGATCACCAGCGTTAGAAATGAGATAAGTGTTCCATGCTTGTCCCTTTGTCTTCCTGTCTTGTCGATAGAAAGTGGCGTTATCAGGGTCGAGCACACGTGCCTCAAGCACCGTCGCAAAGGCAGGTTCGATGAGAACCGTCGACCCATTGTCCTTTCCACCAGTCCAGAAACAGATCTGACCCGACTGTCCGCTGAGGTTTAAGGCGTATCCATTGGCATCTCGCAATTGCATATAAACAGGGTCGGTGAAGGCTGAAGAGAGGTTGGATGATGCCGAGAACCACCACTTAGCACACTTCGTATTCCCCTCCAACGGCTCCATCGTCGCCTCAGCCGTATTCGTTGCAGGGGCCACAGCGACAAGTGCTTTCGTCGTACCGAAGGCTTTGTTGTATAGTGTATAGCCTTCCTGCTCATTGCCAACGAAGCACCAAAGCTGATTGTCAGGCTGCTGCGGCATCGTACGGTCCACATTCCCCGCCGTTGCAGGCACCTCACTGATACTCCCATCAGCCGCAGCAACAGCCAAGGTAGTGTTCTTGAACTTCAATGTGTACCATCGTGTGCCCTCCGCAAAATCACCTCCTACAATGGTTGTGGGCACAAAGGGATGAAGTGACGTCGCTCCTGCCCCCTGCACACTCAGCCCATTAGTCATCATACGCTCCCCCGTCATCATCTGAGTCTGCCAATAGTTTGCGTGTAGCGGTAGCCCATTCACCATCTTACGCTCCCCCGTCATCATCTGAGTCTGCCGATAGTCTGCGTGGGTCCGTTGGTTATTAGTCCTCATACGCTCCCCTGTCACGATCCGAGTCCACGTTCTGTCCCTCCTCCTTTGGGCATCAAGCAGAGAAGACCATACATCCCCTTTTCTGCTCAATAAGGCTGATAGAGGCTTACAACTACTGATCGCAGTGGGCATCCCCACCCCATCAGACATCCGAGAAAAACACGTGTTCGAGGCCCAAGAAGTTGTAGTAAGGCCACAAAGAAAGATTGCTATAAAATGTTTATACATCTACTATTTAGTTTGTTTTTAGTTTGCTGTCATATTTAACATTTCCTGTAGCATCCTATCTCACAGTTTGTTACGAGCGAAAAAAGATGACAGAAGTGACAGGAAAATCAAAAGTTATATTTTAGAAGATTGTTTCTACATAGGATGAAGGGCCTATTAAAACACCTCATCTAAGAACTCCTCCATCCTTCCCTCCTTAGCCGCTGGCAAACTATCAGCCTGCCTCAAGTGATGATCAGACGCTGAGATATGGATTGTCTCATCAAATCCAAGGATATAGCGCAGGGCGATACGGTAGATACACTCGGTTGGAGCAAGTCCATACACTTGGTGTTTGAAGATATGGCGGATACGTTCCTCCGAGTCTGGATAAGCCTGTTTCATACCCTTACTGTTATAGAGTCTCTTCACAATCTCAGTAATGTATTGCCCCGACTTCATATACAAGTCGGCGAACGTCTTACGTGGGTCATCGAAGCAGCCGGGGTTCTCCTCTTCAAGTAAGTCTACCATTCTGCGCACCGTCTCCTTAGGTGTGAAGATCTGATTCGTACGTTGTGCGGGGATGTAATTGAATATATCTTCCTCGTTGGTAGGCTCGAAGTAATTGGCTAAACGCCTCCGCAAGGCCATGAACTCTTTAACGGAATCATTAAAGACCACCTCATCGAAGAAGTGACCCCTACTGTGTTCCTTCTCGCCAGTGTCCTTATTAATATAGTCGCCTCCGTCTCTCAACAATCGAAACTCCTCTTTCGTCACACTCGTTACCTCTAAGAACACCTCCTCTGGAATATCCTTATCAAAGTTCTGCAAGGTTGTTTCTTCATTACCATAGGCCATCAAGAACGATGGTATCGTACGTGAGAAGCCTCGTAGATGATTACGAACAAGCTCGTTCACATCCCCCTTCTTCTTGTCAATGCGTTGCTGCTCATAGACCTCGGCAACGATTTCCACACTTGCATTCAAGAGTTCTGTCTTCTTCTCTTGTACCTTCTTTTCTAACCTGTCGTCGATAGTCTGCTTCTTTGCATCATATCTCTTCTGAATATCGTCTTGCTGTTGTGTTGTCTTCCCGACACACTCCTCCTTACACCGTAGGTCTAACTTATTCTTATCAACGGCTGCTTGATAACAGTCTTTACCTATCTGCTCGTTTACAGCCTTTCTTATTCTCAAGGCAGCAACACCCTGGTTACGCTTCGTAAGGGCGTCCTCCTTCGACTCCTCGTGTGTCTTAGCATGGGTCATCACCGTGCCTGTCAGGACTTTAGTATAATTGTCTATCAACTGTTCCTCGGCACTCTTTCCCTTCTTCTCCTTTGCTTCACGATATTTTTGGAGCGTATCATTAATCTGTTGTTCTACGTCTTCATCGTCACCGAATATCTTTTCTCCGAACAGACGCTGCTGTCTTTCAGCTATTTGTTCAGCACTCGGTTGTGCATTACCATCGGCATCCACCTCATGAGACAACTGTTCTACATCGTTCGTATCGATGCTCTTATTCTTTGCTTCCTTTACGTCTTCAAACTTATTGATGATAGTCATCAGACCAGGAGAACTACTATATATATTAGCGATATTAGCGAAGAGAAAGTTACTCATAAAGCCACTTCTCACCACCTCCTTAGAGCGTATTCGTCGAGGAATGAGCATCACCTGTTCGGCATCCAACTCCTCCATCTCGCCCTGCTCATCCTCGCCTATCACAGGGAAGAAATTCAGCAACTCTCTGATATGCGCCTTTCTCGTGTCTACATCGCCACCTCCCGATGCCGTGTCAACCGATAGTCCGTTGGCCATCTCCTCATAGATTGTCAGCGTGCGGGCTGGGTCGAAGTCGAAGACATAGGCATTCTCTTTCCTATGATACCGTCCGTCTGTATCCATATAGAGGTGGGGCGTCTGTGCTCGGAAGGCCGTTTGCATATACTGTGCAGGGCTTTTTATATTACTGAGTATCAGCACTGCCGTCCATTCAGGGATAGTTACTCCCGTCGTCAGCTGGCCCACAGAGAGTGTTATCGTCCCTTGTGGGTGCTCCTCAATGGCTTTGCGCACACGTGCCAATGAGCTCTCGTCTTCTATAACCTCGTCTTCATCGCTCTTGCCATCACCTGCCGCAACAACTATCTCAATGCTTGCGAACTCTGGATGTCGTTGTGTGTCTCTTAGCTTCTTTGCCAATGTCTTGGCCGCATCAACACGGTTTAATAGCCAGAAGCTATGCCTTATCTCTTTACGCAAAGCCTCGGTTGAGAAGGGATAACGGGGTTGACGGCTCAGAGCATCGAGCCATTTATCAACCGACTCATCATGCACAAAGCGTCCATGCTCTACTCGGAAGAACTCGTTAAGGTCGAAGGCAAAGGCCTCCGTGTCGCCATCTATCTCCACACCTTGGCTCACCTTCTCTATGACGATGTCGCTCATTCGATAGGTGTACATATTGAGTCTTGGCAGCTCTATATAGGGGTTATGACCCTTTGACTCGTCCCACTGTGCCTTAGCACGGCACTCGTCTGCATAGGTCCAATTGAAGATTGAGCCAGGAGGGAACTTGTCGTTAGCCAGTGCCTTGAATGGAGTTCCACTCAAGTGAAGCGTATGCTTACGACGTATCTGGTCGAAGGCTACATCGGTCTTATAGGTGTCTACGCCTTCATGAGCTTCATCAATAACCAGCAAGTCCCACGTTAGTTGGGCCACTTCCTCCAGTTTTCTATGACTGCCACCAAAGTCGATTGAGCCTTTCAGGTCCTGTAGACTGACAAACTCAATACAGTTCTTTGTACCCTTACCATGCTTTATCTCCTCTACATACTGCTGACGAGTAAGACAGGGCTTAGGCTTGCGCTGTAGCAATGCCTGCACTCGACTCACAAAGAGATAATGCTCTTCACCGACAAACTTTAGGTAGTCCGAATACCACGAGTCGGCAATGGCTGGGCGATTCGTCACGACAAGCACGTTACGAAACTGCATCTTCATACAAAGGTCATAGACGGCTAATGTCTTACCAAAACGGGGCTTTGCGTTCCAAAGGAACTCCGTCTCAGGACAGTGCTTAAAGCTCTCTATCGTCATGCGCACAGCCTCTCCTTGGCTGTCCTCGCGTAGTTGATATTGCTGAATGGCCTTTCCTTTGACAATACCACGGTTCTCTCGGAACTCATAAAACTTCATTTTCGACTCGTCCGTACCAATCTTAAACCACTCGGTCAGCGGCTCTTGCGCATAACCTAACTTGCTTAAATAAGAATGGAAAGCCTTGTCTAAGAATGTCTCGTTCGTTCCTTCATACACAGCATTGCCTTTCCACTCTAATATCCAAGCGATATTAGCCGTGTGGCATTGCTGTTTGATTCTATCTTCAACACTGTCTTGTTCGGTATAACCAATCTTCACCCAACCATCATGATAACTAACTCCAGGTGTAGTATAGGCATATATCTTAGGTAAGACAACGTGGCTGGTCTGTATCTTAGGTGTTCTCATTAGTCCATCTCCTTAACGTGTGTTTCAATAAAGTTGCGCTCCTCCTCCGATAGTCCATACTTATCATATAGCTGCAAGTCTATCGATGAGATAGACTGCGACCAGTCGATGTCGGAGGACATAGTAAAGTCTTGGAGGGGGACGTACTTGAACTTAATAGGAGTTATATCTTGCGTTACTTTTAAAACACTAAGTAGTGCTCTGAGAAATTTACTCTTAATGTATGACTGTAAATGAAGAGCTTCACTTTCTGTATCAAAATTACCAATACTTAAAAAGGTCTCGGTATTTGCGAGCATTGGAAAGCCAAGAATGAGAGAAGCCAGACCCTCTCCAAACTCACCTTTACCCGATGCCTTAGTTAAAAGTATCTTGTACTTAGACAAATTGGAGACCTCATTCACATAGTCACGCCTTATATATTTATAGCATCTTTCATTGTTTTCTCTACCAACGACCATGATATACTCTTTCCCATCATTGGGTTTATTCATATGGAAAACGAAAGGTAATAAATCAAAGATATTTGTTGCCATATCGTATGGATGACCTTTTGTAAGATAGGACATAGCCTTTGGATTCTCCTTGTGCATGGTATCTGTCAATCTATACGATGTTCTTGAAATAGCTATATCAGCAAGAGAATGTTCCTTGACAATAGGTAGTATCTTTTTCAATATGCCGTTTAGCTCTTTATAAGGAGTAAATACTTCTATTTCTCCATAATCCTTTCCTGCATCTCTATACGACACTGCTACGCCTCCTCTAAAGTTTATATTAGGAAAGACCTTAGAACTGTCTGGCTCATAAAAGAGTATTTTCAAGTGTTTATCTGTTAACATCTTCTTGTTCCATACAGCGGGAGTTGAACCTGCATCAAATAGGAAACGTGCTGGAGTTACAAGCTCTACTTTATCTGAAATTGAGTATGCTGAATCCATAAATAGATGATAGACTGGTGGCATATAGTTCTTTTGTTCACCTAAAGTCTCATCCTGATATGGTGGATTTCCAACGACGAAATCAAATTTCATAAGCCATTTTCTTTTATGGTATGTTTTATGTTTTTTGGTAATAAAGTCCGTGTAATTGCACTCGAAACTGTCGGGTGTCTCTGTTGCTGATGGCAGCCATCTACGCAGTCGACATTGCTGTCCGTTATGCTGTAAGACATCGTCCTTCTGACAACCTGCGCACGGTGTGATAGTCTCAATGGTCTCGAACAATCCCGCCTCAACCGTCTTCTCGTCATGACAAGAGGCTGGGACAACAGCTTTCAGACCGTCCATCTGCCATACGTTCCATGCTATTATCTCTGCCGCCTTACGGATGATGTCCTTTGCTGGTCGGCATGAGAAACGTTGTTCGTGATAGTCTACAAAGGTGGCAAGGAGGGCTTCACGTGCCAAGAGGAGGTTGTCGCCTTGCCACTCATAGCCGTAGACATGCGCTAAGGCAAGGAGTGCCCACCGTGTCCATTCGGCATCGGTAGCGAACTCGTTCACCCTCTGCAACTTGCGGTCTAATAGTCCGACACGCTCGTCAATAGGGATAGGCTCGGCCGTAACAGTGTCGTATCGGGAGGTGAGGAAAGGTGCTTCGCCACACGAGATTTCCAACTCCGTAGTCAGAACATAGCGTTGCCACGGCTCCATCTCCCCCTCCAGTCCGTCCTGTGCACGGTTCCATTCGTCGTCGATAGCGTCGTTCATCTTCTTAACGAGCCATGCAGGCGTGAACACCTCAGCCATCTGTCGCGAACGTCGCAGCTGTTCGTCCCTTGTCTTCAAGGCTCTTGGCATGATGATACTACCGTGCTTGCCCGTAATAGCCGATACGGTGATGCTATCGTGCCAACCGTAGCCATCGCCCTCAGCAACGTAACTATCCGTAGCCCAAAAGATATTCTTTTGAGTGGAATGGTCGACTAAGAGCACTTCAAGCAGCCCCGGTTCGTCTCGTAGCAATCTATCTTCAAGGATGTCTATAGGTTCTGACATGATGTTATTAAAGATTTGTTTCCTGCAAATTTACAACTTTCTTGGGAGTTATGCAAGAGTGGAAAGGGGGTCTGATGGGTGTTGGGGGATAGTTGTTAGGTGTTGATGATTAGCCTTGTTGGGTGTTGGGTGATGGATGTTGGGTGTTGATGATTAGCCTTGGTGGGTGTTGGGTGATGGGTGTTAGGTGCTGATGATTAGCTAACGTTGGCTGTAAGGTTCTGTGAAATCGGTTGACTTAATGTCTCTGTGCCCCTTTGTGTGTTCTGTTCATCTGTGTTTTTCTGTGAGAAATAGGACGCACCCACTTGATGAGATGATATACATGCAAATCTTTGGGGAGTTTTATCTCTCACAGAGCGCACAGAGTTCACTGAGCATTTTTGCGCACAGTTTCGAGTCCACAGAACGCCTCCGGCATACAGAGTTCACAGAGGCCTTTCAACTAACATTAGCTGTAACGCTCTGTGATATCGGTTGACTTAATGTCTCTGTGGAATACTGTGTGTTCTGTTCTTCTGTGTTATTCTGTGAGAAATAGAATGCACCCACTCTATGAGATGAGACGCATGTAACTTGCTGGGGAGTTTTATCTCTCACAGAGCTCACAGAGTTAACAGAGCCTTTTTGCGCACATTTCGAGCCCACAGAGGGCCTTCGGCATACAGAGTTCACAGAGGCCTTTCAACTAACATTAGCTGTAACGCTCTGTGATATCGGTTGACTTAATGTCTCTGTGAAGCTTTGTGTGTTCTGTTCTTCTGTGTTTTTCTGTGAGAAATAGAACGCACCCACTTGATGAGATGATATACATGCAAATCTTTGGGAAGTTTTATCTCTCACAGAGCGCACAGAGTTCACTGAGCCTTTTGGTGCACATTTCGAGCTCACAGAACGCCTTCGGCATACAGAGAACACAGAGCGTTACTGCTAAAGATGGGTGTTAAGTGATGGTTGTTAGGTGTTGATGATTAGCCTTGTTGGGTGTTGATAGGAATATGAATAATCATTACAATCAATCAAGCTAAATACCCTCACTTTAGGACTTTAATGTCCCCTATAGCAATGTGCATAACCTTCACGAAATCAGCGTATTACATTTACCATTCGAGGACATGCCCTTCTTGCTCGTTGAAGACGCTCTTCTTGGGTCAAGAAAAGCATGTTCTTGAACGCAGAAGGGCATGTTCTTGTTGCAAGTTCGGCCTGTTCTCGAATGTAGAAGGGAACAGCTTGTAAAATATATTGACACCTACTATTTGAATGATTAGCGTTCTGGAGCCTCACCCCCGGCCCCTCTCCGAATGGAGAGGGGAGTGATTACCGAGATACCCCTGTATGTCCTCAAGATGTTTAGCGGCCCATCTTCTATCAGTAGCAGGCTAATAGGGGTAACCTCACATACTAACTTCCAGTTGGCCCCTCCCCCTTCCCCTCCCCCAAAGGGAAGGGGCGTGATTACCGAGATACCCCTATGGCTAATCATCAACACCTAACAACCATCACTTAAAACCCACCTTTAGCAGTAACGCTCTGTGTTCTCTGTATGCCGGAGGCGTTCTGTGGACTCGAAACAGTGCGCAAAAAAGCTCAGTGAACTCTGTGCGCTCTGTGAGAGATAAAACTCCCCAGCGAGTTTCGCAATTGTTCTTTTTCTCACAGAGTACACAGATGAACAGAACACACAAAGGCCCACAGAGACATTAAGTCAACCGATTTCACAGAGCCTTACAGCCACCTTTAGCAGTAACGCTCTGTGAACTCTGTATGCCGAAGGCGTTCTGTGGGCTCGAAATGTGCGCCAAAAAGCTCCGTGAACTCTGTGCGCTCTGTGAGAGATAAAACTCCCCACTGTGAGAGAAGGAACTCATAACGACCCTTGCAAGCAGGCCAGTAGGGGTAACCTCACATACTACTCCCCTCCCTACGGGGGAGGGGCCGGGGGAGGGGCCAGCTGGTGTAGAGTGTGGGGCCAGCTGTGGTTGTGTGTTGGCCACTATCTTGTGTGAGGCCGCCTCCTACCTCACCTTATACCCTGCAAGCCCATAATAGAGGATAAAGAGGAAGCAGGGGACGCTGACCCAATAGGAGGTTTGATAAGAGAAAGCGTCTTGTACGAGTCCTTGCACCCATGGCATGACGGCACCACCAGCGATGGCCATGGTCAGTAATGACGAACCAGCCTTGGTGAACTTACCAAGGTCGGCCATTGCCAAAGGCCATAGTGCAGGCCACATCAACGAACATCCTAAGGCCATGAGGAAGATGCAACAAACCGAGAAGACGGGGTTGGGGACTACGGCTACGGCTATGCTTCCCACAAGGGCGATGATGGCACAGATGCGCATGGCGGCTGCTTGAGAGAGATAACGTGGTATGAAGATGACTCCACAGACGTAGCCTACGATCATTCCCACGGATGGGATAAAACCATAGTTATCGCCCTCTAAGCCCAAGGACTGTGCATAACCTGTCGCTGTGGCAAGTGATATCGTCTCGACACCCACGTAGAGGAAGAGGGCCAGACAGCCCAAGAGGAGGTGAGGGAACTGAAGGATGCTCGTCTTACCATCAGCGTAAGAGTTAGAGTTGGCCGTTGTGTCGCTCTCGTCCTCGCCTGCTGCCTTCACGTCGGGCAGTGGTGCTAAGAGTGCGATGACGCCTAAGAGGAGGAAGATAGCGATGATGATGGTGAAAGGCATGTACAGATCAGAGAGCTGAGTATCGCCAATTCCCTTTCCAATCACCAAGGTGATGAAGAGAGTCGTCACTGGCCATGCCAACTTGTTACTGATACCCATGCACGAGATACGGCGTGCGGCAGAGTCGAGCGGACCCAAGATAGTCACGTAGGGATTGACCGATGCCTGCAAAACAGCATTGGCTGCGCCACTGACGAAACTGGCGATAAGGAACCACGTCAGCGAGTTCTGCTTCGCAGCAAGGATGAACAAAGCGAAGGCAACAGCAAAGATAGCAAACGAGAGTGCCATCGTACGCTTGTAACCTATCAGTCGGATGCAATGCGTAGCAGGGATGCCAAAGAGCAAGAAGGGGATGAACGTTGCTGCAAGCAACAGACTGGACGCTGCACCAGAGATGTGCATAGCGTTCTTCAAGACTGGCATAAGATAGGAGTTGATGCCTAATGCGAAGCCAATAGAGAAGAAGAAGAGACCAATAATGGCCAATGGAAATAGATAGTTATTCTTTTGTGTCATATTAGATAAACATTAGTTTAGGTGAAATATTGTATTGTGAGCTTGTTTATAGCTTGTTAAATCGAAGGGAGTCGGACGACAGATGGACGCCCGACTCACCTCGAAGAGTGTAGAGGGAGCGGTCTACTGACGTGGAAATCAGTTGGCTATGACCTTCCCACCTTGTATATAAAGCCCCTTGGCAGGTGCTTGTGCGAGTCTACGACCAGCGAGGTCGTAGACTTGCAATGCGTTTGTAGTGTCGATGTTCACGGCAGATATTCCGTTAGCAGGATTATCTACCGTTTCTAAAAAAGGGATGAAACGCACGGTATTAACGTATTGCTTACCCTTCTCGATGGTGTACTTGGATAGAGGACCTGGTCCACAAGAGCCATTACCGAGTCCACGTTGAATGGCATCAAAGTGGGCTACGGTGCGATTCGACGTTGGTAGTTCCCATTCGTGGCGTGATGTGCGCAATTCAGCATCGCTCCAAGGGTTGAGGGAGAAGGCTACGTCGCCTGCAGTCTCAATCTTCATGCCCGTACCATCAGCCTTTGTCAGCGTCAGCCAACGCAGTCCTACGCGGTTGCCATTGCTCTGTGCGTGTGCGAAAGGCTCATACATATCCTTCACGTCAGCCTCGTAGATACCGTAGTCCTCGCCATCGTGGCGGTCGATATAGCTTGCTCGTGGACCACGTGCATAGTAGCGTACGTTCGTCAGGTCGGTTGGTAGGTCGACTGTGAAGCCCAATCGTCTTACGCCATCAGCCTGCGCTTCAAACGTACTGGTGAGGTCGATGGTGCCATTCGCATAGACTGTGTATTGATAAGAAGCCTTACCATACTTGCCATTCTGGTTCACGTTGACCGTAGCCGACTTGCCGTCAGCAGCGAGTTGGAACTTAGCTGTCTGCGCTGTCACGCCATTGTCGGTAGAAGCATCACCGTAAGCCTCCATCGGACCATCGTTCTCAATCCAGCGATAGCGGTCGAATTGCGGTCCATTGTTTGGTAGGAAGACATTATGACCATCATAAGTCCAAAGCGTGATATTGCCCTGTCCGTCGAAAGTAACCTTCTGTTTGTCGTTCATATAGGTATATCCACCGTCATTGTTCTTCGTAGCGTGGAGGACAGCGGCCTTATTGTTATCCACCTTAGCGAGGGTCTCTGTGCGTTGAGCCAACTGCTGTTGATACTCAGCAACAGGATAGTTAGCGTCACACCAGTCGGTAGCCTCCTTCGTATAAAGGCCGATGTTAAGGAAGAGTTCCTTATTCGCATATTTCGAAGGGTTATACTTCAAGTCGACTGTCTGTGTATCGCCAGCAGCGCAGTCCAGGTTCTTGAAGGTGCCTTCCTGTACAGGTTTACCATCAGCAAGGAGCGTCCATTTAAGATAGAACTGGTTGAGGTTGCGGTCAAGATACTTATTCGTCAGTTTGACCTGACGCTTCTCTGTATTCAAGTCGAAGCCCACCCACTGATAAATACGCTTCACCTCGTCGAGCTCAGCACTCCATGCACGATCGGCATTGACCAGTCCGTTGTTAACGAAGTTATACTGGTGAGGACCGGGACAGTCGTATCCCGTGATGTAAGCAGGGAACCCATTCTCAGTCAGCTTATTGTTCTTTATAGCGTCGTAGGAGTAGATGCTCTGGTCAACCCAGTCCCAGATACATCCGCCAACACCCATCTGAGAACCCTCCATAGCCTCCCAATACTCACGAAGATTGCCCACGGCATTACCCATAGCATGGGCATACTCGCACATAAAGTAAGGCTTATTCGTGTTCGGATGGTTCACATCTTCGGTCACAGGACCCGTAGTTCCGCTGCGCCAAGCATCCATTGCAGGGTACATAACAGAGTGGATATCAGTTCCTTCAGCCTTATCTCGCGTTGAACCCTCATAGTGGATATAACGGTTATCGAGCTTACGAACAGCGTTGTAGGCCGCCATGATGTTCAGACCAGAGCCACTCTCGTTGCCAAGACTCCAGAAGACAACACTCGGATGGTTGCGGTCGCGGAGCGTATTACGTACGTTTCTGTCGACGATAGCACCAGTCCAATTAGGGTTGTTGATGATGGTCTTTGGGCCATCCCAGTTCTTATGCAACTCCATGTCAGCCTCATCTACGACGAAGAGACCGTAGTAGTCGAACATAGCCATCATCTTTGATTGACGAGGATAGTGGCTGGTACGAACGGTATTCATGTTAGACTGCTTCATCATCGTTATATCCTTTAACATAAGGTCGGTGGTGATGCTGCGTCCATGCAATGGGTCGGTGTCCTGCGTGTTAGCCCCTTTAAGATAGGTGCGGCGGCCGTTCACCTCAAGATAACCCTTACTGAGATCAATCTTTCTGAAGCCATATTTCGTAGAGAAAGCCTCCTCCTCGTTGCCATCTTGCGACTGACTGAAAGTGAAGGTATAGAGCGTTGGCGTCTCAGCCGACCATAGTTTAAGGCCAGAGAGAGTACCGAAATCGATGGTCTTCGTCATCACGCTATCGCCAGCAGCAAACTGGAAATCAGCCGAAAGGGCCTTTATTTCCTTACCTGTTGGGTCGTAGAGCGTCACAGTAACGGTCTTCTTCGCAGCGAGTTTATCACGATTGCAGACAGTAAGATCTACTGTTGTAGCCGCACTACCCAGCCCAGCAGTTGTCAACCCCGGTGTGACAGTCGACTTAATATAATGGTCGGCAAGATAGGTCTTAGGCGTTGCCACGAGGTAGACATCACGATGAATACCACTCATGTGCCACATGTCCTGTCCTTCAAGATACGACCCGTCGCTCCACCGAATAACCTGTACAGCAACATTGTTCTTGCCCGGATGTACGTATCTCGTTACATCAAACTCACTGACGTTATTAGCTCCTTGGGTGTAGCCCACCTCATGTCCGTTGACATAAACGTATGCTGCCGAGTAGATACCATCAAAGTGTAGGAACACACGCTTGCTCTCCCAGCCTGCAGGTAGGGTGAAGTCACGACGATAAGAACCCACGGAGTTGGTCAAGCCCGGCCTCATACGGATGTGAGGTTGCTTATCAACAAAAGGATAGTCAACGTTGACATACATCGGTTTACCGTATCCGTTCATCTCAAGACAAGATGGGACTGTGATGTCGCTCCACGCTGAACCGTCTGTGTTAACATCATCGCCCCAACACTCGTCCTTGCTTAAGAGCACTGGCTTAGGGCCTTCGCTCCAACGCAGTCGCCACGTTCCATTGAGGCTGAGGTAGCTTGCGCCCGTTGGTTCCAACCACGGTTTGTCATAACGCTGACCGTCGGCCTTCATCGCAGCCGTTGATGGGTAAGGCATGTAAGTAGCGTGTCCCTGCTCCTTGTTGCGCTCATAGACGGTAGCATTCTCCCAGTCGGCTGCCTGCGGAATAACGGCCGGTGCCACCTCTTTGAAGCGTACTGTGACAGCGCTACTCTGGCTTCTTTCCCATACACAGTACAAGACGTCGTATCCTTCTTGCGTCCCTGTTGTCACGTAATAGGTCTGACCATTCCTACCAGAGACGGCACTCAGCTGATAGCCATTGCCTTTCTTCGTGATGTAAATCTGCTGGTTAGGATTCGTAATGGTCTGATCCCACATACAAGTGAAGCCCGAATTCTGTTTAGGATCATTAAGTGCCATGTCAAAGGCCAGCTCGCCCTCGGCATTAACCAACTGATAACAGTCCGGCTTATTAGGCACTTCAACGAGCTTCCACTTCTGTTTGTCATTGCCATCGATATACTTTTGGAACGCAAGTTTCGTAAGACTTTCCCAATAGTACTTGAAGGGTGTGAGCACGTCCTGCGTGTTCTTGCCCACAGAGATGACGTAGGTCTTACCGCCTTGGGGCTTCGCATCCCACGCTTGTGCCCATAGCACGGAGGGTGCTAAGGCCATGAGCGATGCGAGAAGACCCATTTTTCTGATTGTTTTCATATCCATGAAAGATAATAGTTGTTGTTAGATGAACCCACACTCGGGCCTGTGCCGGAGTGTGGGTAGGATATTTTACGTGTGATTAGTTGATTACCTTGGTTGTAGACGTCGTACCGTTACTATACTTCATCTGCTTGATGTAGACTCCATGGGAGGGTGTGCTGTTGGCCTTTGCACCGTTAAGACTGTAATAGCATACGGTGGCGACGGTACCTTCTTGGCTGCCTGTGACAGCGGCAATAGCGTTAGAGGTTGTTGAGACGATGATATACTTGCCTCCAGCAACGGTTGAGAAGCTAATCTCATCATCGCTGATACGCTTCGTCTCCACGCTCTTTCCGTCGGCAGTAGTCACCTTATAGTCCTTTGCAATACCTGTATATTTAACGACGCAAAGGGTTCCTTTGTTTGAGACAACCCTTATCTGCGTTGCTTTCGCATTGTCCCAATCAATGTCAACAGTGAAGTTACCAACCGCCTTAAGGCCCTTCACCGAACCTTTCTGCCAGAAGCTGGTAGGCAAAGCAGGGAGAATAACGAGCTTGTCGTTGTAGCTCTGTAAGAGCATCTCAGCCACACCCGCTGTATAACCAAAGTTACCATCAATCTGATAAGGCGCATGTGCGTCCCAAAGGTTCTCATAGATACCTCCTGCAGCCTCGTTAGTTCCGGTGTCCCAGGTCTGCTGCAAGGCTCGTTTGATGAGGTTATGACAGTGGAGACCCTCGTAGGCACGGGCATTGAGGTTTATCTTATGGCCCAGTGACCAGCCTGTTCCATGACCATCGCCACGGGCTATCAAGGACGTACGAGCGGCCTCGAAGACGCTCTTATCAGCATCTTCACTGATCTGAGAGCAGGGGTAGAGGCCCATTAAATGGGAGATATGACGGTGTGCCTTATACTCGTTAACACCAATCTTACTTGGGTTGTTAAACTGTGAAGAGTATTTCCACTCACGGAGATAAGTCTGTCCATCAGCGGGATTAACCTCTGTATGGCACCCGTCATCGAGCTTCGCAAAGTAAGTAGAGAGCGAGTCGCGGAACGACTTAGACACCACGTTATCACCGAGAACAGCAATGGCTTTGCGCGTGTTGTTGAAGAGGTCCCATACTAACTGTTGACTGTGTGCGGTCGCATTCTCGGTTGGTCCGTGTTCAGGCGACCATTCGTTAGGACATTCGTAAGTACCATCAGCAGCCTTGACAAGTTTCTTAAACCAATAGTCGACAGCCGTCTTCATCGCAGGGAAGGCCTTTGTGCGTAGGAACTCCTCGTCCATTGTGTAGGTGTAGTGCTGCCAGAGGTGCTGACAATACCACGCATTGGCAACGGTATAGGTATTGGCAAAGGTAGTACCCGAGCCATAGATGTTATTCTCCGTTGGTAGTGTCCATCCCGTGTTGACGTGTCCCATGTCCTGTGCGAAGCGACGCCATGTAGGTTTCACACATGCTTCTCGATAGATGTAATCGAGGAATGGGCGATGAAGCTCAGACAGATTGGTAGGCTCAGCAGGCCAGTAATTCATCTGTACGTTGATGTTTGCATGGATATCTGAGTGCCATGCTGGGGTGTTATTGTCATTCCATATACCCTGCAAGTTGGCTGGTAGCGATACACCACGGCTTGAACTGATAAGGAGGTAACGCCCGTAATTGAAGTAGAGCTCCTCTAAGAAGAGGTTGTCATGTTGGTTGTCACGATAGTTGCTGATGAGCTGTGGCGTTGGGATAGTGTTCTTACTATCTGCGAGGGTCAGCTGACAACGATCGAAGAGCGACTTATAGTCGGCTTTATGGGCTGCTAACAAGGCATCGTAACCCTTGCTCTCTGCATTGTTGACGGTCGCTGTGGCACGTCCTGCAAGACGGTCGGCTCCTGACACATACTCGGCTGCGTCGGGGTCGAAATCGGTCAGGCCACGGAGGTAAACAGTCATACTATTAGCGCCACTGACCTCTATCAAGCCCTTTGCATTCTTAGTGACACTACCGCCATCGGTGATGATGCGCGCAGCACAATAGTAGCTCTCTGGGGTTGTCGCACCCTTGTCATTCTGGCGCGCCACCTTTCCCTCGAAGGTTATTGTGGCTTGATTGTTATTATCAACGGTATAGTTAACGTTCTTGCCGTTCTGATTCTTCAGTGTGAGGGTGGTATTGATTCTACCCTTCTCTGAGGCTGTGTAGCGGATTACTAAGCAACTATCGGGATTGGTAGCAAAGTAGGTTCGATCGTAGGCTACGCCCTCCATCGTGTAACGCACACCTGCTACGGCATCGTTGATATCAAGGTAACGCACGTAGTCGGTCACCTTCGTCAATTCACGACTGCGTATATATAGGTTGCCAAAGTTAAGGTAATAACCGTAGGCTGCCGTACTTGTCAGTCCTCCGAGCTTTCCACTCCATAGCGTTTTATCGTTGAATTGTACGTCGTCTATGGCTACATCGCCCATTAATGTGGCTCCGAACTGTCCGTTACCAATAGGAAGACAAGAGGTCATCCAGTTGGTTGCGGGCTTTGTGTACCATAGTGTGTATTTGTTGGCGGGGTTGAAGGTAGTAATACCTGACACAGGTACCATCTCATCAGAGGGTACGAAGCGCACCACATTACCGCCATCGCCTAAGTCCCAGAAGCTGATGTACTTACCATCGCCTGCTCCTTGGAACATATTAAAGAAGTTGCGTCCACTGGTAGACTTACCTATCTCGAAGCCGCCCAGCGTGTTCTTCGACTCTACCATCGTAAAGAGTGTGTCTTTAACGGTGCGGCTCTTGGTTGCATTCACGTATGAATCGCTGACGTAGAGTATCTTTCCACTCTTGCTGACAAAGCTGTACTTACCATCTTTCTCGGCCACTCTCCACAGCATATCATCGGGGTTACCGTTATGCAACGACGCTGTCTGGCAGGTAGCCTTCTCTCCCTTAGCACTCAGAAGCCAGTTGCCTGTCTGGAACTGAATGTAGTAATAAACGGGGTTTGCCGCTGTTGAGAGTACAGGCATCGTATAAGGGAACACCATCTCGTCCTTACCTACAAACGACAAGAGGTTGTTGACATCGCCTATGGTCCATAGTCCTAACTCCTGACCGACCCTTATCTCGGCCACTTGGTTCATGGCGTTGCTGCCTGTGGAGTCTGGCGCAAGCTCTAACGCACCCTCCCCATAACTGCTGTTCGTGCTCTGAAAGATGTGGAATGATTGGATATCTGTAGCCTTCGTAGCTGCCTTGAAGCGCGAACTACTTGGATCTGTGCCATTGACATAGAGCGTGCGACCGCTCTTACTAACCAACTGGTACTTCTTATTACGGCTAAAACCCTCTGCCTCAACAACCTTCCATAACTGGCGGTCGGCGCCCATGACCTGTGGAACAGCCGTGCGACAACCTTGCTTATCGCCCTTCTCTTCCAACACGTTATTAGACCGAAGATACTTAACATAGTACCAATGCTCATTGCCTACGGTACTAACACGAGGGTAGCCTTGTGCCATCACTTGTCCTACACCGACTGTAGTCAAGAGGAAAAGAGCACAAATACGCTTACAGATATTCATAGATATATAATAATGAGATATATTGTTATAATTATTTACGTTTGAACGATAAGACGAAAAAGGGGGTTGTATCAAAATCGTGTCAGTGGTCAACAACAGGACTGCACACTACGTGCTCCTATGCTTTACCTGCTGACAGGGCACACACGCTGGTACACCCCTTGCTTTTGATACAGCCCCTTAACCCTATCAGTCGGTCGACAATGCGGTAATCACTCTTATTCTTTGCACTGCTTCCCGACCGATGAGAGTTAGTTTATTCATTGTGAATTACTTCACAACAACCTTCTTGCCATTTACAATGTACAAGCCCTTTGCAAGACCATTAAGGCTCTTTGATACCAAACGACCATCGAGGGTGTAGACATAACCATTTGCCTGCTTGTCCTGTACCTTAACGTTTGAAATGCCAGCAGCTACTGTTGCTGCGTCTGAAGCCTGTATCTGTTCCGCGCTCAATATATCAGTGATTGGGACGAACTTGAGGGCGTTGTTAGAGTCATTTACCTTCCACTTACCCATGAGATGGTGCCATGCTATGTTACCCCAAGCGTTGAGGAAGTTGGTAGAATTCCTATCCTCGCTATCACCAATAGAGTAACATTCACTGCCCTGGTTGCTATCGAAGATATGAAGAGTCTGTGGTTCGGTAGTTGCCATGAAAGCTCCTGTCATCTTACCGCCTCCACTCTTGCCGTTACGAACCCATTCACCAGCCTCGTTCTTCTTATACATATCGTTACCACCAGGCATCTCTGTTGCCAATTCAGCGTACTTAATATACTGACCAGCCTCGTTTACGAGAACTATCTCCTTTGTTGATGCATCGAATGAGGTTACATGCCATACCTTAAATCTAAAGTCTGGGTCGTTTTCTATCAGTTGATCAGCAATCAAAGTATCCTTGTCTACAGAGAGGATCAGCTTATCACCTGTGAGGCCCTCCAAGTTTGTTGGGCCATTCTCAGGCTTGTTTGCTGCAGCTCTGTTGAACTGAATGAAGTAACGAGTACTGTTGTCACCCTGCTGGAAAATATTAAAATTGAAATTCCAAGTAGGAATCTCTACCTCAGAAGCCTTGACAAAGTAAACCTTAGAACCGTTGTCACCATCAGCCCAAGGACCAAACTCACTGCCTAAGCTCTGTCCTCCGAAGATGTTAACGTATAAGTTTCCACTTTCGCCCGCCTTCATCTTGATAGCACTGTATGCATTTGAAGGATCGTCATCATGAGCTGTAATAGTGAAATCCTTGAAGTTTGAGCCTGGATCAGTACCTGCTGCAAGACGTTCACCTTCGTTTGTGTACATCGTCCACTCCTGCCCGTCAACAGTAACAGTGAATTTCCAAACATCATTCTCGCCCTTTGTACAAGTCCAAGTCTGCTTTTCCTTGTCACCTTCTGTAGCTGCCTTAGCTGTCAGCTTACCGCCGTCTTCATTCGCAGTGATGTAACCCACCTTGTTGTTACCTACTGCAATGTAATACTGTTGACCACTCTCAGGAGTAGCAACCCAGTCCTGTGCGAATGTTGACAACGCAACAAAGCACAAAGAAAGTAGTGTAAAGATTTTCTTCATAATTGTAATAAATAATTGGTTTTTGTATATTTTTAATTACTTTTAATGCCAACTTTTAGGCGTTCTAACCGTTTACTTTTTAGGTTTATGATTTGTTCTGTTATTAGGTTTTATGCTTTAGGCTTCATTAAAGGAGTCGTTTTCCTCTTAAAGTCGGTCACAAATATAAACATATTCTTTTGAATATTCATTGTTGACTATACAATATTTAATATATTTAACACTTTCCTCTCCACCACTGATGGGTGTTGGGTGAATCAGTGGAAAATCCGGCCTCACCCCAACAACAGCTGGCCCCTCCCCCAACCCCTCCCCCGTAGGGAGGGGAGTGAAATGTGAGGTTACCCCTACAAGACTGCCATTAAAGGACGTAACGAAGCCTACATCCTTTTTATAGAGGTATCTCGGTGATCACTCCCCTTCCCTTCGGGGGAGGGGAAGGGGGAGGGGCCAACTGGTAGTTAGTATGTGAGGTTACCCCTATTAGTCTGGTATTAGGAGGAGAAGGGCTGCTGAACATACGGAGGACATGTAGGGGTATCTCGGTGATCACTCCCCTCTCCATTCGGAGAGGGGCTGGGGGTGAGGCTTCTGTTGGCTGTGTGTTCTGTTCTTCTGTGTAAATCTGTGAGAAAAAAACGCTTGAGACTCGCAGTGGGGAGTTTTATCTCTCACAGAGCGCACAGAGTTCACGGAGGTTTTTGGCGCACATTTCGAGCCCACAGAAGACCTTCGGCATACAGAGAACACAGAGCGTTTTAGCAAAAATTGGCTGTAAGGCTCTGTGATATCAGTTGACTTAATGTCTCTGTGAAACCCTGTGTGTTCTGTTCTTCTGTGAGTTTCTGTGAGAGAAAGATTGTTGGATACTCGCAGTGGGAAGTTTTATCTCTCACAGAGCGCACAGAGTTCACGGAGGTTTTTGGCGCACATTTCGAGCTCACAGAAGGCCTTCGGCATACAGAGGTCACAGAGGCCTTTCAACTAAGATTGGCTGTAACGTTCTGTGTTATCGGTTGACTTAATGTCTCTGTGAGATGCTGTGTGTTCTGTTCATCTGTGTTCTTCTGTGAGAAATAGAACGCACCCACTCTATGAGATGAGACGCATGTAACTTGCTGGGGAGTTTTTTCTCTCACAGAACTCACAGATTTAACAGAACATTTCAACCAACGTTTCGAGCCCACAGAACGCCTTCGGCATACAGAGGCCACAGAGGCCTTTCAACTAAGATTGGCTGTAACGTTCTGTGAAATCGGTTGACTTAATGTCTCTGTGAAACCCTGTGTGTTCTGTTCTTCTGTGTTATCTGTGAGAAATAGAACACCCCAACTCTATGAGATGGCACACAAACAACTCGCTGGGGAGTTTTATCTCTCACAGAGCGCACAGAGTTCACTGAGCCTTTTGGCGCACATTTCGAGCTCACAGAACGCCTTCGGCATACAGAGAACACAGAGCGATTCTGCTGAAGATTGGGTGAAAATTAGGAAAGAGGAGAATTTATAGAGTAATAAAAAATCATTACATTGTAGTGAAAGAAAAATCCTCTAAATAAGAATATAACGTACCTTGCGATTACTTTTATAACCTTCACAAAATCAGAACGTTACGAATAGTGTTTGAGAACATGCCCCTCTTGCTCGTAGAAGACGCCCTTCTTGTGGCAAGAAAGGTATGTTCTCGAACGCAGAAGGGCCTCTTCATGCTTCAAGCTCAGCCCGTTCTCGATTGTAGAAGGGAGTGATTAGCAAAAAATCCTTACATTTCCTGCTCGCATAATTAGCGTTTCTGCTGACATTACCCCCTACTCCACCCCCCCCAGCTGTACCCACCCGTGTCCCCTGCTGTTCAGGCCTACGAGGCACTGCCTCGTAGCTCCCCGCCTCAGTTGGGGACGGGGAAGCACCACCATTGTTAGGTGATAGATGATGGATGTTAGGTGTTGATGAATAGCTAAGAAAGTGTCGGGGTGGGTCCACATCTCCATCAAGACATAAGCAGCCCAATAGGGGTAGCCTCGGTGATCACTCCACTCTCCATTCGGAGAGGGGCAGGGGGTGAGGCTAAAGATGGGTGTTGCGTGATGGCTGTTAGGTGCTGATGATTAGCTAACGTTGGCTGTAAGGTTCTGTGAAATCGGTTGACTTAATGTCTCTGTGGAATGCTGTGTGTTCTGTTCTTCTGTGTTATCTGTGAGAAAAAGAATATTGGAAACGTGTGTGGGGAGGTTTTTCTCTCACAGAACTCACAGATCTAACAGAACCTTTTGGCGCACTTTTCGAGCCTATGAGGGGGAGGGGCCAACTGGGGAAGGGCGTGGCCCAGCTGCTATTAGTATGTGAAGTTACCCCAACAAAACGGCTAATAAAAGGAGAGAAAACTTTGTTTATTGTTTGTAAGTATTATCAAAAAATAATAACTTTGCATCAAACAATAATATTCTCACGTAAGACGAAGCTATCAAAAGGATTAAAGATTGCCCGCTGATGACTTACACTTTTAAGCCTACACCAGACAGTGTTAGGTAAAGTCATGTGTTTTGTTCACGATAGCTAACAAGCAAAGCTATTCGAGATGGGCTGAGACTATCATTTAATCTTACCAATAGTAGATACATTAGTATAATGGAGTGTTCCTTATTCAAGAATGATTATCTGAATTATAAGTTCCCAGAACCACAGTACTTGGGCGCAAAATACATTCATAGGGCATGGATTGCACAATTCATCCCGACCGACTCATGCGTTGCTCTTGACGCTTTTGGAGGCTCACAATCCATTGCTTATCTGCTAAAGCAAATGGGGAAGACTACCTATACTAACGATTTCTTGAATTTTAACTATCAAATTGGTAAGGCACTGATAGAGAACTCTGGGAACGTACTTAACCAAGAAGACCTTGACATCCTATTCTCTCCTAATCAGAACCCGACGGAATATAACCTGATAGAAAAGCTATACGCAAACCTCTTCTTCTACCCAGAAGAGGCGGCTTGGCTCGATAGCTTTAGAAGTAATGTGCCTCGTCTGCAAAACACATTCAAGCAGTCACTGGCCCTGTCGGTCATGTGTAGGAGTATGACAAGGAAGGTTACGATGGGCCACTTTGCCCATACTCAAGCATTAACCTACGCTGAAGACCCTGCAAGAGTGAAGAGAAACCGCAGCTTAATACGCCCTTTAAGGGACATCTTCCTTGATATTCTGCCACACTACAATGCTGCTGTTTTTGATAACCAAAAGGCCAACAAAAGCTTTCAAGAGAATATACTGGACCTCCTGCCGACATTGTCTGATGTCGACTTAGTCTACTTTGACCCACCTTACTGCAATAGTCATGCGGATTACCAGTCCTTTTATCACCTCCTTGAGACCTTCGTCGAGTATTGGAAAGACAAACAATTCGTCAATGGCATCAAGCGTTATGAACCCAAGAGATATAGTGGCTTCGATAAAAACAGTGAGGCTATTAACAGCTTAAAACTGTTGTTTGAAAGGGCACAACATATCCCTACTTGGCTTGTTAGCTATAATGACCGAAGCTACCCAGACATAAATACGATGGTGAACATGATTGAACCGTATAGAAAAGTTAAGGTAGAACATAAGAGATATACCAATGGTAGAGGTGGGAAAGGTAGCGTTGCGGGGAGTAACGAGATTTTATTAATATGTAAAACATAATAAATAACATGACAAACTATGAGAAATGGGACCACGAGTTCCGCACAAACAACCTGTTCGCCTTTAACAATAACGATAAAGCCTTGCTCTATCTCAAAGTGAGGGCGATATGCCGTAAAACACTGATAACGCAATTTCTTAAGGAAAACAACCTCACGCTCAAATCGAAGAAAGTGAAGGAACAGTTCCCCGAACTATATGCCTTGTTAGAAAACAAGCCTAAGCTGATAAAACAACTTGACTGTTTTTTGCGAGACAGGAATAATGAATGGTATAAAGAAATGGGCGTCGACGAGGATAAAGTGAGGACTGCTCTGCGCAAGATAAACGCTTATGAATGGGGTGGCGACCATAATAACTCGCTCGACCAATACCTTGTTAGGAGATATGTCAAGGTTATCAGTGACTATGACACCCTTCAAAAGAAAGCGAAAGAGATACAGGCAAACGCATGGAACTTCGTTCAGACAAGTTGGTATAACAACTGGACATCCTACCTCATTGAGTCTATCTTTAAGAAACACAAGCGTGTCCTCTCGGCTATTGGGGAGATAAAAAGCGTGGACTTCTTTATCGATAACTATCCAATAGACCTAAAAGTGACTTATTTCCCGAATGAGTTTATGGAGAAGAAACTCAAAGAGAAGATAGGAAATAAGGAGCTTGCTTGGCTTAAAAAAGAAGCGAGAAAAGTCAAAATAAGTCCCGACAAGAACCTATCTGACGCTGAACAGCTCACATTCCTTAAAGAAGAACTTGAAAACCACGGCCATTCAAACATCATTGAGGTGCTTACGAAATATAAACAAGAGATTATTGACGAGGCATGCAAACACCCAGAAGAACTGATGAAATGGCTCTACAAAAACCAAAGTGCTCGTTTGTTTGGTGCAGAGAACCGTCTGTTCCTTGTTCTTGTTGACACCAAGGACATGAAACAATCATGGAAGATGAAACGAGCCTTCACACTCATTGAACCAACTGTGAACAACTATCTCAAATCTTTCAATGCTCACTCTTTGAAAGAAATCAAATATACCTTTAATCAAAAGAACTATACAAGTCTATCGGATATCATCTTTATTATAAAATAGGTAACTGCTTTCTTATCCTCCGTGCAAGGACCAAGGCTTCTGTAGAAGCACTCCTTCTTCCTCCAAAACCTTTATCTATGACAAATGAGTTGGAGGTGGATTGCAAGTGATGCCTTTCCTCTCATCGCCTCTCTCCAAGCACGAGGAAGAAGCCCTCCCATCCTCTCCACATCAAGACAACAGGCCGAATATGTAAACTATTTTCGTCCCTCTCTCACCCTGTCCATGCCCTTCAACGCTCAAGAGAACGCCCTTCAACGTTCGAGAACATGCCTTTCTTGGTGCAAGAACATGCCCTTCTTGATACAAGAAAGGCCTCTCCTCGTTTCGTATTCGTAACTATCTGAAATCATGTACGTTATAGTCTCCCATCTTGCTAATATTTCTATCGAAAATAAAAGTCTATCTCATCACTCTTTGTAAATGTTTTACATGCGCATTGAGAATAACACATATCACCCCACGAAAGGCTCGCTCGCTGATTCTTGGCTTAGCTTCCTCACACGTTGGGGAGTTTTATCTCTCACAGAGCGCACGTATGCTGAACTCGTGGGGTATATTTTTCTCTCACAGAACTAACAGAGCTAACAGAACCTTCTGGCGCACGTTTCGAACCCATAAGATAGTGGCCCCTCCCCCAACCCCTCCCCCGCAGGGAGGAGCGTGATATGTGAGGTTACCCCTATTGGGCTGCTAACACAGTTCTTGGGTATTTCTTTCTCTCACAGAACACACAGATTTAACAGAACTTTTCAACCAACGTTTCGAGCCCACAGAACGCCTACGGCATACAGATATCACAGAGCGTTACTGCTAAAGCTGGGTGTTGGGTGATGAGTGTTAGGTGCTGATGATTAGCTAACGTTGGCTGTAAGGTTCTGTGAAATCGGTTGACTTAATGTCTCTGTGAAACCCTGTGTGTTCTGTTCTTCTGTGTTATCTGTGAGAAATAGAACGCACCCTCGCTATGAGATTAGGCCTATGAGACTCGCCGGGGAGGTTTTTCTCTCACAGAACTCACAGATTTAACAGAACATTTTTGCGCACTGTTTCGATCCCACAGAACGCCTCCGGCATACAGAATTAACAGAACGTTACTGCTAAAGAAGGGTGTTGGATGATGGGTGTTAGGTGCTGATGATTAGCTAACGTTGGCTGTAAGGTTCTGTGAAATCGGTTGACTTAATGTCTCTGTGGAACGCTGTGTGTTCTGTTCTTCTGTGTTATCTGTGAGAAAAAAACGTTTGAGACTCGCAGTGGGGAGTTTTATCTCTCACAGAGCGCACAGAGTTCACGGAGGTTTTTAGCGCACATTTCGAACCCACAAAAGGCCTTCGGCATACAGAGGTCACAGAGGCCTTTCAACTAACATTAGCTGTAACGCTCTGTGATATCGGTTGACTTAATGTCTCTGTGAGATGCTGTGTGCTCTGTTCTTCTGTGTAAATCTGTGAGAAATAGAACGCACCCTCCATGAGGAAAAGAACGTTTGAAAGTTATAGAGTATGTCTTTCTTTCATGCTGGGGAGGTTTTTCTCTCACAGAGCGCACAGATTTAACAGAACTTTTCAACCAACGTTTCGAGCCCACAGAAGGCCTCCGGCATACAGATATCACAGAGCGTTACTGCTAATGAAGATACCAATAAGAAGGTAAAAAGCAGCCTACATCCAGCCTATAGGGGTATCTCGGTGATCACTCCCCTTCCCTTCGGGGGAGGGGTCGGGGGAGGGGCCGCTATCTTTCTGACCCTGCTCCCTTCCCCAGCCTGCCCCTTTTCCCCCACAAAAAAAGGGGACAAGCATTATTGCTTATCCCCTTTTGTGGTTAGACTCAGTCCGTGCACGGTGTGCGACGACCGAGTGATTAGTTGTTTACCGAACCTCCCATGATATCGAGCAACTCAGACGTGATGGCTGCTTGACGCGACTTGTTATACTGCAAGTTGAGTGAGCGAAGCAGGTCGTCGGCGTTATCCGTGGCGGTCTGCATGGCAACCATTCGTGCTGCATGCTCTGAGGCATTACTGTCTAAGAGGGCAGTGTAGACCATGAGATGTAGTAGTTTCGGTACGAGTGATGTCAAGACAGTATGCAAGTCGGGCTCAATGATGAAGTCATCATTCAGAGGAGTGACAGTCTCACTATTAGACTTCTGTGTTTCAGTCTGTCCCTTCTTCTTAAGATAGTCCTGCGCTGCTTTCGTCGAGATGTTCGAAGAGAGGTCGCGCACAGTATCCTCATTAAGTTCCTCTTCAAGGTCGATAGGTAGGAAATTCTTACGTTGTAAGACCTGGCTACCAGCACTTTTGAAGTGATGGTAGATGATTTCCACCTTATCGAACTCACCTTTAAGCCATTTCTGTCCTAACTCTTTAGCGATATTACGGCACTCCTCAGAGTTAGGTTTATCAGCGAGTTGCGGATAGGGATAGACACATTCATATCCACGCTTCTTCGCTGCCTCGAACACTTTTCGGCCTACGGGGTAGATGACAATATCCTTGTCTGTCAGCCCTTTAGCATGATACTCGTCGATAGTCTGCTGCAGGAGCTTGATGACATAGGCATTGAATCCCCCACAGAGCGAGCTGTTAGAGGAGAAAACGAGCAAGGCAACACGCTTGACAGGTCGCTCTTCATCGAACGGAGTGTCCGTATCGGGTGTAGAGACAAGGAACGTCTTTAGAATGTGTTCGAGCATCGCCTCGTAGGGAAGCATACTCTCGATAGCATTCTGTGCATGGTGCAGCTTACTCGAGGCCACCATCTTCATGGCACTTGTAATCTTACGCGTGCTCTGAACACTGGCTATACGAGTCTTGATTTCCTTTAAGGATGCCATTCTTTATAGTCTTTATTTGAATTGTCCGGCAATATTGCCCATGACCTCTTCGATTACCTTGATAGATGTATCTTCGAGCTTACCAGCAGCCAAGTCGTTGATGACGTCGGCATGAGTGGTGCGCATGGTGTCGAGGAACTGGTCCTGACAAAGGCGAACCTGGTCGACTGGTACGTCACGCATCAAGCCATGTACACCGCAGTAGAGGATAGCAATCTGCTCTCCTACAGGCATTGGGCTATACTGTGGTTGGATAAGAAGCTGGTTGTTCTTACGTCCACGGTCGAGGGTCATAGCGGTGACCTTGTCCATATCAGAAGAGAACTTAGAGAACGCTTCCAACTCACGATATTGGGCCATATCAATCTTCAACGTACCTGCAACCTTCTTCATACTCTTTATCTGTGCGGAGCCACCTACACGCGAAACGGAGATACCCACGTTGATAGCAGGGCGGAAGCCTTGGTTGAAGAGGTCGGTTTCAAGATAGATCTGACCGTCGGTAATAGAGATTACATTGGTAGGGATGTAGGCTGACACGTCGCCTGCTTGGGTCTCGATGATAGGCAGTGCGGTGAGCGATCCACCTCCCTTTACATGTCCCTTCATACACTCTGGCAGGTCGTTCATCTTCTCTGCTATCTCCTGCTGGTTGTTGATGCGCGCTGCACGCTCAAGTAGTCGAGAGTGGAGATAGAACACATCACCAGGGTAGGCCTCACGTCCTGACGGACGACGAAGTATCAGTGATACCTCACGATAAGCCACCGCCTGCTTTGACAAGTCGTCGTAGATGACGAGAGCAGAGTAGCCTCGGTCGCGGAAGTATTCGCCGATAGCCGCACCCGCAAACGGTGCATAGTACTGCATAGCAGCTGGGTCGGCAGCCGTTGCGCTCACGATGATAGTATAAGGTAAGGCTCCACGCTCTTTGAGGTTCTGCACCAGTGTAGCCACGGTAGAGGCCTTCTGTCCGATAGCAACATAGATACAATAGACAGGATTGCCCTGTTCATAGAAGCTCTTCTGGTTGAGGATGGTGTCAACGGCAATGGCTGTCTTACCCGTCTGACGGTCGCCAATGATAAGCTCACGCTGTCCACGACCGATAGGTATCATGGAGTCGACGGCTTTCAGACCCGTCTGAAGTGGTTCCTTAACGGGTTGACGATAGATAACACCCGGTGCCTTACGGTCGAGTGGCATCTCGAAAGCACCGGTGAGGTCTATTTCCCCCTTGCCATCGATAGCCTCTCCAAGCGGATTGACGACACGTCCCAAGAAGTTATCATTAACTCGGATAGAGGCAATGCGGTGGGTTCGCTTCACGCTCTGACCCTCTTTGATGCCCTCAGAAGGACCAAGAAGGACACAACCAACATTGTCTTCTTCCAAGTTCATGACGATAGCCATGGTGCCATTCTCAAATTCAAGCAACTCGTTGGCTTCAGCGTTTCGAAGGCCATAGACACGTGCCACGCCGTCACCGACGGTCAGTACGTTGCCGACCTCATCAAACTTTTCCTCGGAGTTGATGCCTTGCAGTTCCTTAATAAGGATTTCAGACACCTCACTTGGTTTAATTTTATCTGACATGTTTATTATTCTAATTACTGTTTTAATTGTGTGAGGATAGCATTCAGTTTGCTCTTCACGCTGGCATCCATCCGATAAGTGTCATACTCAAGGATAAATCCACCGATGAGTGAAGGGTCAACCTCAGTGTTGAACTCAACTGTTCCCTGCGCTCTGGACTGTACCATCTCCTTCATCTTGTCCTCTGTCTGGGCAGAGACCGGCGTGGCTGTGACCACCTTCCCACGTATGATATGCTTCAGCTTACGGTAAAGCGTGACATAGTCATTCGACATGAGCTGTAGCAGGTCCTCTCTGTCTTCTTTTAAGACAAGGTCGAAGAAATTCTCAACTAACTTAGGACAGTCGCCACCACAGGCTACTTCCAATAGCTTACGCTTCTTCCCCTTCGGAAGCATCGGGCTCTCAATCGTCATGCGGAGGTCGGACACTTGGAGGTAGCTCTGGGCAAGTGTCTGCATAAAAGCATACACCTTGTCCTCGATACCCTGCTCACAAGCAGCCTTCAAGAGCGCACGAGCATAGCGAACCGATATTACACCTGTATTCATAAGCGATTATTTACTTTCTGTTCCGTTAGTAGAAGTAACGTCATCCAATAAGCGATCGATAAGCTGAGTCTGCTCGGCTGATGTCGACAACTCCTTCTGCAGTATCTTCTCAGCAATCTGCACAGAGAGCTCGGCAACCTGTGCTCGGATGTCGCGGATGGCAGCCTGCTTCTGACTCTCTATCTCTGCCTTGGCTTCTGAGAGGATGCGAGCACTCTCTTCGTGTGCCTTCTCCTGTGCCTGTCCGACTATGGTATCACGTGTCTCAGACGCTTCCCGAAGGATTTGCGCCTGTTTCTCACGTGCTTCCATAAGCAGCTCCTCACCTTGTTTCTGAATGTTAGCAAGCCTCAAATTGGCTTCCTCGGCTTTGGCAAGGCTCTCGTCAATATACTCCTTACGCTCGTTCACCATCTTGATGATAGAAGGGAAGCCCCATTTCCATAAGACGAAGAAGACCACTAAGAAGACGAGTGTCATCCAAAAGAGTAAGCCACTATCTGGCAATAATAATGACATAAGCTGCTAAATTACTTTTCTTACCAATTTTGATACTATTATTCTTCTGCGCTGTTTAGAATACACAGAGGAGCGCAATGATTGCAGCAAAGAAGGCAACACCCTCTACCAATGCCGCTGCAATAATCATAGCAGAACGAAGCTCACCGATCTTCTCTGGCTGACGAGCCATGGCATCCATAGCCTGACCACCGATACGACCAATACCAAGACCTGCGCCTACGGCTGCGATACCTGCACCGATAGCGGCGCCTAACTTTGCAGTTTCTGCTGCTAATAACAATGATGTCAACATAGTTTTTTGCTTTTTAATTATTAATTGTTTTTTGTTTTCTTGTCGTGATGTGGGTGATAAGGATTGCCTGTCGCCCACTGTTCGTTTACTGCTGTTTATCCTTCTGCCTCATGGACACGTGCCAAAGAGATGAAGACGGCACTTAACATCGTGAATACCAGGGCCTGAATGAAACTTACAAGAAGCTCCAAGAGCATCATGAAGATACTCATTGCCACACTCACCACCGTCATGGACGTACTAAGAACTATACCCATCGTAGCCATGATAAAGATGATACAGGTCAGTGCCAACGCTATAGCGTGTCCTGCCATCATATTGGCAAAGAGACGCACCATCAATGCGAAGGGCTTAGTAAAGATACCGAATATCTCTATCACAGGCATCAATGGCACCGGAACCTTCAACCATGCGGGTACATCTGGCCAAAAGATATCCTTCCAATAATGCTTTGTTCCAGAGAAATTGGTTATTAAGAAGGTGCAAACAGCTAAGAAGAAAGTAATGGTGATATTACCTGTCAGGTTACCACCCCCCGGTGGGAATGGTACGATACCCATGATGTTAGCCACGAAGATAAAGAAGAAGCAAGTCAGAAGATAAGGTGCATACCGATCGGACTCCTTACCTAATGTTGGCTTGATCACCTCATCGTAGACATACATCACAAACATGTGCATCAAGCCAGTAAAGCCTTTTGGGGCCTTATCGGTCACCTTATGGCGACGACACCAGCGTGCTGGTATCAAGATACAAAGCATGAGAATGATGGCATCAATGAAGAGTACGCACACCGACTTAGTGATTGAGATATCGAAAGGACGCACTTCTGTGCCATCCTTCTGTAACTCCACGATACGTCGTTCATAGTTTCCTTTCGTCGCAATGAACAGGTCGGGGTTGTTCTTACAAGGTCGATAGCCCGCATGCGGACCACTCTCTAAGGGCTCCTCAGCGAAGTCTTCAGCCCAACCCATGTACCAGCCGTTTGATGTCTTCACAATGACTGGTAGATTGATGATGATGGGCTTATCTCCAATATTGGTTACATGCCACTCGTATGAGTCCTTGATATGTCCCCACAATATCTCCTGCAGGTTTACTCCCTCCCCTTTACTCTCTGATGCCGCAGCACCAGGTAGCAACAGAAAGAGCATCATCACCATGCAAATCAGATGCTTGAGATATTTCATTCGTTATTTATTAATTTTATTGTTCTTTTCCACTTTGTAAAAATAGAAGGTATCGAATACCAATAGTATAAGGTAGAATATCATGAAGATAACGGCGAAGCTGATCAGTCTCGTACGGTCCTTCACCACGAAGGCATAGACGACTATCACCATGAAAGCCAATAGCATCCGCAGTCCTGACGCTGCAAGATAGAACTTATTGAGTACTGCTGGCGACTGACTAACGATGGCCTTCCACGCACCTCCATAGACAGAGGCTGTGACAACAGAGAAGACAGCACTAATCGTGAGCATCGGTATGTAGGAAAAACGCTCTGTCAGCTGTACCACAAGTATCCCAATAAGATAGAGCGCAGCGGCAATCCACAGGCTATACTTATAGTATTTCTTATAGACTTTATCGTAATCCATCATACTAACTATGCTCTCCGTCGATTATCTTACTTAGATTTCTACACAGAGGTCGACGTTATTCTTCTTCACCTCGACGAACCCGCCTACTATCTGAAACTCTGTCTTTACTCCTTTTACGGTATATTCTACCTTGCCTTCAACGAGCGTTGAGATGATAGGAGCGTGATTGTTAAGGATTTCGAAAGGTCCTACTGCTCCTGGAACCATCACACTATCCACCTCACCTGTGAAGACAATCCTTTCAGGAGAAACTATTCTAAGTGTCAACATAGACAATTCAATTATTATTCTATTTGTACAAGAAGATGATTACTTAGATGCTTCTAACAGCTGCTTAGCCTTCTCCTTGACATCCTCTATCGTACCAACGTTCAAGAAGGCCTGCTCTGGTAGGTCGTCTACCTCACCATTCAAGATGGCATTGAAGCCCTTGATGGTCTCCTCGATTGGTACCATAACGCCCTTAACACCCGTGAACTGCTCAGCTACAGTAAATGGTTGAGAGAGGAAACGCTGCACACGACGCGCACGGTTTACCACCTGCTTATCCTCATCTGACAGCTCGTCCATACCTAAGATGGCAATGATATCCTGCAACTCATTATAATGCTGCAACAGCTGCTTTACTCTCTGCGCACACTCATAGTGGTCCTTACCAACAATCAGTGGGTCGAGGATACGTGAAGTACTGCCCAGTGGGTCTACCGCCGGATAGATACCAAGCTCGGTGATCTTACGACTCAACTCTGTTGTTGCGTCCAAGTGAGTAAAGGTAGTGGCTGGCGCTGGGTCGGTCAAGTCGTCTGCTGGCACATAAACGGCTTGTACTGAAGTGATTGAACCATGCTTCGTTGAGGTGATACGCTCCTGCATTGCACCCATCTCACTGGCCAATGTTGGCTGATAACCTACGGCTGATGGCATACGACCCAACAGTGCTGACACCTCTGATCCGGCCTGTGTAAAACGGAAGATGTTATCGATGAAGAACATGATATCTGCTGCCTCACCATTCTTACCACCATGGTCACGGAACTCCTCAGCAACGGTCAAACCTGACAAAGCCACTGATGCACGTGCCCCTGGTGGCTCATTCATCTGTCCATAGACAAGAGTAGCCTGCGACTTCTGCAACTCCTCTTGGTCAACAAGCGACAGGTCCCACTTGCCTTCATCCATGGCTTTGCGGAACTTCTCGCCATAACGGATAACACCTGACTCCAACATATCACGTATCAAGTCGTTACCTTCACGTGTACGCTCGCCCACACCGGCAAAAACAGAGTATCCATTATGACCCTTAGCGATGTTATTAATCAACTCCATAATAAGCACCGTCTTACCTACACCGGCACCTCCAAAGAGTCCAATCTTACCACCCTTCATATAAGGCTCCAATAGGTCGATGACCTTAATACCCGTCTGAAGCATCTCCTTATGCGTAGAGAGGTCTTCAAACTTCGGTGCCTCACGGTGGATAGGGTATGCACCTTCCATATTCAGTGCCTTCATACCGTCGATAGGCTGGCCTATAACGTTCAACATACGACCCTTAATCTGGTCGCCAGCGGGCATGACGATAGGACTACCCGTTGGTACTACCTCAAGGTCACGTTGCAAACCATCCGTATTGTCCATGGCCACACAACGTACAGTATCCTCTCCGATGTGTTGCTGTACCTCGATAATCAAATCCTGCCCATTTGGTCGTTTAACACGCAGAGCATCGTGAATCTTTGGCAGAACCTTCTCAGGATTCTCGCCCTTAGTATCAAAGTAAACATCGATAACAGGACCGATAATCTGGGAGATGCGCCCATTAATCTGTGACATAAATATCTTTTCTTTTTTTTTATTATTACTTCTTCTATATATATAATAAGGTGGAAGAGGTGCGCTTAGATGCTCAACTCGTCGAGTACCTTGATGAGTTTCTTGTCGAAAGGCTTGTCTGAACGGATTGCCTCAGACAATGGGACGTAGACTACCTCGTTGTTTCTCACACCTACCATAATATTGCGCTGACCCTGTATGATGGCTTCTATGGCTCCAACACCCGTACTACTTGCAAGGATACGGTCGCGAGCTGATGGGCGACCACCACGCTGCAAGTGGCCAAGAATTGACACACGAACATCATAATCAGGGAACTCATTGCGCACACGGTCGGCATAATACATCGCACCACACTTTGGACTCTCTGACACAATGACGATACAACTTCTCTTAGACTTACGTATGCCGCGCTCCATGAAGCGTGCCAACTGGTCGACATTCGTGGAGTCTTCTGGAATGATAGCGGCCTCAGCACCACTCGCAATAGCCGAGTTCTGAGCTAAGAAACCAGCATCACGACCCATCACCTCCACAAAGAAGATACGTTCATGGCTCTGGGCAGTATCACGAATACGGTCTACACACTCCACTATCGTGTTCATCGTCGTGTCATAACCTATCGTACTGTCCGTACCATAAAGGTCGTTGTCTATCGTACCAGGCAAACCGATACAACAATAATCAAACTCTTGTGCAAACAACATAGCACCCGTCAGCGAACCATTACCGCCGATGACCACCAAAGCATCAATCCCTTGACTAACAAGGTTGTCGTATGCTTGCTGTCTACCCTCCTTTGTTGTGAAACCTTTTGAGCGTGCCGTCTTAAGAATCGTACCGCCCTGACCGATAATGCCACTGACATTCTCGGTCGTAAAAGGCTTTATGTCACCTGTTATCAATCCTTCGTAACCTCTATAGACGGCCTTTATCTCAAAACCGTTATATATGCCTGCTCTGGTCACAGCACGTATAGCTGCATTCATACCTGGGGCATCACCGCCTGAGGTCAAGATACCTATTGTCTTTATCTTACTCATAATATTATGTATGTCTTCGACTCCCTTTTAAGGAAAATCTACTCAATCATCCGCAAAGATAACAAATAAATACATATAGACAAAGCCGAAAAGAAAAAAAGTTGTGAATTATGTCAGAAAAAGAAGATAAGGAAGCCCCCCTCACACAACAACTCGTCGAAAGGGAGGGGAGCGCCTAACGTGACAAAGTTAGCAATGAGTATATAAACTTTGAATACTATATAGAGGAACGCTACAACACTAACAGCGCTACCCCTAATACTCAACACCTATCATCCTCAATATCCATCAACGACCAAAGCCATCACTCAACCCCCACCACCCAAAGTATCCATTAACACCCAACAATCATCAACCACCACCTAAGCACCCATCACCCAACACCCACTGAAAGAGTAGACATCATGAACAACGAGTGCTTTCTCACAAATAATAAGGAAATAATAAGACCTTTACACACTAAGTCACAAGATTTCTAAGAAAATGTTGGAGCATCTTAAAATGTTTCGTACATTTGTATTCTAATACTTTCTTATATGAAAAGAGCAACTACAATACCAGAACAAATCAAGCTTCTTACAAGCCGTGGAGTTAAGATTAATGATAACGCAAAAGCTGAGGAAAACCTATTAGACATAGGCTACTATCGCTTAGGCTTCTATTTCTTCCCCTTTGAAAAGTCATACCCAAACATAAAGAATAGAACTCACGACGTGAGAGAGAACACATGTTTCGAAGATGCTGTTACACTTTATTATTTTGATTATGACCTGCGAAACACCCTTTCGAAATATATCAGTAGAATAGAGGTAGCCTTTCGCACTTATCTTACCTATAAACTAAGTAATAAGTATAAAGGTGACACATGCTGGTTTGTTAACCCATCTGTCGTTGAACAATCATTCATTAACGACTTTAGCGATAAGTGTTATAAAGAAGTGAAACGCAACAACAATATAAAACAACATCACAAGAAATATAAACATGATACGTATGCACCTGCTTGGAAAACACTTGAACACATGACACTCGGAAGTGTACTGCTACTCTATAAGAGCCTGATAAAAACAGATGATAGGTTACTTGTGGCAAAACACTTTGGAGTCAACCAAACAACTATCTTCGAAAACTATATCGAGACAGTAAGATGTGTGCGAAACGTGTGTGCCCACAGCGCAGTATTATACGATGTTCGGCTCCACCAATTAGTCAAGAAAGGACCCGCAGGAAAGGTTGCACAAGACGAAGCATATAGTCTCTGTGGCGCTATAAAAGTCATAGCTTATCTTATCGGGACTATTTCACTAAATCGTCAACACGACTTTGTATTAGAGTTAAACAGAGCTTATACAACTTTGAAAAATAAGTCTATATACTTAACACAGACTGTAGAGCAAATTACACACATGAAATGGGAACTATCTGATATCGCTCTCCTCGAATCTAAAAAATAATTAAATCACATCATAAATAAGCCTATTTATTTTGTTTACTTGAAACTTATTATTATCTTTGCAACGTTAAAAAGTGCTGGTGGAAGCCCTCGTCGCTCCATCAACACTCTAAAAGGATTATATGTGGCTTGTACCTTTGTCGTGCAAGCCATTATTTTTTTAAACACGAGAGGACCAACCATAACCAAACGAGTGGACCAACCACGGCAACAGAGTGGACCAACCACAACCACACAGACTGGCCCCTCCCCCATCCCCTCCCCCGTAGGGAGGGGCGTGATTACCGAGATACCCCTATCGGCTTGCTGCTCGTTGCTTACAGTGTTAGTTGGTCTCATGTAAACCGTTGTTCTGCACACTTTATCACCTTATTTTATATGCCTTAATATTTCTGTTTAGTATGTTCATTCAGCCTATCTATGTCTTTCTGTCATTATGTCTATAAACATAAAAAAACACGACAAAACATGTTCTTTCTGTCATTATATGTCTTTGTGTCATTCTGTCTATAAACATTAAGAACACGCCTCAACATGTTCTTTCTGTCATTATATGTCTTTATGTCATTATGTCTTTGTATATTAAATTCTCGTTCAGTATGTATGTTTCGTTCGTCTCTGTAACCTACATAAAATCAGGAGGTTGAAGACTGCGTTGGAGAAGGGCCTTATCAAGCATCAAGAAGGGCGTGTTCTTGGACGTAGAAGGGCATGTTCTCGAATGGAGAAGGGCATGTTCTTGAATGGGGAAGGACATGTTATTGAAAGGAGTGAGGCAGGGGGGTGAGGCCTCTGTGGCTGTAAGGTTCTGTGAAATCGGTTGACTTAATGTCTCTGTGGAATGCTGTGTGTTCTGTTCTTCTGTGTAAATCTGTGAGAAATAGAACGCACCCTCTCTATGAGATAACACACAAACAACTCGCTGGGGAGATTTTTCTCTCACAGAGCGCACAGAGTTCACTGAGCATTTTTGCGCACAGTTTCGAGCCCACAGAACGCCTTCGGCATACAGAGTTCACAGAGCGTTACTGCTAAAGGTGGCTGTAAGGTTCTGTGAAATCGGTTGACTTAATGTCTCTGTGAAACCCTGTGTGTTCTGTTCTTCTGTGTTTTTCTGTGAGAAAAAGAACACACCCTCGATATGAGATTAGGCCTATGAGACTTGCTGCGGAGTTTTTTCTCTCACAGAACTCACAGATTTAACAGAACATTTCAACCAACGTTTCGAACTCACAGAACGCCTCCGGCATACAGATATCACAGAACGTTATAGCTAATGTTGGGTGTTAGGTGTTGGTTGTTAGGTGTTGATGATTAGCTAACGTTGGCTGTAAGGTTCTGTGAAATCGGTTGACTTAATGTCTCTGTGTGCCTTTGTGTGTTCTGTTCATCTGTGTTCTTCTGTGAGAAAGAGAACGCACCCTCCGTGAGGAAAAGAACGCTTGAGATTCGCTGGGGAGTTCCTTCTCTCACAAAGGATATTTTTTTCTCTCACAGAGCGCACAGAGTTCACGGAGGTTTTTGGCGCACATTTCGAGCCCACAGAAGGCCTTCGGCATACAGAGAACACAGAGGCCTCACCCCCAGCCCCTCTCCGAATGGAGAGGGGAGTAGTATGTGAGGTTACCCCTATTGGCCTGCTCAAAATAGGAGGACATCGAGGGGTATCTCGGTGATCACTCCCCTCTCCATTCGGAGAGGGGCTGGGGGTGAGGTCTCATCCTACCTCAACTCATGCACTGCATACGGTGCACCAGAGGTCTTTACCTTGAGGAGTTCGTAGGTGGAGGTGGCTGGATGGTAGATGGAATAACCCATCCCTTCGTCAGTAGACATACCGAAGATGATGTCATTACCCGACTTACAGATGGCTGCGGCCCACCCTGCTGTGGCGGAGAGGTCCAACTTCTTGCAGGTCATATTGTAGAGATTAATCTCGAAAGGTTGGAAGCATTTATCGTGGACATAGTCTGGTGGGTTGCTTGCAGCACCTGGTATATTGAGGTAAGCATACACCTTTCCGTTGCCGCCATAGACTTTCACGTACGCATACGACGTCTTATTACCTTTGACACCCACTAAGTTAACATCCGCAAGGGTGAAGCAGTAGGATTTATCAAAGTCTGTTTCTCCTTTCTTAATACGCAGGAATCCCTCCTTGACACCCGGTTGATAGCCGAACATCGCTACACAGTAAAAGTAGATATCGCCCTTCTCATCAATGAAAGGGTCGCCGGCTGGCGACTCACCAGAAGCCATTGAGGCACGAGGATCACTAACTACTTTGATTGGCTTATCGGTCTTTGTGTCAATCAAAGCCACGTAAGCACCCGCTTCACAGGTGTAGGTAGCCTTCATCTGACTAAGTGCCACGTAGAGTATTCCGTCTCTTATGACAGATGCGGCAGGCTCAGGATTATTGTCACCAGCGGCTTTCCCCAAGGAATACTCCGCCAAGTCAATCTCTCCAACCTTCTCCATTGCGGTAGGATCGATGATGATCACCTTTCCTAACCCATGACAAGAGACGTAGGCCTTATGGTCAGAAGCGAAGGTGATGTACATTGCTGCAGCCCCACTGGGTAGAAGGATAGTGTTCCCTTCCTGCACGAGTTTACCCTCTTTCGGTGCATATTTATAGATGTGTTCGGTGTCGGTAATATACACTTTCCCCTTATATACGAAGGAAAAAGCACCTTTTGGCATCACCAGCGCATTATCGGTATTGAGCGAGCCAACGTTCATGTCTTTGAAAACACTTACGTATGTATTGTCTCCGATGTTAACACTATGGACGAAGCCCATCTCCGTCTTGGCCGGTGTAGGCGGTGTGTCAGGTGAGTCTTTGTCGCAAGATAGTAGTCCGACAGTCGTGAGCAGCATTATAGCTGCGGTTAAGAAATAATGTTTCATTGTGTTTTGATTAAAGAAATTAATAATTATAAGCTCATTGCCCCACCTGCCAGTTTGTCTCTGAACAGGTTGAAGCGTAGTTTTGCCTTTAATGTTCTTCCGGGCAGAGGCATCTTAAATTCCATGTAGTTCTCCTTGTTGAAGACGTTTTCTAACTCAAGGCTCAGTGACATGTTATTATGCCATAAAGACTGTTGGAGGCCTATCGTGAAGACATCATTGGATGGTATGCGCCATTTCCTACGCTCCTCTGCGAGCGAACTCATCTGCCATCCCCAGTCAAACTCGCCCACATGCGACACGTCGATATAGACTCTCGACAGCTCTCGGCGCCCTATCAAGCCCTCTGCATGGTACTCCATGCCATAGTTATAGTAAAAGGCAGGGATGTTAGGGACGTGCTTATTATAGGTAGGGTTGCTCGTTCCTTGTTCGTCATTAAACCATCTTTGCCTGTCTCGGATATCCTGTAAGGTGAGATTAAAGTAGAGATAGACATTGCGTGTGACGTCCACCTTCACGTCAGTGTCCATTCCGATGGTCCTTGTCTTCCCTAAGTTCGTATAGATAGAACGTGTGTCAGCAGGAAAGAGTCTTATCATGTTCTTCATCATCATATAGTAGAAATTCGTCTCCCACTGCACCCTCATGAGTCCGCACAGTCCTCTTCTATCGACGATAAAACCAAGGTTCAGATTATTCCCCACCTCTGGCTGCAGGTTGACCGACGGCTTGATGCTCACCCCATTACCAAAGAGTTCGCCCGTATCGGGTATCCTCACGTTATGCGAGAACGACAGCTTCGCCCGCACATCCTTCCATAGTTCATAGCTGAAACCCTCACTGAAGCCATAATACGACCGTTCCACACGGGTCTGCTTCGGTGCTAACTCGTCTGTTGCCTGCCCTTTCGCCAGAGCGTCACTGGTTCTGTAAATCCTCGAGTTAAGGTAGTAGATGCTGAGAGTCAATGCGTTTTGAAACCGATGATTAGCCGAGACAAACAGATGACTGAGGCCGATGTTGTTAGCAGTCATCCTGCTTGGATAGGCACTGGGGTCAAAGCCAAGATAGTCTTTCATGCCTTCGTCCTTAGGAGTATAGGCCGAGTAGGCGTATTGGTCATTGAGATTAAGAGTGTGCCGACCGTGTGTATATTTCAAGTTAAACTTGCTCCTCACCTCAAACTGCCGATTATGCGACTCGTTGAATAGGTTGTCTTCCGTCTCTCCTACAGCCTGCGTGACTGTTCCGTCCCATTGTCTCCTCGTCGTGGCGGTGTCTGTCATATTCGAGCGGATGATAGGTGTGACGATAGTGTACTTCATATCTAATCCTTTAACGAGGAAGTCTTGTTTCTCCAACACGAGGTTTGGCATGATATTTATCCCTTTTGTATAGGCATGACGAGCGTCGAAATTAAGCGACTGTATCCCCTTCTTGTTCTGATAAAAGGCACATTCTAAGTCGAACTTATCAAAGTAGAGCTTCCTAAACCCTATCCCCACATGATAGAAATTGGCTTCGTAATAGTCGTTCCTACGTCTCACCTTTCTATAGGCCGACGCTGGCAGATTGGTCTCGAACACTGGCCACGACATCATATAGTCGTTTTTCGACTTATTCTTAAAGAAGGCCACGTTGAATAATATCCCTGGTCGGGTGAAGAGCTTTTGTCCACTTACGAGCGTCTTCACCGTCCCAAAGGATGCCAACTCCTGTGTAAAGCCCACCAGGTCGCACTCGTCTTCTCGTGTGACGATGTTGATGGCGCCTCCTAAACCGTCTCCGCCATACTCCGCAGGAACAATTCCTTTATACACCTCGATATACTTGATGACGTCTATCGGGATGTCGTTAATATCAAAGGACCCGTCGGGACTGTTCAGTGGGAACCCATCGATATATACCGCCACACGCTTCCCTTCTAAGCCATGTACCGAGATGCGCGATGCACTACCCAGTCCGCCTGCCTTCCTAACCTTAATTCCTGACGTCCTCGTCAGTATCTCCTCAATGCTACTCGACCGTCCTCTCAGTTTTGCACCGTCCACAACTGTCACGGCCATAGGGCTTTGTCGTATCTGGTTTATCTCTGCACTCTGTGCCGAACTCCGCACGACAACCTCACGCAACGAGGTCGATGAGGGTTCAAGATAGTAGTCTCTTGTCACATCACCACCCGCCGCAACGACCTCCCTCAGCCGTTTGTAGCCTACTGCCGACACCTCTATCGTGTAAGCACCCGCTGTGGGAACCGTCAGCTGATAGTCGCCAGCCTTGTCAGAGAGGGTCTTCTGCTTCGTTCCCTTGACTGCTATGCATGCTCCACAGATAGGAGTCGACGTCTCTTTCTCCATGATCTTACCCCTTAACAGCCGTTGGGCCGCCACGAGCAGAGGACACAGACACACGATCGTGATAAGGATTAATCTCTTCATACCTACTTATTGTTTTATGAGTTCCAGCCACCCAGCCGTGTTGTAGCGTATATATTCGGTCAGAGCCTGCCTCACCTCCTCTTGCTGAAGGTCGGGTCTTGACACAATCTCACCGATGATCGTCAGCCATGTAGAGGCGCTGATACGAAAGAAGAGGGGCGACACACTCGTCTCCACCTGCTCCATGTAAGCCCTACTTATCGCCACTTGTTCGTCGATAAAGGTCTCACGGAAATGCTCCAAGGAGGTGCCCTGCGACTCAAAGAGCAGTAGCCTCAACTCCTCCTTATATAAGAAGATAATGCGAAGCATACTCGATAGGAATTCCTTCTGCCGTTGTCGGGAGAAATCAAGACGCTTTTCCTCGTGCTCACCCTTGCTGTGCTCCGCCATACACTCGCCTATCACAGAGAGCAGCGGACGAAGGACAGCACAGAAGATATCGTCTTTTGTCTTAAAATAGTTGTATATATTCCCCAGCACAACACCAGACTTAGCCGAGATTGTACGCATCGATGTCTTCCTATAACCACACTTAACAAACTCACTGCGGGCGGCCATGACAATCCTACTCCGCACATTTTCTTTTAATGTTTTCATAATAGTCTTATTAACGGACAATGTCTTGTTTTGTTCATAAAAAAAAGCGTATTGCATTCAATCTGCAATACGCTTTCTTCCACTTGACGTTCTATGGCATTTTAATCGTTTCTCCATTCTGTCTTCTTTTGCTGCAAAGATAGGCAAAGATTTCGGTCTTGTCAATACTTACTAATAGGTATTTTAAGTCTCTGTCGGCCTGTTGTAAAGTGGTTGACGGTGTAGTCTTAACTCTCTTTCATTCCCCCTTTCTCTCAACCTCCTCACCCACTTGTCAATAATTTTCGCCTGTCATCAAGGCAACACATGCCCTTCTTCGTTCAAGACCATGCCCTTCTCCATTCGAGAACATGCCTTTCTTGCGTGCAGAACACGCCCTTCTTGGGGCAAGAAGGACGTGTTCTCAAACGCAACATATAACCACTTGATTTCTTGTGGGTTACAATCTCAATTTTAAGGGACACCATACTACCTTTTAGAAGGTAATTCACTTGAGTTTATGTAAGGCTTTTTTACCGTCCTTCTAATTCCTCTAAAAGGTGGGAGTAATCATGGAGTAAATCTTTGGGGAGGTTTTTCTCTCACAGAGGGGATTTTTATCTCTCACTCTGGTGAGTTTTTTCTCTCACAGATCTCACAGATTTAACAGAACCTTTTTGCGCACAATTTCGAACTCACAGAACGCCTTCGGCATACAGAATTCACAGAACGTTACTGCCAAAGATGGCTGTAAGGTTCTGTGAAATCGGTTGACTTAATGTCTCTGTGAACTGCTGTGTGTTCTGTTCATCTGTGTAAATCTGTGAGAAATAGAACGCACCCTCCCTATGAGATAACACACAAACAACTCGCTGGGGAGATTTTTCTCTCACAGAACTCACAGATTTAACAGAACATTTTTGCGCACTGTTTCGATCTCACAGAACGCCTTCGGCATACAGATATCACAGAGGCCTTTCAACTAACATTAGCTGTAACGTTCTGTGAAATCGGTTGACTTAATGTCTCTGTGGAATACTGTGTGTTCTGTTCTTCTGTGTTATCTGTGAGAAAAAGAATATTGGAGACTTGTCGTGGGGAGTTCTTTATCTCACAAAGGACATTTTTTTCTCTCACAGAGCACACAGAGTTCACGGAGGTTTTTGGCGCACATTTCGAGCTCACAGAAGGCCTCCGGCATACAGAGTTCACAGAGCGTTTCAGCTAATGAAGATACCAATAAGGAGGTAAAAAACAGCCTACATCTGGCCTGTAGGGGTATCTCGGTGATTACGCCCCTTCCCTCCGGGGGAGGGGACGGGGGAGGGGCCTCTGAACTTCAGAACGCCTTCGGCATACAGAGTTCACAGAGCGTTATTGCTAATGAAGATACCATAAGGAGGCAAAAAGCAGCCTACATCCAACCCATAGGGGTATCTCGGTGATCACTCCCCTTCCCTTCGGGGGAGGGGCCGGGGGAGGGGCCACTATCTTTCTGACATCTGTCTTCCTTTGTCATTATGTCATTCTGTCTAAAAAATCACATCTGTCTTCCTTTGTCATTATGTCATTCTGTCTAAAAACACACACCTGTCTTCTTTTGTCATTATGTCATTCTGTCTAAAAAAACACACCTGTCTTCTTTTGTCATTATGTCATTCTGTCTTAAAAAAATACCTGTCTCCCCTCATGCCGTGTGTTCTCCTGTCTAAAGATGTATATGTTTGTATTTTTTATAAACTATCTGTTATTTCGTTGCATACTCAGTTTTTTTTATTAAATTTGCACAATTAATACAACAGTTGATTAACGGAACGAATTAAATTGATCAATCCTCTTGCGATAAGAAAGGTGTTTTCTTGTAATAAAGGAGCAATCTAATAGAATGAATAAAACCAGAGTAAATAAAAACAAAGTTTATGAGTAAAAAGTTACTTATTTGTTTTGTCATGCTGTTAACCTACGTTTCAACAGCATTGGCACAAACGAAGATTTCGGGAACCGTGGTGGGTGCCGAAGATAACCAACCCGTTATCGGAGCCACCATCATGGTCGTAGGCACCAAAGCGGGTGTAGTGACCGATGTCGATGGAAAGTTCTCGCTGACCACTGACGTTGCTAATCCTCAAGTCACTGTGGGCTATATCGGTATGGTCTCACAGACGTTGAAGGGCACTACCGACATGAAGGTGGTGCTTAAGTCGAGCACACAGGCACTGAAGGAGGTGGTTGTGACGGGTCTTACCCGCACCGACCGCCGTCTCTTTACGGGTGCTACAGACAAGGTAGATGCCGACAAGGCTCGTCTAAGTGGTGTGGCCGACATCAGTAGATCATTAGAGGGTCAGGCCGCTGGTGTGTCTGTTCAGAACGTCAGTGGAACCTTCGGTACGGCGCCAAAGATACGCATCCGTAGTGCTACCTCAATCTATGGAAGTAGCAAACCACTATGGGTTGTCGACGGAGTCATCATGGAAGACGCCGCCAACGTGGGTGCTGACGACTTAGCATCGGGCAATCCAGAGACCCTCATCTCGTCGGCCATCGCAGGACTCAACGCTGACGACATCGAGAGTTTCCAGATACTTAAGGACGGTTCGGCCACCTCTATCTATGGTGCAAGAGCCATGGCTGGTGTGATCGTAGTGACCACCAAGAAGGGAAAGCAGGGTCAGGCCCATATTAGTTATACGGGTGAGTTCACCTCACGTTTGGTTCCTTCGTATCGTAACTTCGATATTCTCGATTCAAAGGAACAGATGGGTATCTATCGTGAGTTGGCCGATAAGGGTTGGCTAAACTTCTCTGAGGTGCTCAATGGCAGCGAGTATGGCATCTATGGAAAGATGTATGAGCTGATAAACACGTATTATCCAACCACTGGTCGCTTTGCTTTAGAGAACACGACCGAGGCTCGCAACCGTTATCTCCAGCGTGCCGAGTTCCGCAACACCAACTGGTTTAAGGAGCTGTTCTCATCGAACATCATGCAAAGTCACTCTATTAGCTTGAGCGGAGGAACGCAGAAATCAAACTACTATGCGTCGTTCAGTGCATTATTAGACCCAGGATGGTATAAGCAGAGCAACGTCAACCGCTATACTATCAACGTCAACCTTACGCATCATCTGGCTGATAATCTATCGTTGAACCTCATCGGAGGTGCCGCTTACCGTAAGCAACGCGCCCCAGGAACATTAGGTCAAGATGTCGACGTAGTAGGGGGTGAGGTGAAACGCGACTTTGATATCAACCCTTATTCATACGCCAGCAACACCTCAAGAGTGCTGGATCCGTCGGCAACATACGTAGCCAATTATGCGCCATTCAATATCTTCCATGAGTTAGACAATAACTATATCGACCTGAACACACTTGATGCTCGTTTTCAGTTAGAGCTGAAATATAAGCCGCTGAAGGGCTTGGAGTTGTCGCTCTTGGGTGCTTTTAAGTATATGACCTCCACACAGGAGCATTATGTGAAGGACGACTCTAATCAGGCTTTGGCCTATCGTGCGATGGCAAACGGTATTATCCGTGATGCCAACAAGTATCTCTATAAAGACCCCGACAACCCTTACGTGTTGCCAATGACCGTCTTACCTTACGGAGGACTGTATCATAAAGGTGATAACCGCATGAGTGATTACGACGTGAGAGCCACTGCCAATTATAGTCATACGTTCGCTGAGAAGCATATCATGAACCTCTTTGGGGGTATGGAGCTTACCAATATCGAGCGTCAACGCAATGCCTTCGAGGGGCCGGGACTACGTTATAATGCGGGTATGGTACCTTTCTATATCTATCAATACTTCAAACGTTCGTTGGAGTCAGGCAACACCTTCTATACTATCACGCCTACTAACTCTCGTAGTGTAGCGTTCTACAGCAATGCAACCTACAGTTATCAAGGACGTTATGTATTCAATGGTACGTTGCGATATGAGGGTTCTAACCAGATGGGAAGGAACCGTAGTGCACGCTGGATGCCTACGTGGAACGTGTCAGGAGCATGGAACATGCATGAAGAGAACTGGTTTGCAAAGCTCTCACCACTGTCTCGTCTGACGCTGCGCGCCTCATACAGTCTGACAGGTACACCTCCTGACGCCTCTTATAGTAACTCAACAGCTATCCTCACAGCCTCAACACCGTTCCGACTCTTCGCTGAAGACCAAGAGCCACAACTTGAGATTAGCGAGTTGGCAAACTCTACCTTGACCTATGAGAAGAAGAATGAGCTAAACCTTGGGTTTGATGCTTCGTTGTGGAATAACCGCTTGGGCATCACATTCGACTATTATACACGTAAGAACTTCGATGAGATAGGACCCATGGTGACCGCTGGCTTGGGTGGTGAGATTATACGAGCTGCCAACGTGGCCGAGATGAACTCGAATGGTATCGAGCTCAGTCTCTCCTCTGTCAACATGCGTACAAAGGACTTCACATGGACCACCAACTTCATCTACTCGCATGCTACGACAAAGATAACAAAGCTCTTTAATCAAGGAAACGTAATGAGCTTGGTCAGTGGTAACGGTTTTGCAAAGAAGGGTTATCCTGCCCGTGCACTGTTCTCCATACCTTTCGTGGGACTGAACAACGACGGTGTGCCTATGGTAATCAATGAGAAAGGACAGGTGACCACCGATGATATCAACTTCCAAGAACGTACACAAACAGACTTCCTAAAGTATGAAGGGCCTACTGACCCTACACATACAGGATCATTGGGAAATATGTTCACTTATAAAGGACTGCGTCTGAACGTCTTCTTTACATACGCCTTTGGCAACGTCGTGCGCCTCGACCCTAAGTTCAGAGCACGTTATAACGACCTCGTTTCGATGACGAATGCGTTCAAGAACCGCTGGATGGCATCAGGAGAAGAGAAGGAAACGAACGTACCAGGTATCCTCTCTAAGAGCCAGTATATGGCCAACACGAATGTACGCTTGGGGTATAACGCTTATAACTACAGCGATGTACGTATCGCAAAGGGCGACTTCATTCGTCTGAAAGAGATTTCCTTAGGATATGACTTCCCTGCCGAAATGTTCCAACACAGCATGATCAAGAACCTTGCCTTGAAGCTTCAAGCAACCAATCTCTTCCTCCTTTATGCCGACAAGCGCCTCAACGGACAAGACCCAGAGTTCTATAATGTGGGCGGTGTAGCATCTCCTATGCCAAAGCAATTTACGTTAACAGTGAAACTCGGACTATAATACTTACGAAGATGAAAGTCAATAAATATATTACCTACTTGCCAGTAGCTTTGTTATCACTTGCCTTTACGGCGTGTAACGACTTCTTGGACAAGTATCCCGACAGCCGTATGGACCTTAAAACACCTACGGAAGTGAGCCAACTCTTGGTGAGTGCTTATCCACAAGCTCACCCTGCTTATCTCACGGAGATGTACTCTGATAATACTGATGAGCAACTCCATAGTACGTGGAGTGCCTTCGATAGATTTCAGGAGCAGGCTTACCAGTGGAAAGACATCGATGACGTCAGCAATACGGAGACTCCTTATCAGCTGTGGTCGGCCCACTATGCAGCCATCTCAGCATGTAACGAGGCCATAGAATACATCGATAAGAAAGTTAAGGACACGCAGACTGAAGAGGAGTATAGCGCACAGTTGGGCGAAGCCTTGCTTTGTCGTGCCTTCTCAATGTTCCAGTTATCAACCGTCTTCTGCCAAGCCTACGACAAAGCCACAGCCGATAAGGAGTTAGGACTGCCTTATCCTACACAGCCTGAGAAGGTTGTTGGCCGCACTATGGAGCGTGGCACGTTGGCCGAACTCTACCAGAAGATAGAGGCCGACATGCTTAAAGGCATATCACTCGTTGGTACGAAGTATGCTAAACCAAAGTTCCATTTCACCAAGCAGGCCGCTTACGCCTTCGCTACTCGCTTCTATCTCTATGCTCAACAGTATGATAAAGCGGTGATGTATGCCAATAAGGTATTAGGCGAACAGCCTACTGACATCCTGCGTAACTGGGCTGAGTGGAACCGCTTAGGACCAAGTGGAAACGTACAGCCAAACGCTTTCGTGGCTGCAAGCGACAATGCTAACATCCTCTTGTTGACCGTTCCTTCACAGTGGGGAGTCATCAGTATTCCTATTCTCGCTGGTAGTAAGTATGCTCATGGAGAGCTGATTAGCAAGAACGAGACCCTCCAAGCTCCTGGACCATGGGGTGACAGCGGCTCGACACTGAACTATACTGTCTTATATAATAATGGTGTCTCAAAGTATTGTCTACGTAAGATTCCATACGTACCAAAGGTGATCGACGCTACAGCAGAGATTGGTGTACCTTACGGAGAGTATGCTGTTTTCAACACCGACCTCACCCTCTTGGAGCGTGCCGAGGCTTATGCCCTCTCAGGACAGTATGCCAAAGCGTTGCAGGACATCAATAGTGAGCTATCTGTCTTCTCAAAGAATAGGAAGCAGTTGACGCTGGCCGAGATACAAGACTTCTATCGCTCAATGGCCTACTACACGCCAACAAAGCCTACTCCAAAGAAGGCTCTTCACCCATCGTTCAGCATTGAGTCGACAACACAAGAGCCTCTCTTGCAGTGTCTCTTACAGCTGAAACGACTCGTGACCATCCACGAAGGGCTCCGTCTACAGGATGTTAAGCGTTACGGAATAACCCTCTATCGTAGGAAGGTAGACGTTCAGTCGAACGTGACAGCCGTCACCGACTCTATGAAAGCTGGTGATCCACGACTCGCTATACAGTTGCCTCAGGACGTTATCACGGCTGGCATCACTGCTAATCCACGTAATAATTAAAAAAGAAAGGTTATGAAAAAGTATTTATATTTGGTCGTTACCGCACTGGTAGGCTGTGGTGTGCTACTGTCATCATGTAGCGATGACAAGATTGAGGGCGACTCTATCTTCTCGACAGCACCCGTGCATCGCAACCCATTCGACCAGTGGTTGTATAAGAACTACACCATGCCTTATAACATAGAGTTTCAGTATCGACTCAAGACAGAGGAGACCGACCAGGCTTATAACTTTGTTCCGGCCGACTCAGCAAAGTCGGTTAAGTTGGCTATCCTCACGAAGTACATGTGGTTTGACGCTTATGCAGAGACCGTTGGACTTGACTTTGTCAAAGAGAACTCGCCACGTATCATCGTTGTCACGGGTACTCCGGGCTACACACGCTACCGCACTGAGGTCATCGGTAGTGCTGAGGGCGGATATAAGGTGCGTCTCGGTAAGGTCAATGCACTCACTGATGAACAGCTGAAGGACTATGGTAGTATGACAAACTACTATTTCCATACCATGCACCATGAGTTTATGCACATCTTGAACCAGAAGAAGCCGTACGATGAATCGTATGATAATATCTCTCGTTCGGACTATGTTAGTGGCAACTGGACCTCTATCCCTGATAAAAAGGCACAGAGTATGGGATTTGTTTCGGCCTACTCTATGGAGAACCCTGCCGAGGACATTGCCGAACTCTACTCTATCTACGTGACGAGTACACCGCAGGATTGGGCCACTATCATGCGCAATGCAGGTAATAAAGGTGGCTCTATCATCAACAGAAAACTAAAGATGATACGTGAATACATGAGTAATTCATGGAATGTAGACATCGAACTGCTGCGCAACGCTATCCTCCGTAGAGGTGGGAAGATTGGGTCGCTCGACCTTAACACGCTGGAGTAATAACGGTGTTCTACGTATATTATCAATAAACTAACAATCAAGGGTTTACGACCTTGGCCTTCTCTCCCACACAGGGACTACCGATGGGCGTACAAGACGGCCCACGGCTGCCGAGAAGACAAGGCCAACTGACCCAATAAAAGGAAATGGATAAGCAAATGAAAAAAGTATATTTACTGTTCATGGCTATCATGCTGACGCTCTCTCTGCAGTCGTGTCTGCATGACGATAAGACCACCTTCGACCTCCCAGCGGCCGACCGCATAGAGAAGAAAGTTGCCGATTACAAAGCACTCTTAGAGTCGGCTGACGACGGATGGGTGATGCAGTATTACACAGGTAAGAACTATAGCTATGGCGGATATACGTTGTTACTGAAGTTCAAGAACGGCAACGTGACCGCTATGGGCGATGTGAAGGATATCGAAGCACAAGCGACTTCGGGCTACGATGTCGTGAAAGACCTCGGTCCGACTCTCTCTTTCAATGGCTATAACGCTGTCATTCACCCCTTGGCGGAGACCTGGTTGGGTAGTCCTGACGGTGCGCAAGGCGACTATGAGTTCTCTATTCTCCGTGCAACAAACGATAGTATCTTCCTTAAAGGACGTAAGTGGCACAATGAGATGCTCCTCACTCGTCTGCCTAAGGGCACTAACTGGGAGGAATACATGCTCGGTCTTGCCACGGTGATGCAGGGGATGAACGTCGAGACCTACGACTTTGTCTTGGGCAATGACACCCTCGCTCAGGGCACACTGACGCAGGAGGTGAGACGACTCAACGTCACCATTGGCGACTCTACATGGTCGATGCCATACTGCACCACCAATACGGGTATCGTACTTCGTCAACCGCTTGTCATCAAGAACAAAAAGTATCAGCATTTTACTTGGAATGAGGAAGACCACTCGCTGACGCAGGACGACCTTAAAATCATACAGTTCTTGCCGAAGAGCCATAAGGATATCGACTTCTGGATAGGTGAGTGGCAACTCAAGACGAGCCTCCGCAAACGTATCAGACTTACCTTGGAGAGGGGCACGGTGGCTAATACATTGAAGGGGACATTGAACCTCAATAACGTCAACTACGAGATTCTCCTCACTTACGACCCTGCCACTGGCCACTTGGAGTTGCCGGGACAGCCTGTTACCGACCCTACTTATAAGTATCCGGCAGGTATTCTTCTGATCCCAGCATCCGCTAAGGAGGGTAAACTCTTTGGTGAAGGAACGGGTAGTCTGTTCTTCACTTGGGACGACGACATGGAGCGTGCGAAGGCTGAAGACAGTGGACAGATAACGGGTCACACGGTTGACTCCTTCTTTGGAGTGGCTTACGGCGAAGACCTCCAACCGGTCACTGACGCACAAGGCAACTATGTCTATGCCTTCACGCTACCTAATATTCAATACATGACGAAAATTAATTAAGGATGAAAAAGTATATTTCTTTATTCATGATCGCTGCTGCGGCCGTACTCGGAACGGCTTGCAGCAACAATGAGAACGAACTGCCGGAGTATGCCGCAGGACTGAATGTCGTGAAGGCGGAGACGGCCTTTAATGTCGTTGGGGGTACAAAGGAGGTGAAGATGGCGTCTGAACCGGCCAAGGCTTACGCTCAAGACGCCTGGCTGACGGTGACGAAGAAGGCTGAGACGCTCCTCCTGACGGCAACAACGAATACGAGTCCACAGAGCCGTAACACGCTCTTGGTCGTTAAGAACGCTCAGGGCGACTCTATCACACTGAATGTTCAACAGGAGGGTATCACCTTTGGACTCCCTGCGGGGCAGGATATCTACACTGACGATAAGGCGGTGCAGAAGACTATGATTGCTACTGCGAACCTGCCTGTGACCTATACGACAACTGGCGACTGGCTTTCTGTGGACGAACAGAGTGGTGAACTGACCGTGAAGGCAACGGAGAACACTACGGGTAAGGCACGTGTGGGATGGGTCATAGCAAAGGCTGCAGGACTGGTCGACTCGCTGAAGGTGGTTCAGGCTGCTCTCTCCGACTTCGTTGGCGACTATGTTCAGACGGCGAAGATGCGTGACGCAAACCGTAACTTGGTTCGTAAGACGTCTAACGTACGCATTGAAGCAACGGGAACGAATAAGGCGAACTTCATTGTCGATAATAAATACACGTGGCCAGTAGACTTTATTCCGGGCAAGGGCTTTAAGATGACGAATGGTAAAGTGGTCTTTAAGCATGAGGTGCAGACTGGGGTTTACGAATACTACATCTCTGTCATCGTGGCTGATGACTTTAGTAAGGAGCACGAGACGGCTATCAATGGTACGCAGGAGAGTATCTTCTTGGCTATTGACAATGCTGGTAAGCTGGGCTTCAAAGAGTACCAGAAGCTGGCGTCTGAGCAGACTTTCTCTTCTTACGGATGGAACCGTTTCTCTGATTCTAAGCCTGTCATGGGTGCCTACCGTGGTATCGGGGAGGTCTATGTGGAGCCGACAATAGAGAAGACAAATTGATTGATTGGTTGACGAGTTGACGAGTAGACAAGTTAACCAGTTGCTTGTAGAGACAAAGTATTTGTTAGACAGAGTAACAAGAGGACTGTTCCAGTAGACAAGGGAATGGTTAGACAGAGTAACAAAGGGACTAATCCAGTAGACAAGGGAATGGTTAGACAGAGTAACAAAGGAACGGAGATTAGTAACACGTTAACAAGTTAACGAGTCTGCCATGGGCCTGCTGAGACAGGAAATAAGTAAGACAAAGTAACATGAGGACCTGTCTCGGCAGATAAGGGAATGGTTAGACAGAGTAACAAAGGAACGGAGATTAGTAACACGTTAACAAGTTAACGAATCTACCACAGGTCTGCTGAGACAGGAAATAAGTAAGACAAAGTAACATGCGGACGTGTCTCAGTAGACAAGGAGATGGTTAGACAGAGTAACAAAGGAACGGAGATTAGTAACACGTTAACAAGTTAACGAGTCTGCCATGGGCCTCTAACGTAGACTGAAACGTATGGCAAGTTGACAAGTTTACCTGTTTGAAGAGTTGACCTGTTGCTTGCGAAAAGGTAAGAAAACATACTGAGATATTTTAGTTGACGAGTGAGTGAGTTTCTAAACTTGCTCACTCGTTTTCTTTTAACAGCTTCTCACCCACACTATCTATTAACTTGTAAACTCGTCAACATGTTTACTCGTTAACTTAAATCCCCCCTCACCCACACTATCTATTAACTCGTCTACTCGCAAACCCGTTTACTCGTCTACTTGAACAGCCTCCTCACGCACACTATCAATTAACTTGTCAACTCGTCTACTTGTTTACTCGTCTACTTAAACATCCCCCTCACCCACAATATCTATTAACTCGTCAACCCGTAAACTCGTCTACTCGTCAACTTAATCTCACAACTTGTTTACTCGTAAACTTGTTTACTCGTCAACTGAACATCCCCCTCAAGAAAGTAGAAAAGCCTCTTCTTCATTCGAGAACATGCCTTTCTTGCACGCAGAACACGCCCTTCTTGGGGCAAGAAGGGCATGTTCTCAAACGCAACTTGTAATATTCTGATTTCTTGAGGGTTACAATCTCAATTTTAAGGGATATCACACTACCTTTTAGAAGGTAATTCACTTGAGTTTATGTAAGGCTATTTTACCGTCTTTCTAATTCCTCTAAAAGGTGGAAGTAATCATGGAGAAAGTCTTTGGGGAGATTTTTCTCTCACAGAACTCACAGAACTCAAAGAACCTCTTTGTGCTCTGTTTAATTCGTGGACATTATTTTCTCTCACAGATCTCACAGATTTAACAGACCCTTTTTGCGCACAATTTCGATCCCACAGAACGCCTCCGGCATACAGAATTCACAGAACGTTACAGCTAAAGACGGGTGTTGAGTGATGAGTGTTAGGTGTTGATGATTAGCTAACGTTGGCTGTAAGGTTCTGTGAAATCGGTTGACTTAATGTCTCTGTGGGCCTTTGTGTGTTCTGTTTATCTGTGTACTCTGTGAGAAATAGAACGCACCCTCTCGATAAGATAAGACTCATGCAAGTCACTGGGGAGTTTTATCTCTCACAGAGCGCACAGAGTTCACGGAGGTTTTTGGCGCACATTTCGAGCCCACAGAAGGCCTTCGGCATACAGAGTTCACAGAGGCCTTTCAGCTATTATCATTACTAATAAGGGACATAACGAAGCCTACATCCTTTTTATAGGGGTATCTCGGTGATTACGCCCCTCCCTTTTGGGGAGGGGAAGGGGGAGGGGCCGCTATCTTTCTGACACCTGTGTGTTCTGTTCTTCTGTGTTCTCTGTGAGAAAAAATATGTCATTCTTCATTTGTCATTATGTCATTCTGTCTAAAAAAACAGACCTGTCTTCCTTTGTCATTATGTCATTCTGTCTTAAAAGAACCACCTGTCTCCCTCCGTCCTCATGTTACTCTGTCTTAAAAACTACCCCATCTGTTACTCCTGTCTTACTCTGTTACCCTGTCTCCCATACCCTGTCTCCCCCCGTCCTCATGTTACTCTGTCTTAAAAACCACCCCATCTGTTACCTCTGTCTTACTCTGTTACCCTGTCTTCCTTACCCTGTCTCCCCTGTCCTCGGTTATTCTGTCTTTCAAGCGGAAGCAGGAGGAGAAGAAAGCTGCAAGTCTTTTCCTGCGCATGGGAAACTTTAATGAGCGGCAAGCACAGATTATCAAGCTCTTTGCTGATGAACCCACTGCAATGGTGACCATCAAAGACTTGGAGGTTAAATTCGGTGTTAGCCCAACAACAGCCAAGTCGGATATCATCGGTCTGTTAGGTGAGAACATTGTCTCGGAAATCTCATTAAACAAGGTGAAAAGGGCTTATATCAAAGGAGATGGCTTAGACGAATTACTCTCTAAAGCGTAGGGAGCATCGTTGTCAATTCTTTCCAATTCTGCAAACATTGGAAAGAATTGGAATACATGACGGCTTTATTCAACCTTTGTGAGGTGCCTTTTTCGTTCTGAACACGTTTTTCATGAAACTTGATTAGGGTTACAACGCCTTAAGCCTTTTGTTCGGTAGCCATAAACAGGCACTCATCGGCATTGCATCAGGCAGTCGCCTCCGTTCTGAGGCAGTGTTCTGAAGAAGCTGTTAGGGACTGGGGGCGGTTCTACACATGCGTTGGTTCATGCAAAGGCGTTGTGATGATTACAGCTACAAGCGGCTGTTGTCGGTTTCCACCAATGCCCTTCAACAGACAAGTGGATGGTAAATGCTATTGTTGTTAGGGCTGTTGTCGGTTTCCACCCATACACTTCAACAGACAAGTGGACGGTGAATATTACTGTTATTAGGGCTGGGTTCGATTCTACACATACAAGATCAAGAATCGAGAGGATACAAAAAAACCTCGGTAAAGACCGAGGTTTAAGCGGTGCGTACGAGACTCGAACTCGTGACCTCCTGCGTGACAGGCAGGCATTCTAACCAACTGAACTAACGCACCAAGCATTACAGAAGGGGTTTCAGCGGTGCGTACGAGACTCGAACTCGTGACCTCCTGCGTGACAGGCAGGCATTCTAACCAACTGAACTAACGCACCAAAATGAAGGCGTAAAAACCCTTTTTCTGTTTTGCGAGTGCAAAGGTAATAATAAAAATCTATACCACCAAAATTAATCAACGCTTTTTATATAAAAAGTTACATTACCCCTCTGCACGCATGACAACCATCGTGGAATATCCACTCCTTCGATGGTCTCTTATCTGTAAAACGCTTTGATTGTAGACGCATAAATATCCTCAAGCAATATCATCGTCCTATATATAATAAGGTGAAACACTCCTGTGCTCTCGTATCAAGCCCCGAGGAATATCCACGCTCAGATAGTCTCCCATCTAAAACACCTTTGGATAGAAGCCTCATAAAACTCCGTAAGCGCAAATAAGGGGCTTTAGATAAACAGTTGCATTACCCTTGCATCCTTATAACGACCGTCGCAGAAGATCCACTCCTTCAGTATTGCGCCCTCTGTAAAACCAATTGAAAGGAGGCAGTGGTGGGACACCTCGTTATCAACATCGACCACTGCATAGATTTGTTTGAGGTGGAGCATGTTACGACTGTAGTCTGTCAGCATCTCAATGGCAGCCTGTGCGTAGCCCTGTCGACGAAAGGCTTTCATGATGATGATGCCCATCTCCGCCCGTTGATGCTTCGGATCGAAGTCTACAAGGTCTATCACTCCCACCGTCTCCTGCTGTTCGTTCTCGATAATCAATCGCACTTGTCCGTCGATATAGATATCGTTCTTCGCATCAGCAATATAGTTATGCAATGCATAGCGACTGTAAGGAACATTCGTGGCACTGACGTTCCAGAGGCTACGGTCGTTCTCTATGTGATAAAGCATATCGAGGTCTTCTGGCTCCATCGCCCTTAGTCTTACCCTCACGTGTCGTTTTTTTTCCATGTCTTAACCTCCTATTATCTCGGTCATGGTGATGACTCTATTGTCTTTTGGATGGTAGAATCCGATGTGTACATTGCCGTTCGGCTGCCGTGCGAAGGCGTTTAAGATGTCTTGATAACGAAAGCGACTGGTGTCGTAGGCCACACAGTAGGGTTTACTCTGTCGTCCTATCTGTTGGAGTATTTCGTCATGAATCTTCATCAATTCGTCCTGTTCTGCTATACGATACTCTGCTGTCAGGGCGTTGTCGGCTGCGAGTTGTTGGCAGGCAAGCGTCATCTCCTCACTTCCCACAAAGATATAACGAGGATAAGTGCGGCTCTTTGCGGTGCGGAAGCCCAACTTCTTTCTCACGGCGTGGGCTGTGGTGCGCATCAGCGAGGCAAAGGCTTTCAGATAGATAGCCCCCTTGATGGGCAGTCGCCACAGTGCGTTCATACCGCCATAATGCTTGCGGAAGAAGATGAGCATGGCATCATAGAAGACGTGGACATATCGGAAGCTCGACTTCTGAGTGCTCTCTCCCTTGTAGTGGAGGATGCGCACGGGCAGATACCAGTTCTCGTAGCCGCCTTTGAGCAGTCGATAACTGAGGTCGACATCCTCGCCATACATAAAGAAATCCTCGTCTAAGAGGCCTATCTGGTCTAAGGCCGACTTGCGAAGGAAGCAGTAAGCACCGCTGACAACCTCTATCTGTCCTGCAACCTCCCATGAGAGACCCCCCATATAATAATGTGCAAAGCGACGACTCTGTGGGAAATGCTTACACAGACCGACCATCTTATAGAACGAGACCATCGGCGACGGTAGGCCACGACGGCTTTCTAAGGCTCGGCTACCACTGTCGTTAAGCATCTCAACACCATGTCCGCCTGCCTTTAGATGGCTGTCCATAAAGTCGAGCGACGCACGGATAACATCCTCGCCCACAACGGTGTCGGGATTTAAGAGGAGTATATACTCGCCCTGACTCTGCCTGATTGCGATGTTGTTACCCCCTGCAAAGCCTAAGTTATGAGCACTGGCAATGAAGCGCACAGCAGGGAAGCGGGGACGAAGATAGGCTATCGAACCATCACTCGAATGGTTGTCGACCACAAACACCTCGGCCTCTATGCCTTCCAAAGCACGCAGCAGACTCTCTAAACACTGCTCGAGATAGTATTTGACGTTATAGTTTACGATGATAACACTCAGTTTCATTTACTCATGCTCAGGGTTGTCTAAGGAACATTCATGCTCGCATCGCTTCTTACTGGGATAGACGAAGAAGAGACTCAACGCCAATATCACAGCGAGATAGAAGAAGCTCACGGCATCGCCAAAGGCATAATAAAAGAAGATGTTGGCTATCATTGGCAGACAGAGTAGCATCAGACGGACGCTACCCCACACAAGGAGCTTACGACTGACATGGCTCTCATCCGACTGCAAGAGTGTCTGCACGTAGCCTATCTTGAAGAGGAAGAGGGCAAGAGGGATAGCGGCAAGGGTCAAGAGTTGCATCAGGAATTGCAGACTGACCATCTTTGCGCTCTCTATGTCGGCCCAGTTGCCTGGTAAGACAAGCCGAAGTTCGTACACTCCAATGATTATCAGCGTGATAAGACACGCACCATAAAACTCCGAAAGGAGTATTTTTCTTGTTTTATCCATAGGTTTGTTTAAGATTCAAGCGGGGTGCGGTTTAGGATACTACGCCCTAAGGTCACCTCGTCAGTATATTCAAGTTCGTCGCCAACAGAGATGCCGCGTGCGATAACCGATAGCTTCACACCCGTCCCTCGCAGCTTGCGTGAGATATAGAAGTTGGTCGTGTCGCCCTCCATCGTACTGGCTAAGGCAAGGATAACCTCCTTCACTGTGCCGTCCTTGACGCGTTCTACGAGCGAGTCTATCTCTAAGTCGTTCGGACCAATGCCGTCCATCGGTGAGATAATACCGCCTAAGACGTGATAGAGGCCGTGGAACTGCTGGGTATTCTCTATCGCCATGACGTCTTGCACATTCTCTACTACGCAGACCACTGAGCCGTCGCGACGTGGATCGGAGCATATTCCGCAGACATCATCATCGGAGAGGTTATGGCATACCTTGCAATATTTCACGTCATGTCTGACCCTTACTACGGCATCGGCAAAGCCATCCACATCGGCAGCCGACTGTCGGAGCAAATGCAAAACAAGGCGTAGAGCGGTCTTACGCCCCACACCTGGCAACTGTGAGAAAGCCTCTACGGCCCGTTCTAAGAGTTGGGAAGGATACTGTTGCATGCTTTTTACGATTCTCTCTGACCAGAGAGACGAAGGGAAGGAACTACCGTGGCAATCCGTTCCGCTGGTTTCTAATAGTCGTATCAGCCATCGGTCGACAAGGGATATACGCTCGGCCTATCCCCTGCCGACTGATGGCTATTCATCTTACAGGCTTGTCTATCTGATTAATCATCAAAGAGATAGATACCCAAACCTATCTTCAAACCAATCGTTGAATAGTCATGATCCTTAAACGACTGGTCAAAGTAGATAGCAGGCTCTATCGTCACCGAACGGTTAACGAAGAAGGCATAACCCAACTCAATGCCTGGCATGAGGTCGTTATAACTATGGTTGGCATGGAGCAGTTTCACACCAGCACCCAAGTAGAGGCCGTTCTGTGTGATGTAATAGCGTCCACCAACTCCCACACTGATATGGTCGGCAACAGCCTCGGAGCCATTATGCACCGCATCGACATTAGCCAGTACCATCACATTGTCCCATGGGAAATAACCCGCCTTAGCCTGTACGCCTAAGTTTATACCGTCTTGACCATTATAATGCAAGTCGAGTCCTGTCAGAGAAGCACCCAAATAGCCCTTCCCCTCTTGGAACTGTGCGGACGCACAAAGGCTTACCATCATTGCTGCAACGAGCAGCATACATCTTTTTATCATTCCTTTAATATGCTTATAAGTTATACTTTAAGATTGACAAATAATTCTATTACGTTTCTGTCAACATTCTTAGACAAAGGTAAGGATAATATTTGGATAAAGGAAATAATTGACATTCTTTATAAAAATAGGTGTTGAATGTTGGGTGTTGGGTGTTGGTACTGGGGCAAAAGATAGCGGCCCCTCCCCCAACCCCTCCCCCGCAGGGAGGGGCGTGATATGTGAGGTTACCCCTATTGGCCTGCTGATAGAAGGAGAAAGGCTGCTAAACATTTGGAGGACATGTAGGGGTATCTCGGTAATCACTCCCCTCTCCATTCGGAGAGGGGCTGGGGGTGAGGCTCCAGAACGCCTCCGGCATACAGATATCACAGAGCGTTATAGCTATTGTAAATACTAATATAGATAGTAAATAATCATTACAATCAGACGAGCAAAACACTCTCACGTAAGGGCTATAACGTTACCTGCAATAATTTTGTTAACCTTCAACAAATCAGAATGTTACAAAGAGGATTTGAGAACATGCCCTTCTTGCTCGTAGAAAACGCCCTTCTTGACGCAAGAAAGGCATGTTTTCGAACGTAGAAAAGCCTCTTCTTGTAGCATACTCAGTCTTTTCTCGAAAAAAGAAGAGAGTTCTCTATAAAATATCTTGACATTTTCTATTTACATGGTTAGTACTCTATCTCTCAAAGAGGACCTTTCTTTCTCTCACGAAGGACCTTTCTTTCTCTCACAGAGAAACACAGAAGAACAGAATTCACAAAGGCCCACAGAGACATTAAGTCAACCGATAACACAGAGCGTTACAGCTAATGTTAGTTGAAAGGCCTCTGTGTTCTCTGTATGCCGAAGGCCCTCTGTGGGTTCGAAACGTGCGCAAAAAGGCTCTGTTAACTCTGTGAGTTCTGTGAGAGAAAAACTCCCCAGCGAATCTCATAGGCCTTATCTCATCGAGTGGCTGCGTTATATTTCTCACAGAAAAACACAGAAGAACAGAACACACAGCATTCCACAGAGACATTAAGTCAACCGATAACACAGAGCGTTACAGCTAATGTTAGTTGAAAGGCCTCTGTGTTCTCTGTATGCCGAAGGCCTTCTGTGAGTTCGAAACAGTGCGCAAATGGGTTCTGTTAAATCTGTGAGTTCTGTGAGAGATAAAACTACCCACGACTCCTATTGGCAGGCCAGTAGGGGTAACCTCACATTTCACTCCCCTCCCTATGGGGGAGGGGCAAGGGGGAGGGGCCGGTCGGGGAAGGGGGAAAAGCCAGCTGCGGTTGGGGTGAGGTCACTGTGCACTCTGTGAGAGACAACGTGTTTTTATCATCGAAACCATTTAAAAAAAAGAAACGGCCGAGCACACGCTCTACCGTTATCTCCGAATAATTATCGTCTCGCGACGCTAATGTATCTACAATCTTTACCTAAAATATAACTAAAAACCTAAATCTATTACTAACCTAAACAAATCTTCTTTCTGTATGAATAATCCTGAGCAATCTTTTTATTACCTGTAAAGACTAAACCTTGTAACCAGATAATTTTCTCTTGAATTACGATGCAAAGTTAGCAATAATACACATAACTTGCAAGTCAAACGACATAAATTATCTCTTTATCGACTAATTATTGACTTATATCAAACAATAAGTCCGCCTCTTGTAGTACGCTCAGACCGATTCTGAGCAGCACCACAAAGGGCGGACAAACATGTTATCGACGGCGGCGCCTAATCTCTAAACGCATCGGGTCTTGTATCTTTGCATCGACAATCAACTGCAGGTAGCGTTCACGGAGGGGCCCCACTCGCACGTTCTTGCGTGCCCGAACGGATGATACCACAGACGAGGGATTGCACGGGACACGCACGTGAAGCACACGACAGATGTGCCACACAATCGACTGAAAGTCCATCAACCGACCCTGCTGGTCGGTCAGCTGACCTGTCTCCCATACAATGTGAGCAAGTTCGATGAGGTCGCACTTCAGTCCTGTCCAATACAGTCCTTCTTCTTCGCTCCTATTGATAAGGTCGCAGAAGTTATTCACGAGCTTTCTTATTAGCTGTTCCTCGTCCTCTTGACTCCAGAGGTGAGTAGTCTTCATCATAGTTTTCGCTCTTTTCATCATTGCTTTTAGTGTTTTTGATTGTTATATAACTGTGTTTCATCTATCTGCCTCCTCGTTTAGTCGTGACACTTTGTAGGTCAGTAGGAGAAGTCGGCGAGCGGCAGTGGCATCGTCCCTCACCGCAACAGCCTACTGGGGAGAAGACTGTTACGTAAGGTTGCTGCAAAGATAAATGATGCTTGTGCAATAAATGTTCAATGCCGAAAAAATTTTACTTAAATAATCGTAACGGGGGAAGAAGTTCACGAGTTGACGAGTTGAAAAGTAAGTAAGTTATATGTGCTGTGCATCATCACGTCCGCTTTATATATTCTTTTCGCATCGAAAAGGCCCTTCCACCACTCTCATCCAATCGCTGAGGTCGCCACGTGGGGAGGCTTGTTTCTCACAGATAAACATTCTTTCTCTCACAGAGGGTGCACTCTATTTCTCACAGATAAACATTCTTTCTTTCACAGTGGGTGCGTTCTTTTTCTCACAGAAAAACACAGAAGAACAGAACACACAGCATTCCACAGAGGCCTTGCGGCCGGCAGATATCACAGAACCTTACAGCCATCTTTGGCAGTAACGCTCTGTGAACTCTGTATGCCGGAGGCCTTCTGTGGGCTCGAAACTGTGCGCCAAAAAGCTCCGTGAACTCTGTGTGCTCTGTGAGAGATAAAACTCCCCAGCGAGTCACATGTGTCTCATCTTTTAGAGTGGGTGCGTTCTATTTCTCACAGAAAAACACAGATGAACAGAACACACAGCATTCCACAGAGGCCTTGCGGCCGGCAGATATCACAGAACCTTACAGCCACCTTTAGCAGTAACGCTCTGTGTACTCTGTATGCCGGAGGCGTTCTGTGAGATCGAAACTGTGCGCAAAAAGGGTCTGTCAAATCTGTGTGCTCTGTGAGAGAAAAAACTCCCCAGCGTGAGATAAAAATCCCCACGCGCTATGTAAGCAGCCTAATAGGGGTAACATCACATACCACTCCCCTCGCCATTCGGAGAGGGGTTGGGGGTGAGGCTAAGCCAGTAGGGGTAACCTCACATATCACTCCCCTCGCCATTCGGAGAGGGGCTGGGGGTGAGGCCTCTGTGATTTCTGTAAGAGAAGGAACTGTCCTGCTTTTTTATCATGTTACTTTTTTGTCGCCAAATAACGCTCTTCATGATACGAAAAAGGTTACTAATCTGTCGCACCACAGGATATTCACTTGTCTTATAACACGTTACAAAGACAGATAAAAAGGCCAAATAAAGTGGGAAACAAATTAGTAACCGATAAAAGAACACTATAACAAAGCAAAAACAAGATAATTGTAAAGAAAAGAGACAACACACCCCTCTTTCCTCCCCAGCCGTCGCCTTGCACCTCCCTATTTGTCGACAAAACAGGAAAAAGCCTCCCTTATTGTCGCACATAAGCTACGATACTGTCGAAGAAAACCTCCCATGAAGTCGCACATAACCTACGTTTGTGTCGGTCGACAGCTTCGCAACCATCTGTGATAGAATGAGATACAACCAATCAACTAAGTCTTATAAGTGACCGATAACGACTGTCTAAGTTCAAGACGGGTGTGTTGTCGAAGCATTTTAAGTATAAGATACACCACACATCCAAGTCTTCTAAGCAGCCGATTACGATTGTCTAAGTTCAAGACAGGTGTGTTGTTGAAGCATTTTAAGTATAAGATACACCACACAACCAAGTCTAATCGGCAACCGCTAACGGCTGAACAGACTCAAAACGAGGGAGTTGTGGGCACAGACTACATACAAGAAGTAACGCCCAAGGTGGTTGCCAACGCTGTAAGAATAGTGATAAGAATATGCAAAATATTCTTCCAAACTGGTTTATTCATAATTGTAAACAATGGTTTTGAACAATTCCTCCATACTTGTCGACGCACGTCACGTCACAAGAAACGCCCTAACACGCTCATAACGAACGGACTACACCGACACAGCACAGGCAGAAACTGTAAGGTTATTGACGATATAATAATAAGGATCGGAGGAGCTTCGTCGGTTCTCCCCCACCCCCTTTCGCTCGGTTGTGACCGTCATTCATCGCTCAGTATCAACTACTTAGCAATCCAGAACGGTCACTACACCCATTGGCTCAAGCCTCATCGACTACGCATGAGACTCGCCCGTCGGGGTAGACTCACCAGCCACAGGACCCGCTGAAGGCGTTGAGGTCTTGTCCTTACCGCCCTTCTTGCTGCCCTTCTTAGGCTTGGCAGCAGCGATAGGCGAGTCATACTGCTCGGCCTCCTGCACACGCAAACCGTCGAGAAGTTTGTTGACACGACGATGAGAAGCGTCCACCCTCACCGCAGGGACAAAGATAACGTGAGCACCAAAGATGTCGCGCTGTGGATTGAAGTCCTTTGCCTTCTCAACACCAGACGAATGGATGCCCACACGAAAGGTTCCCAATCCGTCGAGCTTCACACGGTTACCGGCCTTGAGCACCTGGTTCATTTCGAACACCAACGCACTGATAACTGCCAGAATATCAGGCTCTGTGACGGTGCAACGGGCACTCACACGGTTAGCAAGGTCTTTCACACCAACAAGGTCGGGACTGATTGCACGAGCATACCAATACCCCTTGTGCTTACTGTTACTACGATTGTCTTGATACATACGGAATTTGATTGACATAACTTGAATGATTTTAATAAGTGAAACAATTAAATTAAGGACATCTATGCATAGTTCATGACCTATTCTAAACAATGGCTTGCATGCCTGTCATCTGCCTCTCCACTCCGCCCTCCCCTCACCACGGATTGAGGGGAGGGACATCTGCACGGAAAGTAACTGCGACAAAAAAGTGTAAAATTAAGTAAACAAGTGAACAAGTAAACATGTAAATGCGTAAACGAGTAAACAAGTAAACACATAAACAAGCGAACAAGTAAACATGTAAAAAGACAAATAACTAAACAAGCAAAAGCCTAAAAACGTATAAAAATATAAAGGTAAAAGTTGGAAAACACAAAAACGTAAAAACATACTTCAACATAAACATAAAGGATTAAAAATATGAAAAGATATTCACGTAAATAATTAAAATATTACTGTTCAACGTCTTGAAGGGCCTACCCCACCGTTTCGGCGACAAAAAAGTGAATTGTTTTGCCCTCGTTCTGACGCCTATTTCTCCCCGAGAATCTGGTGTCTGTTCCTCCCATCCCGCCTATAACTGATGTGGATCCATCGCTTACAGGTGGCCTCCAACGGCTCCAAAATCATCTGATCGAAGTCTGTTTGGCGGAGCACAGCAGCATATTTTCGACACATCTCTGCCCCTGTGACATGGATATCCACCGCCTCACCCCGCAGATGTTGGGAGTCGAATGCCCCATGAATGGCCTTATTCAGCACCGGCGAACGGTAGCCACTCGTGACAATAACACGGCCGACACGACGACGGAGGGGTTCGAGCACACACGCACAAAGGGCCTTGAGATTTTCCATCACCTCCTCGCGTAGCACCTCACCATCGCGCCCCTCCGTCTTAGGCACGTTCTTTATCCGCCGCTTCACGGCCTCGCCCGAGCGCATCATCTCGCCCACCGTGAAGTGTGGTGAGAGTCGTTCGCTAAGGTCTATCTCGTTAAAAAGATTATCGTTCATCATATACCTTATATATAATAGATTGTTTGATTTCTCATTGTCTGGTCCATCTCCCACCGACAGCCTCGTCTTCCTCAGCCCTGCCAGTCGTCTGATGCCCAGCCTGTCACCGTTTTCATTCCTGATGACGATGCAAAGGTACAACACAAAAAAGCCGATCGCAAGCAGGATATATGTAGTAATATAAGTAGTCAGACAGGGTAGTTTTTGAAGACAGAATAACAGGGGGACGGGGCGAGACAGATGTAGTTTTTAAGACATAATGACATAATGACAAAGAAAGACAGGTGTGCTTTTTTAGACAGAATGACATAATGACAAAGGGAGATAGATTATGGTTTTGAAGACATAATGACATAATGACAAAAGAAGAATGACATATTTTTTATCACAGAGAACACAGATGAACAGAACACACAAAGGTCCACAGAGACATTAAGTCAACCGATTTCACAGAACGTTACAGCCAATCTTAGTTGAAAGGCCTCTGTGAACTCTGTATGCCGGAGGCCTTCTGTGAGCTCGAAATGTGCGCCAAAAGGCTCAGTGAACTCTGTGCGCTCTGTGAGAGAAAAAACTCCCCAGAGAGTCTCAAAAATGTTCTTTTTCTCACAGAAGGACACAGATGAACAGAACACACAGGGTTTCACAGAGACATTAAGTCAACCGATATCACAGAACCTTACAGCCACAGAAGCCTCACCCCACTGCCCCACTCCATTCAAGAACATGCCCTTCTCCATTTGAGAACATGCCCTTCAACGGCCAAGAACACGCCCCTCTTGATGCTTGACAAGGCCCTTCTTCAACGCAGTCTGCAACCTCCTGATTTCATGCAGGTTACAGAGACAGACAGAACATACATACTGAATGGAAAATTAATGCTTATAGACAGAATGACAGAAAGACATAGAATGACAGAAAGAACATGTTTTGTCGTGTATTTTATGTTTACAGACATAATGACACAAAGACATATAATGACAGAAAGAACATGTTGAGGCGTGTTTTTTATGTTTATAGACAGAATGACAGAAAGACATATAATGACAGAATAAACATGTTTTGTCGTGTTTTTTATGTTTATAGACAGAATGACAGAAAGACATAGATAGACGGAATGAACATATTTAACAGAAGTATTAAGGCATATAAAATAAGGAGACAAGCTGTGCAGGACAACGTGTGATACAACCACAACTAACACCGTAAGCAACGAACAGCAAGACGGTAGGGGTATCTCGGTAATCACGCCCCTCCCTATGGGGGAGGGGACGGGGGAGGGGCCAGTCTGTGTGGTTGTTGTTGCCCAGTCTATTGTTGTTATTGGCCAGTCTGTTGTCGTGGAGGCGCAGTCTTTTTCATAATAAATTCATAATTTATCCCCACCCTATGCCCGTTTTATTCCCACCTTTTTCTTACTTTTGTCCACAAAGAACATTGGGAGGGTTGGTGAAGACCATAGAAATCATACCACCGAACAAAAGGCAACACACATTCAGATGCTGTGTGTGGTTGGTGAAGACCATAGAAATCATACCATCGAACAAAAGGCTACACACATTCAGAAGCTATGTGCTGTCGGTGAAGACCATAGAAATCATACCACCGAACAAAAGGCTACACACATTCAGAAGCTACGTGCGGTTGGTGAAGACCATAGAAATCATACCACCGAACAAAAGGCTACACACATTCAGAAGCTACGTGCGGTTGGTGATGACCATAGAAAACCTACCACCGAACAAAAGGCTGCACACATTCAGAAGCTATGTGCTGTCGGTAATGACCGAGGAAATCATACCACCACATGGCAGTTTTGGCGCAAGGAGTCGACCACCACCATAACCAAAAACCATCCTGAAAATGACAGCAAGAATTGACAAGCGCTTAGAAGCCTACCTAAAAACCTGCTTCCCCGACAGGAGTAAGGGCATTCGTGCGGTTTATAAGCCAGGTAGCTGGCAGTCAAATCGTTACCTACAAGTGCCCACCATCTTAACAGACGACCGCTACCTCCACTATGAATATTGTGGAGGATTTGTCGAGCTACACTTAGAAGGAAAGTATCAGACAGCCTCCTTCGCCTCCTTCGCACGAAGGCTACGAGAAAAGACAAGCGACGACAGTCGTCTGACATGGCACAGCTGGCAGGGCAGTAAGGCGTACAGATGCAGAATAAACAGTCCGACAGGCGACTGGGGACAGCTTCGAGAGTCCATGAGAGAGATAATGGCAATCTTCGACCCAATCATCAACGAGATAAATAAACAAGGAGAAATGGAAGAAAAGAACGAACCCTATCAAGGAGACAGCACCTTCGAGGAAGAAGGATTAGACAAAGAGTCGGTTTGCTTAGCATCTGCTTGTCTTGGAAAGCTCTTCAACAACAAGCTCGTTATTCCCGACTATCAGCGCAATTACTGTTGGCAGGATAAGCAGGTGTACGACCTCTGGAACAGTCTGAAAGAGATACCAAACGATGGCAATTCATCCTACCATCTGGGTACAATCATCCTTCAGAAGAGAGAGGACGGTACATACGCCGTCATTGACGGCCAACAACGACTGGTCACTCTGTCGCTGATTGTTCGCCAACTCGGCTACCGTGGCGATATTCCCCTACTGAGTCAGAAATTCTTATCACAGCAGTCAAGAAAACATATCGCCAATGCGAGATATCTTATCGACCATCTTGTAGAAACAGACAGGGACATCTCTCTTTGTCAGAGGATTATTAAGCGGCTCGAGTTCACGGTCCTCATCCTCAAAGAAAGTAAGCTCGACCTCGCTTATACCTTCTTTTCTAATGAGAACTCAAAGGGTGTACCGCTATCCGACTACGACCTTCTGAAGGCTCACCACCTGCGCTACATCTCATCAGAAGAGCAGGCCGAACACCTTGCAGGACGGTGGAACAGGATGATAGAGAACGACTATCCGCTCTTAGAACAGACGGCCGCTCGCTATCTGTTGCCGCTTAGGAAGTGGATGCGCAAGCAAAACTATGACCCCAACAGACGGTTATGCGTCAAGGACGAGTTCTCCACTGCGCCCACACTCGCTGCCCTCCCACCCTTCGGAGAGTCGTTCCATTTCTACGAAAAGATACAAGGTGGGACCCATTTCTTCGTCTTTATGGACACCTTCACCAGCCGAGCAAAGTCCTTCGGCAGCCTCCGAGCCGTTAAAGCCTTGAGACGACAGCTGCAAGCAGAGTCGCATTGGAAGTTCGCTGAAGTCATAGAAGCGCTGCTCTTCGGCTACTATCTCAAGTTTGGCGAGCAATATCTCCCTGAGGCACTGTACTCTATTGCATCCAACATAGCGCAAAGCAGATATGCCACGAAGCGGGCCTTGACCTATAAGATTAGGCAGTCTGCAAACGACTCCGAAATTATCATGATGATAGACCAGGCTTCCTCGCCAACCTTCTTCCTTGCTGAATGTCTCTTGAACATCAAAAACTGGGGGCAAAACTTAGAGGGGAGAGGGATTGCAAGACGGTTTCATGATCAGCTTCAAAGGCTTTTTAGAGAATTAAAAAACGATTTTACTGAACCCACAATAATAGCTAAGATTAATCATGAATAAGCATAGATATACCCCAGAACGCATTGTAAAAGAAGATCTTACCTTCTCTATCCCACTCTATCAAAGACTCTTCACGTGGGAAGACAGTCAAGTGGAAGGACTCTTATACGACCTCAAACGCCACTTTGAAAACAATGGGGAAGAGTCGCCCTATTACATCGGTATGCTCTCATGTATAGCGAACAACGGCTATGACCTTATTGATGGGCAACAGCGTCTTACGGTGACAACACTGATGGGCATCGTCCTCAAGAAATATGCTAAGGAATGGAACGATTTCCTCAAAGATGGTGAACGACTGAACTTCACCGCTCGCTCGCATGATAAGGAGTATCTTCGGCAAAAGATAAAAGGTGAGAAGACGGAAATCATCAACGAGAAGATGGAGAATGGCATACGCTGTATCTCTAACTTTATGGAGCGTTCTGGCAATTTCTCATCTGATGATGAGCGGGAAAGTTATGCCCGAAATGTTTACAAAAACCTGTCCTTCTTCTTCTCCGAACTACCGTCTTACTACGCCAGTCATCCGTCCTCTCTGAACAAATACTTCGAGGCCATGAACATTACTGGGAAGGGTCTTGAACAACACGAGATACTGAAAGTAGAACTACTGAAAGGACAGAACAATCAAGAACACTTGACTCGCATCTGGAACCTGGTTGCGGATATGAGCCGACCCATTATCCGTAAAAGTCAAGATGAGACTGAGGAAGAATATTTGAAGAAATATGAAACGGCCATAAACAGCTGTCGAAACAAAGCTTTTGACGCTGTGGTGGACTCGAATAAAAAGCAACTCGACAATGAAGACAACACTGAAATTGGGGCGATCGAACCCGAACGCCACACCTTCAACCATGATAACAACGATGATAGCGACAGGGCTTTAATCTCCTTCCCAGAGCTGTTGATGATGGTCTATGACATCTACTGCGACCTGAATGGTTCGTACTCATTCTATCGCGAAGAACTACTCAATGTGTATAAGGAACATAAAATAGATGATATACCAGACTTCAATCACCAGTTATTGTTCTACAGATTACTCTTAGACTACTATATCATCCATAAAGAAGGGGAAGGAACTGTAAACAAATATACGCTCACCTTCGGCGAAGGAACAGCACGTAAGCAGGTAGAACAATATCAGTCAATGCTTTATGTGGCTCAAACGCCTTTCTATAATTGGATTAAACCCATCTTGATAAAGCTCCATAACGAGAGAGTAGACTCCTCTGAGACACTTCTGAAATGGCTAAAAGACATCGATGATAACAAACTACATAAAGAGCTCAAAGCCCTTGATGACATGACATACGACAAGGGTATCGACCGATACTGGTTCTGGCGACTGGATTACTATCTATGGGAAAGGAGAGAAGAATACTTCCCTGACAAGGCAGATCAAGAGATTGTTAGCACCTACACGTTCCATACTAACAGGTCGATTGAGCATCTGCATCCACAGCACCAGACCAACAACACCGAATGGAGTGAGGCTGACATCCATTCGTTTGGCAACTTAGCAATGATTTCGCAAAGCTTCAACTCCGAACAGAGCGACGACCCCGTCCAAGTGAAATTTGCCCGAATTGCCGAGCAAGCCAGCACCCGCTCCCTCCAAAGTCTTAAGCTCTTCCGAATGTATCTGGACGCTAAAAAGAACCCAGAGGGGTGGACGCAGAAGGTTAAAAATGAGCATCAAAAGGAGATGTATGATTTACTCAAACAATCATATATAAGATAATAATGTAGAATGATGAGAGTATAGACCTTTGCAGTCATACTCTCATCATTATTTTGTAGACTATTGTAGACAGGAGAAATTAAAGTTAATAGCCCTACTCTTTCCTACAAAAAAGAGCCAGGCAGCTATCATTTCCATAAAGACCTTTGCCCCCCTGTGCACTTTTAGGGTTCGAACATTTAGGCAAGTTCAAGTTTACTTACAATATATGGATATTGTTCAGCATCATAGCCATCATTCTCCTTCAGTTCAAGAATCCTTATCGTTTTGAACATAAATTGCTTATCTTCGGGCTTTAACTTACAGCATCCTTTCACCTGACCAACTTTTCCTGTATTTATAACATAGCCTGTTGAACCTATCAAAGACTCCTTAGAAGGAACTTCTTTCCTTTTGGTTGTAACACCTTGTACCGCTTTCTTATCAGCTTTTACCTGACCGTTTTGAGGGGTAGTGATGATACAATGGAAAGAAAGATTTTCTTCTTTATTAGGATGTTGTTCAACGTAATGACCAAACCATTTGATAAAGTTACACAACAAAAGAGTATATCCAAAGAAGATTTCCTTGTCAGCATAATTGATGAAATAGCTTGCCGTTGTCTTTTCGCTTGTATGAGAGGCTTCATTTGAGAATTGGATAAGATTCCAAACGATAGTGGACATTTCTTTAGGGAAGATTGCCGGTGCATCTTCTTCTTTGCCATATCGGACAGAAGTGTTGCACTTGCAGAGTAACAGAACTCTATAGCTGATTTAAGACTGTAAGGGGTGAGTAACCTAATCTATTACCATCCATCATTTCTGTACCACCAACTCATACCACATAACAAAAACTTGCCCCCTGAACGCTACAAGAACGTTAGGAGGCAAGAAAACGAAAATTAAATTACCGAATGATGATATGCATTTTTTACAAACCAATATGAATAATACCTATTCAAATGCTCGAACTCGATATCCATATTCTCGACTATTAGTACTTACTCCAACAGCATTCTTTTTAAAACCAATAGAGTAAGCTCCCAATGCAGATTCAGGGTCAGCACTTACAGACCATAAATCACAATGTATTCCTACACTAGAATATGTTCCTCCAATATATTCCCCTATTGCAGGTAAGTAGAAATACTCATTAATAGCAGTCGGTGAGGGGATACCTGATTGTAATGTTGTATTGCTAAAAACTTTTGTTATAACACGTGCATCAATACTATTGTTTCCAGGTATATGTTCTGTACTAAAATTAGGTATATTTGCTTTCTTCTTAAACCACATTCCTCCTTTATACAATCGCTTCATGGTTGTCCATAACTCAGCATCATCCCAACGTGGGTCTCCTTCCATACAATACCATGCAAGTTCATTTGCATTTGGTAAAGTTCGGAATAGAGCAGTTTGTGCGTCATATCTAATATTCGTTCCTAAATAATTAGTATTAAAATATCGAATATCACTAGGAGATGTTGCAAAACGAGTATCTGAGTAATTGATTCCAGTTGGTTGCCAAGAATCAGCCTTATCCCACTCATGTCCATACCAGTAATTCTGTTGTGCATCCCACATATAGTAGTTATGTCCATCATAATTATTCAATGTGAGATTTGCAGTAACATCAGTCATTATACCAGCAACACAGTTAACGTCTACATATCTTGTAATAGTTCCTTCAATAGGAGTCATAACGCCAGCAGTTGTTTCATCTGGGTGGTCTGTTGTATTCTTCAACCAATAGCGGATACGGAACTTATGGTTACCTGGAGCAACTACGGCATAAGTGGCGTTCTTGCTCATGTCGTCAGAAGAATTGTCGATAGCAAAGCCAGAGCCTGTTGTAACGGTAATAGTCTTTGAACCACCAGAAGCAAGGGTAAGAGCACCATTAGCACCGATGGTATAAGTACCAGCAATATCATCTTCTGCTGTGATTTCAACCTTGATAAGCTTACTACGGTTCACGTATGGATTGCTTGAACGAGGGATTAAACAGAGATAAGCTGCCTTGTGATTAAGTGTAAAGGTATAGTCATTACCATTCTTTGCTGCAGAGGCAATACCACAATCACCTGACTCACCAGCATGGTCAAAATTGTTTGGTGCTGACTGTGTCTGCGCAGACTTGATTTCTACCTGTGGCTGTGCACCAGCAGCAATAGTCTTATTCGTATAAACAACATCATGCGTTGCCTGACTATAAGTACCATTCAGTGCAAAAGTACCCTGTGCCTTGTTTGAAGTAGCGAAAGCAACAGCGTTACTCTGATTCCACGTACCTGTATTATCCTTTACCCAAATCTTGTCAGTATTGCTCCAATTGACTGATGCACCAGCCCCCTTGGCATGATTGACAATTGCTGTACGAGTAGCACTACCCTGCTGAGAGAAACCATTGAAAGCAGTTGTACCAGCAGGAACCTCCGTCTTCTGTTCTTTCTCGTTCTGTGTTGTGTCGTCGTTAGCACAACTTGCTGTAAGCAATACGGCAGCAAAAGCATAGCAAGCCGTCTGCACCATCGAACTGATAGCCGTCTTATTCTTCATTGTTTTCATTCTTTTAATTTTAGTATACGTGTCAATTTAGAACCTGTTACTTAACTCTCTTTTACTTGAGAAAGAGACTGCCTCTACTGGTTCCTCTTCTTCCTCTTCATCGTCCCAAGGTATTTGGCGTTTTGCCTCACCATAAGTTGGACCTCCTCCAATTGTTCCAGCATTACCGCTTGCATCGAGAAGATGACATTCTGTCTGACATGTAGTCGCTTCACATTCGGGCTTAACGTAAGCCCATCTTTCTTTATTCATTTTTTTTATATTTGAATTAATAATATCTTATCGTTACTCTACTTAAACTGTCTTACTTGAGTTCTGTGCTATTCCTGTCTCAAAGTACTCACCATCCTTATCAAAAACAAGGGAAGATGTTTGCTTATATCATTGTTAGCCATCAAGCAAACAACACACGAAAAAAGACAAAGGGAAATCACTACAATTCCTTTGTCTACATGGGTTCACACGGTGCTCCTCGCGCGCACGCGTATGAAGAAAGAAGTGGGGAGGTTAGGCCTGGCCTATATGAGAGAGAGAGAGAGAGAGAGAGAGAGAGAGAGAGAGAGTACACAATTATTTGGAACTACCAAATAATTCTCGCTCTTTTTTCTATCTTTTTTTGTTAAAGAATCTATTACGCCACAGAAAGTCTGTGCACCCCTCATGAGGAGGTCACATCCAATAGCCGTAATAATATTCTTTATCATTTCCATTTGAAATACTGGTTAATTTTAACTTAACTGGGTGCAAAGATAAAAATAAATATTAAATCCCACAAAGAAAAGGCAAAGAAAAATTAAAATAAAAAACTTACTCTTCTCTCAAAGCATGGAACGAAAGGGCTTTCAACGCAAGACTGGATTTATTACACATTACTACAAGAAAAAGTTTTATTCTTATTTGCTGTCACTTTTAACATTTCGTGTAACCTCACTGTGTACTAAAGAGTTACGTGGAGAACAAGGCTGACAGAAATGACAGGAAACTTCGTTTTGACTGAATAGCATCGTTAAGACGGTATTAACCGAGGACAGGATACGGGAAGAGACAGGGTAACAAGGTGAACAGCTTGTAGACGGGGTACGGGAAGAGACAGGGTAACAAACTGAACGGATTTTAGATAGGGTACGGGAAGACAAAGTAACAGGGTGAACGCCTTTTGGAGGAGTAACAGAATTCATTATATCAAATTAAGACTATAAGGGGGTGAGTAACCTTATATATTAACATTAATCATTTGTATATCTCTAACTCATACTACATAACAAAAACTTGCCCCCAAAACGCTATATGAACGTAAGGAGGCAAGAAAACGAAAATTAAATTACCGAAGTTATAATACGAATCTATAAACTACTCAAATGATTGTGCCTTTCTTCCTACTGTACGTGGCATAATTTGCACATTGACATACTCCTTATAGAATCTGAAGCCGTAAGAGTATGTATTGCGTGTAGGTACTGCATCAGCAGACCAATAGTTACCACCGTCTCCAGTTGCATAAAGTCTACCATTCTCATAGAAGCCTGTTGCAGGTAGATAAAAATAATCATTTTTATTTGGCACAGCTGTAAACTTAGGAGCAATGTCTGCAGGGACATCTGCATCTCCAGCAAATGTATTCTTCCAATTCACATAGGTACCATGAGCATTCTTAAATCCATTTTCCATGTAAGCTGCTGTTATATGTTCATCACTAATGATTTTACTTTTTTTCTTTATCCAAAGACCTGTTTTATATAAGTGTCCCATTGTACACCATAATGTAGAAGTATCCCAATGTGGATCACCCTTATAAGCATACCAAAAAACTTCATTTCCATTTGGACATATCTGACAAGTAGAATTTGCGTGAATACTTCCACCACCAACATGATACCATCTTGAATCTGTGCTATTTTGAGGGTAATGTGCCCCAAAAGTGGCACCTGTCAGATACTGTGGTAAAGTAGGCTGTTCAGTTTCATATCCATTCCAATAATGATTCACTGCATCCCACATATAATACTTTTTGTCACTGTAGTCTTTTATATCCTTATCTATCCAAGCAGTAATGTCGTTTATCTTACCCTCCTGACAGTTATAACTTGAAATAGTCTTAACGATATCACCCTCAACATTGGTTGTAGGGTCCTTAATCGTATAAGTGATTGTAAAGTTATACGTACCTGGCGCTACAACCATATAAGCTCCGTTGGTAGCGAGTGATGAGGAGGTTGTGTTCAGTGAGAAATCGCTTGTATTAAGCGTAATTGTGTTTGAATAAGTCTCACCTGCCTTCTGCGCAAGGCTTCCTGTTGAGAAGTCATACTTACCTGCGATAGGCTGGTCGGCTGTTACCTTAATCTTTGTCAACTTGATATTTGGACCGAGGTCGGTATTCATACAACGTGGGATGAAGCAGAGGTAACTGGCTTTATGGTTGAGTGTAAAGGTATAATTACCATTGCTGCCTGTTGCTGTTGCAGTACCGCAATCGCCTGATGTACCCAGATGGCTAAAGTCGTTGGCTGTGGTCTGTGTCTGTGTGGTTGCAATGGTCACAGTGTTAGCATCTGTACCATTCTCACCTGTATAACGTACCTCACGGTTGTTCAATGTAAATGAACCAGAAGCAAGGCTGAATATTGCTTTTGCTTTATTAGATGGATTATAAAGATTAGCAGCATTACTCTGGTGGAAAGTATTCGCATCGTCCTGTACGAAAATCTTATCAGCTGAGGTCCAGAAAACCTTAGCATCGCCACCAAGTGTATAGGTAGCTGTTGTACGTGTCAACGCACGTGTATCATTCCCAGGCTGTGAGCCATCAAAAGTAGCAACACCCTTAGCGGTATTCTGTTTTGCATTGTCCTGCTGTGCGGTGTCTTCACTTGAACAAGCCACAACAGACAGAGCAGCTACTGCACACGCAGCAAATTGCGTTAGTTGGGGTCAGTCCTAAAACCCAGTTGCAAGCCTACTCTCTTAAGCACACAATTTCATAAGCCTATATAAAAAGAAAGGAATATCTGTCACCCCTCTGA
>NZ_FZNZ01000092.1 GCF_900187995.1 Prevotella jejuni
GTTTCAGTAATTTTGTCCTTGGTAATCATTGTTATGTTTATTGTAATTGTTTGATTTTCAACCATAAAGTTACAAAAATATAATGAGATTACCAACTTTTTGCAGACATTTCTTATCCCGAGTTTAGGTAAAGACGTAAAAAGCAACCGTGGCTTCGTTTTCATCCCAGAGGTAGGCGACCAAGTCCTCCTTGGCTTCCGCCATGGCGACCCCGCCCGCCCCTACGTCATGGGTAGCCTGTTTAATGGAACAACAGGTGGTGGCGGTGGCCAAGGCAACAACTGCAAGAGCCTTACCAGCCGTCGAGGTAGTTCCTTGAAACTTGATGATTCTGTAGGTAGTGTCACATTGCACGATAAGGGCGGTGTAAGCATGACTTTTGATGGTGCTGGTAATGCCACTACAAATGCAAAATCTTCTAATTTTGTTAATGCTGGAACTAATAATGTTATTAATGTTGGTAATGGCAGTTCCGTTATATCTTCACGCAAGTTCAACATAGAACTGCAATCCCAAGTGCTGGTGTAGCTTAATAATCTATACCTGAAAACACCGAGGGGTTTGGGGGCGAGAAGCCCCCATGAGAAGAAAATCAACAAGCAATGCATAAAAATAAGAAAGGGAGACCTCTGTCTCCCAAAGATTAATTAATTTTGCATTGCAATGTACAAACAATTAACCTCGGAGCAAAGGTACACAATTTCTGTGCTACTCCAAAATAGAACGAAACAAAAAGATATTGCCAAGGCGATAAATGTAAGTGCAAGTACAGTGTCTCGTGAAATAAGACGTAATAGCGGAGTCAGAAGACACTATAATTGGGAAACTGCCCAAGCAAATGCAGTACAAACAAGGCGCAGAAAGCCAGGCAATCGTTCAGTAGACAAGGATGTCATGGAAGAGGCGAAGTGCCTTCTTATTACTGAGCAATGGTCTCCAGAACAAATATCTGGTGTATTGGCCAAGGACGGCAAGTATATTAGCCATGAGACCATATATCGTATG
>NZ_FZNZ01000080.1 GCF_900187995.1 Prevotella jejuni
GTTGACTGTCTCAGCTATACTTTTGTTTAATGAGTAACTTTGGCTCTTACGTTAAAGCACTACGAAAAGCGTCCACACATTTAACGGAAGAACCATTTTTTTAATCAAAGTTAAGCATGTTCTATGTAGAAAAGGTTGATGATGAGGGTGAGAACCTGATGTTAGTTCTTTACTTAATAAACCTATGTTCAAGGTGCAAACGATTGCATGAAAAATAATGAAAGACGTGTGGTGATTGGCAATACAATGTGTTGAAAATCACTAACTTTGTACTTATCAACAGGAGATAACTAAAATCGAAATCTATATGAAACGTATTTTGACAAGTTTATGTGCACTTTTTGTGTGTTTGAACATCATAGCACAGGGTTGGCCTGCTGGTTATGGTGGTGTAATGCTACAGGGTTTTTATTGGGATTCGTTCGACGATTCGCAGTGGAATGTGCTGGAGAAGAAAGCTAATGACTTCTCTGGTTATTTCGACCTTGTATGGGTTCCGCAGAGTGGTAAGGCTGCTGCAACGAAGTCGATGGGTTATGATCCACTCTATTACTTCAATCAGAACTCATCGTTCGGTACGGAGGCGGAGTTGAGGAGTATGATTACTACCTTTAAGAACAAGCAGATTGGTACGATTGCCGATGTGGTTATCAATCATCATGGAACGAATAATGGATGGTTTGGTTTCCCTGCAGAAGTGTATAAAGGAGTGACTTATCAGAACCTTTCTACGGATGTTTGTGCTGATGATGACGGTGGAAAAGCTGCTACAGAAGCAAGAAAAACGGGTGCTCAACTTAGTCAGAATAATGACGAAGGAGAAGGTTGGGGTGGTATGCGCGACCTTGATCACAAGAGTGGTAACGTACAGAAGATTGTAAAAGCATACGAAAATTTCTTGCTTAATGACCTCGGTTATGCTGGTTTCCGATATGATATGGTGAAGGGATTTGGCGCTTCTCATGTTGGTGATTATAATACAGCAGCAAATGTAAAGTACTCGGTAGGTGAGTTTTGGGACGGCAATGCGAATACTGTAAAGGCGTGGATTGATGCCACAGGAAAACGTAGTGCTGCCTTCGACTTTGCTTTCCGCTATGCTGTTCGTGATGCTATTAATCAGAATGATTGGCGTATTCTTAGTGATACAAGACTTACAGGGCTTAATGTAGATAATGGTTCTTATAAGCAATATGCCGTTACCTTTGTTGAAAATCATGATGTTCAAGATAGAGGAACGACGAGCGGTTACAGCCCAGATCCTATCCGTAAAGATACGTTAGCTGCCAATGCTTATCTCTTGGCAATGACCGGAACACCTTGCGTTTTCTATACTCATTATCTTGCTTATCCAAAGGAAATAAAGGCAATGATTGATGCTCGTAAGTTAGCTGGGGTAACGAATACGAGCAGTTATCAGGTCTATCGTTCTTCAAAAGATTATTATGCCAATGTTGTTACAGGTACGAACGGAAAACTCTTGGTCGTAGTGGGTAACAATGCTAACCAACTGACAGTTCTTACCTCACGTTATACAAAGTTGTTGAGTGGTTATCACTATGCTTATTATTTGGCTAATGATGCTGAGAGCCCTTGGGTTGATAAGGCGAGTGGTCAGTATGAAGTAGAGAACTTAAAGGTTAAACTAACAGCCGTGTCTACCAATGCGGGAGCTAAACTTGTTTATACAACGGATGGTACAGAGCCAACGGCAAGTAGTGCGCAGGTGGCTTCTGGAACGGAGATAACTCTTCCTGAGGGTGAAACAACCTTGAAGGTGGCATTGTTGGCAGGTGGTGTAGTGGGTAAGGTTATCACTCGCAGCTATAAGGTTACGGCTCCTGTTCCCTTCACACCAGAGACGATTCGTGTCTATGTGAATACTGATCAGGTGAATTGGAACTCATACGTGAATTATCATTCATGGGGTGGTACGCATACAGCAACGTCATGGCCTGGCGATAAGGTTACTTCAAAGACAACTGCGAATGGTAAGACATGGTTTTATAAGGACTATACGCTCACAAAAGCTGATGACTATGTAAACTTTGTGTTTAGTATTGGTAGCGCATCAAATGCCAGTGCCAATCAGACTATGGACATTGAACGCGTGAAGAAAACGTCTTACTTTGTTATCTCATCAACAAAGGAGAATGGCAAGTATGTGGTCAATAACGTGACGAATGAAGTTGCTGGTATTGAGGGAGTTGAGGTTGATGCTAAACAGAGTAAGGGCGATAAGTATTATTACACACTCTCTGGTCAGCGACTCACAGGCAAGCCTTCACAGCGTGGCGTTTATATCCAAGCAGGCAAGAAGATAGTTGTAAAGTAAGTAAAGCTATCAGATCAAAAGAAAAAAGCATACACTTTTGTAAGTAATTCCTTATCTTTAGAGGTGTATAAACCATGAGAAAGTAAGTCTTCTTGTTACATAAAGGAGACTTACTTCTTGTTTTATATGCACTTTCTAACGTTATATGCCATTTCTTTATTCAATAACTTGCGAGATGTTTAGCCCTTCGCACATCGCGTGCTCATGGTTCGCACCATTGGTGCTGGGCGTTAAGTTCATTGATGCTGGGCGTCATTACGATGGTAAAAGACGGTAGAATAAGGTGGAGTAGACAATGTTTTTTGAATGATAATAAGGTATGGAATTATGTAAATGAGAAGCCATCACTATAAGTAGTAAAGTCTTAAAGAATGTAAAACTTGTAATATTTACAAGGAGAAAGTTCTTTTCTTTCGGAAAATAGATATATCTTTGCAGACATAAAACATTAAGAAATAATTTATTATGTCAAAGCGAAACGAATTATATAAGTGTTCAGAGAGTGGTCAGATCGTTGAAGTATTAGTAGGCGGTGAGTGTGGTGTTGCTGGTATGGAGCATTTAGTTGAGAATACTACTGATGCTGCTACAGAGAAGCACGTACCTGTTGTTGAGAAGATTGAAGGTGGCTACCGTGTAACTGTTGGTGAAGTTGAGCACCCAATGACAGAGGCTCACTCTATCCTTTGGATTGAGTTGGTAACTAATAACAACGAGGTTCTCCGCAAGTATTTCGAGCCAACAGACCGCCCAGTAGCTGAGTTTAAGACTGATGCAACTGAGGTTTACGCACGTGAGTACTGCAACCTCCATGGTCTCTGGCGCTCAAAGTAAGAGCAACTTTTCAGACTTACATATAATAGTGGGTGTATGAGTCTTCTTAAAAAGGAGAGCATACACCCTTTTTCTTTTCTATCTTCCTATACTTTCTGTTATTATATTAAGCCTAATATACCCAATTAGGCTAATTAGGGGTCAGTCCTAAAACCCAGTTGCAAGCCTACTCTCTTAAGCACACAATTTCATAAGCCTATATAAAAAGAAAGGAATATCTGTCACCCCTCTGA
>NZ_FZNZ01000065.1 GCF_900187995.1 Prevotella jejuni
AAAGGGCAACGGCAACATGTATACGATTTTGAGAAAGATGGGTTGCAGGTTTGGGTTTGGAGAAATAGAATCCGGACAGTTCTCATTTACAATGCGAATTTATAGCCTTTGATAATCGCACGTTACCCATATAAGGGTAATGGGCAATACCCTTATAAGGGTGTTCATCATTACCCTTATATGGGTATTAAAAGCCGTAAGCAATAAACAGGAAAGAACAACGTTACATAAGTGATAACTATAAACAATTAAAAGTATGATAGAATTTGAAGTAAAATCAAAGACGCAGCCTATCGGCAAGCGTAAGGGGCAGACGGTGTACTTTGCACAGCCAGTATCGCAACAGCATCTGACAAACAAGATGGTAGTAGACCGTATCGTCCGCGAGACCTCGCTTTCGGCAGGTGATGTGAGTAATGCTCTCATCAGCCTTGGTGCAATCGTGCGCGATGCCCTCGAATTGGGACAGAGCGTGGATTTGGCAGACCTCGGTTCGTTCCGCATCGTAGTGCCAGCTAAGATGATGGACACAGAGGCAGAAGTTACCGCCGACAGCCTGAAGGCACCGAAAATCGTCTTTACGCCAAAAGCAGCCATGCGTAACGCTGCAAAATCTGTAGAACTCCGAGTGGTCAAAAAAAAGAAAGACGATAACGAAAAGCCCAAAGAGAAAGAAAACCTGCATCCTTAACAGCACACTTCTTGCCTAATTGATATACACTCAAAACCATAATCCACTTAATCTTTCCTCCATGCACAAGCCTATGTGTGTGGAGGGAATAGGTGTGACTTATGACCCATTATTCCAACTCGATAATGTTCACGACATCAACTACCGCACGGAAGAAACTCCTACGGAGAGTACGAATATCAACAACGGACACAAGTACACTTATGATGCCAACGGCAACCTTCTCTATATTAACACCTCTCGTGTAAAGAAAGACGGCAAGGAAGATGAAAAGACAACCGAGCAGAAGTACCGTTGGGACGAAGAGAACCGCTTGTTGGCAGCCGATGAGAACGGCTTTGTATCTAACTACTGGTACGATGCCGATGGTGAGCGCACGGTGAAGACCAGCGGTGAGAACGAAGCCATCTATGTGAACTCCGAGTTCTCGGGGGGTAACACTGGTACGGCACGCTTCAGCCTTTATGTCAGCCCATACCTCGTGGCAGGACAAGGTGGCAAGTACACCAAGCACATCTATGTGGGTAGCCAGAGAATTGTCAGCAAGCTTGGCGACTTGGCTTCTTATGGTGCAGATCCGAGACGAATACCGTATGCAGGCAAAGAAGCTGATGGTCTTACTATTGACTACAAGGATAAGTATGCAAAGCAACTGCAATCCATCAAGGATAACTACAAGGCGTTTGACCAACCTTATAACGGTAAGGACAATGACGACTACGTAAACGGTCAGGGTTTCTGTTGCAACGATGGCACGCCGGAGGCGGCACAGGCTATGGCACGTACAAGGGCTGCAAATGGTAACTTCAAACCCAACGACGACTACGAAAAGATGCAGTTCTACTACCATCCTGACCATTTGGGCAGCAGTAGCTACATCACCAACCTTGACGGCGAAGTATCGCAGCATATCGAATACGTTCCATTTGGAGAAGTATTCATTGAAGAACGCAACAACACATGGAATACGCCGTACCTCTTCAATGCTAAAGAATTTGACGAGGAGACGGGTATGTACTACTATGGTGCGAGATACTATGAGCCTAGGTTGAGCCTGTGGGTGTCAACAGATCCTCTTGGAGAAACAGCTCCGCATATTACCGTATATTGCTACACAGCCAACAATCCAACAATCCTAATAGATCCAGACGGAAAGGCGTGGAAACCTACTAAAAATGAAGAAACAGGACAGAATACAGGATATGAATGGATAAATCCGGCAAAATCGTATGATTCCAAAGGGAAATTACTTCCAGGATTATATGAGCAAGCTATATTTTTCTCCAATCAGGGAAAGAATGGTAAAACATTTAATTCGAAAAACAGATTTAACATGGGGTCTTCAATTGCGACGGTTTATTGTAGGGATGGTACTACTTCTGAGTTTGAAGCCTGTACTTATCCATCGAACTTAGATAAATATGCTACAGTTCCAGAGGGTATGTATGAAGCAAAAGTCGGTATGCACAATGGTAGTTCTGCACAGTATAAAGCTTTACGTATGAGCGATATTGGAACAACCGATTTTAATTCGTCTTCCATAGAGCTTGGGAAACCCAATCCGTCAAATTCAAAAACAACAAAGGCGTGTGGAATAAATATCCATAAGCCAGGTTTGAATAATTTGACAGGAATGACATCTTCAAACACTCCTATTTCGGAAGGCTGTTTCTTAATTAATAGAAATAGTTGGTCTGAGTTTATGGGAAAATTTGAAGCATCTGCTCTCATAAGTGTGACAGTATCTCGAAGTATGTCATCTCCAACAAATCAAAACGTAATAAAGTCTCAAATGTCTCGTTTTAAAAGTTCGAGAATTGCTATGCCACCAATTACAATGCCAGTAGATGCCCTGAGAGTAGTCAATAAGAATCCAATATATAGACCAAGATAATTACATATGAGGCTATTTATGTTAATATTATCATTTATTGTTTGCCCCAATATTTGGGGGCAAACAATAAGTTTACCCATAGTTCCCTTGAATATCAACTTGAAATATATTAATCAATTTGACTCCTTGGGTAAAAAAAATGGGTGTTGGTATGAAGTTTCTGATGATATTGTTTCACTATGCCTCTATGTTGGTGGAATTAAAAACGGCTTTGTTCAAATATACAGAAAGTTAGGACAAAATAAATATTATCTTCAAGCTTCTGGATATTACCGTAATAATATGCCAGCGTACCAATGGCTATTTTTTTATACTAATGGTATGGTTGCTACTTCACAAACCAAAATTTCAAAAAATTCAAACTTTTTGAAAGAGGCACAAAAAGCAGGATTTCGTACCCCAAACTCTACATTGCAGTGTTATATTATAAATTATAATATCAATGGCAAAATTACATCAGAAGGATGGTGTATATTTCAAGATGATATAGAAGATGATGCACAGGAAGTAGGAATATGGAAATACTATACCTCGCAAGGTATAAAAATTGTAAACAAGTCTTTGGAATATTGAGAAGAACGATGTTGACACAACAACGGTGTAAAGAGCCATCCGCTTACAGTGGACGACAACAGCATTTATTCTCGCATTGGTATGACACCGACGGCGAGCGCACAGTGAAGACCAGCGGTGAGAATGAAGCGATTTATGTGAACTCTGAGTTCTCTGGTGGCAACACCGGTACGGCACGCTTCTCGCTCTATGTCAGCCCATACCTCGTTGCAGGGCAAGGTGGCAAGTACACCAAGCACATCTACATCGGTAGTCAAAGAATTGTTTCTAAATTGGACGACTTGGCTTCTTATGGTGCAGACCCAAGACGAATATCGTATGCAGGCAATGAAGCTGATGGCTTGACCATCAACTACAAAGACAAGTATGCAAAGCAGCTGCAATCCATTAAAGACAATTACAAGGCGTTTGACCAACCTTATAACGGTAAGGACAATGACGACTATGTGAATGGTCAGGGCTTCTGCTGTAACGATGGCACGCCAGAAGCTGCGCAGACAAGGGCTATGAATGCCAGCACACGTTCTGCTGTAGATAATAATTTCCATGACAAGGACAATTACGAAAAGATGCAGTTCTACTACCACCCAGACCACTTGGGCAGCAGTAGCTATATCACCAATCTTGACGGTGAGGTATCGCAGCACATCGAGTATGTGCCGTTTGGCGAAGTGTTCATCGAAGAGCGCAACAATACGTGGAACACCCCTTACCTCTTCAATGCCAAGGAATTGGATGAGGAGACGGGGATGTATTACTATGGTGCGAGGTACTATGAGCCGAGATTGAGTTTGTGGATGAGTACGGACCCAAGATCAGAAGAAGCACCTGAAGCATCCTCATATACTTATTCTCATAATGCGCCTACTGGAAGAGTTGATTTTGATGGAAAATGGGATATTAAAGTTTCTGCTTCATCAAACAGAGCAAACCATCCATATGCTATATATGCTGTATATGACAGAAATGGAAATCTAATTTACAAGACAGTTGTAAAAGTACTTGGAAATTATCGAAAAAGGAATAGTTCTAATGCAGATACCCCTCAAGGAAAATATAAAATATTGGGATGGAGAAAAACTGGAACAAAGCATTATCCAACTATACCTTTTGGTCCTAATGACCTACTGGCTTTAGAGTACCAAGGTGGTGAAGGGGGATCTAGACAAGGAATGCACACACATGGAGGTCGTAGGCAAAAGCCTGATTTGATGGGAACACATGGGTGTATGCGAATGACAGATGCTGACATCAAGGAACTTAAAGAAATAGTTACACAGTTAGAAAAAAATGATCCCAAAGAGAAAAAAGGATTCCTTACGCTGAAAGATGATTTGCAAGTTCCTGTCAGCTATAATGATAGAGATAAAATCAAAGAAGAAGTAAACGAAATGAAATCCTACGAGTTGCCTGAAGTTGTTGTCATAGGTCATAGAACTCAAAAGGTCGAAAAGAACGAAACAGAGAAAGGAGGAACAAAACATGAGACAGAACAATAAAAACACCCTGCTTCAAATGATTCTGTTATGTTTTTGGGGAGTTACAAGTTGTAATAATAATTCTAAAAACACCTTTACAGCAACACAACGGAAAACGGATTTTGATAAAGATACAGTTCTGAAAAAGGAAACAAGTAAAGACATCAGTACAAAGTCTGATGATAGCCTTTTTGTGCAAAGAATTATTGATGGAAACTTTTTTCAAGAGAAATTTTCTACAGAACAGGACTATGCTCTAGTCGTAAAACATTGTTTTGCACATACCGATGAACAATATGATGAAACTTTTGCTGATGGTTTGAGCCATATGCTGGTCAAATATCCCGACAAAATAAAAGGAATACAAAAAGCTATAAGTTTACTTCCTATCGAACAACAAAGCAAGGCTAATCATAATATGATGATTTATATCGTATCTTCATGGATAATGGAAAACTATACAGATTCCATCAATTTAGATATGTTCTATCAATCATATCCTTTTTTCAGGAAAGACCCTGAAATTGAGAATATTTTGAAAGAACAGTTTAATAATGGAGTAAGATAAATGACTTTGTCGTTAGAAAATATACATAGCATTTCTAGTAATGCATCAAATTGGGAGTTATCATCATAATAATATGATTATCAATAAATTCTTTAAATGTTAGGCGTAGAGGCAGGGATAAATTCTCTGCCTTTTGCTATATTTGTAACCCCAAACAAAGAAAAGTGAATATACGATAACGATTCGGCACTTTACGCTCCAGATTGAGAGTTGAGCTTCAATGTCCGCATTGCCAACAATATTATTAAAAGTGGTAAAAGTAGTACAGGTAAACAACGCTACCGATGTAAGAATTGCCGGAAGCGTTTTATTACCGACTACAACATACAAAGCCTATCTTCCTAACATTGATAACTGACCAAAGAGGGATTGGGCAATCACAGCACGATACTAACGTTGGGCATCATGATTTATCAGCATTCATTCTTGTTTACTCTCAAGGGATTTTGTCAGTTGTACTGCTTGTTGTTGCAGTCTGATAAGAAGTTGGGAATAAGTTTCAAGTTTACTGAGCAATCGTTGAGCAGTGGCGACAGAATGATAAGTATTGAGGGCTTTTACGGCTTCGTTGTATAGCACGCCTATCTTATGAGTCATAACGACGATTTCTGAGAGTTTCTCCAAGTAAGGCTCTTTTGCAGGGTCTTGGGTGATGACCTTAAAGACTTCACCTAAAAGTCTTGCTCGAACAAAATCACTTTTCGTTTTCGCTCCCGACTTGCGGTAGAGTTTGATAAGCTTCTGCTGGTCTTCAGGATTAGGTATCCTGATGTGCCATCTGTCCCATCTTGGGCAGGTGGCACATCTGCCGTCTGGCTTCTTTTGTTTCTGCTTTTTCATTGCTTTCTAATCACGACTTTGGAGTGATTTAATCCCCCAATTGGGGCAAGGGTCTTTGTGGTACAAATGGCAATTTGTGGTACAAAGACACACCTTGCTGATGTAGAAAATGGGATTATAAGCCCATGCCGTGTTACTGCATTCACTGAATACAGTAACTCAGCGTAGGCTTGCATTCGAGGAATGCAGTACTTCAGAGTTTCCGCCATCTTTCCACATCATCTTTGTATTGGTCGAGATGTTCTCGAAGCACCTGCTCAACATATCCTGAAACGCTTGCTCCCTGCTCACCGATTTTCCTCACCACGAAGTCCAACTTTCGTTGAGTTTCCTCTGATACATACACGGCTTTGCGGTGGCTGTTGCGAAAGGGCTGGAGATATTTCCCCTGAAACTCGGATAATTGCTTCCTGTCCCTTGTTTTTCCCATTCGTTGATGATTCTCTTCGGTAGAAGTAGCCCTTTCCGTTGGTGACAACTCTGTTTCTTGATAGAACGGTTGAGAATAGTCCTTGTGACTCTCCTTGTCATTTTGTTCCTCAACTTTAACAGGCTCAAATCTTTTCTTTTCCTCTTCATAATCTATGGGCTGATCAAAATCGGGCAACTCTTCGGGCTTGCGGAGCTTAACGCCATAATTGCCCATATCTCGAAGGGCTTGTTCCAGACGTTGTTTCCTTTGTTCATCTATTCTTGCCATAATTTCTTGGGTATTGCGTTATAATGCCTTTCAAGCATTGTTTGTATGTCGCTCTGTTTGTAAAGTATCTTCCCTCCGATTTTGTAGAAAGGAAGCGTTCCTAAGTTTCTGTACTCTTGGAGCGTGCGTGTGCTGAGCCGTAATTGGCTGCAAACCTCCTCGCCAGTGAGGTAAACCTCTCCGCTTAACATCGGACGGGCGGTAGCGCAATAACGCTCCAATTTCTTCAATATGCCCTCCATCAGTTGTGCAAACATCTGCATCTGAGGGTCTTCCTGCGTAATGATTTCATTCTCCGACATAATTCATTCATTGTTTGCGTTCAGTAACTCCGTGATGTCGCTCTCCTTGTAATAGCACTTGTGTCCAATCATTGAGAAAGGGATTTTTCCCGTATCTCTGTATGATTGCAGGGT
>NZ_FZNZ01000004.1 GCF_900187995.1 Prevotella jejuni
GCTAATTTCTTGTTTGTTTCATATATTCTCACTACCTTTGCGGCCAGTTAAAATAAAATTAACTCGTAATAACGATGAGAGTCATAAAGAATATTAATTCAGCAAATGTTTGCACTTTATTAGGAAATAAAGGCGCAGACACGCTTTGTGTTGTATTAGATTCTTTAACGAAGAAAGATGAAAAAAATATCGGAAATTATTTGGTAGTTCCAAATAATTTTGTACTCTCTCTCTCTCTCATATAGGCCAGGCCTAACCTCCCCACTTTTTTCTTCTCGCATACGCGCGCGAGGCGTGCCGTGCAACCCCTGTAAACAAAGGACTTTTCGGAGTTTCCTTTGTTCGCGTTTGTGTGTCATTTTCTCTATGATGGCACATGGTTCTAACGAAAATACGAGATGAGATCTTAAGTCTATAGTTCTGACAAATAATCAACATGTAACGATAATTAATTACGGATGAAATCAACCCGATACACGAAGTTGTATCTCTAAACTCAAATGAAAATTATGGAAAAGGTAAAGAGGGCTTACAAACAGCCCATGTGTGGAATAGTCTGCACAGAAATTGAAACATTGTTGGACCAAGTAAGTGGGCAACATTCTAACATTGGCCAAGGTGGAAGCTTTGAAAATGCCAAACAAACTTTATTCACTGAAGAGGATGAAGAGGAATATATTAATGAAGAAAAGAGTAGTTATACTCTGTGGAATAATTAAATGATTATGAAAAAGATTTTTTTAATTACAACAATTGCATCTACAATTTTTGCTGTAGGATGTTCTAACAATAATGAAGTGGGACAAGAAGATTTTCACATACAAGAAAACAAAAACACTATTAGTTTTGTAGGTGGTATTGATAATAATCAAACTGCTACCCGTACTTCTATTACACATACTATAGGTAATGGAGCTATAGCTTATTGGAGTTCAGGCGATAAAATATGGGTAAAAGATAATTCTGGTGTGTTCCATCAAAGCTCAGCTGGAGTATTAAATACGACAAAAGCAAAAGGTCTTTTTAATATGCCTAATGGCATGTATTCAAATGGATGCCAAGTGAATTATGTAGGCGGTAGTTCTGATGGAACAAAAGTAACGATTGCGGCTAATCAATCTCAAACTGTAGCGAATGATTTTTCTCATGCAGGTGTATCTGGTGATTGTGGTACAGCTATTGCAACAGGTAGTGGTTCATCTTTCGTGTTCACTCTTCAGCATAAAGCTGCATACTTATGTTTGATGCCTAGGAGTACTAATGCTGCATTCATGGCTTGTAAATTAACAGGTATCAAAATTATATCAAATAATGCTATTGCAGGCGTCTACGATTTTTCTTCAGGGAACTTGAGCACTGCCCCTATATCTTCAACTTCAAATACTATTTCATTAACAACAAATAATTTCTCTATTCCTAATATTGAAACACAGAGTTTTGCATCTTATGTTGTTATTGCACCAGGTGTTCATACTCTTACAATACAATATCAATTGTTAGATCCAAATATAGGACAGGCCGGTACTGTTACGAAGTATGTTAGTTCAACTTTTGTTGCAGGTAATATTTATGATATAAAGTCAAATTTCGACACAAATACGATAGGTCGTGAATATTACTTATGGGATGCAAAATATGATACTTGGTTTGGGCATACAGCTGACCAACCATATAAAAATGATACATACGATACAAATGGCATAAATAATTATCCTGTTTCATCTAGTGATATTCGATGGTATAATCCTACTACTTCAATGTCAGCAAGGGCGCAAAATAGTTCAAAGGATTGTCCAACGACTAATGAGATTACTTGGTATGCAAAGTTTGGAGACCCACATTGGGATGCTAATGAATTATGGGCATGGAATGGTATGGGAACTGTTCAGAAAGGCGGAATGTGGATAAAGAAAAAGGCGTATATTTCTGGGTTCACGGCAAGTATAGGTGCTACAGGTGTTGATTATAACTCTAATCCAGTTTTACAAGCATCGTTTAGCACACCAGCTATACAAGGTCGTCCTTCAAGTTCTGATATCAACAAGTATTTCTTCTTACCTGCAGAAGGACGTTATCGTTTCTTCCGTGATGGAAAAACTGGTATAATGAAAGATGTTGGAGTTACTGGAACTTATTTCCCTAGCACAAATACTCCAGTAGTTCCAAGTGCTCCAGATGGTACATACGCTTTGCATTTTACAAAGGACTTCTTGGCACTTTCCAACGGAGGAACTAAGAAGGATGCTATTATGAATTGGAAAGCACAATAGTATATCGTTATTCTATTAAAGATAGATACGGTATTATTATTCTTTGAAAGTTTTCTTCTAAAAGAATAAATATTGGTATTACATAGTATTATATATTAGTATTATTAGTTTGGTAATTTAATTTTCGTTTTCTTGCCCCTGTCGCCACTCTTGGTGTTGAGGGGCAAGTTTTTTGGATCTTCAGCAATTTGGAGTGATACTTTCTGAGATTAGAACCTTGAAAAAAGGTCACACAGAGAAATGGAGAGCACGGAGGATTGTTTATAACAAATCTATTGTTGACACAGAGGCATCGTTGGTGCGTGGAGGAACAGAGGATATTTGCGAGTTTTATTAATACTTTGGCCTACTTCATTACAAAGCAGTGGTTTGCAAGATTAGTTAAAAACGTTTATTACCAAAGCTATCAGTAACACGTACACTACGGCTCTGTCGCTCTTTGTGCCTTCGGCACCTCCGTGCTCTCCCCTTCTCTGTGTGCCTTTTATATGTAGTAGGCTTAATTTATCACTCCATATTTTGGAAGAACCAATTTTGTTTTGCTTTTTCCTCTCGCTATTTAATAAAGGTTATGTCCTTACTTGATATGCTATGCGCCCTAAACGTTAAAGTTTAGCTACGCTTTTCTATTTACTTTTATATTTTTTTGCTAATTTCTTGTTTGTTTCATATATTCTCACTACCTTTGCGGCCAGTTAAAATAAAATTAACTCGTAATAACGATGAGAGTCATAAAGAATATTAATTCAGCAAATGTTTGCACTTTATTAGGAAATAAAGGCGCAGACACGCTTTGTGCTGCATTAGATTCTTTAACGAAGAAAGACGAAAAAAATATCGCAAATTATTTGGTAGTTCCAAATAATTTTATACTCTCTCTCTCTCTCTCTCTCATATAGGCCAGGCCTAACCTCCCCACTTTTTTCTTCTCGCATACGCGCGCGAGGCGTGCTGTGCAACCCCTGTAAACAAAGGACTTCACGGAGTCTCCTTTGTTCGCTTTTTTGTGTTCCTATGTAAACGAAATAAGAAGAAATTAAGCACGAAATAATAACTATTTTTAATCAATAAGACAATGGAGAAAAAGAAACAAAAGAAGAACTATTCTGCACCAAAGTGTGAAATAGTTCAGGTAAGTGAAAGCACTTATTTGATGGATACATCCTTCCCGAGCCAGCACAAGAAGGCAACCCACGCCAGCGGTCCAACGGCTTCAGCGAAGGCCTTCGGCTTATGGAATGATGAGCACCTTGAGGAGGGCAGCAATGAGGAAGCTAACGATGACAGCTCATCATCATGGGACGACTAATTTCTAAAGCGATTAATTAACAGAAAACGAACAAAGAAAAAAGAAAGATGAAACAGACAATGAAACATCAGTCCCTTTTATCAGGGATAAAGTCTTTGGGCATCATGCTGAGCTTAGGTTTGGCCTTGGCTTCATGTACAAAGGACGACGTGTCTCAGAACCCAGCAAAGCCAAACGAGGAAGAGAATAAGAACTTAACGACCTTCGTGGCAGGTGGCGAGAATAAGACGCGTACGTCAATGGATTACGACAGCGGTGACTTCTATTGGGAAGCAGGCGATTATATCTACGTAAAGGATGATGATGGTGTATTGCAGAAGAGTAGCAACGCTCCAACTCAGAAGGTAGCTTCCTTCCGTTATAGAGTTCCTGGCAAGTTTGGCGCAAGTGCAAGTTATAAAGTTTATTACTTGGGTAAGAATAGTAACGGCAGCAAAGTAACTATCTCTACTAATCAAACGCAGACAGCCCCAGACAACACCGAGCATTTCGGCATTGCAGGCGACTACGGTACTGCTACGGCAACAGGAGCAGTAGGCGGCAGCATCTTTAGCTTCCAGTTAGAGCATCAGCCAGCTTACCTTGTCTTCCAGCCTTACACAAGTAACACAATTCTGCAAAACTGTTACTTAACTAAGGTAGAGGTAAGCTCCGACAACGATATCGCTGAGACCTATACTGTCAGACTACCTAAAGGCAAATTAGTCGCTTCTGTAGGAACGGGGAGCAATAAGATCGTCTTAACCACAAAAGACCCAACAAGTGGTAGCAGCTACTACTACGGCTTCCCACTGGGCAACAGTGCAGCTGACGTAACGAATAACGGAGCTTACATGGTGATTAAGCCAGGTACTCATACTTTAAGGGTACGTTATTGGGTAAAGGACGTAGCAACAGGAGTGGAGGGTACCATTACTAAAACTCTATCCCAAGCAACGTACGCTGCCAACACCTACTACGATATGACAGCTAACCTTGACGTAAAGGATTACGATGGTGACCATTATTATATGTGGGACGCTCAGGAACAATACTGGAAGGGGCATGAATGGTGGTCAGCCAATAGACACCAGCCAGTGTTGAACAATTCCGGTAACGGCAACTACGCCCAGAACAACGCTGACCCAAACAATCGTTGGTACCACGAGGGTAGCGGTTCACCTTTCAATGCTACTCAGAGTTGCGCTACTCTCCCCAACGCTAACGAGCTGTCTTGGTATTGCAAATACGGTGATCCTCGTTGGGACGGAGACGAGTTATGGACTACAATGGGGCATTTATATAAAGGCGGCATGTGGTTTAAGAAGAAGTCTGTATTACAAGCAGAGGGTCATTATAACACCGAGAAATCTGCCGACGGTTCAACCGACCTACGTACAACATGGAAGAAGTACCAGAACAACAACAGTAGTATCAACAACTCTGGGCTCCCTTCCGCAGCTGATGCAGGTAATTACTTCTACCTGCCCGCCTTGGGAGCCTACGTCAACTTTGGTGGACTGGACAGCGTTGGCGTCCTCGGCCGCTATTGGTCGTCAAGTGCTTACCCGGGGTCCAGCTACGGCCCCTTAGCGTACCACCTGTACTTTTACAGTGGTTACGTCAACGTGGGCTACATCCACCGCTTCTACGGGTTAAGGGTCGACGGTTTCGAGTAGTCCGTGCGCTTGCCCTTTTAAAACCCCACCCCGACCCTCCCCGAAGGAGAGGGAGTGCCTAACGGGATGAAGGAGGGTGAGAGATAAGGAAAAATCTAACCCGTTGCAAGAAAATTTCTAACCTGTTAGAAATTTACGGGGAACGGGTTAGCGAGAAATTTCTAACGGGTTAGAAATTTTCTTCCGACCCGTTAGAAATTTTACTCTGACCTAATATGTGTTTTTAAGCCTCCGCATCGTGCGGGTTTTCCAAGCTTTGCGGAGGTTTTTGTTTCTTTTGAATAGTGAATAAACACGCTTTTACTTAAGCTAATTATGCTCGGTATAAGAAACGAAACTAATGAAAGACGTGTTGCTGCAAAGTGCAGCAGAAGTAAGTAATAACTAATAAAATCTTAAACACAATGAAAATCAAATTGATTGAAAGAAGAAAACCAGGCACCAAGACAGGTCCTGGAAAGTTTTATGCAAGTCCTGTGAACGTGGGGAAGAAGACCTTGCGAGATATTGCGCATGACATTGCGGGGCGTTCTTCGCTGACACGTGGTGATATTGAAAACGTACTGGCGAACTTTATGGATTGTCTGCCTCATTACCTCCGTGACGGCTTTAGCGTGCAGTTAGGAGAGTTTGGCACAATGCGCCTAACACTGTCAAGCGAGGGGGCTGCAACGGAAAAGGCTTTTAAGACCGAGACGATTAAGCCTCGTGTGGTCTTTACGCCAGGAAGAGAATTGAAGAGTGAGCTTGCCGCAAACTCCTACGAGTCGGTGAGGAAGAAGGAGGAAGCAGACAAGGACAAGAAAAAGAATGGAGGAGGAAGTGGCCCTGTAGCGGGCCAAGGATAGGAAAGGATATTGGGCTTATGAGCCTAATGAGGCCAATAGGGCCAATATTCAAGAAAAGAAAAAAGTTCGGTTTTAATAATACTGAATTGATTAATTTAGTTTTAATTATGTTTCCAGCGGGAAGCCATTGATGTGATATCAATGACGATACATCGGTAATTTAATTTTCGTTTCTTGCCCCTGTCACCATGGTTGGTGTCATGGGGCAAGTTTTTGGTGGTAGCTCGTTGTTTTTTTTTCTCACAGATTTTCACAGATGAACAGAACCCTTTCTGCTAACAGGTAGAACTCACAAACGCCGGCAAGTGGCGACAGATATCACAGAGCCTTTCCGCTAACGTTGGTTGTATCGTTCTGTGATATCGGTTGACTTAATGTCTCTGTGCACCTTTGTGATTTCTGTTCTTCTGTGTAGTTCTGTGAGAAAAGAATGCGAGAGGCTCGTTGGGGATTTTATCTCTCACAGATTTTCACAGATGAACAGAACCCTTTCTGCTAACAGAGAGAACCCACAAACGCCGGCAAGCGACGACAGATATCACAGAGCGTTATTGCTATTCATCAACACCTAACAATTAACACCCAACACCCAACAATGGCTGAAACGCTCTGTGTTCTCGGTTGACTTAATGTCTCTGTGCGCCTTTGTGATTTCTGTTCTTCTGTGTAGTTCTGTGAGAGAATAAAGGAGAACATGAGAGAGAGCGGCCCCTCCCCCAACCCCTCCCCGATTGGAGAGGGGAGTGATCACCGAGGTTACCCCTCCTTCGCTGCTTGTGTTGTGATTGAAATTTTCTGTGAAACTCTGTGAGAGAAGGGATTTCAATGCGCTTTCTGCTTACCCGTTGAGAGCATATCAATGGTCTTAAATGTGATAGCATGTGGCATTTCTGCTCGTGAGAGTTGGGGACGAAGCCAGTTGAGGAGGGCAGACAGGGAGAGAGAGGAATTGTGAGTACATTCTACTTCAGCGTGGATAACATTGCCAAAGGCGGGGTTGGGGACACTGAACGCACGTGCAGCGGAGATGAGAGGGTGGGAGAGAAGCACCTGCTCTACGTGTTCGGGATGTACGTTCTCACCACCACAAACAACCATTCGGTCGGTACGGCCACGATGGAAAAAGTAGCCTTCTGCATTTTGGTAGACAATGTCTTTCGTGTTCTGCCACTTATTCTTACGTCCTGTCATGGCCCAACTTGATTGTACCCACAAGTCACCCGTATTCTCCTTGTCGGTCTTTTTAATCTTACAGCGCACTCCCCATATAGCCTTACCAAGTGTAGGCTCGTCGAAAGAAGCGAGGTCATGAGGGGTAGCCAGCAAGAAGAAGCCCGCTTCAGACGTACCATAAAGATTGAAGAGTATCTCGCCAAGTTGATTATGGGTTAGGTTGATGAGGCTTTTAGGGAGACTATCTCCACCGCAAATCATACATTTCAGAGTCTTCATCATCTCTTTTGCCCCTTTTGTCTGCCAAATTCTTGAAAGCATAGCAGGGACGATAGGCATCACTTCGATGTGTTCATGCTGAATAATCTCTAAGGTCTTTGGAGCATCGAAACGTCCTTGTAAGTAGATTTCCTTTCCCATCAAGAGAGAAACGATGAGTGTGGCAAGTCCGAAACCATGATAGAAAGGGAGAGCGATGAGTACACTCTGATATTGATAGACCCCTATCTCTCGAAGGAGGGCAACGAGTGGTGGAAGAAAGGACGTGACAGATGGGCGCCGTTCCACACGCTGATAGTTCCCGCTCGAACCGCCAGTATGGATGATAATCTCCCTTCCGCGCCCTATTCGAGGGAGTCTTTTTCGTTCGTACTGATAGTCCCTATATATAATAAGGTGGTGAAGTTCGGTGGTAGTGACAGTCTGATACGAGATAGGAGGTAGGTTTTCTATCAGGTCGTCGTCATAGATAAAGAGTTGATATTGTCGTCCTCTAAGGTGGTTGGATAGTTGTTCTCTTCCCATATCCGTATTTAATAAGACGGTTTGTACGCCAAGTCGAGAGAGCGCAGGGAGGAGTAAAGTAAGGATAAGACTGTTTCGTCCTAAGATGGCGACTCGCATGTTAGGGCGTAGATGGTATTGCATATAAAGGAGCTGAGCAAGGTCTTGTGCCTTCTGGTAAGTCTCCTGATAGGTCAATGCCGCCTTCCCATCTTTCAGGGCACAGCGTTGTGGATAGAAATGAGCCGCAAAACGGAGCAGTGCCATCAGACTGATACCTTCAGACGTGAGACTTTTAGTCCACACCCACATACCCTTTGGCGAGACTATGTGTAGCCGATAGAGAATAGAAAAGATAGTGTCAGTCTTCCTTTTCATACCATTCGCTTATAGAACAAGTGAACAATCGGGGCAAAGAGATAGGCTATTGGAGCAGACAACTTAGCCCACCAAGGTTGGTAACGCTTCCCCTTTCGTATGGCAAGTCGCAAGAGAATGTTGGCAGCATCAGCTGGGTAGTAAGCAGGTAGTTGTTGATACCGCTCGTTGACATCCGACATCGCTGTATGAACCAAGGGCAGATAGGCAATCTGTACACGGATACCTAACGGCGCAAACTCGCTGTTTGCCGTCTCGCACCACGTGTTGGCTGCACTTTTTGAAGCGTGATAAGCCGACCAGCCCGGTGCCATCGGATAGAGTGTGCTCACTGATGAAGAGTAGATGATACTTCCTTTACTTGCTTTCAAGGCAGGTAATAATGCCAATGACAAGGCCACTAAGGCACGGTAATTAAGGTCTATTGTGCGGTCATAGTCGTGTAGACGGTCCAGTGCATCCGTGATCTTACGATGGATAGACTTACCAGCATTACAGAAAAAGTAATCCAACTGCGGTAGAGTTTCCTTTAGTTTTTGACAAAGCAGTTCCAATTTCTCTCTGTTTCTAAGGTCTATTGCACAGTAGTCAGCACGGTTCCCCCTCTGCTTGGCTCGGTCGCATAAGCATTGTAACTCCGCTTCGCTACGAGCGATGAGGAAGACATTTGCATCGGCGTCAATGAGTTTCTCGGTTAGAGCCCTACCTATTCCGTGCGATGCACCAGTGACAAGAACCCACTTGCCAGAGAAATGCTCCTTTGTAATTGCAGGCTTCAATCTTACTTGAGGGTAGGCCAACGCAGTCCCAATAGCCAATAGCTTGTCTTTTATACTTGCCATGATAACTCTTTTCTAACAGATGGTAGCTTTCATTTCGATAGTAGGTAAGGATTGTGTTTATTTGTCAACTCATCATGAGATGGGCAACAACACATCGGCCGAAGAGTGGGAGAAGGACTAAGGATTACCTTTATATAAAATGTAGAAAGACAGGGACAACATACTAATCTGAGACGTATTTTATTAGTAGATAATGTTCCCTTGTCCTTACTTTATCATTTTGTCGTATTTCTCCGGTCGTAATCTGTTAGATAATCTCTAATGTAAAATGTTGGTAATCAAGTAAGATTGTATAGAGAAACTTCTCGTCATCAGTCTTAGTATCAGTAATCTTCAGATGCTCCCTAACCTTAGCAGCAAGCGAGGTGATGCGCCTTTCACGTTCATATCCGTATTCTGTGTTAAGCGTACGTTGGATGACATCAAGCTGATTTAGGGAGAGGTCTTCTGCTTGTGGATATACTGGCTTATACTTCCTATCGAGGTATGAGAACTCATCAAGCGATACTTGTATCTTATGGTAGTTGTTGATACGTATCACCATAGTGCCTGCAGCAAGGTCGCCAAGTCGCTGAGAATCCTTCGAAACGAGTATAATCAAGACTCCAATACAAGAGAAACCGATGTCGATAAGTTGCAAAAGCCAACGCATGAAGAAATTACCAATCCCCGGAGTCGTACCATCCTTCTTCACGACACGGGTGTGCATGACCATCTTTCCCACGCTTTGCCCGTGATTAAACAGCTCCATTAAGAACGAATAGAAAAGTGCTGGTAGGTATATAGCGAGTGCGAAGAAGATGTTATTCGCAAAGAAATCAGCTTTGGTTTCGACAATGAGAATAGAGATGCCAATCACATAAAAGATAATTAGAACACTATCAATAACCTGCGCCATGATGCGTTCACCTAAGCTGGCAGGAGATTGACTTATTTGCACATATTGTCCGGTAATGATGTTGGCTTCCGACATATCTATTGTTAATTATATGTTGTTTCTGTTGCAAATGTAGAAAAAAAACTCTAAATTTGCGCTCAATTGAATAATAATGTGCGCTTATACATGTGATTTTTCATGAAGGAGATACTATTTATACGCAATAACATTGCTAAGTGGAGGACTATGGAAGGGATGATAGAGAATGTTAAGTTTGAGATGCCCGACCAGTTGGCTGATGCTTATACAGAGCTGACGGCCGATCTTGCCTTTGCTCAAACACATTATCCTCGTTCGCGTATAACTATCTACCTGAATAACCTTGCTTCAGCACTACATAATGAGATCTATCGCAATAAACGTGAGAAATGGGGACGACTGATAACCTTTTGGACACAAGAGGTGCCTGACGTGATGTGGAAAGAACGTCGTATGCTACTTTTGTCCTTTGTTATCTTCATGATAAGTGTGCTGGTAGGCGTTGTGTCTACATTAGGTGATGAGTCTTTTCCACGGCTTATTTTGGGCGATGGATACATGGATATGACACTTGAAAATATAGCTAAGGGTCAGCCAATGGGGGTATATGGTCAAGAAAGCGAGGCAAACATGTTCCTCAGTATTACGCTAAATAATATCATGGTGTCGTTTAATGTCTTTGTCTCTGGCGTACTGACAAGTTTTATGTCGGGCATACTGCTTTTCCAAAATGGTATTATGATAGGTTGTTTTGACACCTTCTTTTATCAGCACGGACTATTAGGAGAAAGTCTTTTAGCCACGATGTTGCATGGAACATTGGAACTCTCGGCTATTATAGTGGCAGGTGCTGCAGGATTGGCGATAGGCAATGGATGGCTATTCCCTGGTACTTATTCACGTATTGTTAGCTTCCAACGTGGCGCAAAGAGGGGAATGAAGATTATTGTGGGTACTATCCCAATCTTTATCTTAGCAGGCTTTATCGAGAGTTTCATAACTCGTCATACGGAACTGAACGATATTGTTCGGCTCAGTATCATCCTGTTATCATTAGCCTTTGTCGTGTTTTATTTTATTTATTTACCTTATAAACGTAATTATCAACGCAATGCAAATAGAAAGACCAAAGATTGAACTTTATGAAATGCGTAGCATTGGCGAGAAATTCTCTGCTGTTTTTGGCTTTATACGTGAGAATTTCAAGTTGTTACTACGTGCATGTACCTACCTACTCTTGCCTCTTTGCTTGGTACAGGGGGTTGTTATGGAGGTGATGATGAATGTGTTGATGCCTTTTTATACCAATACGTTGGGTATAGGCAACAACATGGATTTGTCAGATAGCATGTTGCTTCGAATGGGAGGAGCGTACTTGGGCTACTGTCTTTGTATGATGGTTGGAACTATTCTATTGACGGGTATCTGCTTTGGAATGGTTAAGTATTATCAAGCAAGCCCTAACAGACTACGTGGAGTGATGATGAGTGACTTAAAACCGACGATTATTAAGGTAATCAAACGGTCGTTGGTAATGTCCTTGGCCTTGGTTGCTATCCTGATTGTTCTTATGGCTCTTCTCATCACATTCACAGTACTTCTTGATACGGTGATACTGGTGGTGTTCTTCTTTCTGGGTATTCTTGTGTTCAGTCTACCTGTTTCAATGGCAATACCAGTATATGTCTTTGAAGAAGACGAGTCTTTGTTCAATGCGCTTCTACGTGGTATAAGGTTAGGATTCAAATCCTTCTGGTCATTGTTAGGATTGATTTTTGTGATGGGATTCCTAAGCAATACCATCAGTTCCTTTACTACTCTACCATGGTATATGCTGACTATTGTGAGAGGAGTCTTTATAGTAGATCAGTCAAGTCAGGCTGCTTTTGTAGGTAGTCCAGTCTATAGCTTCTGCGTGTACTTGGCATCTGTATTCATGAACTTCTGTATGTATCTTACGATGACACTCTCTACTTTTGCCTTGGCGTTCCACTATGGAAGTATAGCAGAGGAAGAAGATGGGTTCTCAGTAGAGAAGGATATACAGCGTTTTGAGGAGTTGAAGGAGGAAGATAACGATATTGACAATTTTGATAAACTCTGATAACCATTCGTATGTTACAACCATTGACTGATACTCTGTCGTGTGACACAACCTTACTTCACCAGTATTGCGCTGATGAAGCATACGATTATGCACGCGAGTTACAGGCTCCAGAACTCGACTGGACGAGTTGGTTGATTCAGAAGATAGGTGATTTCTTCTCTGATATCTTTGATTATGATGGCGATTTGGACTTTCGAATGGTCGTTTACATCTTCCTTGGGCTTGTAGTTGTGGGTCTGATAGCTTTTATCTTGTATCGTTATCAATTCAAACTCTTTGGTAGAACGGGCAAGGTGACGGCTGACGACGATGAGGAAGACAATATCTATGGAGTCAATTTCGACGCTGTATATGAGAAGGCAATGGCGCAGAAGGATTATTATAAGGCTGTTCGAATAGTCTATTTGCGTACACTTCGATGGTTATCAGATAATAATATGATTAGTTGGCAGCTTTATAAGACGCCAACACAGTACACTCGTGAATTCTTATCTGCTGAGTTTGGACGGATGACAACTGCTTTTATGCGTGTAAGATATGGTAATTACCAAGCTTCGGAAGAAACTGTTAAGCTGCTCTTAGACTTAGAAAGCAAGATAAAGGAAGGAGGTAAGCGATGAACAAAAAGTTCTTGATCTTTATAGTTGGCTTCCTCGTCTTAGTCTTCCTATTAGAGTTGAGTGCACCATCGATGTTTGTTTGGGATCCTACCTTTAGTCATCATGATAGGCAACCCTTTGGTTGTGCGGTGTTCGACTCGCTGATGAAGAAATCAGTTCCTGCTGGGTATGAGGTGACACGAAAGACTTTATCACAGTTGGAACGTGACGGATATGGTAAGAAACCGCATGCCTTCTTAATTCAATCAATCGATTTTAACCCGTCACCGACCGACCTCCGTGCGTTAGACCGACTTCTGAAAACAGGTAATAAGGTGTTTATTGCAACGTCATCAATAACCCCTGACTCTCTCTATCCCGACCTACAATTAACGATTAGTGGCCAATATGGCTTCTCTCCCATGCAGGTCAAGGCCTCAATTGAGAATCAAGAGATTCCATACGATACGTTAGTTTGGTGTCGGCAGTCGCCTTATCAGAATAAGAAATACAGTATTTACTCTGCAATGTCAGGCAACAAAGTCGATGTGGATAAGCCTGCTAAGTATGATATCTTGGTTAAGAACAGGCAGACAGATGACTATACTGATAGGGTTGATAGCTACTGGGTGCCCCGTGTAGTTCGTATTCAACGAGGGAAAGGAGAACTCTTCTTTTCTTGCGAACCATTGTTATTAACCAACTATGGTATTCTTGATGAGCAAGCTAATGGTCTTGTCTTTCGTTTGATGTCACAGTTTCGTGGCTTACCAATCGTTCGTACGGAGGCTTATACGCCTCAAGCAGAGATTAACGAGGAGACTCCACTGCGCTTTTGGCTACAAAATGAGCCTCTCCGATGGGCTATCTATCTCACCTTAGGAGGGTTATTACTCTTCTGTATGTTCTATGCTCGCAGGCGACAGCGTGTTATCCCTGTTGTAGAAGAGCCTAAGAACCGCTCGATAGAGTTTGTGAAACTGATCGGAACACTTTATTATCAGAAGCATATCAACCATGACTTACTGCAGAAGAAGTATGCTTATTTTACTGAAACACTTCGTCGTCTGATGATGGTTGATGTGGAGGACACCGAAACAAGAAAAGATGATGTGGCACAGATAGCACTCCGAGCAGGAATGCCAGAGGCTGAGGTCAGGATGATTCTCGACCGTGTCGACCGTTATCTAAAGGCTGATGAATATATCAACGATGCCGCTTTGCGGAAGGCAATAGACGGTATGGATAAGATAATCAATAATCTTTTAATGTGATAGACGCATAATAAGTAAAGTATTAATGAAGCGTAAACAATAGATAAGATGGAAGAGTATAAAGAAGAAAGAGCTGACCTTGAATTGTTTAGTCAGAAGGTTAGACAGTTGAGAGAGGAAATCAGTAAGGTTATCGTTGGGCAACAAGAAGCTGTTGCCTTGTTGTTGACAGCGATACTTGCAGACGGTCATGTGCTGATAGAAGGTGTGCCAGGAGTAGCAAAGACCTTATTAGCACGATTGATGTCACGCTTGATAGATGCCCGTTTCAGTCGTATTCAATTCACGCCAGACCTCATGCCAAGCGACGTACTCGGTACGACTGTCTTCAATCTTAAGACTTCTGAGTTCGATTTCCATGAAGGTCCTGTATTCTCAGACCTCGTCCTTGTGGATGAAATCAACCGTGCTCCTGCCAAGACACAGGCTGCTCTCTTCGAGGTAATGGAGGAACGTCAGGTTACAGTAGACGGTACCACGCATCGTATGAGTGATGTCTATACGATTATAGCGACGCAGAATCCAGTCGAGCAGGAGGGTACCTATCGTCTACCAGAGGCCCAACTCGACCGTTTCCTATTTAAGATAAGCATGGGTTATCCATCTGTTGATGAAGAGATGAACATCCTCAAGCGCCATCAAGAGAAGAGAAACCTCATCAAGTTAGCCGATGTTAGACCCGTGTTGACCATTGACGAACTTTTGCAGATGCGTAAGAAATTGGATACTGTATATGTTGAAGAGAGCCTTCTACGCTATATAGCAAACATCGTACAGCAGACACGCACCTCAAAGGCAGTCTTCCTTGGTGCCAGTCCACGTGCCTCTGTGGCAATGCTCAATGCTTCTAAGGCAAGTGCACTATTGGGTGGACGCGACTTTGTGACGCCTGAAGATGTTAAGTTCGTTACTCCAAGTATTCTTCAACACCGTCTTATCCTTACAGCTGAGGCCGAAATGGAGGGTTACACTCCGTTGAAAGTTGCACAGAAGTTGATTGATAAGGTGGAAGTTCCTAAGTAATGGTGTCTGACGGAGGATGATAAACTCAGCGTTGCCATACTGATGTTGTATGCTGGCGGATAGTTTGTTGTCTTCTTTATGGACCTCCCTCGACACCTGCTAACATCTAACAAAAGATAAAGAAATGTTCCTTACCAAACGGTTTTATATCATCTTAGCAAGTCTAACCCTCTTAGCAGGGTTTGGTTATGTGTTCCCACAGCTTTTTACAGGTGTAAAGATACTTCTGTTTATCTTTGCCGTAATGGTTGTGATAGATGCCGTTATGCTTTATCATCGTCGTGGGATAAGTGCAAAACGAAGCTGTTCTGAGCGTTTCTCTAATGGTGATAAGAATGTTGTCAAGATAAGTCTTGAGAGTAACTATTCCTTCCCAGTGTGGCTGACGATTATCGATGAGGCTCCAGAAGTGTTCCAACGAAGAGATATCAGTTATAAGAGTTCTCTTGCAGCTATGGGTCATACGGTACTTCGTTACACACTGACACCAGTCAAGCGGGGCGTCTACTCCTTTGGTAAGATACGTTGCTTCACACGTACCAGCATAGGACTTGTAGAGCGACGCTATACTTTGGGCGATGCAAAGGACGTTAAGGTCTATCCTTCTTATCTGATGTTAAATCGCTATGAACTTCTTGCAATGAGCAATAACCTCACAGAGATGGGTATAAAACGTATTCGTCGTGTGGGTAACAATACGGAGTTTGAGCAGATAAAAGACTATGTGAAAGGGGATGACTACCGTAGTATAAACTGGAAAGCAAGTGCACGTCGCAACCAGCTGATGGTGAATGTCTATCGTGATGAGCGTTCTCAACAGATATTCTCGGTGATTGATAAGGGGCGTGTCATGCAGCAGTCTTTCCGTGGAATGACGCTTCTCGATTATAGTATCAATGCTTCTTTGGTCTTGTCCTACGTTGCTATGCGTCGTGATGACAAGGCAGGTTTGATAACCTTTGCTGATAAGATAGATACTTTCGTAGCTCCATCACACCGAACAGGACAGATGCAGACCCTTTTGGAGGCGCTTTATGCACAAGAAACCAATTTCGGTGAGACCGACTTCAGTAATTTGTGTGTTAATGTACATAAGCAGGTAAGCAAGCGAAGTTTGTTTATTATATACACGAGCTTCTCTGGTATAACAGCTCTCAATAGGCAGTTAGCTTATTTGAAGCTGCTTAGTCAGTGGCACCGAGTACTTGTTGTCTTCTTTGAGGATGCTGAGATGAACGATTACATACGTTCCCCTAAGCGCTCTATGGAGGAGTATTATCAGCACGTTATAGCCGAGAAATTCGCCTACGAGAAGCGTTTGATAGTCTCAACACTGCGTCAGTATGGTATATATAGCGTGTTGACAACCCCCGACAAGCTTAGCATTGATGTCATCAATAAGTATTTAGAGATGAAGCAAAGACAAATCTTAACGTAATATTCCGCTGTTGGCATTATGAATGTCAATGGCTTGTAGCGTTTTTTATACATAGAGTTTAAGGGCTGAAATCCGACAGTGGGTTTCAGCCTTTATTGTTTTCATGGGTCAACAAGACGAACGTAACGACCGTTATATGCGTTCCGTTCGATAGGATATAACGGCTATGAACGATAGAGAATATTACTGGTAAAGAGTCAGTAAGGCGTGTTTCTATGATAGGCAAAAGTAGTCATGCCGAATTATTATCATGAAGAAAAATATTTTTTATCATGAAAATAAATATTTCTTGTCGTGAAAAAAAATATTTTTCTTCATGAAAAGAATTTGAAAACGACAAGGAGTTGCTCGTTCCTAACGCTCTTCTTGTATGTTGACGATGATGATAAGAGGGCATAAAGAAGCCAAGTTAGGGTGTAGCATTTGCTTGGGAGAATTCGAGAAATCAGTACGTTGCGCTGCCTTCTGTCGTCGTTTAGGTCGCTGTTCATAAGCATTTGTAAGTAATTTTTAAGTGTTCTGTGGGCTAAAATCATAATAAATAGGTATTGTGGCATACTGATGTTTCTTATAACTTTGCATTCGAATAGAATTAATATAAACTGAATCAGTAACATGAGAATTAAAAATTTATTTCTTACACTTGCTGTTGTGCTGTTAGCTTCGATGACTTCTATCCCTGTCTCTGCGGCTAACCATGTGAAAGTAAGTGACAAAGATGGCAATAACACTTACTTTGCTCTGTCTGATAAGCCTACTGTTACCTTCACTTCCACTGCCATGGTTTTGACTGCTGGAAGCCAAACAATAGAGTATCCTCTGACAGACTTCCGTGCTTTTGCCTTCGAAGATGATCCATTAAGCATTGAGTCTTTTAATGCAGAAGGCAACAATGCCGTCTTTTCCTTTGGTAACTCCTTGAAGGGAGAAGGCCTGAAAGCAGGTAGCCAAGTAGCTGTTTACACCATTAATGGACAGTTGGTTGGCCGTTCTACCGTAAGCCAAAGCGGTACTGTTGAGATTCCTCTCGACGGACAAACAGGCGTTTTTGTAGTTAAATCATTATCTAAGACATTTAAATTCATACGTAAATGAAAAAGATCTTTACTTTAGTAATCGTATCTTTCTTGAGTGCACTCGCAGTACAGGCACAGTCATTAAAGGTAACCAAAACCGATGGTAGCGTTGTAACTTATAACGCATCAGATATTTCAAAGATTGAGTTCTTGCCAAGTGAAACCCCTTCACAACCAAAGTTGATACACGAGTTTGCAGGCTATCTGACTGTAAAGAACAGAGCACTCGATAATGTTCGTTTTGACACAGGCGCTAAGATTAAGGTGTTGCAGGACGGTGGTAAGTTCTTTGCAGAGTTCTCCGATACTCAGTGGGGTACTGGTTCTTTCGAGATAACCATGGCTAATCATGCCATTAACGGTACTGGAAAGATGAAGATTGCAAACCCAAAAGCTGGCGGTGCAATGAATGAGTATGATGCAACAATGAGTGGTTCGATGACAGAAATAAAGATTTCAATCCCATCACTCATGGGTGGTACTGATATTACTTGGCATTATGCTGAGGCTTCAGCAGCGTCAAAGGTGGCAGGAAACTATACTGGTACGACCTCTTTGAATGTGGGTGGAATGTTTGGTCCATTCACATCTGCAACGGTTGGGTATAAGATTACTGCTAATGAAGATGGCTCTATCAATGTGACAGCATCTGAAGAGAAGTACACAGGTGTTACAATGATGCAGAACTTGACATTAGGAACATATACCGTAAAGAACCTTGCTTACGATAAGGCAACCAATAGCTTTAGTCGTGACTATAGTAAAGACGGTATCAAAGTACACTTCAAGGCAACCGGCGGCGCGATGGAAAGGGATGAAAATTACGAGTTCGGAGAAACAAGTAAGATGACCGTTACACTTGCTGAGGATGGTACATTGACCATAACTAACAAATATAAGGTAGGCAAAATGCCATTCCCAATCTCAGCAACTTATACTGGTAAGAAGGCTAAGTAAAACGTTATACGCTCATGCACAGAGTATTTCGCCCTATTTCTATCCTTGCAGGCTGTGCCATCATGATGTTGGTAACAGCCTGCAACGGCATTTTTGATGATATATATGATGAGGCTTCTGCTTCATCAAGTGTAACGACAGAGGGTCAACTCCTTGTTAATGCTGCCAGTTGGAAGGACTGGTATTATGTTGACTTTGACTCTTTACAGATGTATATCGAGCGCAAAGACACTGCAGGACTGCTCAAGGCACAGACAAACTTCACGCATTATGCTATCCCAACGAGCCTGTCGTCGGGTAGTGGTGACGGGAAAACGGGTATGTACACTTACTGGTTTGATGTCTTCGGAAAAGGTATCTCTGTTAATGAGAAGCGTGGCTTTACTGCTACGGATGCGCAGCCTGAACCACAGTCATGGAGCATTGCCTTTCATCGTAACAATGTTAGGACGAACGGTGGGGCCGTACTTGAAACGAAGTACACCTCTTTGAATGAGCTTCCAAAGAATAGTTCCTATTTCTTAGGAGCAACATTCCAAGAAGATGAATGGACAGAGAACGAGGTTTGGGAGGACCAGTCGCAGATGCTTATGAGCCTGATTGGATGCCAGGGAATACGTATTAATAAGGTACTATCGTCTTGGTTGAAAATCGATATACCCCCAATGCCACCTGCTTTCACGATGAACAAGCATGTATTCATCGTTCGTTTGAAGAATGGGAAGTATGCTGCCTTGCAGTTGGAGAACTATATTGGTACCGATGGAACCAAGTGCTGGTTGACTATTAACTATAAGTATCCATATTAAATTAGACATGCAACCCTTTTCGTTATGCTTTATTCGAGGATAAGAAAGGGACTTCATTAATATTTGTTATTGGCTATGACGCGAAAGACCATTATATTGTCAGTCCTACTCAGCCTCACCTTTGAAGGTATGTCGGCTGATGTTCCCAATGACTCTATCCCCCAGACGATAGAGTTAGACCAAGTAGTAGTGACGGGAACACGTACCCCAAAGTTGCTTGCCAATACCCCTGTGTTGACGAAACTCATCACTGCTAATGACATAATGAAGACAGATGCCACCAATCTACGTGATGTCTTACAGCAGATAATACCAGGTGTTGAGTTCTCATACGCCATGAATCAGCAGGTACACATGAACTTTTCTGGCTTTGGTGGACAGAGTATGTTGATACTTGTTGACGGTGAACGCCTTGCTGGAGAGACGATGGACGATGTCGACTTCACCCGCATTGGTATGGAAAATGTTGACCATATCGAGATTGTGAAAGGTGCTGCATCAGCGCTCTATGGCTCTAATGCCGCTGGTGGAGTTATCAATATCATCACAAAGAAAAAGCCCAATCCATGCGCACTCAACCTTAACATGCGTTTTGGTCGCCATCATGAGCAACGCTATGGACTGTCTTGGCAGTACGCAAGGGGCAAGTGGAATAACTTGCTGACGGTCAACAGGAATAGTTCCAACAACTTTAATGTGCACAACGGACCTAATCCTATTACGCGCGTCGTATCTACCATCTATGGTGATGCTGTCTGGAACTTCAAGGAACAGCTAACTTATACACTGAATGAGAAGCTACGCTTGACAGGACGTGCCGGTTATTTCTATCGTCAGTTGGTACGTACAGAGGAGGTGCCAGAGCGTTATCGTGACTTTACAGGCGGCCTTCGTGGTACGTGGACACCCGACCTCTTCAACAGTGTAGACCTCTCCTATGCTTTCGACCAGTATGATAAGTCAGACTATCAGCGCATTACTCGACTGGACATCCGTGACTATTCAAATGTACAGAACAGTCTTCGACTACTTTATACGCACACGTTTGAAAACGAGAATGTCCTCTCTGTGGGTGCAGACTATATGCATGATTACCTCTTCAATACGAACTTAGAGGGTCGAGTACGTAAGCAAGACTCCTTCGATGCATTTGCTCAATACGACTGGAACATCAATAAGTATTGGGAAGTAGTAGGTGCGCTGCGTTACGACTACTTCTCTGATGGACACATCTCAAGACTGACTCCGAAGGTAAGTGCACGTTATCAACCAATAAGAAACCTAAATGTTCGACTCAGTTATGGCATGGGCTTCCGTGCACCAACACTAAAAGAAAAGTACTACAACTTTGATATGTCGGGTATATGGGTGGTCGAAGGCAACCCTTCTTTACGGCCAGAAGTGAGCCAGAACTTCAATGCCTCGGTTGATTACACAAAGGGTCACTATAACTTCACGGTAAGTGCTTATTGTAATAAGATTGAGAACAAGATAGCAACGGGTGCTCCTTACTATAAGAGTCCATCGGACATCATGCCTCATCTACCTTATCTTAACCTAAATAACTATACGGTAAGTGGGGGAGAGGCAACGGCACAAGCGCGTTGGACGAATGGTCTTACCGCCCGTTTAAGTTATGCTTATACCAATGAGCGCCTGCCTAAAGACAAGAATAGCAACGCTGTAAACAACCAGTATATACCTGCTCGCAAACACTCAATGACAGGTCATGTCGATTGGGACCATCAGTGGTTGAAGAACTATGGAACGAACATCGGACTCGATGGACGCTTCCTCTCTGCAGTCGACAATGAAGAGTTTGTTGATTACTATGACATCTCTAAGGGTATAAAGAATATCCATTACCCAGCATACGCACTCTTCAAACTATCCTTAGTGCAGCGTATCAGCAAGGCTGTAAAGGTAAGTGTTGTACTCGATAACATTTTTAATTATAAACCAGAATATTATTATTTGAACTGCCCATTGACTGATGGAACAAACCTAATGATAGGGATGTCGGTCGATGTGGACAAACTCTTTTAAGCACTGAAAGCTTTAATTAATTTATGGAAAAGGATAAGATCTATTTCTGGCGAGCCATCGCCTCGTTTATTTTAGTGTTGTTCACGATGCCTTTAGGTCATGCTCTTATGATCATGATGGATAAGAACATGGCGCCAGAAGCTGTGCATTATGCTGGCTTTGCCATGGGTTTTGTGGGATTGGTCATCGTTATCATTGGTGTATTTGTTAAAGGTGATACTCGTCAAACACTGTGGGGACTTATCGGAGGGTTGCTCTTCTGGACCGGATGGGTAGAGTTCCTCTTCCAATATTACGCCAATCGCTATGGCGTACCACCAGAGATTGAACACGGACAGGTCGTTACTAAGCCAGAATATCTGATACTTCCTGCATCATTCGGGTTCTGGATGATGATGATGACGATGTACATCTTTAGTACACGTAATGGTTGTGACTTTATAACATGGATACAGAAACGACTGTTTGGAAAGCGTAAGAACGAGATAGCCTTCCAACCGATGACCCGCCACACGTCTATTGTCACGTTTATGGAAGTCAATATGATTCTATGGGCTTCTTATCTTTTATTGATGTTCTGTTACGATAAGAACTTCCTTGGCGACCATCATCCAGTGACTTATCTCATAGGTTTTAGTTGCTTTATCGGTTCGTTGTTCATGTTCAAGAAGCAGCTCCACATCGCTTCATGGGGTGCTAATATCCGTATGTCAGTGGCAACGGTGATTGTTTTTTGGACTCCTATTGAGATTCTCGGACGTATTAATTTCTTCAAGGAGTTCTGGATTCATCCACAAGAATACAGTGTTCAACTACTTTGCATCTTAGCTGCTTTCATCATCTTGATAGTTTATATGTGGATGAAAGGTGCTAAGAAGAAGCGTGGATAATAAGTGATAACGAGGACTACTGTAGGCGATGTGTAATCGTGTTGCCTATTCTCAAGAAATATGATATATACAGTATAGATTACTTGTTGGCAATAGCGAGGTTGCTGACAAGTAATTTTTTTTGTATCTTTCAGCTGCACTAAAAGGCTACTAAGCCATTGATAGCGGGCGTTACCCTATAGTATTCTACTGTGAAAAGCGTTACATATAAGTCCTATCCATTGTTTTGATGTCGCTTTCAAACAATCTGTACAAGTCCGATTCATTGTTTTGAGGATAGTCTCAAACAATCTTCTTCCCACTTTGGAAGAATTGACAATAAGGTAAAAAATCGTTACAAGCATTCAAGCTAAGTGTCCTCGACATAGGAGTAATATATGTTTTATGAATGAGTTTGTAACCTACAAGGAATCTGAATCTTACAAGTTGGGTTGAAGAAAATGCCTTTCTTGCTTCAAGAAGGGCGTCTTCTTGAGGCAAGAAGAGCATGTTCTTGTATGAAGAAGGGCCTTTTCTTGCATCGAGTCAAGCCTTTTCTCCAAATTAAGAAGGGATTGTTAATGAAATAGTTTTATAATTTCTACTAATTTGTTTAGCCTTCCCTCTTTCTTTCCTATTACCTTTGTTGGTGTCTCTCAGTGATTCCCTCTTGTCGTGAAGGACATTTCCTCTTACAGAATCAAGTTCCCATAGAGGTCCATTCAGGCACAAGCTATCACAGACTTTACAAGCGATTTTAGCAGTAACGCTCTGTGTTCTCTGTATGCCGAAGGCCTTCTGTGGGCTCGAAACTGTGCGCCAAAAAGCTCCGTGAACTCTGTGCGCTCTGTGAGAGAAAAAACTCCCCAGCGTGAGAGAAATGCTTACTCACACCTCGTGTCAGCAGGCCAGTAGGGGTAACCTCACATACTAACTACCAGTTGGCCCCTCCCCCTTCCCCTCCCCCGAAGGGAAGGGGGCGTAATCACCGAGATACCCCTATAAAAAGGATGTAGGCTTCGTTATGTCCCTTAATGGCAGTCTTGTAGGGGTAACCTCACATACTACGCCCCTCCCTGCGGGGGAGGGGTTGGGGGAGGGGCCACTATCTTTTGGACTCGAACCTGTGCGCAAAAAAGTTCTGTTAGATCTGTGAGTTCTGTGAGAGAAAGAAATGTCCTTAGTGAGAGAAAGAAGTGTCCTTCGTGAGAGAAAGAAATGTCCTTCATGAGAGAAAGAAAAGTCCTTCGTGAGAGAAAGAAATGTTCTTCGTGAGAGAAAGAAAAGTCCTTCGTGAGAGATAATACTCCCTATCGCTCTCAAGCAACCTCTTTATTACAGCAGAAAACTACCCCGAGCGAATAAGATAAGGGAGCATGATACGCATGACGGACAAGTCTAAAATCGGTCAAGACGTATAATGTTGTTTCTCTTTGGCTGTTTCTTCTTTGCTATATCGCTTTTTTTTCGTATTTTTGTAGCACCAATATAATTAAAAACAATGAATAAGTTATTTCTATCCCTTTGTTTGTTGTTGGTGAGCTTTGCGTTGTCTGCACAAGAGCGACTGCCCAAAGTGATACTCAAAGACATAGAAGGAAGGACCGTACAAACCGACACTATCTCTAATAATGGCAATCCTCTTGTTATTACCTTCTTTGCTACTTGGTGCAAGCCATGCGACCGTGAGTTGAAAAGCATTGATGAGCTTTATGATGATTGGCGCCGAGAAACAGGTGTGCGAATCGTTGCAGTATCCATTGATCAGGCTCAAAACGTCAATAAAGTGAAGCCGATGGTCGACCAGAATGGCTGGCGTTATGATGTATTACTCGACCCTAATGGTGAGTTCCGACGCTCGTTAGGTATTCTGTCAGTGCCTTATACGGTCTTACTCGATGGTCAGGGCAGGATTGTTTATAAGCATAATGGCTACACAGATGGCGCTGAGATGGAGCTATATAAGAAGGTGAAAGAGGTAGCAGGAAGGTGATTTTATGAAAAGATGGATGATGATAGGACTGCTCATAAGCCTGAGTAGTACATCGCTTTATGCACAAGAGTCCGACAAATTACACCTTTCTGGAAGTCTTCAGAGTGATATGCTGTTGGCACAAAAGGACAGCGCGACAGGCGCAGAGGCTACAGGCAGTCGTTTCCGAACGAATACTTATCTTGACTTGAGGCTTTCAAACAGATACTTTGAGGCTGGTGCAAGGTTGGAATATATGCCCCATCCACTCCCAGGATACGAGCATGACTTTAAGGGTTGGGGCGTTCCTTACGCCTACTTGAAGGGTCGTTATAAGAATGCGGAGCTTACTTTGGGTAGCTTCTATGAGCAGTTTGGCTCTGGTTTCATCCTCCGTTCGTATGAAGAACGCAGTCTTGGAATTGACAATTCATTGCAAGGTGCACGCTTGAACTATCTCCCTTGTGCGGGAGTTGCGGTCAAGTTGCTTACGGGTAGACAGCGTCGTTACTGGCATCACAATAAGAGTTGGATGACAGGAGCAGATGTGGAATGGAACATGGAAAAGTCGTTTAAGTCGCTTCAACAGCATAATACCTATATAATGTTAGGTGCTTCCTACCTTAATAAATACGAGAGAGACGAGGTGGTGATGGTCGACCCGACCCATCGGTTGCGCCTTCCTCGTTATGTCAATGCGTTCGATTTACGTCTACGAGTGCAACATCACGGCTTCAATGTATTGGCAGAAATGGCAATGAAGACGCAGGATCCTTCGCATGATAATGGTTACATCTATCGTAATGGCTATGTGGCAATGCTCTCTGGGTCCTATTCTAAGCGTGGAATGAGCCTATTGTTGCAAGCAAAACGCAGTACGAATATGGGCTTCCGAAGCCGTAGAGGGATGGAAGGTATCTCCTCTTTCATCAATCATCTACCGCCTTTCACGGTGGAGCATACCTATACCTTGGCAGCACTCTACCCTTACGCTACACGCCCCGAGGGTGAGTGGGCTTATCAAGCAACGGCAGCTTACACCTTTCCAAAGGGCTCATGGATGGGAGGAAAGTATGGAACAACAACGAAAGTGAACTTCTCTCATGTCCATTCAGTGCTTAAGAAGGGTGCAGGAGAGATGGGTACAGAGGGTTATGGTAGCCCGTTTTGGGCATGGGGGGACGCTACCTATTATCAAGATATTGATGTGCAGTTGGAGAAGCGACTCTCTAAAGCAACGAAGTTAAACCTGATGTATATGTATCAACGGTACAATCAGACCTTGTTAGAAGGGCATGGAGGAATGTTAAACACGCATATCTTCGTCGCAGATGTCAAACAGAAACTCGGAACGAACGCCATCTTGCGTGTCGAAGGGCAGTATCTTGCATCAAAAGAGGGCGATAAAGACTGGCTATTCGGGCTGGGAGAACTATCGTTCGCACCGCATTGGATGGTCACTGTGAGCGATCTCTACAATGCAGGTAACAGTCATGTGCATTACTACCAAGGCTATGTAACCTATAGCGGCGGGGCACATCGACTGCAATTAGGCTATGGTCGAACACGTGCGGGCTTTAATTGTTCGGGTGGAGTATGCCGTTATATCCCTGCAACAAAGGGTTTGACACTCTCTTATAATTATAACTTTTGATGGAAATGAGACGTTTTTATATACTTATCTTGGCTGCTGTTGCACTCTTGACAGGCTGTGATTCAGTTGGTTCTGACGAACGATTGATAGAGATTCCACCTGCAACTGTTCAGCGAAATGTACTCATAGAGGACTTTACAGGGCAGCGTTGTATCTTCTGTCCGGCAGCTTCTCAGACGATAGAAGAGCTGCAAAAACTTTATGGAGCAGACAGATTGATAGCCGTGGGCATACATGCTGGACCGCTCGCAATAAAGAGTATGGGTGGAGTTAAGGGCTTGCGCACTGATGCAGGGGATGTTTATTACAAGTATTGGGCAGTTCCTAATGTGCCGAAAGCCATTATCAATCGTCGTGGAGGCGTCCTACAGAAAGATACTTGGGCTGGGCGTATCTACGAAGAGTTCGCTCAAACGACTACAATCAATATAGCCCTTCAATGTCACTATGACGCTGCTACACGTCAAGTGAAGATTGAAACCAACTTAAAAACATTGTCCGATGATGTGAAGGGAAGGCTTCAGCTTTGGTTAGTAGAGGATAGTGTCGTGGCTCCACAGCTCTTTCCAAACAATAAGATGGATAAGGAGTATGTGCATAACCACGTGTTCCGTGCTGCTATCAATGGGGAGTGGGGAACGGAGTTAACGCTCTCTTCAATGCGAACGCACGTGGAGCAAACAACGTACACACTCCCGGAAGATGTCGTACCAGGCAATGCGTGGATTGTAGGATTCGTCTATAACGATAGCGGAGTACTGCAGGCTGTGCGCCAAAAGGTTTCTATTTCGTAAATAAATTATCATCAATTAAGTAGATAAATATAAAATGAACAATATGAAATTACGCTTACTCGTATTATTCGGACTGCTGACCAGTCTTTTAGTTAGTGCTCAAGCACAGACAAGTAACAATGATGTTGCCTTCGTGGATGCGCAAGGTAAGGTTATTCCCAACGGCACAACGGTGGTATTAAACGCTGTGAAAGATGCCATGTTCCCACCTGGATGGAAGGAAATAGCAGGTGAGGTGTATATTAAGAATACGTCGGATAAGGACCTGATAGTGACCCTTTTCAGTAGAATTAACAGCATTGATGGGGGTAATGTGACGGTTTGTGCACTCGGCGGATGTACTCCTGTAGAAGAAGGTAATAGTACAGAGATAGGAAGTCAACCGCTGTTGGCAGGCTCGGAGAAGGAGTCTATTGCGATAGAACACACTTACGAACATAGTGAGAAGGGCTCAATTACATTGAAGATTACTACTAAAGAGTCTGACTCAGAACAGCAGATAGAGGGCCCATCTATTACTATTAAGTTCGATACCAACCCAACAGCAATAGCAGGAGTAGCGTCACAGAAGGGTCTTACTTACGATGTCTTCAATACGCAAGGTTCCTTATTGTATAAGCAACTTACGTCTTTGGCAGGTCTTCCTAAGGGTCTTTACCTTGTGAGACAGCAGTCTGCAAAGGGTGTTACCACGATTAAGAAATGCGTAATTCACTAAACATTCATCTTTAAAATGCACAACCTGACATGTTACGTAAGTATTATATACAAATCATCACACTAATTGCTCTCTTCTCATACACCGTGAACGTTAAGGCACAAGAGCATATTCTCATGCCTACTGCGGGGCAGAGAGTGTATGTACCCATCACTGCAAAGAGTGTAAAAGGGAAGATGAAAGTCTCTAATATAGGTAGGACTACTATTCAGAACATAGACTATACGCTTTCTCTCAATGGGAGGGAGTTGGAGTCAAAACACTATGTATTCCCACAGGCGTTGGGACATAACGATGATGCTGTGGTTGAGGTAGATGTCCCACCATACACAGAATTAGGAGAGGACGAACTTGTCTTCACGATAACAAAGGTGAATGGGGGACGTAATGGTGCAACGATTAGCTATGCTAACCTACCGAGAATTACAGTAACAAAGGTCCCTAAGCGGAGGATAGCAGTGGAGGAATACACGGCAATGTGGTGCAGGTATTGTCCAACAGGGATTGCCCTTATGGAAAACCTGTCGCATACTTTTGGCGATGACTTCGTCGGTATTGCTGTACATGTTGATGATCCATTGACCTGTTGGGACTATTATTCAAAGGCTAAGGGGAACCGTTTTCCCACAGTTGATATGAATAGAAGCCACAAGTTAGGCTATGTCTTGGGTGTAGATGAGTTCAAAGCAGAGCAAGAAGCTGGTGCAGACATGGACCTTGAGGTGTCAGCTGTATGGGACGAGAGTAAGAACAACATTACAGTGACGCCTGTTGTTACATTCCGAGTGAACCGAGATGAGGCTCCATACGGCTTTGCCTATGTCCTAACAGAGGATGGAATGACGGACTCAAGATGGGTGCAGAACAATGCATACTCTGGTAGTCACGGAGACCGCGGAGTAACAAAGGAGTTCGACGAGATAATCGACTCTCCAGGAGAAATCCATAATCTTAAGAACAACTTTGTAGCTATTGCAGCAGAGGGGGTGAATGTTCCTGTAACAGGTCACGTCGAAGCGCCGATTAAAGCAGATACCCCACTGAACCATTCCTACGTCTTTAAAGATATTAATAGTAAGAAAGTCATACAAAAGAAAGAGAATCTTCGTGTCTGTGTCCTGCTGATTAACACACAAACGAGGCATGTTGAGAATGCAGCTAAGTGTGTTATCTCTGAACCAAAGGCCACTGGCATCTCTTCTGTTTCAGATGGTACTCGTAGCGAAGTAGTGGTAGGACGCTACACACTTGACGGTCGACGCATCACGACTCCACAAAGGGGAATTAACATCGTGAGGTACAGTGATGGGCGAGTGAGCAAAGAGGTAGTGACAAGATAAGGACTCCTTCAATATTATATAGGTGTAACCATGAATAAAGACTTAACTGATTTGTATCAGCATAAAGCGGAAGAGACGAGTACAATGCTCGTGTCTCTCCGTAGCCGTAGTCGGTTTTTTATCTTGACAGAAATCGGTTCCTTTTTAGTTGCCATTGGCTTTGTAGTTCTCTACACGCTATTGGCTGATGCGGCTTGGACACTCCTCTGTGCCGTAGCCGCCTTGTGTTTCTATCTTTACATCCGTCATCGTGACGTATTGAACGACCGAAAGATAAAGCACGGAGAGGCACTGCTGCGGGTTTATCAGAATGAGATAGACTATCAGCATGGCAATTTCTCAGGCTTTGAAGCTGGCGAACAGTATGTTTGTCCGCAACATCCTTACACCTTTGATATGGATGTCTTCGGGGCAGGATCACTGTTTCAAAGGATGAACCGCACCATCTCTACTGGTGGTAGCGACCAGTTGGCAGCCTGTCTGTCTACTGAGTGGGGACATGCGAAAAGGGAGGAACTTGTAGGACAGATACGCATGAGAATGGCTGCTATTGACGAGTTAGGACAAGACGAAACATTCTTGTCTTCCTTCAAGTCTTTGGGCGTTAAAGAGCGAATTAATACAGCAGAAGTGTTGAAAGCACTGACGGCTATTCATCAGCAGACCTTTCCAAAGATTTTCCACAACCCTCTCTTGCGTTATTTCTGTTATGCCGATTTACTCGGGTTCTACGTGAGTATCGTGCTTTCCATTATGGGTTTAGCCCCCTCTTTGCTCCCTCTATGGTGGGGAATGTTCAACTTCATGTTCTCTTTCCTTTGTGGACATAAGTACATGCGTGTCATTTCTGAACTGATAGCAAAGGTACACGCACAGGTAGATGGTTACTTGCAAGTATTGAAGTTGATTAACACGACTGAGTTTAAGTCGGCTGAACTCCAAGCGTTGAAAGCACAGCTTTCGGGTGCAGAGGCCTCCTTTGAGCAGTTAGAACTTATCTTACAAAAGATAGATAACAGAAGTAATGAGGTCGGGGTGTTTATCTTCAACAGTTTTGCCTTGATTGATCTTGCGATTGTAAGACTGTTCCTTCGTTGGCAACACACGTATGAGCAACGCACAAAAGAATGGATTGACGGTCTTAATCTCTTTGATGCTTTGGTGTCAATGGGTAACTATCGACTGAATGAAGATAGAGCAGTAAAGGCCGAAATCAGCGAGGAGAATAAGGTAGTCTACGAAGCGAAAGGTCTTTATCATCCCTTCCTTGGCGAGAAGGCTGTGGCAAACGACTTCACTATTCACGACCATGAGTATTACATCGTCACGGGTGCAAATATGGCAGGAAAGAGTACTTTCCTTCGTTCGTTAGGTATTAATTACCTCTTAGCAATGAATGGTTTGCCCGTCTTTGCAGCCGAGTTGAAGGTCTCAGCGTTCCATCTTTTTACGAGCATGCGCACCACGGACGACCTTACCCACGGTATTTCTTATTTCAATGCGGAGTTGCTTCGTTTGAAGAAACTGTTAGGCTCGTTGCATGATGACGTACCGAGTCTGATTATCTTAGACGAGATATTGAAGGGAACAAACTCCCTCGATAAGTTGAATGGGTCTCGTCTTTTCTTACAATACATCGCAGAACGCAATGTGACAGGCGTCATTGCCACGCACGACCTTGAGCTTTCAAAGATGGAGAACGAGTATGAGGGGCTTTTTCATAACTATTGTTTTGAGATAGAATTAGGTGAGGATATCACCTATTCGTATAAGATTACCAAGGGAGTAGCCCGTAATCAGAATGCGACATACTTGCTGAAAGGAATCTTAAAGCCCAATGTCTTTTGAATAGTCGAGTAAGTTGAGGGCAGGATAAGATAGTTGGTGAGCGGCTATCCTATCGTTTTCAGCGTGTTTAATAAGGATAAATAATAAGCTAAATCGACTATTAGGACTGGTCGACTTTAGCTTGTTTTCGAATTCTTTTCATGAAGAGAAATATTTCTTTTCACGATAAAAAATATTTATGTTCATGAAGAAAAATATTTCTTTTCATGAACATAATTCAGTCTTAGTGATGTTAACTAATTTAATTCGCCTACTCAGTTGGAAGAATAAAGCGTTCGATGACATGTGCCACACCATCTTCTTCATTCGATAAGGTGACGAAATCGGCCTCTTTCTGTATGTCTTCTGCAGCGTTCGCCATCGCTACACCGAGTCCTGCAAAGCGTATCATACTAAGGTCGTTATATCCGTCACCGCAGGCGATAACCTCCTCGCGGCTAATACCGAGCGACGAGATGAGACGATTGAGAGAGCGGGCTTTGTCGATGCCGAGCGGTACACACTCAAGGAAAAAGTCGGCCGAACGATAGACATCCATCCTCCCTTCCAACTCTTTAGACAATCTTAATTCTAACTCATGGAGTGGGGTAGGGTCGCCAACAATGAGACATTTGTTGATAGGATAGACCAACTGATGAAGGAAATCATCGTATTGCATGACGGGCATCTTATTGATGAAAGCCTCGTGTTGTACGTATTTATCGTCTTTGTTGGTAGCCGCAATACCCTCCCCTTGGTAGGTTAGGATTTCCATATTAGCTTTCTTCGCTTCTTGATAGAGCAGAGGAACAAGCTGCTCGTCCAACTTCTGTTCAAAAAGAACGTTGTTGTTCGTGCAGTCGATAATCTTTCCTCCATTGAAGGCGAGGATATAACCGTTGTTTTCTTTCAGTTTTAACTCCTCCGCCAAAGGGACGATACCGTATGTAGGGCGGCCAGATGCCAGTACGACATGCACTCCAGCAGCCTGTGCCAGCATGAGGGCTTGCTGGGTGTGAGGGGTTATGAGTTTTCTATTGTTGGTCAGTGTGCCGTCCAAGTCGAGCACTATCATCTTATACTTCATATTGCTTTAATACTTTATTCTTTGTATTTTCGGTTGTGGAAAACATCTAATTCTTATTGAGACGCATGAATCTCTTTGCAAAGGTACGGCTTTTTATGAAGTAAAGGCCGTGTTTCTCTTGATATAAACCAAAAACTTTCAAAAAGTAGACGACCGATATAATAAATCGTAGGCGAAAGCGTTTATACAGCGAATTAACCATTCTAAAGACATTAAAGTCAGGATAAATAAATATTAATTAAAATCGAAGAGAGTTATGAAGAAGTATTTAGCTGAGATGATCGGTACAATGGTATTGGTCCTCATGGGCTGTGGCGCAGCTGTATCTTTGGGTTGTGACCCTGTTAACAATCAAGCAGCTGTAGTTGGAACAGCCATTGCGTTTGGTCTTTCTGTAGTCGCAATGGCTTACACGATAGGGGGTATCTCTGGTTGTCATATTAATCCAGCGATTACACTCGGTGTCTTCCTTAGTGGTCGTATGAGTGCGAAAGACTGCGTGATGTACATGTTGTTCCAGTTTATTGGCGGTCTGATAGGTGCAGCACTACTGTTCCTCCTTGTCACGAATGCCGGTAGTAGCTTTGCAGCTGCAGGTGCAGGCTTAGGCGCAAATGGGTTGCAAGAAGGGATAAGTGTCGTAAGTGGCCTACTTGCAGAGATTATCTTTACATGCGTATTCGTACTTGTAGTATTGGGTACAACGTCAAAGACCAATGGTACAACAGGTAAGTTTGCAGGATTAGCAATAGGTTTGTCGCTCATCCTCGTACACCTTGTATGTATTCGTTATACAGGAACATCAGTCAACCCAGCACGTTCATTTGGTCCAGCTTTGTTTGTTAAGCTCGCAGGAGGTCCTTCCGCAGCATGGAGTAACCTATGGATATTCATCGTCGGACCGTTTGTTGGCGGTGCAATAGCGTCCGTCATTTGGCGAGTTCTCGACTCTTCAGAGAAGTAATAGAATAGGCTTATTAGACAGACGGTGCTAATAAGCCTATTAATCTATAATCTTGAGGCAACGAGTATTTGTTAGGGATTTTAACACTTAAAGGCTATTAAATATGTGTGATGTCTTGGTTATGAGAAAATAAAACCGTACTTTTGCAAATACAAAATAGGTATAGACTTATTAATTTTAATTTTTTAAGCATAATAGAAATTATGGTAGTAGATTACAAGAAATTAGGTCTCGTGAACACACGTGAGATGTTCAAGAGAGCAATCAAAGGCGGTTATGCTATCCCAGCATTCAACTTTAATAACCTTGAGCAGCTTCAGGCTATTATCAAAGCATCTTCTGAGTTGAGATCACCTGTTATTCTTCAGGTATCTAAGGGTGCTCGTAAGTATGCTAACCAGACGCTACTTCGTTACCTCGCAGAGGGTGCTGTAGAGTATGCAAAGGAGTTGGGTTGCCATCATCCAGAGATTGTACTTCACCTTGACCACGGTGATAGCTTCGAGACATGTAAGTCTTGTGTAGACTTCGGCTTCTCTTCTGTGATGATTGATGGTTCTGCTCTTCCATACGAGGAGAATATTGCTTTGACAAAGAAGGTTGTTGAATATGCACATCAGTATGATGTAACTGTTGAGGCTGAGCTCGGTGTTCTCGCTGGTGTTGAGGATGACGTTGTTGCTGAGGTATCTCACTATACAAAGCCAGAAGAGGTTGTTGACTTCGCTACTCGCACTGGTTGTGACTCTTTGGCTATCTCAATCGGTACTTCTCATGGTGCTTACAAGTTCACTCCAGAGCAGTGTACACGTGACCCAAAGACTGGCCGTTTGATTCCTCCTCCATTGGCTTTCGACGTTCTCGCAGCTATCGAGAAGCAGCTCCCAGGCTTCCCAATCGTTCTCCACGGTTCTTCTTCTGTTCCTCAGGAGTATGTTGACATCATCAACGAACACGGTGGTAAGTTGCCAAACGCTGTAGGTATCCCAGAGGATCAGCTTCGTCAGGCTGCTAAGAGTGCTGTATGTAAGATTAACATCGACTCTGACTCTCGTCTTGCCTTTACTGCTGGCGTTCGTCAAACATTTGATGAACATCCTGAGTACTTCGATCCACGTCAGTACTGTGGTAAGGCTCGTGAGTACATGGAGGACCTTTACAAGCACAAGATCACTGATGTTCTTGGTTCTGATAACAAGCTCGTTAACTGCGACTAATCGTCAGTTGAGATCAGTTTGATTAGATATAAAAATAAGCGGCAGTTCCTTTTGGAGTTGCCGCTTTTTGGTTGTTTCGTTTTCTAAGAGACGATGTCTCGTAGGCTGATACCTTATTATAATAGGCTACGGGTGGGTGATTGGCTAATCATCCAAGAGCTTAAAGGCCTTAGGAAGATAGTTGATGATATCACTTGCAACAAGGCTCTCCTTACCTAAGTCTTTAGCGGCTAAGTCGCCAGCAAGGCCGTGTAAGTACATTCCCACCATACAAGCGTTCTGTTGATGATAGCCACGTGCAAGGAGGGCAGTGATGATGCCGGTGAGTACATCACCACTTCCAGCTGTTGCCATACCGCTATTACCAGTGGCGTTGAAGATAACGTTACCATTAGGAAGGCATAGTGCACTGTTATGTCCTTTAAGTATAATGTAGGCTTGTAACGACTTTGCCAACTCACGTGTACGGTGGAGACGCTCGTAATCAGCATTGGCTGGAGAGCCTGTCAGGCGGTCGAGTTCCCTCGCATGAGGTGTCATTATGATTCCCTTTGGTAGTTGTTGCATCCATGCACGATGGCTTGCAAGGATGTTCAAAGCATCCGCATCTGCAACAATAGGGCATTGCGCACGTCTTATCTGTGCTATCATCGCAATTGCTGTAGGCTCTTGTCTGCCCAAGCCAGGCCCAATGGCTAATGCATCAAAGTCATCTGTATCAACGGCTTCGGTAAAGGCTGTCTCCTCGTGGTCCATCTGTAAGACTGCTTCAGGGACTGCAATCTGCATGATGTCGTAGTTCTTCTTGGGTGTATGTACGGTGGTCTTGCCCACACCACAGCGTAGACAAGCACGAGCAGACAATATTGCTGCCCCCGACATACCATAACTACCAGCTATGATAAGCGCATTCCCCATGTCTCCCTTGTGTGAGAAATCGTCTCGATGGATAAGACGTGAACGAATGTCGCTCTCTTCTAATACATAATACTGTGCTTCAGTCTTCTGAATAAACTCCTGACTTAAACGAATGTCAAGTACTTTCAGTCTACCAATAAACTGCTGTGCATCAGCGAAAAGGAAGGAGAGTTTCCGCTCGTGGAGGGTCAGCGTGAGTGTAGCATGGATGATATTGGCACGTACGTTATAGGTGTTGTCTTCAGACATCAGGCCTGATGGCACATCAATACTTACAATCTTTGCAGGACTCTGATTGATATATTTCACCAAAGAAGCAAATCCTCCAGCCAAAGGCTTGTTGAGTCCAGATCCGAAGAGACCGTCAATAACCAAAGTGTCAGCGGTCAGCTCTGGTGGATCAAACTTTGCTGTAATCTCCGTAAAGTCCTTTGCATGCTTACCATCAAGCAGTCGCTGACGGTTTGTTACGCAGTCTTCCGATAGATGATTGGTGATATTAAAGAGGTATGTACTTACCTTATACCCTTCATTTATCAGTAATCTGGCCACAGCAAGAGCGTCCCCACCATTGTTGCCGGGGCCTGCAAAGACAACAATTGGCGTGTTTGTAGACCATTCCTCAGTGATAGCACGAGTAATAGCCTTGGCTGCACGTTCCATTAAGTCAATTGACTTGATTGGTTCATGCTCTATAGTGTATCTGTCCAGTTCGTGAATCTGGGCACTTGTAAATATCTTCATAACGATGGCAAATTTACAAAATAAATGCGGATAGTTTGGTATTATTTTCGTAATTTTGCGCTAAATTATAAATAAAGAAGCATGAGTCGCGTAACAATTAAGGATAAAACGTTTGAGACATCTATACCAGAAGCGGAGATTCTGGATAGGGTGAAACAGGTAGCAGAGCGTATTAATAAGGATTTTGAAGGTAAGAAACCATTGTTCCTTGCCGTGTTGAATGGTTCTTTTATGTATGCCTCTGACTTGATGAAGAATATCACTATCCCATGTGAAATATCTTTTGTCAAGTTAGCCTCTTATCAGGGTGTTACTTCAACAGGCACTATCAAGGAGATTATCGGTTTGAATGAAGACATCCGTGGCAGGGAGGTCATCATTGTAGAAGATATTGTTGATACAGGTGCAACGATGAAGCGTATGCTCGAGACACTTGGTACACGTGAGCCAGCAGGACTACATATTACAACCTTACTATTGAAGCCAGGTAAGCTTACAGTACCTTTGAACATAGAGTATGCAGCTATTGAAATACCAAACGACTTTATTGTTGGCTATGGACTCGACTACGATCAAGAGGGTCGTAACTTAAGGGATATATACACATTAGTACAAGAATAATGAAGAATATTGTGATTTTTGGTGCGCCAGGTGCAGGTAAAGGCACTCAGAGCGACAGGATGATTGAGGAGTATGGGTTCGGTCATATCTCTACAGGTGACGTACTTCGTAATGAGATAAAGAATGGTACAGAACTCGGTAAAACGGCAAAAGGCTACATTGACAATGGTCAGCTCATTCCAGACGAGTTGATGATAGACATCCTTGCAAGCGTCTATGACAGCTTTGGAAAGGAGCATAAGGGAGTTATCTTCGATGGTTTCCCACGCACTATCCCACAAGCAGAAGCATTGAAGAAGATGCTGGCTGAGCGTGGTCACAACGTAGCAGCAATGATTGAACTATTTGTTCCAGAGGAAGAGTTGATGAAGCGTCTACTTCTCCGTGGACAGCAGAGTGGTCGTTCAGACGATAACGAGGAGACTATTAAGAAGCGTCTTAACGTGTATCACAATCAGACTTCTCCATTAATCGACTGGTACAAGGGTGAGAATATCCACCATCATGTGGAAGGTCTCGGAACTGTAGATGATATCTTCGCACGTATTGCGTCTGTTATTGAAGAACTTTAATATACTGGCTGATAGGTGTTAGGTATGGGCAGATACTATATGTATTGTCTTTTCCTAAAGCCTATCAGCTTTTTGCTAATTAGACCTTAAATAATAAAAGGTCAGTTGATATAAACGATTATTCATACTATTCTCTAACATTCATCACTTGCTATGGCTGATTCGAATTTTGTTGATTATGTAAAGATATACTGCCGCTCTGGTAAGGGAGGTAGAGGTTCCATGCACCTTCGTCATGTGAAGTATAACCCTAATGGAGGCCCAGATGGTGGCGACGGTGGCAAAGGTGGAAGCGTTTATCTGCGTGGTAACCACAATTATTGGACGCTGTTGCACTTGAAGTTTCAGCGTCACATTTATGCTGAACATGGTGGTAATGGTGGTCGTGACAAGTGTCATGGTACGGATGGTAAGGATGTTTATATCGACGTTCCCTGTGGTACTGTTGTCTATGATGCCGAGACGGGCAAGTATGTCTGTGATGTTATGCACGACGGACAGACGGTATTGCTGTTGAAAGGTGGACGTGGTGGATTGGGTAACTTTCAGTTCCGTACATCCACAAATCAGGCTCCCCGTTATGCACAACCAGGTGAACCAATGCAGGAGATGACTGTTATTCTTGAGTTGAAGTTGCTCGCTGATGTCGGTCTGGTGGGTTTTCCGAATGCAGGTAAGTCTACTTTGCTTTCTTCTCTCTCAAGTGCAAAGCCCAAGATAGCCAACTATCCCTTCACAACAATGGAACCTTCGTTAGGAATTGTCAGCTATCGTGACAACCAGAGCTTCGTGATGGCCGATATTCCAGGTATCATTGAAGGGGCAAGCGAAGGTAAGGGACTCGGCTTGCGCTTCCTCCGTCATATCGAGCGCAACTCCCTTCTCCTCTTTATGGTACCAGGGGATACAGACGACATCAAGCGCGAGTATGAGATACTACTTAATGAGTTGCAGCAGTTTAATCCTGAGATGCTCGACAAGCACCGTGTTTTAGCGGTAACAAAGAGCGACCTTCTTGATGATGAACTCATTGAGATGCTGCGCGAGACATTGCCAACCGACCTTCCTGTAGTCTTCATTTCAGCAGTTACTGGACAAGGTCTTGATGAGCTGAAGGATATTCTATGGAGGGAACTGAACGCTGAGAGTAATAAGCTACAGGGTATTCTCTCAGAAGACACACTTGTCCATCGTGATAAGGATATGTCACGTTTTGCAGCCGAGTTAGCGGCTGAGGATGCTGATATAGATGATGTAGAAGAGGTTGGAATAGACGAGTTAGATGAGGTGGAAGACCTCGAAGATTTTGAATATACGGATGATTAAGCCTGTTCTACATTACTTTAATCTTGCCGACGAGGTAGTCTGCTTTAGTACTACCCGCCATGGCGGTGTTAGCAAGGGGAAACTTGCAACACTCAATATCAACCCTCATCGGGGGGATGACCCATCTGCTGTAGCTGAAAATCTGCAGGCCGTAGCTGCAGAGATTGGCGTCAAAGCAGATAAGATTGTCCGTCTTCATCAGATACATGAGACGCACTGTCTTACCGTGACGGATGATTTCTTCCATCTTTCAGCCGCTGAACAGTATGAGAGGGAAGAAGGGAAAGATGCTGTCGTTACCGATTGTCGTAACGTTTGCATTGGTGTTCATACGGCCGATTGTGTTCCTATTCTTTTTTACGACCCCGTTCACTCTGCTATTGGGGCAGCCCATGCCGGTTGGCGTGGCACGGTGCAACGTATCGCTCAACATACACTTCGTAAGATGACAGAACTGTACGGTACCAACCCAAAGGAGCTTAAGGCGGTTGTAGGACCATGTATCTCATTAAAGAACTTTGAGGTTGGTCAGGAGGTATATGACGCCTTTTCTGAAGCAGGCTTCCCTATGGAACGTATTGCACGGATGTATGAGAAATGGCATATCGACCTTCCGCTCTGTAATCAACTTCAATTAGAAGAACTCGGTGTACCAACTGCTAACATCCTTCAGGCGGCTATCTGCACCTATGATAATGCTTCAGAATTCTTCTCAGCACGTATTCTAAAGGAGGGATTTGGCACTATTTACACTGGTATAGCCCTGCGATAAATTTCCGCATGACGTGTTGTCACATATTTATTGTCATGTAAATAAATATTTCTTGTCGTGAAAATAAATCTTTCTTGTCGTGAAGAAAAATATTTCTTATCATGAAAAGAATTCGAGAAGGGTGTTTGTGTAAGTGGTGTTGAGCGTTCAGATCGGGATATAATAAGGTGAGGAAATGTGATTGAAAGGCATGTCTTTGTGAATAATTTAGTATCTTTGCTGTCTAAGGAGACGTTTATTCCGTACCGAGATATTTGTTGTATCGTATGAAGAAAATCGTGTTTTTCCTATCAATATGTATGCTTTTGGTTGCATGTACAGACAAGCGACAAGGACAGATAGCGAAAGTTCTCTTTCTATTGAATAGGACAGGAACATACTATGAAAGGTCTAATGCTGATAGTAGACAGTGTTATCTCAATGTTGATAGTTTGTTGGATTGTATAGACACAACTAATATAAAGACGTCCAAAGGGGCAAGAGCCTTTCCTATTGTGCAGCCTTTGTTAGACTCATTATGTACTACAAAAGAACTTTGTGAACTCACAAGTAGGAGCTATTCCGCAGTCGTTCGTCTTGCTGCCACAGATGCTCTGATACGTCGAAAGTATGTACATTTAGAAGACATATTGCTTTCGAATTATACAGATACGACGAGGATAGGTGTCTGTTCAGGCGATGTTGGGTGGGAAGAACGTGTTGGTAGTGTGTTCTTACGTAATGTTCAGTCGTGTAGAAAAAAGGCGGTCATTAGTAAAGAAGATTCTTTGCGCAATGACTCATTAGCACTTTATGCAGTAGGATTGTCCAATTATCTATATACCAGAAGACTCTTATTACGACTCCCACCGAAGGCGAGTTATTACGCAAGAATAAAGGAGATTGTGCTTAAGGAGCAAACCTATCAAGCGTTGAAAGCCTTAGCTCGCTTTCGTAGAGAGGGAGATAAAGCGATTTTAATGAGTGCTTTGTCTCGTTATGCAAACGAGGAAGAGGATGTAGAAAGTGAAGATGATGAAACCAATAACGCCTTGTTGGCGGTTACGGTTTGGCCTTGTCAGGAATTTATCCCGATGTTGATGCGTATCCGAGACGATGAGGTTAAGAAGGATAATAATAGTATGCTGCCACGTAGCAAATACTTATTTGAGGCTGTAATGGCCTACAACAACCAGTGGGCCTACAACTTTATTGACGCAACACTTGCCTTGTCATCAAAAAAGAACGACCGTGAGTATAGCTCTGATATAACGATGGCAACAAACTTCCATTCGGCTATGTTGTCTCATTATAATCCTCGTTTTGCCAGCTTATTAAGGAAGTATCCTGGTGAAGACTTTGGTGATGGCTATGAATAGACAGCCGTTTCATCAATAACAAACGCCCTCATTTCTCCAAATCCCTTTGATAGGGGCGGACAAACGAGGGCGTTTGTTGATTTATTTACTTGTGTCGGTTGGCACGTTGCTGACGGTATTTCGCCTTCTGCTTAGCACTGCCAGAGCCATGAGCACCAGTTATATATTTCTTTTTCTTGGCTTTGGTTTTCACCTTGCCATCATCGGTCTTGGGTTTCGAGGCACCTCGAAAGACCACTCCACTCTCGATGATTTCATCTATATCGCTCATATTTAATCTCTTTAATGATGGAATAAACGAACGCCTGTAAAGGCCATTGCGATGTTATACTTATCACATGTGTCGATGACATGGTCGTCACGAATACTCCCTCCGGCCTGTGCTATATACTTTACACCACTCTTGTGCGCACGCTCAATATTGTCGCCAAATGGGAAGAATGCGTCAGAACCAAGTGCAACACCAGTGTTTTTGGCAATCCACTCCTTACGCTCTTCACGTGTCAGAGGCTCTGGACATTCTGTAAAGAACTGTTGCCATACGCCATCTTGCAGCACGTCTTCATACTCGTCAGAGATGTAGATGTTGATAGTATTGTCCCTATCAGCACGGCGAATATCCTTCTTGAATGGGAGGTTCATAACCTTTGGGCACTGACGTAGCCACCATTCGTCAGCCTTATTACCAGCTAAACGGGTACAGTGGATGCGACTCTGCTGTCCAGCCCCAATCCCTATAGCTTGTCCATCAGCCACATAACAAACCGAATTACTCTGAGTATATTTCAAAGTAATCAACGATATGATAAGATCTCGCTTGGCATTCGCAGTGAAAGTCTTGTTCTTTGTAGGAATGTTCTCGAAGAGCTTGGGGTCATCAAGCTTCACTTCGTTGCGCCCTTGTTCAAAGGTAATACCGAAGACTTGCTTTCTCTCGATAGGAGCAGGTACATAGTCAGGGTCAATCTTGATAACATTGTATGTCCCCTTACGCTTCGCCTTTAGAATCTCTAAAGCCTCCGGAGTATAGTCAGGGGCTATCACACCGTCGCTAACCTCACGTTTGATAAGTAGCGCAGTCTCCTTGTCGCAGGTGTCACTAAGGGCACAGAAGTCACCGTATGAGCACATACGGTCGGCTCCACGAGCACGTGCATAGGCACTGGCAAGCGGTGTAAGCTCGAAGTCAACATCATCGACAAAGTAAATCTTCTTGAGTGTCTCACTCAAAGGAAGACCTACTGCAGCGCCAGCTGGGCTGACATGCTTGAATGATGCGGCTGCAGGAAGACCCGTAGCAGCCTTCAGCTCCTTAACAAGCTGCCAACTGTTGAGTGCATCAAGAAAGTTAATGTAGCCTGGACGACCACTGAGAACTGTGATGGGGAGTTCGCCTTCCTCCATATAGATACGTGAAGGCTTCTGGTTCGGATTGCATCCGTACTTAAGAGCTAATTCTTTCATATAACTTATGTGGTATATGTAAATGGTTATGCAAAGGTAAGGAAAAATAATGGAATACGTTGTTACGGTCGTTGTTTTTAAGTAAAATAGCCCTTCAGGTTTGTTTCTTTTGAAAGAAATCATTACTTTTACACTCGATAAAAATTAATCTTTGGAGCATAGAGGGCTGTCTTGTCATTGACTATACACCCTCGGCTACCTTTAATCCCTTACAAATTATAATAGATATGCAAGCATTACACACAGACAAGGCACCTGCTGCAGTAGGTCCTTACAGCCAGGCCATCGAGGCTAACGGTTTCATTTTCGCATCTGGTCAGCTCCCTATTGACCCAGCTACCAATGCTTTCGCTGAAGGAGGTGTGAAGGAACAGACACGCCAATCACTCACGAATGCACGTAACGTGTTGGCTTCTGCTGGTGTTGACCTGTCTCATGTCGTTAAGACAACAGTATTCCTTTCAGATATGGAGAACTTCGCAGCGATGAATGAGGTTTATGCTGAGTTCTTCAAGGAACCTTATCCTGCCCGCTCAGCCTTCGCTGTCAAAGCTTTGCCAAAGGGTGCACTCGTTGAGGTGGAGTGCATTGCTGTGAAGTAAGGTGGTGTGATTTATCTAATCGCATGCTCTTAGCTTGTGGGGAGGATGGTCTGTTCTCTCATGGAATGGCACAGATGTTTACATACGAGTAACGCTCATCTGGATTTATCCCAATCGTTTTGATGTAAATAATTTTCACCTCTCTCGGAAACAGTATATGCCCTTCAAGCTAAGAGAAGAGGCCTAATTAGATTGCAGAATATGCCCTTCTTGCCTATAGAAGACGCCCTTCTTGATGCAAGAAGGGCGTCTTCTGCAATGCTGTTTGTAATATGCTGATATAGTGAGGATTATAAGCTTGATAGTTGAGGATGTTATATTCCTGCTATGAGAGAGCTTTTCTCTATAATATGTAATGATTTTTTATGTATCTACAAATGCCCTTGAGATAGGGAGAAGAAGATATGGAACATTCATTAAAAAGTCGATTGCACTGGTAGAAAATCTTAAAAGAGGAACGTTTTGTTGCTTAGGAAGATAGATAGAAAGGGTAGGAAAGACGATAATCACCCCTTTTTCTGTCGTTATATGATGTGTTTGCACGAATGGTATTAAGGCTTAATCGCCTTCCGAAATGCTGTTGGAATGGAGGATAGAAAGGGGCGGATAAGGCGTTAGATAACTCAGAATAAGGTTTGTTAGATTAGGTTCTTCTTTATTAGAAAACGACGTAAGGCGTTCTAAGTCAAAGTGGTATCGCATAGTGATGGAACTCATTAAATTATTACCCCTTCGTTCACAAGTTTAATTAACATATTTAACGTTGAGAAAAGTCGTTGAATATTACTTAATTACTTATTCTTTTATTACTTTTGTAACACGTTAGTATTTATACTGGAGAATGAGGTATGAGAAAGAAGCTTAGAACCATTATCGAGGAGCTTGGGCAAAGGACGAATATGCGTAAAGAGCTGGCTTCCGATTTGGAGAGATTGTCTGACAGGTTAGCACTTTATCACATCCACTTGGGGTCAGCATCGTTGAAGAAGCTGATAGGCTATTTCAAGGGGATAGAAAAACCTTCTAAAAAAACATTAGATAGGCTGGCTCTCTTTGCAGGGTTCCAAAACTGGAAGGATTTAAGTGCTGCTTTGCATGGCGAAAACGATGCGAAGTTGAATTATGAAGATTAAGTACTCCATTGTATGATGGGGTAGGGGATGGTCTTGAAGACTGGATGCTGAAAGACTGTCTGTGAGGGTTTGTAGGGACATACGGTAGGTTTATCCGCAGCAAAGGCCTGTTATGAGATAAACAAGGCGTATATCCCTACATTGTTTTAATGCCACCTTTGATAGAGGAATACCACGTCTCGGGGTTAAGCGAAAAGTGAGATGTAAGTTTGTATGTAAGTTCTTAGGATTATTGATTTCGCTCTCTTTCTAACGTGTCACAGGTGAGGTAGTGGTAAATAAACCTTTTGAGAGACAAATAAAAAAGCCCGAAACCAATGGTTTCGAGCTTTTATTTTCTTGGATTCTCAAGGATTTACTTTTCAACAGCAACGGTTCTCTTCTCCTTGATGCGTGCAGCCTTACCTGTAAGATTACGTAGGTAGTAGAGTTTCGCACGGCGAACCTTACCACGCTTGTTCACCTCGATAGAATCGATGTTAGGTGACTCAATAGGGAAGATACGCTCAACACCGATGGTGCCTGACATCTTACGAACAGTGAAACGCTTCTTCTCTCCATGACCAGAAATCTTGATTACTACGCCACGGTAGAGCTGAATACGCTGCTTATTACCCTCGACGATTTTGTAAGCGACAGTGATAGTGTCACCAGCCTTGAACTCTGGGAACTGCTTGCCGGTTGCAAATGCTTCTTCAGCAACTTTAATTAAATCCATTGTCTTTTATTAATTAAATATTGTTTGTCGTTCCAACGTAACATAGTCCATGACTCTTCCACGACCAGCGGTTACGCCAAAAGCGATGCAAAGTTACTACTTTTCAATGAAATGACAAAGTATTTATATGCTTTTTAATGCTTATTTGTTGCAAGCACCTTTGCAATCTCCTTCTTTGCCTTAGCCATTTGCTTCTGGAAAGCATCTGATGACTGTACGGCAGCAAAGCCTACACTTGCACAGAGACGGCCTGCGTCGACATCGCTCTGATAGTGGTATCCACAGATTACTCGGCTCTGACCATATTCGTAGGCATGCTTCATGATTTCGTTGCCACGGGATGGGTTCAACGCTGTTAAGGTCAATCCGAAAATCCATCCACGGCAAGTATGACCAGAAGGATAGGAACCGTTGTTGATTAATTCTGCCTCGAACTGTGGTTGGAGGGTATGCTCATGGAACTGAGCAAATGGACGCTTGCGCATATACTTAGCCTTGGCGCGGTCGACAGCATGGTTACCATCAATACCAATCATACACATGAGCTTGTAAGTCTCAGGTGTCTTCTCTGGTGTGATGAGCATGCCAAAGGAAGGAGCAAAGCCTACGAGGACTGAATCAACATCAAAGTTAGCATCGAACTTAGCCTGTGCAGCACGCTCTTTGTCCTCTCTCATCTTGCGACCCCACCAATACTGACGGAAGTCATAGTCGAACTGATAGGATGCTGTGTCTGGTGGGGCTGGGAGGTAGATACCGGCATCTGGCATGTCAGCCTCTGGTATGAACGACTGCTTCTTGTAATCCTGAGCATTCACCGTCATGCCTATTAATAGCATAACAAAGCTTACGAACAAACTCTTTCTCATAATGAATAGTTGTTTTAATGAATTTAAGTTGATATGTGTTATATGCTGCAAAAGTAGGGAATTGTACGTGTTTTTCAAAGGTTTAATAGGTTTTTAATAGTTGCATTCTGCATTGACAGCCTTTCTGAGGGGTTGCAACTATTGGCTTCTTTACGTATAAATGGCTGATAGTGTGACCTTATATTATAGTGTCGTAATACTTCTTCGTTTGCGTAACAACAATCGTGCTAATACGATAAGGGTTTTGAGAGAGTAAATGAAAAGCAGGGAAGAGGAGCAACATGCGTTGCTTTCCGTCTTCCCTGCCTGTGGGTTACGATATATAAATAAGGTGTATCAGTGTTTAAAAGGACTTCTTGTATAAGTGTAAGAGGACTGCTTAATCACTCTCCACTTCGTTATTCAAGAAACTCCCAACACCTGTGAATATCTTTAAGAGAGTGTTTCAACCTTAATACTTAAACACTGCTGTGAGCGTAATCTTGCGTCCATCAGCATGAGCATACTCTGCATTACGTGCCATCATCATAGATGCTGGTGTGTAATAAGTGTAGTTTAGCAAGTTAGATATAGCCAAACTCAAGTCACAAACCTTCAGTTTAACACCTGCAGTGAGGTTTAGTAAGTTGATACGACTTACTATTCCTTCTCCTTCATTATACTTTCCTGATGCGTTAGGAGCAAATCGGTCGCGCTTACCAGTATGCATGTATTGCAGCTGGAGATAGGTGTTCTTGACTGGAGCATAGTTGACATACATTGCCAACTTAGCGGCTGGGATAGAGATATTCGACATGTATGTGTCCCAATCACCAGTAGCTGATTTGAGCTTACCTTCGAACCATGAGAAGTTAGCACCAGCCTTTAAGTTACTGAGGATTTGTGCGTCTGCACTCAACTCAACGCCATATACCTTCTGTGGAGTACGATTGACTACCCAGAAGCCGTGGTCTATCTTGAGGTCACTTCCTAACTTAGAATAGGTGTAGAAGAACGAGCCATTGAGTTGCAACCAATGGTTGATATCAGAGTAAGCACCAATCTCGTAGTTGTTAGTCTTTACTGGTTCTGTGGAGATCTTAGTGAGTACATCGGCCTTAGCAGCACGTAGTGTGCGACCTAAATCGAAGATAGAAAAGCCTTGAGAGTAGGCTACGAAGGGTTGAAAAGCAGGATATTTGTTATAGGAAAGACCTACGTTAAAAGACATGTTATTATACTTCAGCGTTCCACCCTTGACCTGAACCTGTGGGTCAGAGAGCTTATTACGCAGTACGTCATAGTCTGGCACCTTCACACTAATGTAGTCGTAACGACCTCCAAGTTTGACGTTAAGGTGCTGCCAGAGCGTTGTCTTGATTTGAACAAAGGGTGCATGGTTGTTGCTTGTGAGCCATGGCATCCAATACCTGCCGTCTACTAAGGGTTGAGAAGTCTTGTTATAGAGGTAGTCGTAACCGTAGACTATGTGCGCAAAGGCATCGTCAGAGAATATAAGACGACTATTGAACTGAGCACGAACACCGAATTTACGGTCCTTAACAGCCGACTGTCCGCTTGTTTCCTCCCATCTTGGTTGTGCTGGATTAGCCTTTCGGAAGTCGAAGATGGTGTATAGACTTGAACCATAAACAGACGCTTCTAAGTCGGTGTGCTTGAATATGTCCTTTGAAGTAAACTTGAGGTATGCATTGTGGTTATACCTTGTTCCTTCGTCAACTGCCTGTGGGTCCTTGTTGCCAATGACGCCAATAGAAGGGCTTTGGAGGTATTTTCCACCGAAAGGAATCAGCTTTGTGTCCTGCAAACTACGATAGAAATTATACATCAACTCAATTCTGTTCTTTGGAGATAGGCTGTAACCGAGGTTGACGAGGGCATTCGTAGTGTAAGTATCACCGAGTCCGTAACGTGGAGAAATAAACTCTCCGTCACCGTCAATAGCGCTACCTGTACGTCCGAAAGCACCATTTACGAGGTAATCGAAGTTACCCACACGTCCATAGACTTGCTGGTTGATGCGATAACCTTGGCCTTTTCCTTTACGGAAGAAGTTGTAGGTTGACCCTGAGAGAGTCGTCTCTCCTGCAAAAGACTTATTGGTAGTATTCTTCTTAGTGATGATGTTTATCAATCCACCGATAGCCCCATTACCATAGAGAGCAGTAGATCCTTTCACCACTTCTATATGGTCGATAGCAGCGATGTCAATGGTTCTTATGTCACGATCGGTTGAACGTAAAGGAGTTGATTGAGGGATTCCATCAATCAAGATAAGTGCACTTCGTCCGCGAAGTGATTGTGAGCGCGAGCTTGTGGTATTGCTTGATAGTGCCATACCAGGTGTGAGCATACCCAAAAGGTGGGTGATGTCAGGTGCAGTCTTACTCATTTCTGCTATTTGTTTCTGGTCAATGATGGTAACAGTAGCAGCCGCATTCTGCTTTACTTCAGGCATACGTGTTGTACTAATCGTTACCTCTTTGAGTTGTAATGTGGTGTCTTCCATCTCTTGTGCTTGTGCATTACAAGGCATTGCAGCCATTGTGAGCATTGTAAGAGATAGGTAAATTACTTCTTTCTTCATGTGAACACAATCCGTTAAATATTAATAATTGGTTACAAAGGTATAAATAGTCTTTCAAACTCACAATACCTAAAACAAGGTATAGTTAGAGTCGTAGAGGATGCTGTTGTTTGTTTTTTCATGAAAAGAGAGATTATCTTTCATTCTTAGACAAGCAGTGTATTCGATTTTTTTTCTTACTTTTGCATTGTCTTTTTAGATATTGTCAGTTTGCGATGCTACCTATATATAATAGGTGGAAATTATCGGTTATCAAATAAAGGATGTGTATTCTTTGTTCTGACAGGTCTTTATGAGAACTATAAAATGTCATTATATATGTATAAGAAAACAGTTTATCTGTCTGGACTAACAGCTGTATTAGCGTTGACAGGCTGTGCTTCTCATTATGAGTTAGCGGGCATTCAGCGTACACGTGTGCTGGTTGACAGTAGGTATGATGCTACTCCTGATGCTGAAGCAGCAAGGTTTATGGAACCATTTAAGCATAAGGTTGACTCGGTGATGGGACCTGTTGTGGGCGAGGTCGACCACGAGATGGTGGCACATCGGCCTGAGAGTGACCTCTCCAACCTGTTAGCAGATATTATGGTATGGTCTGCTCGTAGCTATAATGAGAAGGTTGACTTCGGTGTTTACAATATGGGAGGTATCCGTGCAGCACTTTCTAAGGGTAAAGTGACCTACGGAGATGTGTTAGACATTGCTCCTTTTGAGAATAAGATATGCTTTGTGACACTCACAGGTGAGAAGGTTTTAGAGTTGTTCTCACAGATGGCACATACTGGTGGTGAGGCTGTCAGCCATGGTGTAGAACTCGTTTTTACACGTGACCACAAGTTGAAATCGGCTCGTCTCAATGGTAAGGAGATTGACCCAAAGGCAACTTATCGTATTGCAACACTTGACTACTTGGCGCAAGGTAATGATAAGATGGAGGCTTTCAAGTCGGCTACTAATGTCGTATCACCCCAAGCAAGCAGTAATAACACACGCTTCCTTATCATGAACTACTTTAAGGAGCAGACTGCTCAAGGTAAGGTTGTCAATTCACATAAAGAGGGACGTATCCGAGTGGAATAATCTTTTAACGATACACATGTATGAAAAGAAATATATTATTGATTACTTTCTGCTTCCTGACTGTTCTCGCTTTCGGTCAGAATAAGCACTTAACAATTCTGCATACTAACGATGCGCATAGCCAGATCTATCCGCTTAATACGAATCTTGCAGACACGATGAAGGCTGGACGAGGCGGTTTTGTGCGTCGTGTGGCTATGATTAAAGAAGAGAGAAAGAAGCAACCTGACTTGCTGCTCTTCGATAGTGGCGATTTCTCACAAGGCTCACCTTATTATACAATGTTCAAGGGTGATGTTGAAGTGGGACTAATGAATCAGATGCACTATGACGCTGCTACGATAGGTAACCATGAGTTCGACTTTGGCATGGACAATATGGTTCGCCTCTTTAAGATGGCTAAGTTCCCTATTGTATGTGCTAATTATGACTTTACGGGTACGCCACTTCAGAGCTTGGTAAAGCCTTACGTTATCTTGAAACGTAATGGCTTAAAGATAGGAGTGTTCGGTCTTGCTCCTAAGTTGGATGGTCTTGTGGTGAAAGCTAACTATGGTAAGATTGTTTATAACGACCCTGTGGCTTGTGCACAGAAGGTTATTGACGAGTTAAAAGCAAAGAAGTGCGATTTGATTATCTGTATCTCCCATCTTGGATGGAATATAGAAGGGGTCAGTGATGAGGAGGTTATTGCAGGAACTCGTGGCCTTGACCTCGTTTTGGGTGGTCATTCGCATACCTTCCTGACTAAGTTAGAATACGTGAAAGACCTTGATGGCAAGATGGTTGGCGATGATCAGAATGGTAAGCATGCCATTTATGTCGGTAAGTTAGTACTTGATATGAAGAAGAAAAAGTAAGTCTTTCAATCGATAAGACCTATATATAAATAATGTGGGCTGTATCAATAAGGTTGTTAATGGATATCTTATTGATTCAGCCCATTGTCGTTCATGCGCTATGAACGTTGTTGAGAGTATGTGAATAGATGCTTTCTACTGTCGCATTCTCCGCCATTCTATAAGCGTGAAGAGAAAGATAAAAGAGCGTGCAGAGGGTCTGATACGAATTATTTTCATGAAAAGAAATATTTTTTTTCATGATGAGAAATATTTTTTTTCACGACAATAAATTCTTTTATTCATGGTAATAATTCGTGGAAATCGGTCTCTTTTGTTTACAAGAACCAAACCCAATAGTAGGAGTTGACGGTTATTACGGCTACTATTGGACGTGGGTTATGACGTAAAAAGCTATAGTCTGATAGTGTTCTCGGGTTATGAAAGAGGCTCGTGGGTACCCTTATCTTATATAAATCTCCCCAGATTTCTTGTTGCCCTTTGCCTTCTTCATTTCATCTTGATGCTTTTGGATGATAGGCTTCAGATACTTCTTTGATTTTGTTGTAATCAGTAAAATACCGCCAGTACGTGGATAAAACAGCTTATTGAGGTCGCTGTTTTTGATAACATGCACACTAATGATGTCTTTCTGGTCAAGGTCATCGATGCTCTGTACCTCAACTCCATCTACAAGAAACACTGGGATGTTCAGACTATCTTGCTTTTCTTTGGTCTGTGCGCTAATGTTTATACTTGCAACGAGTGCACAAAGAAGGATAATAAACTTTCTCATAACTACTTTTGTTTACGATTAGTAATGTAACAAAGATACTGTTTTTTTATATTGTGAAACAAAGTTCTTACTTTTTTAACATCTTTTATTGTCTACCTATTCGGCATTGGAAAAAGAAGAGGAGTGTTTCTGTAGGAGAGAAGCAGTACTTTATCTTGGATAATAAAGACTCAGAGAAGGGAAGATATATGGCGATAGTTGATAAGGTTGATATCACCACTCGAGTTCTCAAAGTCGCCAGAGTAGACAATAGCCTTCTTACTTATGGGAGTCTTTATCCAGCCTTCAATCTGTGTAAGTGTCTTCTCAAATGATGAACTATAAGTCATAGAAGACTTCACCTCAATGGCAGTTAGCTCTCCTTCCTGCTTGATTAAGAGATCAACTTCATTCTGATTAGAGTCGCGATAGAAGAATACTCCATCTTCTAAGCCCATGTTATAGCGATGCTTGATGGCCTCCATAACAATCATATTCTCAAAGATAGCACCACGCATCTTATCTCTATCTAACTGTTGTGGAGTCTCGATGTCGAGTAGATAACAGGCCAGTCCAGGGTCGTTGAAATAGAGTTTAGGACTCTTCACCAGTCTTTTTGGAATGTTCTCATAGTAGGGTGGGAGGAGCGTTATGAGGTAAGAAGCCTGCAAGACAGAAAGCCAGTGGCTGATAGTCTTGGAACTTACGCCTACCTCTGCACCTAATTCAGAAGCGTTGAAGAGTGAGCCTATTCGTGCTGCACACAGTTTCAAGAACTTTGTGAAGCGTATTTGATCTTTCATCTGTAGGAGATCTCTTACGTCTTTCTCCAAGTATGTCCTAACATAAGAGGGGTAAAAGAACTTAGCTATATTCTTCTTTGCACAGATAGAAGGGTAGAGCCCGTTGTAAAGGATTTGATTTAGATTGTCTAAATCAACCTTTCCTGTAACCTCCTGTATGGACATTGGTAATAGTTCGAACACCCCTGCACGACCAGCAAGAGATTCTGAAAAGTTCTTCATTACCTCGAAATTCGAACTTCCTGACAATGCGAAATGTCTCTTGGGATTGTTATCTACAATGCCTTGTATGTAGTCTAATAATTGAGGACACCTTTGTATCTCGTCAATAAACATTCCTTCATCTGTCTGATTAAGGAAGGCTATGGGATCATTCTTTGCGTAATCAAGAATGTTGAGGTCCTTTAGACTGTATTTCTCGTAGAGTGGGAATAATTGAGTTAGCAATGTACTCTTGCCTGATTGACGTGGTCCAGAGACTGTTATCACGGAGAAGTATTTTGATGCCTCAAGTATCGTTTCCTCTATTTTACGATGTATATAATCGTTCATAAGCTTATGTAAATTTGGAGTTCAACTCCGAAATTACATAAAAAAGGGCATGTGTACAAGTGAAAAGCGTGTTTTTAATAAAAAATCTATGCAATTTTGAAGTTGCACTTCAATATTGCATAGATTCTATAAGTGTTCTGGTAAGTCTTCTTATAATATTAGTCTTCGATGTAATATCTGCTAATTTTGCAAACAAGCGATTTATTCAAAGTAGAATGTGAGGGCTATCATCTTTGCTCGTGTATCGTTGACAGAGTTGGTGTACATGAGCATATTCTTGTCTTGGAGGGTTTTTGAATGATTCTTATCAAGGCTATTAGTAAGACTGTACATGAACTTTAATTCTGGACGTAACTTAAAGTAAGGTAGATAGAAATCACATCCAAGTCCCACTTCTACGAAGACATCGCTGCGTTTGAGCTTGATATAATCATTGTCCTTACCTGAGAGATTGAGCATGGGGTTCAATCCTAACATTACGTATGGACGGTGGTTGTTGAATCGTGGGGCAGCTGCAATGAGGTCGAAAGCGCATGAGATATATGCTGTCTTTAGTTCTTGCACCTGTTCAGTAGGTTCGCCTTGCGTATTAAGGTCTGTGAGGTTTCGGAAAGTAAGATGTCGTGTGCCAAAGTACATGGCTGGGGCCATACGCAGTTGGAGGGTTGAGTTGAGTCGTAACTCGCCTAAGACGCCAACAGTGAAGCCCGCATCCCAACGGTCTTGGTCTACTGATATAGTCTTCTGAACCAGTCCGTTACCATCTCCAAGGTCTACCATCTGTGGTCCGACATTATTGAGCTCGAGGTCTTGTAGATGTGTTCCGACGAGTACACCAAAGTGAAATTCACGCAAGTCGGTGTAGGGACGGTTCTGAACTTTCCGTTCCTGTGCATGGCTTGAAAGCACAATAGCCAATGAGATAAGTGTGAATAGTATTCTTTTCATATTATTCTTCAAACGTTTATCTACTTGTTTTATTGTCTATCTTCCTGTTGATATTTCCTCTTCTTTAGGTGTCTCTCATCCTTTTTAGGTATGAAACAAGAAAAACGATGTTGTTTAATGTAATAGAGGGTAGCCTTCGTGATTGTTGTGTTATTTGTTTATAAGTTTCTGTTTAATAGTTAGTTACGTTTATGAAAGGCCTTGTAATTCTATTTTTATGTCGTCTAAATATTTGTAATTTATCTCATTATGTTTAGGTATTAAGGAATTTATTCCTAACTTTGCACCATCAAATTTAGGTATAAACCTATTTGTAATACAAGAACATTATTAACATTATAAATTATTTATATTATGGCTTACGTAATTGGTAATGATTGTATCGCTTGTGGTACATGTATCGACGAATGTCCAGTAGAGGCAATCTCTGAGGGTGATATCTATAAGATTGACGCAGACGCATGCACAGAATGCGGCACATGTGCGTCAGTTTGTCCAAATGAGGCTATTAGCCTTCCATAAGGTTTATAACCTGTTACTGATTAAATTCATAAGGCGAGTCGTAAGGCTCGCCTTTTTGTGTTTTATGTCCGAGCAACTTTTATTAGCTTCTTCTTTCTTAATAGCAAAGTTTATGATGGTTCTGGTTAACGGAGGAATGCAACTTTTTAAAATAAGAGGGATATAATACGTACTACTACAAGAATAGTTTTAAATTCGTTTTGCTGTCATTTTTAACATTTGACGTAACTCCTCTGTAAACAAGATAGTTAGGTGGTAACTTTGTGTGACGGCAGTGACAGCAAGTTTAGTTTTGGTTGGAAACTACTTTGCAGTTGGTACATAGAAATAGAACATGCGGTGAGCTTTCTGTTGGTATGGGCAACTGTAAAGTAATACGAGAAATCTAATGCAATAAAGAAAGGTTGTGTAATCACTTGAAACGAGGGCTGAATCCAATACTATATACTAGATTACTTCTTTCTTATAGATATGAGTGAGCTTTATCAGATACAAATCATTATAAGTAGGTATATCTGTCTCTTTATATTAAAAGGATAGTATATAAACAAAAAAAATTGGTAATCAAGAATGATTATCAACCTTTTTGTAGCGGGACGGGGCTACGATCCCCGGACCTCCGGATTATGAATCCGACGCTCTAACCAACTGAGCTATCCCGCCATCCATATTACTTTCGTTCTCGAAAGCGGGTGCAAAGGTATGAAGAAAAAATCATACTTGCAAATAATAATTCACTTTTTTGTGGCTTATTCATTAAAAACATTCTTTTTCTGTGTCGGATACTGCAGGGGAGGCGATGGTTTGCTGCTTATTACAATAAGGATAGAAGATATGCTTTTGAGTAAGAATACCATCCTAATTTATGCTTATTAATGATGGAATACAATAAAAACAAGAAGATATACGTTTAAAGGCTGTCCTTCTGTTTGGTGCAGTAAGAGAAGAAAACGGTTCTATGATGATATTATCGCAAGTATATCTAACGGCTATTTAAGTAACTGCTAAGAACAAACTTATATGATGACTTTATTTCTGGAAGAGGATAGTATGAGTGCGAAGAGACACAATAGAGAGTTGATAAATAAGCATAAACAAAACGCTTTACTTAGTTATGAGTAAAAAAGTAGAATTAGAATACGAATTGAAAACACGTTCAGGCAGCGCTGTGTGGGCACTGATTAGCACACCTATAGGGCTGAAGAAATGGTTAGCAGATGACATGACAATAAATGAGGATGTCGCAACTTTTGTATGGGGCGACCCGCTTCGTGAGCATGATATACATACAGCAAAAATCGTCGAAATGGTCAAGAACGACCATGTACGTTTCCATTGGGAGGCTTCGGAGGATGAAGCTTATTGGGAGATAAAGATGTTCCATAGTGAGATTGCAGGTAATTACCATCTATATATAACTGACTTTGCAGAGGACGATGACGTCGAGGGCTTAGAGCAGATGTGGAATCAGAACATTGAACGCCTACATGTCATAACGGGTATGTAAGCTCCTTGATGCTAATTTGACGTGAACAGATAGATGAAAGAGGCTGGTTAAAGAATAAAAATATTAAAAAAGACAATTACTCTGATATTTTTATGTAAATTTGCAAAAGGTAAGCTATTCTCCACTGATGGGATCTCTGTATCCTTAATGTGTCTTAGCTCGTATGTAAATAAGGGAGAATAAACTCCTTGTCATTATATCATGTTTCGAATCAAGAAGTTAGATATCTTTATTGCCAAGCAATTTGGTATGCTTTTCATGGGAACTTTCTTCATCAGCTTGTTTGTGTTGATGATGCAGTTCTTGTGGAGATATGTTGATGACTTGATAGGTAAAGGATTGTCAATGGACGTTCTTGGACAATTCTTTTGGTACATGAGCTTAATGATGGTACCACAGGCTCTTCCGTTGGCAATTCTTCTTTCATCGCTAATCTCCTATGGTAACCTTGGCGAGAGTTCGGAGTTGACGGCTATCAAGGCTGCTGGCATCTCTCTTATTCAGTCGTTTAGAGGACTAATCTTTATTAGTGTTCTTATCGCTTTTGGCTCGTTCTATTTCCAAAACAATGTGGGGCCAACAGCACAAAAGCATATTGCTCAATTACTGATATCCATGAAACAGAAGAGTCCGGAGCTGGAAATACCAGAAGGAATCTTCTATGATGGTATCCCGCAGACGAACCTCTATGTAGAAAAAAAGGATATGAAGACTGGCCACCTATATAATATTATGGTGTATAGGATGACGGACAGCTACGAAGACCAGGCTATTATCCTCGCCGATTCAGGTATGTTACAGTCTACAGCAGACAAGAAACACCTTGTATTGAACCTATGGAGTGGAGAGTGGTTTGAGAACATGCGCTCACAAGAAATGGGTAATAGTGCCAGTGTTCCATATCGTCGAGAGACCTTTGCACATAAGCATATCGTCCTTGACTTCGATGGTGACTTCAACTTAACGGATATGGCTGGTATCTCAAATGATGCTCGTACGAAGAGTATTACGAAGATACAGCACGATAAGGACTCTCTTGTTCACGTCTACGATAGTGTGGGTAACGCTTTCTATAAGGATGCACAGTCCCTTTATTATCGAACGCCTAAGTTAAAGTCTGTCGAAAGGAAGGAGGCCATAAAACTGTCGGAAGAAAAGGCGTTCAACATAGATTCGGCCTTTAATAAGCTACCTGCCGATCAACGACGTTATGTCGTTGACCAAGCTTTATCGACCGTTCAGCAAGAAGTAAGCGATCTTGATTTTAAGAGTATGATAACCAGTGATGGTGATAAGCTTATCCGATTGCATGAAATAGAGATTATTAATAAGTTTACATTATCGCTGATATGTATTATCTTCTTCTTTATCGGTGCACCACTCGGTGCTATTATCCGAAAGGGAGGATTGGGTATTCCAATCATTATCAGCGTTATAGTGTTCATAATCTTTTATATCCTCGATAACACAGGTTATCGAATGTCGCGACAGGGTGACTGGGCTATCTGGTTTGGAAAGGGCCTTTCTATGGCCGTACTTATTCCAATGGCGATATTCTTTACGTACAAAGCTAACAATGACTCAACTGTATTCAATGCAGATATGTATAGGAGAATGTTGATGAAGATGTTTGGAATGAGGGTGAAACGTAGCGTTGCGAGCAAAGAAGTTATCTTGCATGACCCTGACTATGATAAAGATGCAGAACAACTGAAGAATTTGAACGTTAGAATTGAGGACTATGCTAAGACTCGAAGACTTAAGTCAGCACCTAATGTAATAAAGGTGTTCTTCCGTTATCATACGGATCATGTCATCGAGAAGATTAATGACGAACTTGAGACTGTCATTGAAGACTTGAGCAATACACGCAATAAGGTTATCATGACAGAACTGAATAAATACCCAATATTAGCTGTTAAGGCACATACAAGACCGTTCGACCATAAGTGGTCTAATATTCTTGCAGCAGTGATACTGCCAGCTGGTATCTTCTTCTACTTCCGCATGTGGCGTTTCCGCTTGCGTCTTTATCGTGATCTCCATACGATTATTGGCTGTAACGTGATGATAATCTCAGAGATAATACGGATGAAGGAAAGAGAGGAACAAAGGTTTATTGGTATCGAAACAACAAACAATCAGTAACAATATGGAAGACTTTAAACTCGATAGCATCGAAGATGCGCTGAAAGACTTTCGGGAGGGAAAGTTCGTTATCGTAGTTGATGACGAAGACCGAGAGAATGAAGGTGACCTTATCATGGCTGCAGAAATGATCACACCAGAGAAGGTTAACTTTATGTTGAAGAATGCACGAGGTGTGCTTTGTGTACCTATTACGATGTCACGGGCGGAAGAATTGGACCTACCTCACCAGGTTTCTGATAACACATCAATGCTTGGTACTCCGTTCACCGTCACCGTTGATAAGCTGGAAGGCTGTTCGACAGGTGTGTCTACACATGACCGTGCTGAGACAATTAAGGCGTTGGCCGACCCAAAATCTACTCCACAGACCTTTGGTCGACCTGGTCATATCAACCCATTGTATGCTCAAGACAATGGAGTTCTGCGTCGTTCGGGTCATACCGAGGCAGCCGTCGATCTCTGTAAGCTCTCTGGCTGTTTCCCAGCGGGTGTGTTGATGGAGATAATGAACGAAGATGGATCGATGGCGCGTATGCCTGATTTGCAGAAACGTGCAAAGGAATGGGGACTGAAGATTATTAGTATCAAGGATATCATAGCTTATCGCTTGAAGACCGAGACAAGTATTGTTGTCGGTGAAGAGGTAGAGCTTCCTACTAAATATGGTATGTTCCATCTGATTCCATTCCGTCAAGCGAATGGATTAGAGCACATGGCACTTATTAAAGGTACGTGGACAGAAAACGAACCAGTGCTTGTGCGTGTACACTCTTCATGTGCGACGGGCGATATTCTTGGTAGTCAACGTTGTGATTGTGGTGAGCAACTGCACAAGGCAATGGAGATGATTGAGAAAGAAGGTAAGGGTGTCCTTATCTATATGCAACAGGAAGGACGTGGCATCGGCTTGATGAATAAGATTGCTGCCTATAAACTGCAGGAACAAGGACTTGATACTGTTGAGGCAAACCTCCACCTTGGCTTCCGTCCTGACGAACGTGATTATGGTTGCGGAGCACAGATGTTGCGCCATCTTGGCGTCCATAAGATGCGTCTGATTACAAACAACCCAACGAAGCGTGTTGGGCTTGAAGCTTACGGATTGGAGATTGAGGAGAATGTCCCTATTGAGATTACTCCTAATAAGTTTGATTATCGCTATTTGAAGACGAAGCGTGATCGCATGGGTCACGACTTGCATCTATAAAGATAATATACTTTTGAAAGGCTATGTAGTAAGCTTTGTTGTCAATCCCACTATAGAGAGGCATCCTGTCTCTTTATAGTGGGATTGTTGTTTATGCTTTTGGGAGTTCATCTTCATAATCTGTCCGAATCAAAAATGGTCTGTTGGCTGGTGGCGAATGGAGTAGGATAGGGTGGTGGTAGTGTTTTGTGACCTCTGACAGTCGTTACTCGTGTAAGTTTGTTAGCTACCAGTTGCTATGTGGAAATATGAGAAAAATGCTGCACTTATAAGTTTATGACAGGTGAGATGTTACTCAATAGGGTAAGTGTGGGTTTTTGTTGCACGTTGTGTGAAGGGTAGGCACAAAGCTATGAATTGCTTGAGCGAATGTAAGTTAGAAAGGTCGATAGATGTAAAAGGAGGTTTTATATAGACAAAGATGGTAAGTCTTTGTTTGCATAGTATAGTATATTAAGTATGTAAATATTATTGTATTTCATGTCTGTTTGGCTTTACGATAAGTATATCAAAAGTACCGCTTTGTACTTTAAGGGAATTTACTTAACTGTAAAAAATCATTACATAATATCGACCTGATTACCCTTACAATACGAGTATAAAAACTTTTATGATAGATCTTATAATGTGCAATAAGTCAATAGGTTACATGTGGTCTTAAAGAAGACGCCTTTCTTGCTTCAAGAAGGGCGTCTTCAACATGCAAGATGGGCATGTTCTTGAATGCAGTTAGGCCTCTTCTATTATCTTAAAAAGCGTGTACTCTATTCATGAAGGGTAAAAATAGTTGACAGAAAGGAGAGGGAGAGCGATTTCCACAGCCTCTAATGCCCATCAGTCGTTACCTACTCCCATCACTAACACAATCCCTTAACACCTATCTACCATCACCTAACACCCATTTTTCATCACCTATTACCCACCAAACACAAGCCCTTAACACCCATCCATCATCACCTAACACCCATTCACCATCACCTATTACCCACCAAACACAAACCCTTAACACCCATCCACCATCACCTAACACCCATAATCCATCATCTATTACTCACCAAACACAAGCCCTTAACACCTATCCACCATCACCTAACACCCATAATCCATCACCTACTACCCACCAAACACAAATCATTAACACCGATCATCTAACACTCATCACCCATCACCCATCAACTCTATTTGAGTATAACTCATGTGTCATCCGGTGAGAGGAAAAGGTGTTCAGTTCTTGTAACAAAGTTCTTCTTAGTATTTAAGTTCTATCACTTTTAGTATCGGAAGAACCATATTTTTGTGGTTTTAGCTGTCAAATCGGCAGTAAAAATGTTATAATGATAAAATAAAGAAAGAAAAGTTGCGTTATCAGAATGAATTTACGTACTTTTGTACTTGATATTATTCATAAAGAAAGATAAAGTTCGAAATGGCACAACTATCAGATCGTTTGAATCGACTGGCGCCTTCTGAAACATTAGCAATGTCGCAGAAGAGTAGTGAAATGAAAGCGCAGGGAATTGATGTTATCAATATGAGTGTGGGTGAACCAGACTTTATGACACCCGACCATGTGAAGGAAGCGGGCAAAAAAGCTATTGATGATAACTTCTCTAAGTATTCTCCTGTTCCTGGATATCCTGTTCTACGTGAGGCAATTGTTAAGAAACTGAAGCAAGAGAATCACCTTGAATATGCTGTTTCGGAGATAGTTGTTGGTACAGGAGGTAAGCAAGGTGTGTGCAATGCCATCTTGGCTTTGGTTAATCCTGGCGATGAGGTCATCATTCCTGCACCTTATTGGGTTAGTTATCCACAGATGGTAAAACTCGCTGGTGGTGTTCCTGTTATTGTTTCTGCTGGTATTGAACAGGATTTCAAGATTACGGCTGAACAGTTGGAGCATGCGATTACACCCAAGACAAAGATGATTATTCTTTGTTCTCCAAGTAATCCTACTGGTAGTGTCTACTCTGCAGAAGAGTTGGAAAGCTTAGCCAAGGTCGTCTTGGCACATGATGACTTGTTCGTTCTGTCAGATGAGATATACGAACATATTAATTATATAGGTGGTCATTGTAGTATTGCTTCTTGCCAAGGGATGAAAGACCGTACAATACTCTGCAATGGTGTCAGCAAAGCTTACGCTATGACAGGTTGGAGATTAGGCTGGGTTGCTGCGCCAGAGTGGATTGCAAAAGGGATTAATAAGCTACAAGGACAATATACGTCAGGTACATGTAGTGTAAGTCAGATGGCTGCTGTGGCTGCATACGAGGCTGATCAAACTTGTGTGGCTGACTATCGTGAAGCATTCCGACGTCGTCGTGACTTGATTGTTGAGTTGGCAAAGGATATACCTGGCCTTGAAGTGAATGTACCACAGGGTGCGTTCTATCTCTTCCCCAAATGTTCAAGCTATTTTGGAAAGACTGATGGTAAGCATGTCATTCGTAGTTCGTCAGACCTCGCAATGTATATTCTTGAAGAAGGAGGCGTGGCAACAGTGGGTGGCGACGCTTTTGGTGCCCCAGAATGTTTCCGAATGAGTTACGCAACAAGTGATGATAATATTAAGGAAGCACTACGTCGTATCAAAGAAGTACTTTCAAAACTTAAATAGGGCTCGAAAGAGTAGATAGTAATAAAGTAGAGAGAGAAACCGTACATTTATAACTGTTAAATGTTATTAATCCTATCTCTATTTTTCTTTTAATTACTATCTTTGCGGAGATAAGACACTGTGTTGAACGAGCTCACATACGGCTCGTATCATACAAATGCTTATAAATCAGAAAGATATTAACAAATTAATTCATTAATAACCTAAAAATTAAAATTTTATCAAATTATGGCAACTACACAACAAAAACCAGTCCCACAGAAAAAGTCTGAGGGCTTCACAGGAGTTAGAGGTGCATTCTGGATTATCGTCGTATGCGCTGCCGTTGCGTTCGCATTGTTCTACTTTTGGTTCGGCAATCAGATGCATTTCCAGGATGGTGCTGCACGTGAAAACCCAGCAGACGTTTGGGGTACTATCTTCAAGGGTGGCGCAGTCGTTCCTGTTATCCACACTCTCTTGCTGACAGTGCTTGCTATGTCCATCGAGCGTTGGATGGCTTTGAAGACTGCTTTTGGTAAGGGTGCCCTTCCAAAATTCGTTGCAAACATCAAGAGTGCTCTTAACGCAAATGACCTTGCTAAGGCTAATCAGCTCTGCGATCAGCAGAAGGGTTCTGTAGCAAACGTTGTTAAGGCTTCTTTGAACGCTTACAAGGATATGGAGACTGGTGCTAATGCTAACCTTAAGAAGGCTCAGAAGGTAGCTAAGATTCAGCAGGCTCACGAGGAGGCTACTCAGCTCGAGATGCCAACTCTGACAATGAACCTCCCTATCATTGCTACTCTCGTAACACTTGGTACTCTTACTGGTCTTCTCGGTACTGTAACTGGTATGATCAAGTCATTCTCTGCTCTTTCTGCAGGTGGTGGTGCTGACTCTGCTGCACTTTCTGCTGGTATTTCTGAGGCGTTGATCAACACCGCTTTCGGTATTGCAACATCTTGGTGTGCAGTAGTTTCTTATGGTTACTACTCAAACAAGGTTGACAAGTTGACTTTCGCCCTCGACGAGGTTGGTTATTCTATCGCTCAGACATACGAAGTAAACCACACAGACGAGGCTTAATTTTTGCTAACCCTTTAATAATTTATCGCTATGGGTAAAGTAAAAGTTAAGAAGAATGACACTTTTATCGACATGACGCCTATGTCAGACGTTATGACCCTGTTGCTTACCTTCTTTATGCTGACTTCTACTTTCGTTAAGAATGAGCCAGTGAAGGTAAATACTCCGGGTTCTGTGTCTGAAACTAAGGTGCCTGAGAATGGTGTCTTGACAATTCTCGTTAGTCCTGAAAAAGGACCTACTGGAAAGCCTACTGGCGAAGGCCAGGTTTTCATGAGCTACGATAATACCAATGAGTTGGGACAGATCGTAGGCAATATGGGCATTACATTGACTCCTGCACAGAAGAAAACTTTTGTTGCTGAGTCTACATTTGGTACTCCGCTCGATAAGTTGGCTGCTTATTTGTCAAAGCCTGCTGCAGAGCGTAGTAAAGAACTCCCTAAGATGGGTATTCCTCTCGATAGTATCCAAGGACAGGAGATGACTGAGTTCCAACAGTGGGTTAACGCAGCCCGCCAGGTGAACCCGAAGGTTAGACTTGCTATCAAGTCTGATGCTGACTCTCCTTATGGTACCGTTAAGAAGGTAATGAGCGAACTCCAAGATATGGATGAAAGCCATTACTATATGATCACACAGTTGGACGCTAAAAAGGCTGCTCAGGCAGCTAATAAGTAAGGAGATCAAAGTATGGAAATGATGGATACAGGAAAAGGAGGCGGCAAGCAGAAGAAGATGACCGTCCGCGTAGACTTTACGCCGATGGTGGATATGCTTATGTTGCTGATTACTTTCTTCATGCTTTGTACTTCGCTTAGCAAGCCTTCAACTATGGAGTTGACGATGCCAAGTAATGATAAAACTCAGAAAGAGGACCAGAAGAATGAGGCTAAGGAGTCACACTCTATTACAATTTACATTGCTGACGGAGATAAAATCTTCTATGGTAATGGTAAGCCAGAGTATGATAACGCTAATTGGCTAAAGCCTGCTGATTGGAGTAACACTTCAAAAGGTATTCGCTACGTTCTTCAACATAAGCAAGTGGGTGATCCTTCTACTGGTGAAGCTATCTCTATCCCATATAAGGATATGGATATCGCTGTAAAGCAGCTGAATCGTAAGAAAGCTGAGAACCCTAAGGCTTATCCTGATAGCATCTATCAGGCTGAGATTGCATCGATTAAAGGTGGTATGATTGATGGCAAGAAGGTTTCAACCATGACTGTCATTATTAAACCAACTGATCATGCTTCATATCGTCACTTGGTAGACATCCTCGATGAAATGCAGATTTCATATATTGGAACTTACGTCATTGACAAGCTGACAGACCAAGACAAGGCACTCTTAGCCAAGAAAGGTATAAAGGCTTAATCACTGATTCGTAAACAATTAAAGAAAGAAAGACAATGGCAAAAATAGATTTATGCGATCCTAAATGGGTCGACATGGTGTTCGCCGACAAGAACAAGGAGTACGGTGCATACAAGCTTCGTAAAACTGTTTCTCAGCGTAACATCAAAGCGTTAGCTATTCTGCTTTGTGCTGCATTCCTCGGTGGTGGTTACTTAGCTTATCAGATTAAGAAGCACAACGACGAGTTGGCTGCTCAAGCTGCTTATGCTGCTAAGATGGAGTTAGCTGCTCTTGAGCAGGCTAAGAAAGATCAGGCTGAGCGTAAGAAGCAACAGAAGAAGGAAGAACCTAAGAAGGTTGAACCAGAGAAGGTTGTTCCAGAAACTCGTGCAACAGTTAAGTTTACAGCCCCAGTCATCAAAGATGATAAGGATGTAAAGGAAGAGATGCCACCAATGGTCAAGATGAACAAGGAGACCAAGGCAGTCGGTGTTGAGAACAAGGAAGGTACGGAAGATCGTACTGAAACTGCAGCTCGTAGTACCGTTGCTACTCCTGAGCAGATTGTACCAAAGATCGAAAAGCCAGTTGTTGAAGCTCCAAAACCAGAGCCAAAGCAGGAGGTAGAGAACAAGGTCTTTACAGTGGCGGAGGTTATGCCTTCATTCCCGAACGTAAATGCTTGGTTGGCTTCTCACATCCAGTACCCAGCTGTAGCAGCTGAGAATGGTGTGCAGGGTCGTGTTATCGTTAAGTTCGTTGTAGGACGCGATGGTAGCGTAAGTCAGGCACAGATTGTTCGTGGTGTTGATCAGTCACTCGACCGTGAGGCGCTTCGTGTTGTTAACAGCATGCCGAAGTGGTCTCCTGGTATGAACAATGGTCAGCCAGCAAACGTTTGGTTTACTCTCCCTATTACCTTCAAACTGCAGTAAAAGCAAATATTATATGAAAAGAACCAGATTCTACATAACAGTAGGATTGATGCTATCCCTCGGCTTTCTTCTGTCTGCTTGCGGACAGAAGAAAGCTAAGGACGGCAGAACAGATACGCCGACGTCAGGGACGATTCAATTCGCCTCTGACGAAAGTTTTAGTCCTATTATAGAGGAACTGTTACAGAATTATCAGTTCCGCTACCCACAAACTCACTTGTTGCCAATCTATACAGATGACAACAAAGGTATGCAACTGATTCTCGACCAGAAGGTTAATCTTTTCTTTACTTCTCATGCACTGACGAAGGGAGAGGATGCCATGTTACGAGAGAAAGGTCCTATTCCAGCGGTATTCCCGATAGGATATGATGGAATTGCTTTCATTGTGAACAATACGAATGCTGATTCATGTATTACGGTCACAAATGTTAAGAAGATTCTCAGCGGACAGATTACTAAGTGGAATCAACTGAACCCGAAGAATAACAAGGGTAACATTGAAGTTGTCTTTGATAATAAGGCTTCAGCAACATTACATTATGTAGTCGATTCGATATTAGGTGGAAAGAATATTAAGGGTGCGAACATTGTTGCAGCAAGTAATAGTAAGTCGGTTGTCGACTATGTTCATAAGACTCCTAACGCCATAGGTGTTATTGGTTCAAACTGGTTGAATGACCACAGAGACTCAACAAACACTACATTTAAGAAAGATATTACCGTAGTAGGTATCTCACAGGCTACTGTAGCACAGCCTGGTAACAGTTGGCAGCCATACCAAGCTTATCTCTTGGATGGAAGGTATCCGTTTGTTAGAACAATCTATGCGATAGTTGCTGACCCTCATAAGGCACTTCCATGGGCTTTTGCTAACTTCGTAACGAACCCTATTGGGCAGAAGATTATCTTCAAGGCTGGTCTATTACCTTATCGTGGAGAGATTAACATCCGTGAGGTTGAGGTAAAGACACAGTAGTGGCTTAATGATTAATAACGGACCATCCGATAGGATGGAGATGTGGAACAAACTACTATTGTAGGTGGTTTATACATTTTGCTACTTGTTACAAGACAATGATGAAGATGTTGGTGCTGGTTACCATCGTATGTGGTTGAGTTTTGATTACATATCATCTTGCTAAGTTGAACGTATCGTATAAGCGGCTATCGCAGGTGGTTTAAGAGTTAAGCATTATGTCACCAGACGTGGACGAAGATGTTGGTGCTGACTACCATCCTTAGTGGATGAGCAATGATTACGTATCCTCTTGCTAAGTTGGGTATATCGTACAAGCAGCCATCGCAGGTGGTTTAAGTATTAAGTATAGGTCATCTTGCTAAGTTGGAAGTATGGTAAAGGCAGCTCTCACAAATGGTTTAATTCTTAACTACTGATAATCATGTTGTGTTGGAAAAGCCGTACAAACTTTCATCACATGTGGTTTAAGCAATTAACTACGAGCCCTTTAGTTGGATGGAGGTATTGTACAAATCACCAAAGTATGTAGCTTAAGTATTATTTATGTGTTATCTAACAGGTAAGTCTTGGCAAGAATCATTAAATTAGAGGTAGTTATAGACGTAGAGTAAGTAGTTATAAGATAGAGATAAATAAGCTTGCTTATCCTCGATAATAGTCAAATATAGATAGTTTCTTTAAACTATTATATCATGGTAGGCGTCTTAATAAATAATGTGTTCACTTAAATTGAAAATTAAAGAGAGAGAATTATGAAGACAAAGAAATATTTAATAGCTGGAGCTTTGATGTTGGCAATGTCAACTCCAGCACTGGCACAGGAAGTTGACTATGCTGTTGCACTTAAGCCTATAGTAGCAGCTATCGAAGCTGCACCAAATGATCCAAAGGCAGCCAAGGACCTCATCAAGGAGTATCAAAAGACCTTTAAGAAGAGTGAGGAGGCTATTGTTGCGTTGGGTAATGTTTATCTTTTGCAGCATAATTACGATGCAGCAACAGAGATTGCCAACAATGTTATCAATAATAAGAAATTTAAGGGCAGCTTAGCATACGTTCTTTTGGGCGACATTGCTGCTCTTAAGGACTCTATTGGTAATGCGGGTGCAGCTGCTACACAGTATCAGAACGCAATTACTGTTGATCCACAGAACGTAACAGCTTACGAGCGTTATGCAAAGGTTTTTCGTCATGTAAATTCAAAGGTTGCTGTTCAGAAACTTGAAGAACTTCGTAAGGTTAAGCCAGACTATCCTGTAGAGGCAACTGCAGCTGAAATCATGTTGAATGACGGGAAGTATAAGGAAGCTTTGGAGTGGTATGGTAAGGCTAATCCAGCTAATATGTCAGAGGACAACTTCTATAACTATGGTTTCGCAGCATACATTACAAAAGACTACCAGAGAGCTTTGGATGTTGTAAAGCAGGGTTTGCAGAAGTTCCCTAACAGTGAGTATCTAAGTCGTATAGCAATGATGGCATCTGTTGAGTTGAAGGATTATGCTTCAGCTATCAACTATGGAAAGGCTGTATTCGCAGGTTCTGGTAAGAAGGTAGCTAACGACTACGATGTATATGCAAAGGCTCTCTGTGGTGCTCAGCAGTATGACGAGGCTATTAGTACTGTCAACAAGGCACTTGAAGCTGATAAGAACAATATTGAACCATTGAAGACTTTGGCCGCTATTTATGCTGCACAGGGTAATGATGATAAAGCACTTGAAGTTCAGCAGGAGTATCTTTCAAAGAGTAAGAAAGCTACTAACAACGACTGGGCAACACTTGCCAATACATACATTGCAAAGGCAGATGGCTTGACAGACCGTGCTGCAAAGAATGCTGTTCTTGCAAAGGCTCTTGATGTTTATGAGCAGATGGTTGCAAAGTTCCCAACAATCTCTGACTGGGTATGGTTGAACCAAGCTAATGTAGCTCAGTTAATGAACGACCCAGATAAGGTTGCTGAGATATATCAGAAGGTTGCTGCATACGAAGAGGCAAAGCCAACACTCGACGAAGATAGCAAGAGCTATTTGGAGAACGTTTACTATGGTCTTGGTTACTATTACTCAAAGAAGGGTAATAAGCCTCTTGCAGACGAGTACTTCAATAAGGTGCTGAAGGTTAACCCTAACAATGAGGGCGCAAAGAAGGCTTTAGGAATGTAATTATCCGTAATATTTATTAGGTATAAGGGCGATGGTCGTAATGACTATCGCTCTTTTTTTTATGTTACAACGCTGGCGTAGGAGGCTTGTCGTTGGTAAGATCCGTTATTGCCTATGTCGTTCTAACATCTTAAATCCCCATTATAGATAAGTATTAGTTACTCTTTTCAATAACAGAGAATAGTGTGTTGCGAATTATTTTCATGAAAAAAAATATTTTTCTTCATGAAAATAAATATTTCTTCTCGTGAAAATAAATATTTCTTCACACGAGAATAAATTGTCGAAGATAGATTCTTGCGATAGATGAAATAAATAATTAAGCAGATAATATTGGTGTTTCTATAGCTTTAGAGATGATAGATTCTACCCTTAGATTGGGCTGTTATTAATACAGGTAAAGTTTAGCTATATTCCTGTTCATTCTTTTGCAAACGAAGAAGGAAGCATATCACTTTGAGTTTTAGACAGACCTTTGTTAGTGTCATGCTTCCTTATCGTGTTACTCTATGGTTCTCTATATCCAATAGAGAGGGTAGAGTGTATTAGAGTCGTTTCTATGTTCGTATTTTATGAACTAATCTAAACACATGTAGAGAACATAAGTGACAATATGACGGATGTCATTTTCCTGTTCACAAAGATAGGTTAAATTTCTCAAAGATGCTTTCAAGAAAAGCGAAAATCATTGCACTCTAATGTATAAATTATCTTTCTTATCCTTTTTCGTGAATGTCATTTTATCTTTTCTCGTTAATTTTGTGTATCTTTGTGAACGTTTGAAAAGTCACAAAACAAAGTGTTCAATAATGTTCGGCTTGTCTACTTAGCCCTATCTGTCTCCTTTGGCTGACATGATAGGATAATCTCTAATCTGTTTGCAGATAGTAGACGGTAGAAGATGAACACACCTCAAGCAATAGTGAAAATAATAGAACATAAAACACATTAAGCATTGAAAACAGAAAGAAAGATAAGTCCGTGGGCATGGATTCCCTCTCTTTATTTCGCAGAGGGCCTGCCTTATATTGCCGTAACGGTGTTGTCACTTCAAGTCTATATGCAGATGGGGCTGTCAGATGCCGAAGTTACGTTTTACACATCATGGCTTTATCTCCCTTGGGTCATCAAACCCTTGTGGAGTCCCTTCCTTGATTTGATAAAGACAAAACGATGGTGGATTATCATTATGCAAACGCTTGTGGGAGCAGCCTTTGCCGGAGTAGCTTTTACGGTTAATACGTCTTTATGGCTTCAAGGAACCATCTGTTTCTTCTGGTTACTTGCTTTCAGTAGTGCTACGCATGATGTAGTTGCCGATGGGTTCTATATGATGGGACTCAACCAGCACGACCAAGCCTTTTTCGTTGGTATTCGTTCTACCTTCTATCGTATTTCTATGGTCGTCGGTAAGGGCGGACTGATTGCTCTTGCAGGTTTTCTGCATAAGAGCTTTGATATACAATGGACGTGGTCGCTTGTGTTCTATGGTCTGATGGCACTCTTTATGGGTCTTGCTCTCTATCATCGTTTGATACTCCCTTGTCCATCTGAAGACGCAGAGAGAGAACAAGTATCAGCTTGCCATTTGTTACGTAGCTTTGGGCAGACCTTTCTCTCCTTCTTCAAAAAGGAACAAGCACTAACCACTATTTGCTTTCTATTACTCTTTCGTTTGCCAGAGGCATTAATTATACCTATCTCTCAACTTTTCCTACAAGCATCGAAGGCAAAGGGAGGGATAGCACTTTCCGAGATTGAGTATGGTACAGTGAATGGTATAGTTGGTACAGTAGGCCTCTTGATAGGTGGTGTTATAGGAGGAATGATGATTAGTCGTGATGGTTTGAAGCGTTGGATATGGCCGATGACTGCAGCTATCACGTTGCCTAATTTGGCCTACGTTTACCTCGCCTATATGCTTCCAGACAACGTAATAGCTGTTAGTGTAGCCGTATTTATCGAGAATTTCGGTTATGGTTTTGGGTTCAGTGCTTATATGCTCTTTATGATTTATTTCAGTCAGGGTGAACACAAAACCAGTCATTACGCCCTCTGTACGGGTTTTATGGCATTGTCAATGATGGTTCCGGGACTATTTGCGGGAACATTAGCACAGGCTGTGGGTTATCGTTGGTTCTTTGTAATCGTGATGATAGTCTGCATCTTCCCCTTCTTGGTGGCTCATCAGCTACGTATTGATGAGGACTTTGGAAAGAAGTAATGGTTGGGGCTGGGCTTTGAAGAGAAAGGAAAGGAGCGAGAAGGTAGCCATTGCATGGGAAGACTGGCTAAGAGGCTGTGTCTTGTAGAAGTGGACCGTGGAAAAGGCGATGATAGTCAGAAGGCGAGAAGGGAGGATGAAAGGGGAGAGAAGTTTAGGTTGGAATTTCCTTCAGGAGAATTTCGATAAGGCGAGGTAAGGCATATTTCTCAAGGTCTTGCTTGTCTATCCAGATGAAGTCGGAGGGTAGCTGTGGTCGTACCTTAGGCTGCCAAAGGTAGAAATCAGCAAGTAGAATTTGATGAGTAAGAACATGCTTCATCCCTTTCCGTAGTAGTTGTGCTTCTGTTTCCCATCTATCTCCTATGGAAGGAGCAAGCAGTTCGGGTTGTGGAAATTCCCATAATCCCTGCCAAATATCGCCAGCACCACGTTGATGGATGGCAATCTCGTCTCCATATTCAATATATAAATAGGTGAGATGGCGTTCCCGTTGTTTCACCTTCTTGCTTTTTATGGGCAGTTCATTAACACGTTGCTCACGGAAAGCGACGCATGTTTCACATAAAGGGCAAGTGTTGCAATGAGGAGAAGATGGTGTACACTGAATAGCACCAAAGTCCATTATTGCCTCATTGTAGTCAGCTGGTTCGCTTGTAGGTAAAAGAGATTGAGCCAGTGTTTGAAATTCTTTCTTGCCGTCGGTGCTGTCAATAGGAGTTTCTATGCCATAATAACGAGAGAGGACACGATACACATTGCCATCCACCACGGCAACCGGTTCGCCAAAAGCAATAGAAGCAATGGCTGCAGCAGTGTAATCACCCACCCCCTTCAGTGCTTTCAATCCCTTGAAAGTCTGTGGAAATCCACCTAATTCAACCACCTGTTGGGCAGCAGTATGCAGGTTTCGTGCACGGGAGTAATAGCCTAATCCCTGCCAAGCCTTTAGTACCTCGTCCTCCGTAGCAGCAGCCAGTTCGTTTACCGTAGGCCATTGTTCCATAAAATGTTGCCAGTAGCTCAGACCTTGAGCGATACGAGTTTGTTGTAGAATGACCTCGCTAAGCCAAATAGCGTATGCGTCATTCGTATCCCGCCAAGGCAGAGCTCGTCCGTTGTTTTTGAACCATTGAAGGAGTGTTGCAGCGAAATTCATGGGGCAAAGGTAGTTAAAAAGTAGAAAAAGAATGAAAAGTAACGTGGCTATTTGTTGCTAAAATCATTATTATTTCCTATTTTTGCCATGACTGTTACCCTACGATGGCATAAAATGACATTACTTATCATGTAGTGGAAGTATTGTAAATACAAGCCGAAGATAGGGAAAATTAATGTAGAATTAGAGGTTATAAAAGATGAGAAACAAGATGAAGAAAATGCTAATGGGACTTGCCCTCATTGTGGCAACACTCTCGGTAAGCTCATGTGCCACACGTGAGTCAGCTGTTAATGACTTAGAGAAATTTTCGTACGAATTGCGAGATAACAGTCAGTATTATACTGCAAAGAAGTGGCGTAAGGCTGTGAACAAGTTCGGTAGGATACGTCGTGAGATAGCACGGCATGACTATACCGTTGCAGAACGCCAACGTATCGGTAGACTCGAAGGCGATTGTGCACGCTATATGGTGCGAGGAGCTAAGGACGGAGTGGTGAATAGTGTCTTTGGGCTTGGTAGTGAGATACAAGGTATATTAGATGCTTTCGGTATCAAGCGTAATGAATAAACTTAAAGAGAGCTTTGTAGGGAGTTAAGAACAAAACAGCAGCGCTCAGAGAACAAGCATAATAAAACAAAAGATGGCAGCTTATTAGACTTTAATCAATTAGTTGCTCACCTTTTGTTTTTTTTTGATTTAAAATATTGTTTAGTCACCTTTAATTAGTAACTTTGCACATCAAATCCATAAAATGTTTTACAATGGCTGGTAAAAAACAAATTAAGACTGCTCTTATTTCGGTCTTTCACAAAGATGGACTTGAGGATTTGCTCAAGAAATTACACGAAGAAGGCGTTAAGTTCCTAAGTACTGGCGGTACACAGGAGTTTATTGAGTCCTTAGGCTATGAGTGTCAAAAGGTTGAAGAGGTTACATCTTACCCTTCTATTCTTGGTGGTCGCGTAAAGACACTCCACCCGAAGATATTTGGAGGAATCCTCTCTCGTCGTGATAATGCAGACGATCAAGCACAGATGAAGGAGTATGATATTCCATTTATCGACCTTGTTATCGTAGACCTCTATCCTTTCGAGCAGACAGTAGCCAGTGGTGCCAGTGCAGAGGATATCATTGAGAAGATAGATATTGGTGGTATCTCGCTGATACGTGCGGGTGCAAAGAATTTCAAGGATGTTGTCATAGTGCCAAGTAAAGCAGAATATCCTGTGTTGCTTCAGATACTTAACACGAATGGAGCACAGACAGATATTGAAGACCGAAAGATGTTTGCAGAGCGTGCTTTTGGTGTTAGTAGTCATTATGACACAGCTATTCATCGTTGGTTTGCAGCGGAATAAGCATATAAGATAAAGAATTAGAAATTTACAAAATACACATATATTAATGGGATTATTTTCATTTATCCAGGAAATAGCTATGGACCTGGGAACGGCAAACACAATCATTATCAGTGATGATAAGATTGTTGTAGATGAGCCGTCAGTAGTAGCTCTGGACCGTCGCACAGATAAGATGATTGCTGTGGGAGGTGATGCGAAGATGATGTACGAGAAGGAACATCCCAATATTCGTACTATTCGCCCTTTACGTGACGGTGTTATTGCAGACTTTACAGCTTGTGAACAGATGATGCGTGGACTCATTAAAATGGTTCACACAGGTAATCGTTTCTTCTCTCCTTCACTGCGTATGGTGATAGGAGTGCCATCTGGCTCTACAGAAGTAGAACTTCGTGCAGTGCGTGACTCAGCAGAACATGCTGATGGTCGTGATGTTTACCTTATCTTCGAACCAATGGCAGCAGCCCTTGGTATGGGTCTTGATGTAGAGGCACCAGAGGGTAACATGATTGTTGATATCGGTGGTGGAAGTACGGAGATAGCTGTGATTTCTTTAGGAGGTATCGTATGTAACAACTCTATTCGTGTTGCTGGTGATGATCTTACAGCTGATATTCAAGAGTATATGAGCCGCCAGCACAATGTAAAGGTCAGTGAGCGTATGGCAGAACGTATCAAGCTTCATGTAGGTTCAGCGCTGACAGACCTTGGTGAGGAGGCTCCAGAGGATTACATCGTACATGGTCCTAACCGTATAACAGCTCTTCCTATGGAGGTACCTGTATGCTATCAAGAGATAGCTCATTGCCTTGATAAGACAGTAGCAAAGATTGAGAATGCTGTACTTTCAGCATTGGAGAACACTCCACCTGAGCTTTATGCTGATATCGTAAAGAATGGTATCTATCTCAGTGGTGGTGGTGCTTTGCTTCGTGGTATCGACAAGCGCTTGACAGATAAGATTAATATTCCATTCCATATAGCCGAAGACCCATTGCACAGTGTGGCTAAGGGTGCCGGTATTGCATTGAAGAACGTAGACCGATTCTCGTTCTTAATGAGATAACAATAACTGTTCATGCACAATCTGACAGAGTTCCTTGCTAAGTACAAGCATTGGTTCTTGTTCGTTGCCCTGGAAGTCTTGAGTATGGTTCTCCTGTTCCGATTCAATGACTATCAGGGCAGTGTGTGGTTCACGTCGGCAAACTACGTTGCTGGTTTGGCTTATGAAGGGAGTTCGAAGGTTACATCTTATCTGACAATGGGTGAGGTGAATGAAGCTTTAACCAAGCGTAACCTCGAATTGGAACAGCAAGTTAAGGCGTTGTCCGCCCAACTGTATGATAAAACAAAGGATTCTACCTTTCTTCATAAAGGTCAGTATCGTTTCCTGTCTAAGTTCCGTTTGATACAAGCAAAGGTTGTTGCTAACTCGCTGGATAAGCCAAATAACTTTATCACCATCAATAAGGGAACATGGGATGGAGTACAGAAAGATATGGGCGTAGCCTGTGGTAATGGTGTTGTAGGTATTGTCTATATGGCAGGTATCCATTATGCTGTTGTTATCCCAGTGCTGAATTCAAAGTCAAATATCAGTTGTTCCATTCAAGGACGTGACTACTTTGGTTATCTTCATTGGAATGGTGGCGCATCTGATGTAGCCTATTTGGATGATATACCTCGACATGCTAAGTTTAAGTTAGGCGATCGTGTCGTGACGAGTGGATATTCTTCCGTTTTCCCAGCTGGGGTGTTAGTAGGCAAGGTAAAGCATGTCTATAATTCGGAGGATGGTCTCTCTTATCGCTTGCAGATACAGCTCTCAACTGATTTCGGTAATCTTCGTGATGTTTGTGTAATAGATGATGCTTCTATAAGAGACCAGCGAGAAGTTATAAAAGCAGCACAAGATTCTATCAAGCCTATTGAGGAGCAGATAGGAAATAAAGCACAGTAAGCTGTGACTATCAATAGTATTAGTTTGGAGAAAGGCCGGATAAGTCCACTTTATAAGCAATTTCTTCGTTTTGTGTGACTATTATCCCCTTTATATACACGTATAGAAAGAATGAATATAGATTTTCTAAAACGTTTGCTTTGGTTTACTGTTTTGACGGTAGCACAGGTGTTTGTACTTAATCACATCCATCTGTTTGCTGTTGCCACGCCATTGCTTTATATCTATTTCATTCTTCTTTTCCCTCGTAATTATCCTCAGTGGGCTATTCTGTTATGGGCTTTTGTGATGGGACTAACGATTGACACCTTCTCGAATACGCCAGGTGTAGCTGCAAGTTCGTTGACTTTAATAGCTGCTTTACAACCTTTTGTGTTGCAGCTGTTCATTCCTCGTGATAGTAGTGAGAACTTCCAAGCAGGTATGGATACGTTAAGTATACCGCAATATACGTGGTATGTGGCCATTCTCACCTTGATATACTGTGTTGTCTTCTTCTCTTTAGAGATGTTCAGCTTCTTTAATGTGTTTGAATGGCTACAGTGTATTGGAGGTAGTTCATTGCTCACTGTGATTCTTATTCTTGTTGTTGAGAACGTTAGGAGGCGATAAGAAATGAAGAATTATGACTTAGAAAAACGTCGCCTCGTGCTTAGTGCTGTTGCAATAGGTATTGTGGCGATATACATCATACGCCTTTTTGCTCTTCAGATAGCCAGTGACGACTATCGGAAGAGTGCTGATTCTAATGCTTTCCTAAAGAAGATTGAGTTCCCATCGCGTGGTACTATCACTGATAGGAACGGTAAGCTGCTGGTTTATAATCAGCCAGCTTATGACATCATGGTTGTTACTAACGAGATGAGGGGCCATCTTGACACGCTCGAGTTTTGCAAGGCTTTGAACATAACTAAGGCCGACTTTATTAACCGGATGGTTAATATCAAGGATAGAAACAAGAATCCAGGATACTCACGTTTCACGCAACAACTCTTCTTGAGCCAGTTAAGTGATAAAGACTTTAGTGCTTTCCAAGAGAAACTCTATCGTTTTCCAGGCTTCTATATAAGGAAACGTAGTGTTCGACAGTATCAACAACCTATTGCAGCCCATGTCCTTGGCGACGTTGCTGAGGTAAGTCAGAGTGATATAGAGGATGATGACTACTATCAGGCAGGCGATTATATCGGTAAGATGGGTATCGAGCGTGAGTATGAAAAAGACTTACGTGGTGTAAAGGGAGTACAGATACTTCTGCGAGATGCGCATGGTCAGATACAAGGTCGCTATCAGAATGGTAAGTATGATCAGCGTCCACATCCCGGACGAGACATTCAGCTTGGTCTTGATGCTAATCTTCAAGCCCTTGGCGAACGTTTGATGGAAGGAAAACTCGGTGCTATCGTGGCTATTGAACCTAAGACGGGACAGATCTTAGCAATGGTCTCAGCACCTACTTTCGACCCTCGTGCCATGATAGGTAAACTGCGTGGTAAGTATCAACGTGAGATGACCTTAGACCCAGCTAAGCCTCTGCTCAATCGTGCGATAATGGGTCAGTATCCTCCAGGTTCAACGTTTAAGACCGGACAGGCTGTTACTTATTTCACAGAAGGGATTGTTACAGACTCAACTCGTTATCCTTGTCATCATGGATTTAACTTTAAGGGACTCCATGTAGGTTGTCACGCTCATGCCTCTCCAATCTCTTTGGTACCTTCCATTAGTACTTCTTGTAACAGTTATTACTGTTGGGGACTCTATCACATGCTCTCCAATCGTAGGAAGTATAAGACGTTGGAGGATGCGATGAACGTATGGCGCGATTATATGGTATCAATGGGCTTTGGTTATAAACTTGGTATTGACCTTCCAGGAGAGAAGCGAGGAATGATCCCAAATGCGAAGTTCTATGATAATGCTTTTAAGAAATGGAACCCATTATCAGTAATCTCTATCTCTATTGGACAAGGTGAGGTTAACCTTACCCCATTACAGATTGCCAACTTGGGTGCTACGATTGCCAATCGTGGATATTTCATTACGCCACACGTTGTACGTAATATTCAAGGCAAGAAACTGGATAAGAAGTATCTTGAGAAGCATCGTACAAAGGGAAGCATCAAAGCTTATCAAGAGGTAATAGCGGGTATGATGTCCTCCGTTCGTGGTGGAACATGTGCGCATGCAGTCCATCCTGGTTACTCGTTAGCTGGTAAGACGGGTACAGCACAGAACCGTGGTAAGGACCACTCAGTGTTTATGGGCTTTGCACCGGTTGATACTCCGAAGATTGCCATTGCTGTTTATGTTGAGAATGGTGGGTTTGGTGCTGATTACGGTGTGCCTATCGGCTCACTCATGATAGAGCAGTATATCAACGGTAAACTGACACCTGGGGATGAGGCTCGTGCTGCAGCTCTTCAGAGTCGTCACATCTCTTACTCCTTTAAGCGTCCTCTCTCACGTGCAGACTCAGTTCGTCTCGATTCTATAAAACGTGTGAATGTTATTCGCGACTCACTGAAGAAGGTCAGAGAAAAGCAGGACATGGCTGTAGCCGAGAAACTTAAAGAGGCAAAGGCAAAGAAGGATGCAGAAGATAAGGAGAAGAAGAAGGAACCTCAGAACGACCCTGCTATCCGTGTAGAGCCTGATACGAAGGTCAAGACAGAGAAGAAAGACAAAGATAAGGGCGACGATAAGAAGGAAAAAGATAAAGAAAAGAATAAGGAAACGCGAAAGGAGAGTAAAGAGAATTCTAAGGACAAGGAAAAGCCTAAGGACCAACCAAAGGACAGACCCAAGGAACAAACCAAGGTGAAGTCCAAAGAACAGGCAAAAGATAAGCCTAAGGAACGGTCGAAGGATAAAACTAAAGGGCAAGTAAAAGATAAGCCTAAGGAGCAGATCAAAGATAAGTCTAATGGTCAATCCAAGGCGAAACAAAATAGTAAGGAGAAAGTAAATCGTGCCAAGTAATTATACAGCAGACAGACAGCCGGGTGTTCTTCGTTCATTAGACTGGTGGACGATTGGTATCTATATAGCGTTACTCACTTTCGGGTGGGTAAGCGTCTGCGGTGCGAGTTATACTTATGGAGATACAGAGATCTTCTCACTTTCAACTCGTTCGGGTATGCAAATCGTGTGGATTGGTACTTCTATCTGTTTAGGCTTTGTGCTTCTAATGATGGACGACCGCTTCTATGACACCTTTGCTTACGTAATCTATGGTTTATTAGTGCTCCTCCTATTTGCCACAATCTTTAATCCTCATAGTATTAAAGGTTCACGTTCATGGATTGTGCTTGGTCCACTCCGACTTCAACCTGCCGAATTTGCTAAGTTCGCAACGGCATTGGCAATTGCCAAGTTTATGTCTGCTTATGGCTTTACAATTAAGAATTGGAAGCATTTCGCAGGTGCTTGTGGAATCATCTTCCTACCGATGTTATGTATTGTAGGACAGCGCGAGACAGGTTCAGCATTGGTTTATCTTTCCTTCTTCCTCATGCTTTATCGTGAAGGAATGTCTGGTGCATTTCTCTTTACGGGACTGGCAATGATCATTTATTTCGTTGTTGGAATCAAGTATGAGGATATATTGTTGTGGGACACACCAACGTCTTTAGGAAAGTTTGTGGTCCTCTTGCTTGTTCAGGTATTCTCATCCGTTATGGTATGGGTTTATGTGGGCGACAAGGGACGTATGCGCTTGTTATTAACCTACGTCTTTGGTATTACAGCCCTTGCCTTATTATTCTCTGAATTTGTCATACCTTTTGATGTTGTTTGGGTTCAGTTGGTTATATCAGCATGTGTCATTGGCTATTTAGTCTATAATGCGATGAATACTCGCTTTGCCAACTATTTCTATATAGCATTGTTTGCTTTAGGTTCAATAGCCTTTTTCTATTCAGCAGACTATGTTTTGAACGATGTCATGCAGCCCCACCAACGAGTACGTATCAATGTACTCTTAGGATTGGATGAGGACCTTGCAGGGGCGGGATATAATGTGCATCAGAGTGAGATTGCCATCGGCTCTGGTGGTTTGCAGGGCAAAGGGTTCTTGAATGGGACGCAGACAAAGTTGAAGTTCGTGCCTGAGCAAGACACCGACTTTATCTTCTGTACCGTAGGAGAGGAGGAAGGCTTCCTTGGTTCGGCCTCAGTACTTGTGTTGTTCCTCTGTCTTATCCTTCGACTGATGTACCTTGCCGACCGACAACCCTTTAAGTTCGGGCGGGTCTATGGCTATTGTGTGGCAGGAATCTTCCTGTTCCACGTGTTTATAAACGTCGGGATGGTACTCGGTCTGACGCCTGTAATCGGTATTCCGTTACCATTCTTTAGTTACGGAGGTTCTTCTCTTTGGGGTTTCACATTACTCTTATTTATCTTCCTCCGCATTGATGCTGGGCGTAATCTTATCCGTCAGTAAGAGATAAGATTACGCTTAGATGATTTTCCTTTTATGATTTATGCTGATAAAAGGATATTCCATTACTCTTGTTGTATGTGGAATAGCCCTTTTTGGAGTTCTTCCGTTAAATGTGTGGACGCTTTTCGTAGTGCTTTAACGTAAGAGCCAAAGTTACTCATAAAACAAAAATATAGCAGAGAAAGTTGTCAACTATTTATCCTATTTCATCCTCTTTCATTGAAAATCTTTTCGTTTTAAGACATCGAAAACCTGCAGATAAGGGTTAAAAAATCATTACATAATTTCAAAGAAAACATCTATAAATAACGGCAAAAACACACACATGAAGCAGGTTTACAATCAACAGAATATCAATTAGTTATAAGCAGTAAAGTAAAAGGTGCTTAATTGGACTTCAAAAGGGCGTTAGCAAGGGTCTTAAAGAGCATCTTTTGCAAGCCAGAAGGGCGTCTTTTAGAAGCCAAAAGAGCATGTATTGGGTCTGAGCTGTACAAAAATAGTTTACAAACATGATTTAATAAGGGAATAAGTAGGTTATAGATGACAGATAGACATCACACCTAATTACATTTATCATATAGTTTACCTCCCCCTTATAAAACAATTTTATTAGAGGTAAGCTTACCATGTATGTGGATTAATCTCATTCTATTAACAATCTACACATTTAACGGAAGAACCCTTTTTGGGGTGTCTGTTGCTTTTGAAAGTATGTGTCTGTGTGTCTTTGTCATTGGTCATAATATTTCACGCGGCACGGTTCTTTGTAAGGTGTATAATACTCTATATCATTGTAGAATATGGCGAGTAAGAGGATTAATCACTTTTGAATGAAAGAAAGTGAAGTGTAAGTGCTTATTTAAAAGCACGTTGGCTTAAACGTACACCAATAATAGCAACACTGTCAAGCATAGTAATGTCACTTTGATTAGCATTACTTGTTTGTTGCGGTTTATCGCCCTTTCTTATTTTGTTCAGCTAAGGACAGATTATAGAGTAGATAAAGGCTGCTTCAAGACTCCGATGTGTGGAGCTTAAAGCAGCCTTTATTATTTGTCTTTACTACTTATTTCTTAAGAAGTCTGATACCAACGTCACTAATTCCTGGGACGGACTCACGGCTCATGATATGATGTATTGTGACATGCAACGAATCGTTGCGATTGAGCTGGAAGGAAGTGATAGGCTGACGTATCTCAGTGCTTGTGATACCTTTCTGACCAACCAAAGTACCCTTGTCGTTGACAATCTCGCAGTTAACAGTATCGTTATATGTTCTCTCTTGTTTCTTACGTTGCTTGAAGTAGATAACCTTCCGTTCAATAATCATACTTATATTGCGGTAAGGATAAGTTCGTGCAGCACGTAGACAAAGGTCTAACTGGTAGTTACCCTCCCATTGTCGAGGAATATCAAAAGTAAGTGTGTCATTGCGCAACCATCCCTGTAGCGACACACCTCTGTATTGGTCGTAGGTGCGTGGGTCGTTACATGAAGTAGTACTCATGATGGTAATCATGAGTACTATTATATATAATAAGGTGGAAACCTTATGTTTCATTCTTGTGTTCTTTCCGTTTGCTAAGGCTGTCTGCCTTCATTTCTATTGTTCTGTGGTTCACCTTCGTTCTGTTGCTGAGCAGGGCGAGGACCGTTATAAGGGCGTCGATTACTATTCTGTGGGCGACGGTTGTCGTTCTGTGGACGTCTGTTGTCATTCTGCTGACGGCCGTTATCCTGTCCATCCCGCTGGTTACGACGGTTTTCACGTTGTGGTCTACCCCCTTGTTGACCGTTGTTATTGCGCGATTGGTTGTTCTTCTTGCGCTTCTTAGCCTTGTCGAATCGACTGAGATCAGCACCTGCAAGGAGGTCGACAGGCTTCTTCGTCGGTTTGGCCTTACCATCTTCAAGTAGCGATAGAGGCTTTTCACCACGTCGGTTCAGTTCGATAATCTCCTTAGCACGCTCCGCACTGATGGTCTCGAGGTTTGCTGCAAGGTTCTTATCAGTAGAGTAGGTGCATAGACCATTGAGTATGTCAGTCTTAAAGAGATGGTATTCACCATCCATAGTCTCCAATATCACCTCCTTACTTGGTAGTTTCCTGCCAGCCTCCATGTAGTCGTCAACCTCATAGTTAAGGCAACATTTCAATTTAGCACACATTCCCGCCAGTTTAGTAGGGTTGAGTGAGATATCTTGAATACGTGCAGCAGTGGTAGAGACACTTGAGAAATTCTTCATCCAAGTAGCACAACAAAGTTCACGACCACAAGGTCCTGTACCTCCGATGCGGCCTGCCTCCTGTCGTGCTCCAATCTGTTTCATTTCAATTCGTACGTGGAAGGCAGCAGCAAGGTCCTTGATAAGCTGGCGGAAGTCGACACGTTCGTCAGCAATATAGTAGAAAATAGCTTTGTTCCCATCGCCCTGATACTCTACGTCACCAATCTTCATCTTCAGACCTAAGCCTTTTGCAATCTGTCGACTCTCAATCATTGTGGCGTGCTCACGTGCTTTAGCCTCATGATACTTCTGCATATCAACCTCTTTAGCAAGGCGATAGACACGCTTGATGTCGTCAGGTGACTTCACTGTCGACGATTTCTTAATTTGCAGTTTGACGAGTCTTCCTGTCAGCGTAACGACTCCTATGTCATGTCCAGGGTTAGCTTCAACAGCCACGATGTCACCCTTCTTCAAGTCAAGGTTGTTGACATTGTGGTAGTAACCCTTACGAGTATTCTTAAATTGAACCTCAACAAGGTCGGTTGTCTGGTTGTTGCCAGGCACGTCAGCCAGCCAGTCGAAGGTGTTCAGCTGGTGGTTTTGTCTGCCACACCCTTTGTGGCATAAACCTCGGTCACACCCATGCCAGACCTTGAATTTCATATCTTTGTAATCCATTGATTGTTTCTTTTTGTTTATATATATATTGGAAGCCTCCATGTTGACCTCTGATAGAGAGGGATGGTAGGCTGTGATAAGCAATGATAAATTATATTGTACAGCTTTCAAGCATATAACTTGTCAACTTGTCCACCTGTCAACTCGTCTACTTGTCAACTCGTCTACTTCTTCAACAACAACACAATGAGTTTCAGAGCCATGTCATAAAAGACAATCTTAGCGTTTGCATTCTGTCCAATATCACGATTGGCACGTTGGAAGAGTTCGTTGATTTCAATGACGTTAGCCTCGTTGATGAATCGAGCAAAGTTCTTTGCAAAGTTCTCCTCCTCCAGTGTCATGTAGTTAAGTTCAGGAGTTCGGAAGTTAAACATGAAGTTCTCACGCACTTGATGTTGGAAGTAAGTGAGCATACGACGTTCTTTCTCTCGTCCATAACCAGCCACAACCTCACTCCAACGCTTGAGGTCTTTTACGTTACGGAGGTAACATAGGCGCATAAGCATCTGAAACATGTTATGGAACTCACGGTTTTCATTACCAGCGTCCAGTGATTCCAATGCTTTCAACCAACTACCATTTGCAATGCGGGCAATGCGGTGAGCTGCATCAGCATCAATACCCCTCTTGTCGACGAGGGCGTTTTCTATTGCTTTGTCTTCTATCCGTTTCACATCAATACGCTGTGTACGACTGACGATAGTCTCGAGTAGCTTCTCTGGTTCCTCGCATACCATGAGGAAGACTGTGCCCTGTGGTGGTTCCTCCAACAGCTTCAATAGTTTGTTAGCTGAGGTGAGGTTCATTCGCTCTGGCAGCCAGATGATAGACACCTTATAGCCTCCCTGACTTGATTTCAACGCCAAGACACGTGACAGTTCGTCGCTCTCAGCACCCGTGATGATAGCCTGTTGTGTGGTAGCCCCCATCTGACTCATCCATTGATTCATGGTGAAGTAAGTCCCTTGCATGATGAGTCCGTGCCATTCCTTCGCAAAGTCAGTACTTACGGGTTGGTGTTCACTACTCATGCTTGGCAGTTTGATGGTAGGATAAGAGAAATGAAGGTCAGGATGTTCCCAGTTGCGAAGCATGGCACGAGCATTAGACACGGATGGAGATGATTCTCCATTCGTCTCATCACCAGCGAGCAAATAACAGGCAAAAGCCATTGCAAGCGCCATCTTACCCGCTCCATGAGGACCGCAGAAGAGTAAGGCATGAGGCAGACGGTCTTCTTTAACCATCTGAATAAGCCGTTCCTTAACTGCTTCTTGTCCTATAACTTCTGAAAAGTCCATCTTCTCTTGTATTCTTATTTATTTGCTGTTCTGTTGTAGAAGACCACTCTCTACTATTCGCTTCATCACCTCGTGCACACTGCTTACAGCCGATACGGTATAGAAATGTACGTTGTTGAAACCATGCGCATAAAGGTCTTTTACCTGTCTCACGGCCCATTCAATACCTAACAGGCGTGCCTCCTCATCCGTCTTACACAGCAAAGCCAACCCAGCAAGCTCTTCTGGGATGTCACAGTGGAATGTCTTTGGTACGACATGCAGCTGAGACAGCTTTGCAAACGGCTTAATTCCCGGTATGATAGGGATGGTAACACCCATCTTACGAGCCTGATCAACGAAATTATAGAACTTCTCATTATCGTAGAAAAGCTGTGTTACGGCAAAAGTAGCACCAAGGTCCTGTTTCTGTTTGAGGTATCGTAGGTCCTGTTCGAGGTTCGGTGCCTCCTCATGTTTCTCTGGATAGCATGCTACACCATATACGAAAGGCTTACCAGGATGTTTCATTGTAGAACCATCAGTGAATATTCCTTCGTTGAAGCTGTTCACCTGTTCAATCAGTTCTGTTGTATGACTATGCCCGCCCTCGGTCGGTGTGAAGAAGCGGTCTTCACGTGCTTTATCACCACGCAGGAGCATAAGGTTTTCAATACCCAAGAACTGCAAGTCGAGTAGTTCGTACTCAATATCCTCCTTTGTAGCGCCTGAGCATATCACATGAGGGATGACAGGAATGCCATACCTCTGCTGAATAGCAGCTGCGATAGCCACTGTCCCCGGGCGACGACGTACACTCTGGCGTTCCAGCAGACCGTCTTCACGTTCGTGATAGACAAACTCACTGTGGTGAGTAGTGATGTTTATGAAGCTCGGATTAAACTCCTTGAGCTGGTCAATATTGCGAAAGAGAGACGCTGTTCCACTACCTTTCAAAGGGGGAAGAACCTCAAATGAGAAATGTTTCTCGCCCGTCTCGTCATTTAGTATTTGCTTTATATATGTTATGTTGTTGTCCATTTGGCTACAAAGTTAGTAAATAATTGTGAGAAAAGGGGCAGGTTTGGATAAGTAAAACACTTAAAGAGTAAAAAAGTAAAAGCCTATTTGTACTTCTAAAAGTAGCTCTCTATGTAAGGGAAAAACGTGCTTCAAGTGTATTAATAAGTAGATGCTTCTTCCCAAAGAGGGGTATAAAGCAGGACGAATGAGTATTATTTAGAATTACTACTAATATATGAAAAGAGTTTTTATGGCAATTCTTGCCTTAGCAATGGCCGTAAATATGATGGCCGGAGACTTTGTGAAAGTAAAGAACGGACGCTTTATCCGTGGTGGAAAACCCTACTATTACGTGGGAGCTAACTTCTGGTATGGGGCCATACTTGGCTCTGAAGGACCGGGGGGCGACCGTGTGCGCCTTTGTCGGGAGCTTGATGAGCTACAGCGTTTAGGCATAGATAACCTCCGCATCTTGGTGGGTGCGGATGGTCTGCCGGGTGTTGAAGATAAGGTTGAACCTGTCTTACAGCCTCGTCCGGGGGTGTATAACGACTCTATCCTCGCTGGGCTTGATTATCTCTTGACGGAGATGAGCAAGCGAAAGATGGTTGCTGTACTTTATCTCACCAACTCTTGGGAGTGGAGTGGAGGCTATGGTGCTTATTTGGAGTGGGCTGATGAGGGACCAGCTTTGATACCACGTAGGGACGGCTATGGTGCTTACACAAAGTTTGCCAGTAAGTTTGCTGCTAATCAGAAGGCTCATTTGATGTTCTATGACCATATCCGCTTCATCCTTAGCCGTACTAATAGATACTCTGGAATGAAGTATGTCGACGACCCAACCATCATGTCTTGGCAGATATGTAACGAGCCTCGTGCCTTCTCAAAGGAAGCTTTACCAGAGTTTGAGAAGTGGCTCTCAGAGGCTACAGCACTTGTTCGCAGTCTGGATAAGAACCATCTTATCAGTCTTGGAAGCGAAGGTGCCTTCGGTTGTGAGCGTGATTATGGTTGCTTTGAGCGTATCTGTGCTGACAAGAACGTCGACTACTGTAATATTCACATCTGGCCGTATAACTGGCAATGGGCAAGAAAGACACATCTGAAGGAGGATCTCAAGGCAAGTTTTAAGCAGACACAAGATTATATCGACAGCCATCTTGCCATCTGCAAGCGCCTTAATAAGCCCCTTGTACTTGAAGAGTTCGGTTATCCTCGGGACGGTTTTTCGTTCTCATTGAAGAGTTCGACGAAGGCTCGCGATGCTTATTACAAGTATGTTATGGACGCTGTTGCAGAGAATGCAGTGCATGGTGGACTCCTTGTTGCCTGCAATTTCTGGGGTTGGGGAGGTTATGCAAAGCCTCGACATGAGCGTTGGCAGGCAGGAGATGACTTCACTTGCGACCCAGCACACGAACCACAAGGGTTTTATAGTGTGTTTGCATCAGACAAGTCTACCTTGAAGATTATTCAAAAACATACGAAACGTATGTCTGAAATCAAATAGTTTGGATTGTTTGAGAACTATTTTTAGTCAATAAACGATGGTATTCTTGTCGTTAAAGAATGCTTAGTTATATTATCATCAGGCTTTGATAGCGTTGCCGTCAATGCTCGATAGAAGGGATAGAGGTGCTTAATTGAGATTCAGTTAGGCACCTTTTTTCATGCCCTCTTGTCTCTGGTCTGCGAATTATTATCATGAAGAAAAATATTTTTTATCGTGAAAGAAAATATTTTTTATCATGAAGAAAAATATTTTTCTTCGTGAAAATAATTTATACCCGACGGTTTTTCGCTATCTATCATACCGATAGCAAGTAGAGTATCTCTGGTCTTTAATGCGTGTAAAAACGAGCTTTACACTACTTGATAGACGTGTGGAAGGGTCTTGACATTTAGTTACTGATATTAAGCAATTGCCTACTTAAAGACGTACACTTGTCTTCTTTCAGTATAATCTTTGGTTATCTACGGAATAAAGTGTAACTTTGCAGTACGAATGAAGGCCATGTGCAGGCCTCGTCATAAGGACGTTTGAAACATTAAAAAAGCAATAAAAAATGGAAATGTTTAAGTTTAATCCTCTTTTGAAGTCTATCCTTTGGGGTGGAGAAAAGATAGTACCTTTCAAGCATCTGACTTCTGATCAGAAGCAGGTGGGCGAAAGCTGGGAAATTTCAGGTGTTAAGGACAACGAGAGTGTTGTCTCTAATGGCGAATATAAGGGCTGGACACTGAACAAACTTGTTGAGACTTTGAAGGATAAATTGGTGGGTAAGGAGAACTATGAACGCTTTGGTAATGAGTTCCCTCTGCTTGTTAAGTTCATTGATGCACGCGAGCAGCTTTCTATTCAGGTTCATCCAACGGACGAGCAGGCACAAGCACAGGGTTTAGGTCGTGGTAAGACAGAGATGTGGTATGTGATGGAAAGTGATGCTGATGCTTCTCTTCGTAGCGGTTTGAAGCAGCAGATTACCCCAGAACAATACAAGGAAATGGTTGAAAATGATACTATTACAGAGGCTTTGTCAGAATATCCTGTGAAGGAAGGCGATGTGTTCTTCTTGCCAGCAGGTCGTATCCACTCTATTGGTGCAGGCTGTTTCTTGGCAGAGATACAGGAGACAAGCGATGTAACCTACCGTATCTATGACTTCAAGCGTCAGGATGCAGCGGGCAATTATCGTCAGTTGCATACCAAGGAAGCTGCTGAGTGCATCGATTATACCGTCTATCCAGACTATCGCACACAGTATGAGGCACGTCAGAATGAGCCTGTAGAACTCGTTAGCTGTCCTTACTTCACCACTTCTGTCTATGACCTTATAGAGCCAATGACACTCGATTATAGTGATTTGGACTCTTTTGTCATCTTTGTTGGACTCAAGGGTGAGGGTGAGATTACTGATGCTGAGGGCAATACTATCTCATTCCGTGCAGGTGAGAGTGTACTCCTTCCAGCTACAACAACGGTTGTCAAGGTTTCAGGAACTATCAAATTCTTGGAGTCATACGTGTAATCAATGACGCAAGTAACGTTTCTGAAGCATCATCTGTGAGGTGATTATAAAGAAAACGGCTCTCCTTCTCGAATGAAAAGGAGAGCCGTTTTCTTTATAACTAATGGATGATAAGTTTACTCTTTCGTCTCTTTTGCGTCCTCTGTGAGGGTCGATAGTACCTCTATCCCGTCTTTGTCGATATCCTTTGTTACGTATCGTTGCCAGTAAGCAATGATGAGTGTGGTGAGTGGAAGGGCTATGATAAGTCCGATAAAGCCCAAGAGAGCACCCCATACAGAGAGTGAGAGGAGTAGGATAGCAGGGTTAAGTCCCATGGCTTTACCCATTATCTTCGGTGTTATCACCATATCCATAAGGGCCTGTATGATGGCAAACACGGCCAAAGCCGACCCAAAGATAATCCAGAAATTCTGCCCTGTATCAGCCGCTTTGAGTAGTGCCAAGAATGCTGTTGGGACGAGGGCAAAGGTGTGAAGATAAGGTACAAGGTTGAGAATACCGATGAGTATGCCCAGTCCGATAGCCATTGGGAAATCTATAATGGTGAAGCCAATACAGAAGAGTACTCCCATACAGAGTGATACCAGTCCTTGTCCACGGATGTAGTTATTGAGTTCTCGCTCTACGTCTTGTGCCAGTCCGGCCCAGAAAGGGCGTGCATTCTTAGGGAATATCTTAATCCAATTGTTAGTCAACACCTCATAATCGAGCAGAATAAAGAACATATACAGCAGCGTGATACATGAGGCAATGACGGAGAGAACGACACTCGCCGTCTGTCCTATTACTGAGAAGAGCTTCGGCATAGCGGTCCTGATGGTGTTTCTAAAGTCCGGACTCTTCAGGTATCGTTCGATTTCATATTGGTTCTCCTTAATCCACTGCTGCACCATTGTCGATACATTGTTAGTGTGAGTCGTCTCGTTTAGATAGCGATTGGCTATGTGCATGAATCGATCTACTTGGTCTATCATTGGCGGAACAATGAAATAGAAGATAGCAGCAAAGATGGCTATAACAAATAGTAGGGTGACTATAATACTTAAAGCTCTGCCTGGTACGTGTAGTTTATACTGTACAAACTTAACAATTGGATAGAGGAGATAAGCTAATAACCATGCTATGAAGAAGGGTAGGAGTACCTCAGATAGTTCGTTGATGATAAATCCAACTGTTAGAACAGCAAGTACTATAAGTGCCCAACGGATGAACTTATCGAAAGTAATTGTTTGTCTCATAAGTCTTTTTAAACGTTTTTGTTTGCTTCTTCCTGTGTCGCCTTCTTGTAGCATTCACGGCATAGAGGTTCGTATTCCTGCTGTTCTCCGAGCATCACTCGTCGATTGTCGGCAATGAGACGATGGCTAACGTATGCCAAGGCACCACACTTCACGCAGATTGCATGCACCTTTGTTACCTCGTCAGCAATAGCACAAAGAGCTGGGATAGGGCCGAAAGGAACACCCTTATAGTCCATGTCGAGGCCTGCAATGATAACACGTACACCGTTGTATGCTAACTTGTTGCACACATCTGTTAGTCCTTCGTCTAAGAATTGGGCCTCGTCAATACCCACGACGTCAATGTCTGAGGCAAGAAGGAGAATGTTTCCTGATGAATCAATAGGGGTGGAATGGATGGAGTTCTGGTCATGACTGACTACATCCTCGTCCGAATAACGTGTGTCAATAGAAGGTTTAAAGATCTCAACCTTCTGCTTTGCGAACTTAGCACGCTTCATACGACGGATGAGTTCTTCTGTTTTACCAGAGAACATACTGCCACATATCACCTCAATACGCCCTTGACGACGTCTTTCTCCATTATGATTATCTATCTTTGCCATAGTTATTGCAAAGATAGATAAATTACGAGGAATAGTCATACTATAAGCGTTAAAAGTTATTGTGTAGGCCTATTCTTTGTCCTTTTGAGGGTGAGAACTGGGCAACTCGACGGATTTTCCCAGTGTTATTCGACAAGAATAGTCTTTTCTTCAACCGTTCTCTATGGTCGTGATGAGGCTTAATAGGAGTGGTGGGCATACTGAATATCAACTTTATTTAGCTTTCAATGCGTTATTAAATGTTGTTGGAAAGGTTTTTGTCTGTTAAGTTTTCTTGGAAAGTAAAGGATTTATTAAGATTTTGTTTTAGCCTTGTTGTTATAAAACATACTGACAGACTGTGTTTTAGAATATTTTACGCTTGAAAGGATGAGATGATAAGTATGATGTTTAATAACGCTTTTGGGTTAAAATTATAACATCATTGTTACTAAGTTTTGTCCCTTGCAAATGGAGATGTTTGTTATGTAAAAAAAGCTAATTTATTTTGTTCTTCTACACAATTGCTTTACATTTGCATTCAACAATGGGAACATTATATCTCGTACCGACACCGGTTGGAAACATGGAGGACATGACGCTCCGTGCCATCAGAGTCCTAAAGGAAGCTGATTTAGTATTGTGTGAGGATACTCGAACATCGGGTATTCTATTGAAGCACTTTGAGATTAAGAACCGTCTTATGTCTCATCATAAGTTTAATGAACATGCAAGTACTGCCAATATTGTCAATAGACTGAAGGCTGGAGAGACGATTGCTCTTATCTCGGATGCGGGGACTCCGGGTATTAGCGACCCTGGTTTCTTCCTTGCTCGTGAGGCTGCTGCTAACGGGATAACCGTTCAGACGCTTCCTGGAGCAACCGCTTTTGTACCTGCATTAGTGTCAAGTGGCTTACCATGCGACCGCTTCTGCTTTGAAGGATTCCTCCCTCAGAAGAAAGGACGCAAGTCTCATTTAGAGAGCTTAACCGATGAGACGCGCACAATGGTGTTCTATGAGTCCCCTTATAGAGTGGTGAAGACGTTGGAGCAGTTCGCTGAGGTGTTTGGAGCAGAGCGACAAGTAAGTTGCTGTCGTGAGATTTCAAAGGTGCACGAGGAGAGTGTTAGAGGAACATTGGCAGATGTTATCGCCCATTTCAAAGAGACGGAACCACGAGGAGAGTTCGTTATTGTTGTGGCAGGAAAGGACAAAGTAAAGTCTTCTGAACGGAAGAAACAAATGGATAAAAACGTGAAAGTATGAATAAACTATTAGTTTTTGCAGTATGTGGAGCCCTTGCGCTGGCATCCTGCAACCAAGACAAGAAGTCGGCATTAAACCCATCTGAGATAAAGAGTGACTCTTTGCGTAACATCATTGACGCTCGTGACCACGAGATAAACGATATGATGGGAACGTTGAACGACATCCAACAGGGTTTTGCAGCTATCAATGAAGCAGAGAATAGAGTGACGATAGCGAAGGATGGTGAGCGTGTTGATAAGGCAGAACAGATGAAGGAAAACATTCAGTTCATCGCTCAGCGTATGCAAGAAAACCGTGAACTCATCAAGAAACTACAGCAGCAATTACGCGAGACAGGCTTTAAGGGTGACGCAATGAAGGAGACTTTGAATCGTTTGACCAATCAACTGAGTTCTAAGGAGCGTGAGTTGAAGCAGTTGCGGGCTGAGTTAGAGTCAAAGAACATTCATATCAAGGAACTTGATGAGACTATCACTGGCTTGAATACAGACGTTGCTAATCTCAAGACAGATAAGGAGAACCTTACAGCCGATAAAGAGAACCTTACGAAAGAGAAGGAGAGTTTGCAAACAGAAAGCAACCAGAAGACCGAAACCATTAATACACAAGACAAGCAGTTGAACACTGGTTGGTATGTATTCGGTACTAAGAGCGAGTTGAAGGCACAACGTATTCTCGACGGAGGAAAGGTGTTGCAGGGTTCGTTCAACAAGAATTACTTCACAAAGATAGATATCCGTATCAACAAGGAGATCAAACTTTATAGTAAGAGTGCACAGTTGTTGACAGCGCATCCAAGCAGCAGTTACACGCTAACAACTGATACAAACGGACAGTATGTACTCCGTATCACTGACCCACAGACATTCTGGAGCACAAGCAAATACTTGGTTATTCAGGTTAGATAATCATAAAATACAAAATAAGAAAGAGGAGATGTGTTATAACAGCACATCTCCTTTTTTATTTCTCCAAACTTACTCCAGTCTCACAATTGGATATATTCAGAAGAGGGTAACTATTTCTTCAAAAAAGGTTGACGGTTTCTTCAAAAAAGGTAGACCTTTTTGCCCAAAAAGGTCTACCTTTTTTGTAATCGTGCTATCTGTTATGTCAACTTCTACAAAACCCTAAGAAGCCCCTATTGATGTGGTGCTTCGTCTTTTAGATTTACTAATTTCGTGGTAAACAATAGGCTGAGTGTGACGAAGCCTGCACCTATTGCCAGTCCGACATACTGAACATTATGAAGTAAGGTAAGGATGAATTCTGATTGCGTTCCGTTGATATATCGGTCAAAGATGGTTGGCAGTGTGAAGCTCGCAAGTGTCACAATACAGCCCAAAACAATACCAACAGCAAGCAGTTTAAGCGACATCAGTTTGTTCTTTCGCCTCTCCGCACGTTGATACGTCTTGACTTCTTCGATGAGTTCCAGCTGTCGTTGCAGTTTTTGCATGAAGGCATTGTCATCCGACAGTTGTGGATGATAGTCCGAGAGTAAGTCTTTCAAGAATTTATCTTCGTTCATCTTTCCAAAATATGTTTAAGTTCTTGCCGTCCACGTGAGAGTTGTTTCTTAATCGCATCCTCACTGTTTTCGGTTATCTCTGCAATCTCTTTTATTTGATAACCCTGCATATAATAAAGCAGGATACTTGTGCGCATTGTCTCCGAGAGCGTTGCCAACGCAGTGTGTAGTTCTTGATAGCGGAAGGCATCATCACTCTTACTGTTCCCTTGGAGCGTGATAGCCTTCTCAAGGGGTAGTTCCTGTTTGTGTTTCTGTTTGCGACGTGAGTCGATGAAGACACGATAAGCAATTTTCATTAGCCAAGCCGAGAACTGTCCACGTTCGTCATATTGACTACTGCGAAGGTAGGCTTTGATGAGAGCCTCTTGAGCAATATCGTCAGCTTCAGCACCATTGCCGCAGCATAAAGCCGTCAGGAACCGGCGTAGATGTGCCTGTTCCCGACCGACCTGTTCGACGAATTGTTCTCTTGTCATAATAACCTAATCGTTGTCTTTCAAGTTTTCCAAAGTCTTTTTGGCATTGTTGTAGGCGATTAACAACCCGCATCCTACTGCCAATGGGACAACACCAAATACGGCGCCTATAGGGATATATCTTTTGTCAAAACTTTGCAAAATGCTCAAAACTATAATAACCAATATGGTTGCCGCCCCTCCGATAAGACAGATTGTCCCCCAAAGTAGTTCCTGGTGCATTTTTGTCATCAGTTGCTCTTTGTATGATTTCTTTGAAGGGTTCAGCTTGTCGAGAAACTCCTGCACGTCAATGTCAGGATTCTTTTCAATAATAGCCGTAACAATCTCGCTTCTTTTGTCTGTTTCGTGTTGTTTGTTACGGTAAGAGAGCCAAGCCATTATGATAGGAAGAACTACTGCAATTGCTATTGGAACGAGACTTTTAATGATTGATTCTAATATTACATAATTCATAATCATTTGTTTTTAATATGTTATACATTTGGTTTTCTTTCTGAACCGATTCACTTGTATAACGTTGTTGATTTGTAAAAGGTGACATCAAAGGCATAAATTTATTTGTTTTATGGTATTAATTGTATTCTTGATAACGGCTCTTTTTTATGCTTACAATAACTTTTGAGCAAATTATTTACATGAAAATAAATATTTATTGTCGTGTAAATAATTATTTTTCTTCATGAAAAAAAATATTTATTTTCATGTAAATAATTCGTTGGAGTGTAGCTATGAGAGGTTAAAAGGGCATCTATCAGCTGCTTACCTCTTACCTTTAATGCTTGTAAAGGGCATCGATAAAATCCTTCCTCCTTCCTTTCTATATCTTTATTAGTATTAGGAGCAAAGGTAATGTCTTAACTCCTTTTACTACCTTCGTACTCCTTAACTCCTCAATCCCTACCTTCTTTCTTGGAAGAATCGTTGCATCAAGGCTCGACATTCCTCTTCCATTACACCGTAAGTAACATTAGCTTTTGGGTGGAAAGCCTTGGGTGCATATTCATGATAGCCTCGTTTTTCATCGGGACAACCGTAGACAATGCGCCGAAGTTGCGCCCAACCGATGGCACCAGCACACATGATGCAAGGTTCAACCGTCACATATAGCGTGCAATCTTGCAGATATTTACCTCCCAACTCATTGGCTGCCATGGTTATTGCTTGCATTTCTGCATGTGCAGTAACGTCATTGAGCGTCTCTGTCAGGTTATGGGCACGAGCGATGATACGGTCACGGCATACCACAACAGCACCAATAGGGATTTCACCTTCTTTATATGCAGCTTCGGCTTCAGCCAATGCACGCTGCATATAGTATAGGTCTTTCTTGCTTTGTTCTTCTGTACTCATACTGCAAAAATACGGGTTTTATTTTGATTTTACGAAAGATTATTCTAACTTTGTGCGTGAATATTAATGTACACAATTCTTGACGGGAGTGATAAAGTTTAAGGATTTTAGAAGAAGTAGGCTATACCTTTGTTTCATCCGTAAATCGATTTGATACGTATAAAGAATTATCTTATCTCCTTCTAATAGTCTGAACTTCTAAAACTTCTGCAAGTTGAGGAAAGAAAGACGCATGGCATACCATAACGAATTAGGTAAATGGGGAGAGGATGTGGCGGTAAGCTATCTCCAACAGTTGGGTTATGTCATTCTTCATCGTGATTGGGATTATCATCATCGAGACTTAGATATTGTTGCTATAGATAATGGTACGCTGGTTATCGTTGAGGTAAAGACCCGAAAGAATGAGCAGTTTGCTGATGCTGATGAGGCTGTCACCGTGCAGAAAGTGCGTTCGCTCTCGATAGCTGCCAATGCATACGTCAAGCGATATAACATCAATTTGGATATCCGCTTTGATATAATCACTGTTGTAGGGCAGCCAACAGGGACCAATGAAGTGCGCCATGTGAAGGATGCCTTTCTTCCATTCATATAAAGAATAGATTGTAAATGAAGATAATAGATGCCGTATTAGGCTTTTTCAAGCCAACAGTAGTAGAGAAAGAAAGAGAGGTGAAAACCGTAAGACTGGATGCTGTAGATAGTACAAACGCCTATCTGCGTACTTATACACCTGCTGATGATGAGCCAATGTCAGTCGTTGTTGCCGATTATCAGACTGCAGGAAAAGGGCAGGGGACGAACACTTGGGAGAGTGAAGCTGGTAAGAACCTGTTGTTCTCGGTACTTGTACACCCGACGATGCTGCCTGTTCGTAGTCAGTTCCTACTCTCTGAAGCTGGTGCCTTGGCTCTGAAAGAAGCTTTAGCAGACTATGTGAAAGAGGATATCCGCCTGAAATGGCCCAATGACATCTATTGGAAAGATAAGAAACTGAGCGGAACACTGATTGAAACAAAGCTTGCTGCGGGGCGTATAAAAGACTGTGTCTTCGGTGTGGGACTGAATGTAAATCAGGAAACGTTCCATAGTGATGCTCCTAATCCCGTTTCTCTCTGCCAGATTTTAGGGCATGAGGTTGACAAAGAAGAACTGCTGAATAAGATTATTAAGAAGTTCTCAGAACTCTATCGGCTGTTAGAGATGGGCGGATATAATGATATCAGTGCAATGTATCACGAAGCCTTGTATCGACGTGGAGGCTTTCATAAGTTCCGTGATGCTGATGGTGAGTTTGATGGCGCTATCGTTGAAGTAGAAGACGATGGGCACCTCATCCTCCGTGACAGCAAGGGTATGATTCGTGAATATCAATTTAAAGAAGTAGAATTTATTATATAATAAGGTGTTTGGGAAAGTAAAGAAGTTCCTTCAACTCCTTCAACTCCAAAAATAATGGCAAGATTTAAAAGAATTCTCTTGAAACTTTCGGGTGAGAGTTTGATGGGAAAACAGGGCTTCGGTATCGACCCTGAGCGTCTTAGCGATTATGCTAAGCAGATTAAGGAAGTACATGAAATGGGTGTACAGATTGGTATCGTAATCGGTGGCGGTAACATCTTCCGTGGTTTGAGCGGTAGCCAAAAAGGCTTTGATCGTGTGAAAGGCGACCAGATGGGTATGTGTGCAACCGTTATCAACTCTCTTGCTCTTAGCTCAGCACTTGAGGCAATCGGTGTGAAAGCTAAGGTTTTGACCGCTATCCGTATGGAACCAATCGGCGAGTTCTATAGCAAGTGGAAGGCTATCGAGGCTATGGAAGCAGGTTATGTTTGTATCTTCTCAGCTGGTACTGGTAGTCCTTACTTTACTACTGACACTGGTTCAAGCTTGCGTGGTATTGAGATTGAGGCGGACGTAATGCTTAAGGGTACACGTGTAGATGGTATCTATACAGCCGATCCAGAGAAAGACCCAACAGCAACAAAGTTCTCTGATATTACATACGATGAGATTTACACAAAGGGTCTTAAGGTAATGGACCTCACAGCAACGACCATGTGTAAGGAGAATGACCTACCTATTTATGTCTTCAATATGGACGTTGTCGGTAATCTGAAGAAGGTTATGGACGGTGAAGATATAGGTACGTTGGTGCATAATTAATGCTGATTATTCTTAAATGAATAGCTGTTGCAGCAGGTAGGTGACTACCTGTCTGCAACAATATACGTAAAATAAAAATCGACGAGAGAACTCATCTTAATCCTGAAAACCTTTTGAACATAGATTGATAAAAAGTTATTGGATATAAATATTAAATATATACATTATGTAATATTATAAAAATAATTTTCTTATCTTTGCAGTTCAAATTCTAATAGTATAAAACGATGAAAAGAAGAAATACACTATTTATCCTCTTTACGCTGTTGTTTAGCCTCACAGCTATGGCACAGCAGAACCCTGTTCATTTTTCTGTACAGCAGAAGCAGGTTTCACCAACAGAGGTAGAGGTTATCTTCACAGCGAAGATCGACCAGGGATGGCATGTATATTCAACGAATCTTCCTGCTGATGGTCCTACATCTGCATCTTTACATGTAGACAAAGCAGAGGGCGTAACACCAGTAGGTAAGCTCACAACACGTGGTAAAGAGTTGAATGTCTATGATAAGACTTTCGAGATGAAACTACGTTATTTCGAGAATAGCGTTGGTTTCGTTCAGCGTTACAAGATAACAGCTAAGACCTATAGTATAAAGGGTTACCTGGAATATGGTGCTTGTAACGATGAGATGTGTTTGCCACCAACACAGGTAGAATTCAATTTCAAAGGTAATGGACCAGCTTCCGCTCCCGCAGCAACACCAACAGCTGCTAATGCAGAAACGGAAAAAACAACGACAGCTGCTACTAATGTAGCAGCTGATGGTTTATCTGCACTTACCGCAATGACTGCAGATACAGCTAAGAAAGCTGATGTGTTGCCAGCCGATACTGCAGGGGCTCTAAAGCAGGAGAATGCACAAGTAAATGCAGATGTTAACTTGTGGCAACCTGTTATCAAAGAGTTGTCAGCCTTCAATAGCACCAAGGATAGTACTAATAGCTCTCTTTGGAGTATTTTCTTTATGGGTGTTTTGGGTGGTTTCATCGCTTTGCTCACCCCTTGTGTATGGCCTATCATTCCAATGACGGTAAGTTTCTTCCTCAAGAGAGCGAAGGATGACCGTAAGAAGGGTATTCGTGATGCTGTGACATACGGCTTGTCAATCATTGTCATCTATATGGGTTTGGCAACGCTTGTTACTTGGGCTTTCGGTCCACAGAAGTTGAATGAGTTGGCAACAAATGCACCGTTCAATGTGTTCTTCTTCCTTTTGTTAGTAGTCTTTGCATTCAGTTTCTTTGGTTGGTTTGAACTTCGATTACCTTCTTCATGGGGTAATGCGGTTGACAATAAGGCCTCTGCGACAACAGGTTTGCTTTCTATCTTCCTTATGGCATTCACCTTGTCATTGGTAAGTTTCTCTTGTACAGCTCCTGTCGTAGGTCTTCTCCTTGTTCAGGCAGCAACAAGTGGTGACTGGGTAGCTCCTGCAGTGGGTATGTTTGGTTTTGCTTTGGCTCTTGCCTTGCCATTCACCTTCTTTGCTCTCTTCCCAACTTTACTTAAGAAAGCACCAAAGTCTGGTTCATGGATGAACATGATTAAGGTTGTATTGGGTTTCATCGAATTGGCATTCTCACTGAAGTTCTTGTCAGTAGCCGACCTTGCATACGGCTGGCATATTCTTGATCGTGAGACATTCCTTTCCATTTGGATTGTTCTCTTTGGCCTTTTGGGATTATACCTCATTGGTAAACTCAAGTTTCCTCATGATGATCTCGAACAGAAGGCAATGCCAGTACCAGCTATCATGTTGGGCCTTTGCTCGTTAGCTTTCTCTGTTTACATGCTTCCTGGACTCTGGGGTGCACCTTGTAAAGCGGTTAGTGCGTTCGCACCACCTATTAATACACAGGACTTCAACCTTGCTCCACAGACCGTGCATGCTGCTTATACGGATTATGATGAGGGTATGCGTGCAGCGGCTGCAGCTGGTAAACCCGTCTTGATAGACTTTACTGGTTTCGGATGTGTTAACTGTCGTAAGATGGAGGCATCTGTCTGGACCGACTCACGTGTCGCTGAGAAGCTGAATAAAGACTATGTCCTTATTTCGCTTTATGTAGACGACAAGACTCCATTGAAGCAGCCTGTTGAGGTGAAACTACCTGATGGAACGTCACGTACACTGCGAACTATTGGCGACAAGTGGAGTTATCTGGAACAGACTAAGTTCGGTTACCTTGCTCAGCCATTCTATGTTCCTTTGGATAATGCGGGTAAGCCGTTGAATGGTAGCTTCAGTTTTAAGGAGGATGTACCTGCTTATCTTGAATTCCTCGATAAGGGCTTGGAGAATTATCACGCCAAACAGCAATAATGATATAGGCTGACAACATTGCGCTTAATGAGCTCGTAGATAGTATAGAGCCGCATAGTCATGTGTTCTGAAAGAGGTTGTATCAAAAAGACCATTGGAAGGTCTTGATTGATACAACCCTTTGTTCTATTTATACCTGAAGCCTTTACTATCGCACGAGAGGATACGTACTATTTGGTAAACGTACCTTGTACAGATAAAGTATTAGTTTCTTCCATGTTATTTAATGCTTTTAAGAATAAAAAGGTGTAAGGATGAAGATCGTAAGAGGGTAGTCTGTGAGTATATGTCATTTGGTTTGGTAGATGTTAATGTTAAGTGAAAAAATACCATTAAAACGTACATTTGGCTATCAAAAAACAATAATAATGAATAGAATTCTTTATTTTTAATAATAAAGTCGCTTGTATTTTTGTTTTTTTTTCGTACTTTTGCAGAATAATAGGTAAATAGGTATAGTCTACCTGTGAAGGTGACTAATTAATAGTATTAATAGTTATAAAGAAGACATTTCTTCTCTCTGAACAATTATTAACGTAAGAGTTTTCGAGTTAAAAAAGGATTGTATTTTCAAGTAACAGAATTTCATAATTTTAGAGAACGATGCAGAAGATTAAATTCCTCCAGCGCGTAATATGTGTTCTTCTACTGAACCTTTTATGCATTGGGCCATTAAGTCTCCCTATGTCAGCACAAGAACTGAATGGTGCAAAAGTAACTCTCTCTATGCATGATGCGACAGTAGAGGATTTTGCTAATGAAGTTGCTAAGCAGACAGGATTGAATGTAAAGTTTGCAGATGATGATGTGAAGGCGTTTAAGGGTGTGTCCCTTGATGTACGCGATCAGTCAGTTTCAAGTTTGTTACTGAACTTGGCAAACCAGTTCCCACTCTCATATACCGTTGAGGGCAACACCTTGACGTTTGCAAAGAAGGAAGCGGTGCAACGTAAAGGTGGTGTTCGTGGTCAGGTTACCGATAATAACGGTGATCCTATCATTGGTGCCGTTATCCGTGTGGATGGTGTGAATGGTGGTTATGTGACCGATATTAATGGTGAATACGACATTGTGACCGACCTCAAAGAGGTGCACATGACCGTGTCATATATTGGTTATAAGACAGTTACTAAGACTGTAAAGAATGGTGCTATAGCCAACATCACGTTGCGTGAAGACTCAAAGGAAATGCAAGAAGTGGTTGTGACCGGTTATCAGACTAAGAATAAGAACTCGTTTACAGGTTCTCAGGTAGCTGTAAGTCGTGACCAGTTGATGAATGTAGGTACGAAGAATGTATTGCAGAGTATTGCGAGCTTCGTCCCTGGTATGGTCATAGCAGATGATAACCTCAAAGGTTCTGACCCTAATAAGGTGGCAGAACTCAATATTCGTGGACGTGCGACTTTCGAAGGACAGGCCAATACACCAGTCTATGTGGTAGATGGTGCACAGGTAACAGCAGAGTATGTTGCCGATATGGATATGAACGATATTGAGACCGTAACCGTATTGAAGGATGCTTCAGCATCTGCTCTTTATGGTGCGAAGGCTTCTGCAGGTGTCATCGTTATTACCACAAAGACACTGAAAGGTGGTAAGCTGAAAGTGAACTATAGCGGTACAGTACGTCTGTCAACGCCTGACTTACATGATTATCACTTGTTGAATGCAAGTCAGAAACTTGAGTATGAGCGCCTTGCAGGTTTGTTTACAGATACAAGTCCTGCAACTCAATATACACTTGATAAGGATTATGCACGTATATATAATGACATCCAAAGAGGTGTAGAGACTGATTGGTTGTCTAAGCCATTGCGTAATGCCATCTCTCAGTCACATAGCTTGAGTGTAGATGGTGGTGACGACCGTGCGAAATATAATCTTGGTGTACGTTATGGAAAGGATTCTGGTGTTATGAAGGGCTCTGATCGTACTCGTCTTTCAACCAATTTCCGCCTCTCTTACAATATTGCAGGTAAGTTCTTCGTGTCTAACAGTTCGACACTCTCGTCTGTAACGAGTAACGTGTCACCTTATGGTGATTTCTCAGACTGGGTTAAGATGAATCCTTATGAGAACCCATATAACTCTGATGGACAGTTGCGTTCTTCGCTATATCATGACTTAGCAAACCCATTATACGATGCTTCGTTGGGTAGTTATAGTAATTCAAACAACTTCGACTTCCTCAATACAACTAATATTCAGTTGTGGTTCGGTGAAAAGATACGTTTGGATGGTGATTTCACAATCGACCGTAGCAAGCAAGATAGACGTACTTTTACATCTCCTTTTGCCTATAATGAGATTCGTAACAAGACGGCTGATCAGCGTGGTTCACTGACGGACAGTTGGGTAAACACCACTACATTGCAGGGAAAACTTATGTTGTCATACAACAACTACTTCTTTAAGAAGCTCTTCCTTACTGCAATGGGAGGTAGTAGTATGGAGTCTACGTCAACAGATGCGGCTTCCTATACTTCAATAGGATTCTATTCTGATAAGTTAGGACACCCAGCTTTTGCTACAGCGTATGCTGCAACGCGTCCAAGTGGCTCTGATACACAGACGAGAGGAGTAGGTTTCTTCGTTAATGCCAATACGATCTGGGATAATAAATACTTCCTCGATCTTATCTATCGTTATGAGGGTTCATCTCGTTTCGGTAAGAATCAGCGCTTTGCCCCATTCTGGAGTGTTGGTGGTGGATGGAATATTCACAACGAGAAGTTCATGAAGGGCTCGCAAGTATCGCTCTTGAAGCTCCGTGCCAGTGTAGGTTATTTGGGTAACATCAACTTTAACCCATATCAAGCACTGACTACTTATAGCTATAATAGTTCATATTTCTATGGCAAGGGAACTGGTGCTACGCCAATTACTATCGGTAACCCAGATTTGAAGTGGGAGCGTACGCTGAGTACTAATATCGGTGTTGATTTCACTGCCTTCCGTGGTCGTGTCGACCTTTCAGCCGATTACTATATCAAGAATACTGATAACCTGCTCTTGGATATCACCAAGGCACCATCAGTGGGTGTGACTACTTCACGTGAAAACATTGGTGAGGTGCAGAACTCAGGATTTGAGCTCCGTCTGCGCACCTTCCCAATTCAGAATAAAGACTGGCAGTGGTCTCTCGGTTTAACATACGCTTATAACAAGAATAAGATTAAGAAGATCAGTAATTCTCTGCGTGAACAAAATGAGAAGAACAAGGCTGATAATGGTGTTGCACCACTTCCTATCTATGAAGAAGGTCAGTCTTTAACTGCTTTGAAGGTTGTTCCTTCTGCAGGTATCGACCCTGTAACAGGTCAGGAAATCTTCATTAAGCGTGATGGAACATACACCTTTGTTTATGACTCAAATGATAAGGTAATCTTCGGAGATACCAATCCTATAGGTACAGGATCTATCAACTCTTATCTCACCTATAAGCGTTTTGCTTTGAGCTGCTCATTCTTGTACTCCTTCGGAGGTTCTCTTTACAACGAAACCTTAGCAACAAAGGTTGAGGGAGCTAATCCTAAATACAATGCTGATGAGCGTGTATTAAATGACAGATGGAAGACTCCTGGAACAATAGCAAAGTACAAGCGTATTGACGATACAACTACTCCGTATCAGACATCACGCTTTGTAGAGAAGAATAACTTCCTACGTATGAGCAGTCTCTCGCTCTCTTATGAGGTTCCAACGACCTTTATTCAGAAGTACGGCTTGAAGCGTATGTTCTTAGAACTCCTCACTAACGACCTCTTCTATCTGTCAACAGCGAAGAGGGAACGTGGTCTGAACTATCCATACGATAGGAGTTTTGAGTTCTCAGTACGTTTCTCACTCTAAAACTAAATTAGGATAACAATGAAGAAGATAACGAAATATATAGGAATATCCATGGTGGTTGCGCTGCTTACATCGTGTAACGACTTCTTGGATGTACAGCCTAAAGGGCAGCTTACAGATGACGAGATGTTCACTGATATTACTGGTTATGAGGATGCTATGTTTGGTATTTATGGTAAGTTAGCTTCATCTAACCTCTATGGAAGTAATCTCTCATGGGGTATGGTGGATGAGTTAGGCCAGCAGTTCGGTTATGACAATACACAAGACGTAAGTTACTACTTGAACCGCTATCAATATACTAACCAGCAAGCACGCAACGTTGTAGATGCTGTCTGGAGTAATATGTATAACAACATCTCTAATGTCAACAATGTGTTGAGGCACATTAATGATATTAGTGCAGGTGAACAAGAACGCAAGATGATTCACGGTGAAGCCTTGGGTCTGCGTGGCTTTATGCACTTCGACCTTGCTCGTCTTTACTGTACAGACTATACGCGCAGTGATGCAAATACTCTTGGATTACCATACGCAACAGAGTTTAATCTGAAGAACCGCACTCGTTACACCTTGCAGGCAACGTTCAACCTTATTCTTAAGGACTTGAATCAGGCTGACTCATTGTTGACAGACGACAATGATGTTACCTACGATAACAATTTCGTACGTGATTATAGCAAGGGACGTGTGATACTTTTCAATAAGTTTGCCGTTAAAGCTACGAAAGCTCGTGTGTATTACGCTATGGGTAAATACACTGAAGCTGCTAAATATGCCCGTGAGGTTATCAATGCAACACAGAACTTTAAGTTGAATACAAGTACATCACTCGATTCTGTGATGCGCTTTCCTGCTAACAAAGAGATGATTTTTGGAGTTTATGCAGCCGACCGTTCAACAACTATTCGTTCAACATTCCTGCGTTCAACAGGTTATGGTTCCTTCGTTGAAGGCCGTCGTGATTTGCGTAGTCTCTATGAGGTCGACCAATTCACGGCTCTTAGCTCTGACCTCCGATACACCTCTTTCTTTAGAGAAAATACGTCGGGTTCAGCTTCTTCTTTCAGCTTTATTCGTCTAATCCAGAATGATGCTGAGGCTACAAGAGGTGCATTGAAAGGCTTTGTGTTAATTAGTTTGCCAGAGATGTATTACATCTTGAGTGAAAGTCTTTATGATTCAAACAAGACAGAGGCAATCAGTCTGCTCAATCAGGTTAGAAAGAGTAGGGGATTAGGCGATGTTGATGCAGCTAAGGTAGCTACACGTACACTCTTCGAGCAGGAGATGATGCGTGAACGTATGCGTGAGTTCCCTGGTATGGGTCAGACCTTCTATGCGTTGAAGCACTACAACCGTAGTTTTACTGACTTTAGAAATATTGACACATATCAGCCTTCAGATGCCATCTTTAATCTCCCTTGGCCAGATAGAGAGAATGAGTATGGCGATCAGGCAGTTCATAACGAATAATACATATCAAGCAGTCTGTATGGTTTAGCACTGCTAAACGACAAGAGCAAGGCGATTTGTAATAAGCGTTTAGCTATGCTAAATCACAGACTTAAGTGTATAAAAGAAAAGATATAAACGTATAGACAGATATTGTAGTTCGTAAAGACTTAAATAGGATATACTTTTAGAAGGGCTGACTAATATACTATTCCATTGATGTTTACCCTTTACATGGTGTATGATAAGTCTTAACACCAGAGTAGAATATGGTATGGTGAGTTTATGATGGTCTTATGCAGTAGGGCAAAAAGACAGATTTACCATGAGAATTACTTATCGGACAACACTAAAAAACAAATGATTATGTATAAATCAATCACAAACATCTTCGCTATCGGTGCTATAGCTCTATCGTTGACAGCGTGTTCAAACGATAACTACGAGGGAGAATACTCAAAAGATGGTACTTTCGAAGGGGCAAATCAGGTTTATTTCGACCTCAATAATGCTTCTGACACATTATATAATTATTCATTCGGAACACTGCCTACCAGCGTGACCTCTGACACAATCAATGTGAAGGTGAAACTCGCAGGAGTAAGAAAGTCACAGGTACAGCACTATAAGGTGGTTGTTGACCCAAGTAGTTCGGCAAAGGCTGGGGTTCACTTTGTAGCAATCAATAGTGACCAGACAATACCAGCTGACAGTCTTTCAGCGAGTTTCCCAGTAGTACTTTTGCGTCAGAACCTTAGTGATACGAAGAATGACAGTATTCGTCTTGTTCTGCGTTTGGAAGCATCTGACGACCTTGGTGTTCGTTTTCCTGACAAGATAAAGAGGATAATCACCTTCGATAATGTACTAGAAAAGCCTTATTGGTGGTCAAATCCTACACTCCAAGCAATGGGACTTCCTGCTTATACGCCAGCTAAGTATCGCTATCTACTGTCCTTGTATAATTCAGATGCAAGAGCGATAGAGAAGGCTGTAAGTAACCCACGAAGTTGGACACAGCTTTACAGGAATATTCAGAAGTTGAAAGCTTACTTTGCAGCTAACCCTGAGTAATCACATTCATTGGTATAACCATTAATATAATTACACGAAATATGGTAAAGAAATATTTATATCTCTTGGCTATAGCAGCCCTTACCTTCTCATCATGTATTAAAGATGATTCGACAGAAGGAGGCGATAATGTGTCTGTAATCAGCCTGCAGACACCTCTGAACAGTAGCTATACGCTTAATCAAGGAGATACATTGAAGATTAATCCTACGGTATTGCAGAGCAATGGGAAGCAGAAACTCACCTACGAATGGGAGATAAATCATAAGTTGGTATCGAGTGATTCTGCACTTGTTTATCCTATTCAGACCTCTGGAACCTATACTGGACGTCTGCGTCTAAGCAATGGTCAGAATATTCAGATCTATGAGTTCAATGTGAACGTAGAGTATGCTTATACGAAGGGTGTCTTCCTCTTGGCTGAAAAGGACAACAAAGCAATTCTTTCCTACGTACCGACAGAGGACGTGAACAAGAGTTTCCAACTTGATGTGTTGGGTGCTAACAATCCGAATACTAACTTCGGTACTCCTTGCTCAATGGCATGGAACAAGACGATTGGTAGTCAGACAAATAATGTTCTCATCATTGCTGCAGGCAATCCATCAACACTTTATCAGCTTGATGGCTATGAGATGCTATCACTTTTCCAAACTCCTGTTGGTGAGAAGGTAATACAGGTAGAGGCAAACTCTGACCCAGGTTCACCGAAGGTAATGGCAATCACAAAGAACAACTTGTATTCTTTGGGCTTGAACTCAACCAATTTGATCTCACAGACATCACGCTTCACAAGCGCAGTAGGAGGTTCTGTAAAGTTTGCAGACCGCATGACACCATGGTGGAGAGACGACCTCTTTTATGCTCATGGCGATGCTTACTTCGACAACGCACATGGTTCTCTGTTGGCAATGGCTATCGAGAATACATCTGTTCCTGCTGAAATCTTGAAGGGAACCTTTACTGGTGATACGTTGGTAGGTATGGGTAGTGTGAATAAGCAGCGTAACCTTGCTTTGATAACCAATCAGACAAGCACCGGCACATTCTACTTTACATATATTTTCCCAGGTTACTACTCTTCTTCTGCAGATAAGCGAATTGCCGCAAACGTGCTTTATCGTGTTGCGATGCCTTCTACTTCTGGTATCGCTAATGGCTCTGTCGTACGTTCTGCACGCAGTAAGAATATTGTTTATTATACCAATGGTAATGCTGTCTATGCTCACAACGTTCTTGCCAATAGTAATTTCCCAACTTCTGCACTGTTTACAGTAGGGAATAGCACGGAGAAGATAGTTGATATGACATTCTCAGATGATGATAATCTCATCTATGTCGCAACCAATGATGCGTCAGCTGCTATGCCCGGTAGCCTCTACTGCTACGATACACAGACCAATACACTACGCTGGTCTAAGCAGAATATAACAGGACGCATAGTTAAGGCATTATTCAGAAACAAATAATACACTAATGATAAGAATGAATTTCTCATTTAAGAACTCTTTACTTGGAGGGGCATTATTGCTCCTCCTTGTATTGCAAAGTACTGTTGCAAAAGCTGATGATGACAAGTCTAAGGCTAAGCCTAAGAAGGAAACGAAGTATGACAGACTCTTTAAGGATAAGAAGACAGAGACTGCACGCAGTAAGTTTATTACCGTTCATAAGTTTGACAACAAGATTTACTTTGAGTTGCCACGTACTTTGTTGAAAAAACAGATGATGCTTGGTGGAGTAATAACCTCTACCACTGATGCATCTACAGTCACTGTTGGTTCTACAAGTTCTAACCCTGTCTTGTTCTACTTTGACATACAGGATAGCTCGGTCGTTATGAAGACTCCTAACAATGTTCTTTTCAAGGAGAATGCGAACTCAGCAGACCTTGATAGTGCATTGGCCTTGAACTATCGTGATGGTATTTGGCAGGGCTTTAACATCTTAGCTTACAACAATGACAGCTCTGCTGTTGTCTTTGATGTAACCTCTTTGTTAGGTAAGCCAACTAACCTTATCTCGGTTATGCCAACGAAGAATGGTAATTATAGCCTTAAGGCAACTCCAAAATCAGAACTTTCGTTCATTCGTGGGATAAAGAGTTTTGATACAAACGTTATCGTTAACAATGACTTTACGTATGGTGTGTCAACCTCTCTGATGTCTATGCCTATCGGTGGCGAGCGTCCTACAACTGTAGGTGTTAGTTATAGTGTAGCACTTGTGCCTGAGTCTGCAATGCGTCCACGTATCATGGACTCACGTATCGGTGTGGATTATTCTGTTCGTTTGGGTATTCCTCAGGAAGGTGCAAGTACTAAGCGCATCTTCTTCTCACATCGTTGGAACCTCGTCCCAAAGGATAAGAAGGCGTATGCAAAGGGTAAGTTGACTCAACCTGTCAGTCCTATCCGTTTCTATTTGGACAATACTTTCCCAGAGTCATGGAAGCAACCCATCCGTGAAGGTATCCTTGAATGGAACAAAGCATTTGAGAGAATAGGCTTTAAGAATGCTATTGAGGTGGTTGATTTCCCACAGAAGCAGGGTGATTTCGACCCAGATAACATCCAATATTCTTGTATTCGCTACATACCAAGTGGCTCTTCATCTGCTCCTAAGAGTGATGTCCATGTCAATCCTAATACAGGAGAGATTATGGCAGCCTCTATGTTCATCTATTCTGATGTCGAGAAGTTGTTACATAAGTGGCGTTTAATTGAGACTGGTGCCGTTGACCCATCAGTACGTAGCAACCGTTTGTCTGCAGCTAAGTTTGCTGAAGGTTTGAAGATGTTGGTTACAAAGGAAACAGGTAGTATGTTAGGTCTCTTGGATAACCTCGGTGCTTCAGCTACTTATTCTACTGATTCTTTGCGTAATGCACGTTTCACCACAACCATGGGACTTGCTCCTTCTGTTATGGATGACGTTCATTACAACTATGTTGCACAGCCAACAGACAATGGTGTACGTCTTGCTCCGAAGGGACTTGGTATGTATGACTACTTCACAATTGATTGGAACTATCGTTACTTTGATACCGATAAGGTTTCTATCAATGATGAGAAGAATACGCTTGAGGCTTTCATTGATAAGAAAGTGACCAACCCTCGTCTTCGTTATTATGCTGAGCGCAATGCTAAATGGGACCCACGTCTTGCTGCAGGAGCACTTGGTAACGATATGATAGCAAGTGCAAACCTTGCAAATAAGAACTATACAATCGTTGAGAACAATCTCTCTAAGTGGATAAAGAACGATGAAGATACTCGTATCAAGGACCAGCTCTATCTTCAGATATCACAGAATCGTTACGCCTTGTTCAAGCAGGTGTTGAGTAATGTTGGTGGAATGTACCTCAACAATATGAAGATTTCAGCAGGAGTACCGCAGTATCAGGTTGTTCCAAAGGATCTTCAGCGTCGTTCACTCCTGTGGTGTTTGCAGGAAGCTATGAGCTTCAAGAAGTATGCTAACCGTAACTACGAGCGTAAGGGCTACTTATCAGTAAGCTATTATGACCAGAGTTTAGAGTTTATGGGTTACGATTTGATGGCAGCACGTATGCGTGTGGCTATCACTTCTTACTTGAATCCAAACAGTTACACACAGAAAGAGTACTTTGATGATATCTATAACACCCTCTTCAAGAGTGTTGCTGAGATGCGCGCACCTTCTCAGGGCGAGCGTGTTTTGCAGCGTGCATTCATGAGTCAGGCACAGAGTGTTGTCTCTAAGGCTACTGGAAACGGTGGTTCTGGCGGTGGTTCTGGTGCTGGTACAGCTTTGAAGGGTGATGATCTCGGTGCTACTCCAGGATTTGGCGACCCTTCTCAGAATCTTGCACCAACAGTTGACATCTCGCTTGCTGACAACTCTGAGCTTTATTTCTACAACTGTATGTTGAAGTTAAGAACGGCTTTGGAGAAGTGTCTAAAGGCTAATTTGCCACTTGAAGCGCGTACACACTACGAGATGATGCTCTTCAAAATCAATAAGACAATGGAGGTGAAGAAATGAGAAAGACTTCATTTATATCAATGAAATCGGTTCATGTAACCCTACTGGCAGTGGGTTTCTTAGGTCTCTCACTGTCAGCACAGGCTTTCCCTTTCTTTAAGAAGAAGAAAAAGAAGGCTACCACCACTACTACGGTGGCTAAGAAGGATGCCTATGAGCGCATTCTGACTGAAGAGAAGACGGACTCTGCTAAGGGACCATTCGTTTCCTTCTACAGGACAGGTGAGAAACTTCTTGTTGAGTTACCACCATCGTCTATTGGTCGTGACATGCTTATCGGTGCTACTATATCCTCTGTTTCAAGTCCACAGTTTGCTGAGGTTGGTACACGTGCAGGTTCTGTCTCTCACGTACGCTTTATAGAGAAAGATAGTTCTATCGTTATGCAGGCTATCAATTCAGAGTTGCTTGACGCACTGCCTACTGGTGATGCGAAGCAAGCACAGGCCACGAACTATCGTAACCTCGACTTCTATAGCTTCCCTATCAAGGCGAGAAACAAGAAGACGGGTGGTATTCTTTTTGATGCGTCTTCTTTCTTCTTGAGAGAAAGTAAGTATTTCCCAGTGATTGCAAAGATTGCTGGTCCATATCGTGTGGATGCTGACTTGAGGCCAGAGTGGATTAAGGTAACGTCTTTGAAGTCGTTTGCTAACAATGCTTGCATATCAATGATACGCAACTATGTTACCAATATGACTGGTAATAGTGGTAGTGTTGCTATTAGCAATCATCCTGTTTCTATCGGCGTACAGTTTACTTTAGCACTCCTGCCAGAGGATAAGATGACACCTCGTCTGAGTGATACACGTCTTGGTTACTTCCTCACACCGAAGTCAATCGTTAATGACAGTCTTATCGACCATGCAAGCTTTATCAATCGTTGGCGTGTAGAACCTAAGGATCCTGCTGCTTACTTTGCTGGTCAGCTCAGTGAACCTGTAAAACCTATTGTGTTCTATATCGATAATGCGTTCCCTGAAAAGTGGAAACCAGCGATTCGGAATGCTGTTCTTAGATGGAATAAGGCTTTCGAGCGTATCGGTTTCAAGAATGTGATGCAGGCAGTGGACTTCCCAACCAATGACCCAAACTTCGACCCAGATAATTTCCAATATTCTTGTATTCGTTATCTGCCTACGGCAACAGAGAATGCTATGGGACCATCATGGGTCGATCCACGTACAGGTGAGATTATCACAGCTACCGTACTGGTGTATAATGATGTCGTAAATGTCATCAACAGTTGGCGTTTTATCCAGACGTCGCAGATTGATCCGGCTGCTCGTACATTGGATATGCCTGACAGTATTATGCTTCCAACATTGGAGTATATTGTTACGCACGAGGTGGGTCACACACTCGGACTAATGCACAACATGGCTTCATCGGCTGCAATCCCAACTGATTCGCTCCGTTCTGCAAGCTTCACACAGAAGTATGGGACGACAGCATCTATCATGGACTATGCTCGTTTCAACTATGTTGCACAGCCAACGGACAAGGGCGTGTCGCTTACCCCTCCTGAACTTGGCGTTTATGACAAGTATGCAATAGAGTGGGGCTACCGTGTCTTCCCTAACTCAAAGAGTTTTAGGGATGATGTGAAACCGTTGATGGCACTCGTCGCATCCCATGCTGACGACCCAATGTATCGTTATGTTCTCCAGCAGTCACGCTATCGTTATGACCCAACTGCCATTGAGGAGGATCTCGGTGACGATGCTGTGAAGTCAAGTACTTACGGTCTGAAGAACCTTGAGTATATTCTCAAACATTTTGATGAGTGGATTCCTGATGGTACAGACGGTACTCGTAAGGCAAAGCTCTATCGTCAGATGGTTTCTCAAGCTTATGGTTATGCACGTAATGTCTATGCTGTCATTGGTGGTATCAAGTTGAATCAGAGCACAGAGTCATCTGGTATTCCTCGTTATGAGGTCATGCCTAAGGAGAAACAACGTGCTGCCGCAATGTGGTTGTTACAGGAAGCACGCAAGTTTGGTAAGCGTGGTGTTGAGAGTATCGAGAACCGTTTACCTCAAATCAACTCGCATCCTTACAAGACATTGGCAAGTGGTATCCAAGAGATGGCACTCTCTGCAACTGCGCGTTTAGCATTGAGCTATTATGCTGACTCTACTTCTTATTCTCCATTGGAGTATTGCGAAGACACGTATAATAATGTTTGGGCTAAGACAATCGCAGGTGATGAGAATCTCGACGACGATGATATCGCTATGCAGCAACTCTATGTTGAGCGTCTGAAGGAAAACATTGTTGAGGTTAAACAGGTTGGTAAGGTGCGCAGCTTGCGTGATGATAAGCAGGATGTTGCTTTCCTTGGCTTCGGTGTTGGCTATGGTGAACCAGACACAATGTGGACGGAGACCATCGACCGTACAGCTGAATATGTGTTCCACTATGCACAGAAGCTTCAGAAACTTCTTCAGGAACGCATTAAGACAACGAAGGACACGACCGTAAGGTCTCAATATGAGTTGATGTATGCACGTGTCCAGCGTTATATGAATGGTTAATCTACCGTGTTAACATACATCTCAGAGGGTATATCTCAGGCGTCTGTGTCTTGGATATACCCTCTTTCTTTTTGTTCAGTGTTAGGATAGAGTATCGTTTTGTTGTTATTCTTTATGGTGGTACTGAGTGTCCCTCCGTAAATCTTTATATCTCTCTGTGAGGTTTGATGTAGCTTTATGACATGATATGGAAAGTCTTGTTAAGGTGTGATGATAATGTCCTTTGTTAGCCATAAATTGCTTACGTAAGCCAATCTCCCTATATACTATATTTTTTTAATTTTACTTTGCTGTCATTTTTAACATTTCGTGTAAGTGCATAGGAATTAATTAGTTATATGCTTATAGATGGTGACAGGAGTGACAGGAAAATTGGTTTTGGTTGAATTAGGTTACTATGGTCTCTTGTTTTAACGCATGATTTTTGACTTAGAAAAATTCTTCTATATGCCATCACTACGGTTTGTTAGTTTTTTCAAGTGATTTTTCAATGAGCCTTTATGATATTGTTCTCCGTTCTTTTTAATTCTCTATTTAGGTTATTTTAGGGCGAGATTAGACAAATAATGATGTGTTTCTATTGTTCTGCAGATGCCTTTTGCGATTTCTTTTGTAGGCTTAATGTGTTACGTTCCCAAAAGACACCGTCAGAGTAACCTTGAATGTCTTTGTTCTCTTCAGCCATACGTAGGCGTTTAGATGACAATAGGGCATACTCCTCATTGATTTCTATACCACAATAGTGTCTACCTAATTTCTTAGCAACAACGCATGTTGTTCCACTTCCAAGGAAAGGGTCAAACACGATACCCTGCCTTGGACATGAAGCTAAAATGAGTTTAGCTATCAGCTTCTCTGGCTTTTGAGTTGGGTGGTCTGTATTCTCTGGCATTGACCAATAAGGGATACTGATGTCATCCCAGAAGTTAGATGGGTAGGTAAGGCGAAAGTTTCCGTCTTCAGTCTCTATCCAGTCTTTGGGTTTTCCGTCCACTTTATAAGGGGCTAAAACTCTCCTTTTCTGCATTACGGATGCTACGTCAAAGTAATAGTCTTTATCATTGAGGACACCAAACCAGATGTCTTCCATAGCATTCTTCCAGTTTGTTTTCGCTCCACGACCCTTTTCACGTTGCCATGTAATACGGTTCTTGATGGTTACATACTCACTCATGACTTGATAGATAGCACTTGTACTTTTCCAATCACAACAGACATATATACTCCCGTTAGGTTTTAATAGCTCTAACACCTTGGGAAGCCAACATCTTACATATTCAATATAGGTCTTGTCGTCCGTAGCCTTGAACTTAAATCCTGCAAAGTCTTTCGATAGATTATAAGGAGGATCTATGATAAGCAGGTCTACAAAATGTTTGGGTAGGTAATCTATAGCCTCAAGTAAATCTTGATTATAAATTTTATTGAGTACTTCATCGACCGATGACGACGTGTTAAGTTGACATAAATCCTTCTTTAAGTCTGTTCGTTCGCTATCAGACAAGACAATAGTACGGTTTCGTGTTGCACGATTTTTCTCCATATTAGGCATCTTAAATATTGTTTTGTTATCGTTTCTGTGTCCCTTCGTCCATGAGTATCTACTATGGCGAAGAACTCCTTGATACAAAGGTACAACTTTAAGTGAGTTATTCCGACTATCTATTTTGTTTTTTGATAGAATAAATGAATAATTCTAATTTATTACCATCCAATAGTTTTATAAGAACGAAAACGTCGTTTTCTACGATCTAACCCAATGCTTTCTCTTTACGAACGAGCACTTTCGGCAGATAGTAAACTACGACAGAGGATATAGTGCCTCAGGTTGTTTCTCTCCTTCCTAATCCTTCTTACCGAATTATTTTCATGAAAATAAATATTTCTTGTCGTGAAGAAAAATATTTTTTGTCATGAAAATAATTCTTTCTACTCATGAGAATAATTTGGTTTCGACACAAAATAAGCCCCTCGTAGGTAGTTTTCTCCTTGCGAGGGGCTTGTCGTTTATAGTTGATTGGAAGCTTGATGGCTTGATAGGTTACGCCTTTAATGAAGGCTATAATCTGTTCTTTTCAGCCTGTCCAGCACCTGTACCCTTGTATTTGCTTCGTGAAGTATTGAACTTATAAGTAACAGTTAGAACAAACTGACGGCTGTCGTATGTACCAATATATTGAGTCTCCATAGACTCTGTGTAGCTAATTCCTCCTTCTTTTTGGGTATGGAACAAGTCTGTTCCACCAATACGAAGTGCGAGTCTGTCCTTTAGGAAAGACTTGGTAAGGTTGATGTCAAGCGAACCTCTATTGCTTGCTAATGAGCTAATTTCGCTATTGCCTTTTGTAACGAGGTAGGACTCCATTGATAGTAACCAGCCTTTGCCGAAATCGAATGTGTTGTTAAAACTGAATTGCCAGATTGGTTTGTTCAGCTTATAAGTCTTTGTACTCGTATGTAATGTGAGCCATTGCTTCTTCATTAATGCCGTGAACTCAGGTGTCCAGATACCGATTGTTGGCGAAAAAGCTAACTGAGTAGATATTGTCTTGATGCTTGGAAGATTCGTGTAGGTAAGACGTGAGATAGCTGAATTATGGCTGTTTTGTTCGCTCCAGAAGACAATGGCGTGGCGACGGTCATTGTATGAGATGCCAAACTGGATGAACTTCCACATAGCTCCTAAGCTTATGTCGTGGATATATTCGTGCTGAAGCAGTGGGTTACCCGACTGCATCAAGAAACGATTGCCGTATATAACGTTATTGCTTAACTGACTATAAGAAGGGCGACGCGTCCTCGCTGCATAGCTTAATTGCATCTGTAGGTCTCCTAATTGAGTAGCTACAGAGATACTTGGGAATAAGTTGCTGAACGAACGACTCTGATTAGCAATGTGCTGTCCGTTCTCATAATAGTTGAAGCGTACCGCCTCCCAGCGCAGACCAGCTGTCAACTGGCAGATAGATAGCTGGTGTTTGTATTCCATAAAAGGGGCTATATTCGACTCTTTTAGCTGTGCGGATGAGCTTGGGACATAGTTTTCAGGATTGCTATATGCATCATTGCGGTTCGTATAGGTATATTCTGCACCCACTGACAGATTACCTCCTAAAACTGGATAGCCCAAAGTTAGCTTAGAAGCAAAGAGCCTGTTGCGCTCTTGATTGTCGGAAGTCACGGTGCGACTAACCTTGTTGCGACTTTCTTCTCGATAGGTGGTATGGTTATTTTGCTTGTTATAAAGATAATCCGCATTGAAGTCTATGTCCATCTTTCCTATCTTTCCAACATAGTAGAGATTAATGAATTGGGAAGGACGATGGGACTGCTTGCATGTTGCAAAGGTGTTAATATGGTCGTAGAAAGTCCCGTTTGCCGTTACATCACTACTAAGAAAAACAGATAGGGGGAAGTTATGAGGGAAGTTAATCATGTATTTGATACCGACAGAATTGCTGTCATTCAGCTGATAGTCTGCTCCTATAGTATTCTTGACAATAGAATTCTTATCGGGGACTTTTTGCGTGAAATCCTGCTGCCAGAGGGTGTCAGCGTGAACAATAGTAGTTGTTGTGCTGTGTTCGAGGCTGTTGTCAAGTGAATAGCCATGCGTACCAAAGAGTTCCAGATGCTTATGGCGATATTTCCAGTTCAGCTGTTCTGAGAGGTCTACATTTTCCGACTGGTAGTAGGCGGAGCGTACATCGAAGCCAAAGCCGTCGCCTACAGCCTTCTTCGTTCGTATCTTTACGACTGCTCTTACTGCTGCATTATATCGGCTTCCGGGATTGCTTATCACCTCAACGCTCTTGATATCGCTTGATTTCAGGCGTTCAAGCTCAGCTGCATCGCGCATCTGACGACCGTTGATATAGATGATAGGTGTACCTCTACCAAATACTTCGTAGCCATCTTTCTTCTTTGTCAGTCCCGGGACATGTGCAAGGACATCCTCACAAGTACCGAGCTTGCTCAGAATGGTGTTCTCGATATTCGTTTGTAAACCCTCTGTTGTCATCTTGTGTAGGGGAGCATTGCCTTTGACGACCACCTCTTTCATCATTTTTGCATCTTCTTTCAGAACGATAGTCAGGTTATCTTGGTTGGAAAGAACCGTAGTAAAGGGTTCATAACCTACAAAGGAGGCTTTAAGGATATTACCTACTGTAACCTCCTTGAAGTTGAAACTGCCATCATTAGCGGTTGTTGTACCAGCAATGAAGGTAGAATCCTTGGCTGAAAGGATAATGACATTTGCGTAGGGGATAGGCTTCTTGTTTTCATCAAGCACCTTTCCAGATACGGACTGTGCGCTGGCTCGAAGTCCAGTGCAGAACAAAAGGAGGATAAGTAATAGTTTTTCCATAACTAATGAAGTTAAGTGAAACGAAAGGTTCAAACTCAGTTGCGCTTTTAAAAAGCGATAGGTTTCAGCTACAAAGGTATGAAAAGATATGGAAACCAATAAAAAAAAAGGAAAAACTTTTAGTTTCGTACGTTTTTTCTTAGGCGTAAGGTGGTTTATAGATGATGCTTTATACGAAATATGAGTATAATGATGAGTGTTAGTGATGTGTGATGCCATGCTATAGGATTATCCTTTGCTTTGTGAGAGCCTTGGTATTATATGGTTGTTCAGAACCTTTTACTATATAATGTATAACGATAGAAGAGGACTTGGGAAATGCTGTTGTATGAAAAAAGCCATATCAGACATCCTGTAGGAGGATAGTCTAATATGGCCTTATACTTATCAGTCTTAGCTTAGAGCAATGCCTTGAACTTCTCGTTCAAAACATCTTTTGAGGCAGCACCAACAAACTTGTCTACCAACTTACCACCCTTAAAGAAGAGGATGGTAGGGATGTTACGTACGCCAAAGTCGATGGCTACGTCGTCATTCTCCTCTACATCGCACTTGCCAACGACGATTTTACCGTCGTACTCCTCGGCGAGTTCTGAGATAATTGGACCAATCATCTTACAAGGACCACACCATGTTGCCCACAAATCAACTACCAATGGTAACTCACCATTCTTATAAGTCTCTAAATTCTCGTTAGTAATTACTACTTCCATTGTTATTCTTTTTATAAGTTTATTAATATTGTCTTTTCTGTTTATAACCTCTTATCAAAGAGTGTGCCACTTTCGGTTTAATTGATATGGAACTCCATCTTCTCATTAGATGAGATAAAGTCTATCAGCTTACGGTCGACGTTAACACCGCCTTTCTTGCTCTTTAACATAAGTACTGTGCTGTCAGGCGTTCGCAACTGTATGTAGAGTTGTGTGTTACCTGTATGTTGCTCGATGACTGTTGATAGTTCCTTGACAAAGGCTTCGTCTAATGCTGTCGCATCCATAGAGATGGTGAGGCGTTCCAAACGGTTCTTTTTCACGTCATAGAGTTGCTCTATCTTCTGCACCTTCAGCTCTAACAGTTCTGGATTGTTGCGATAACGAGGTTGGCACTTGGCTGTGATATAAACGGTATAGTTCATCTTCAAGAGGTTGTTCCATCGTGCCCAGTCGTCCCCAAACAGTGCTAATTCACCCGTTCCACCAAAGTCTTCTATCGTGACAAAGCCAAATGGCTTTCCTGTCTTTTGTGAGAAACGTTCGTTAACGGATGTGACAATACCGCCGAATGTCACTTCGTCAGCTTTTGCCAATTGTGTCATGTCAGCATTACGACCTATCTTAGAACAGTGAGTGTTACACATGTTGTTCAGTACAACACTGTATTCATCGAGGGGATGGGCCGATAGATAGATACCAACCAACTCTCGTTCCTTATTCAATTTCTCAATGACTGGCCACTTCTCAGCCTTTGGAGCGACAGGATGTACTACATCAATAGCATCCATACCAGCGAAGAGAGAGTTCTGTTGTTGGGCCTTTTCTGCTTGGAAAAGCTGCCCATAACGGACAATGGTGTCTAAGAAGGAATCACCTTTCCCAGTAATAGCAAAGTATTGTTCTCGCTGCAATCCGAAGCTATCGAAGCCCCCACTATAGGCTAAACTCTCAAATGCTTTGCGGTTGACATTACTGAAGTCGACACGTTCTGCAAAGTCGTATATATCCTTGTAAGGGCCGTTCTTCTCACGTTCACGTACTATACTCTCTGCAGCACTCGCACCCATTCCCTTGATGGCGGATAGTCCGAAGCGAATCTCACCATGCTTGTTTACACCGAAGCCTATCTGACTCTCGTTAACATCAGGTCCAAGGGTTGCAATCCTCAATGCCTTACACTCCTCCATTAACTTGGTGATTTCGGTAATCTGACTGAAGCGACGTGTCATCAACGCAGCCATGTATTCGGCTGGATAATGCGCCTTCATATAGGCCGTCTGATAAGCTACCCATGAGTAACAAGTGGCATGTGACTTATTGAAAGCATAGCTGGCAAACTTCTCCCAGTCACTCCATATCTTCTCAAGTATCTGTGGGTCGTGCCCATTCTCCTGTCCTTGCTTGATGAACTTAGGCTTCATTTTGTCGACGATAGCCTTCATCTTCTTACCCATCGCCTTACGAAGGGCATCACTCTCACCACGTGTAAAGTTGGCTAACTGGCGACTCAAGAGCATTACTTGCTCCTGATAGACTGTGATCCCGTATGTGTCTTTGAGGTACTTCTCCATACATGGGATATCATACTTCACCAGTGATGGGTCGTGTTTACGCTTGATAAAGTCTGGGATATAGTCCATTGGACCCGGACGATAGAGCGCATTCATGGCGATGAGGTCTTCAAACACGGTTGGATGAAGCTCTCGGAGGTACTTCTGCATACCTGCCGACTCAAACTGGAACGTACCGACTGTCTGTCCACGTTGGTAGAGTTGATAGGTTAATTCATCGTCAATAGGAATCTTCTCAAGGTCAATCACGTCGCCAGTCGTCTGCTTAACAACCTTGCAAGCCTCCTTTAACTCGGAGAGAGTCTTCAGTCCGAGGAAGTCCATCTTGATAAGTCCTGTAGACTCAATCACGTGACCGTCATATTGTGTTACTGGTACTTTCTTCTCTGGGAAGTCTGGGTCTGTTGCCGTAGAGATAGGTACCCACTCATCAATAGGATTACGACATATTATGAAGCCACAGGCATGGATACCTGTTCCACGCACTGTTCCTTCCAACATCTTGGCATATTTAATGGTGTTGCGCTCCCTTACGTCTTCGCTAACCTCAGCATTCTGCAACTCTGGTGTACACTTGATAGCATTCGTTAAGTTCATCTTCATACCATCAGGTAAGCGCTCTGGAATAGCCTTACAAAGAGCGTTAGACACATCTAACGGTAGTTTCTCTACACGTGCCACATCCTTGATAGAGTTTTTTGTAGCCATGGTAGAGTAGGTAATGATATGTGCACAGTTCTCGTGTCCATACTTATCCATTACCCACTGCAGCACACGTCCGCGCCCATCATCATCAAAGTCAGTATCAATATCAGGTAGGTTGACACGGTCAGGATTGAGGAAACGCTCAAACAGAAGGTCGTATTTCAGCGGGTCAATCTGCGTTATTCCCAAGCAATAAGCCACTACGGAGCCTGCAGCAGAGCCACGACCAGGACCCACCATCACGTCTAACTCCTGTCGTGCAGCATTGATGAAGTCTTGCACAATAAGGAAGTATCCAGGGAAACCCATGGTCTTCATCACATGTAACTCAAATCGGATATGGTTCTTAACCTCATCTGATAGAGGGTCGCCATATAGCTTCTTTGCACCGTCGTAGGCTAACTTAGCTAAATAGTCGGCCTCGAACTTAATGCGATATATCTTCTCATAGCCGCCTAAGCGGTCGATAACCTTCTGTCCTTCTTCCTTTGTTAGTGGGTTCTCACCGTTCTCGTCGGTGGTAAACTCCTTGTATAAGTCTTCTTCAGTGAACTTCTCTCTCCACTCTTCTTCGGTTCCAAAGTCCTCTGGGATAGGGAAGAACGGCATGATAGGACCGTGATTAATACTATACGTCTCTACCTTGTCAAGAATCTCCAACGTATTCGCCATAGCTTCAGGGACATCAGAGAAGACCTCATTCATCTCCGCCTTCGTCTTAAACCACTCTTGTTTAGAGTAGCGCATACGCTTTGGATCGTCTAAATCCTCGTTCGTTGAAAGGCAGAGTAGATGGTCATGAGCCTCGGCAGTCTCCTTATCTTCAAAGTGACAGTCGTTGGTACATATTAACTTTATACCATATTCTTGTGCAAACTTCATGAGCACCTTGTTGGCTTTCTGCTGTAGAGGATAAGCCTCACGGTTAGCCATCAAGGTTGGATCTTTTACTTCATGACGCTGTAGTTCAAGGTAGTAATCATCTCCAAACACACGATGATACCACTCACAAGCCTCTCTTGCACCCTCGATATCATCATGAATAATCTTGTTAGGTACCTCACCTGCAATACAAGCTGTACATACAATCAACCCTTCATGATACTTCTCAAGCTGCTCACGGTCCGTACGAGGACGATAGTAATAACCATCTACCCACGCATTGGATACCAGTTTGATAAGGTTCTTATAACCTGTATAATTCTTCGCTAATACGATAAGGTGGTAGCCAGAATTATCATGCATGCTCTTATCCTTATCGTGCATAGTACGACGGGCTACGTACATCTCACATCCAAAGATAGGTTTGAAAGGCTCTTCCCCCTTCTCTTTCCTACCTTTATTGACCTTAGCACAATAGTCAGCAAACTCTTTTATGCCAAACATCACACCGTGATCAGTAATCGCCATACCCCTCATTCCGTCAGCAATAGCCTTATCAACAAGACGTGTGACCTTCGACTGACCATCAAGAATAGAATAGTTGGTGTGGACGTGTAAATGTACGAAATCTTCCATTGAACTTATGCGTTTTTGAGCTGTAAAGTTACTATGAAAAGGCGACATAACAAAAGATTGAGAGTGAAAATTTGTGGAAATGACAAAAAAGAAGTACCTTTGCAACAAAACAAATACGTCGTTTATCGACCATGGGAAAAATAAAAAAGAAACTCAAAAAGATTAGAATCCATCACGAAGGGACTAATACGCTACTCTACGGAGGCATCGCTCTTGTCCTGATCGCCTTGATTCTCTGGTTTGCAGTTCCAACTAAGATACCATTTTGGATATTTGCAGTAGTCTTCGGTACCGTCTATGGTATAGTACTAAACTTCTATCGGTGTCCTATCCGATACTTTGGTAGTGAGGAGACAGATGGTATTGTCGTGGCTCCAGCCGATGGACATATCGTTGTCATTGAAGAAGTAGACGAGAATGAATACTTCCATGATCGCCGATTGATGATATCCATCTTCATGAGTCTGTGGAATGTGCATGCCAATTGGTTCCCTGTTGACGGAGTGGTAAAGTCCGTACAGCACTTTGATGGTAATTATCACAAAGCTTGGCTACCTAAGGCAAGTGAGGAGAACGAGCACGCTGACACTATTATCACAACTCCTGATGGCACAGATGTACTCTGTCGTCAGATTGCAGGAGCGATGGCACGTCGTATCGTGACCTACGCTAAGCCTGGTGAGGATTGTTATATTGATGAGCATCTCGGCTTTATTAAGTTGGGTAGTCGTGTTGATATCTTCCTGCCTGTAGGCTCTGAGGTATGTGTAAAGATGGGTCAGGCGACAACAGGCGACCAAACGGTTATTGCTAAGTTGAAGCCTAATAATAAGTAAATATGAAGAAACATATTCCTAACAGCATCACCTGTTGCAATCTTATTTCAGGTTGTATTGCTACTGGCCTTGCCTTTGGTAACAGCATAGAGATGGCTTTGCTGTTTATTATCATAGGTGCAGTGTTTGATTTCTTTGATGGTATGGTGGCTCGTTTACTTAATGTTAGTTCGCCAATCGGCAAGGAGTTAGACTCTTTAGCAGATGTTATCACCTTTGGTTTGGCACCATCTACTATCATCTTCTCGATGTTGCATGTGATGTCCTATCCTGTTTTCCTTGAGCCACTGCGTGACTATCTGCCTTACGTAGCCTTTATCATGGCTGCCTTCTCGGCATTGCGTCTTGCAAAGTTCAATCTCGACGAGCGTCAAGCCTTAGGTTTTATCGGATTGCCAACGCCTGCCAACGCACTCTTCTGGGGGTCACTCATTGTTGGAGTAGGGGATAAGTTAGAAAACCATTCATGGGTATTACACTTTATTATAGCGGGTATTCTTATCAGTTCATGGCTGCTTGTATCAGAGATACCAATGTTTGCTTTGAAGTTCAAGCACTGGGGCTTTAAGGGTAATGAGGTGAAGTATATCTTTTTGATAACCTGTTGTCCATTGGTGGCCATCTTCGGTATCTCGGCATTCGCTATCATCGTCGCATGGTATGTGATATTATCAGCTATCGTACAACAGTCTTCTACACAAAAGTAGGGGCATAACTTCAAAGATATGACATTTTTTGCTTTCCTTTTCAAGTTTGCTTTTTTCCTCTTTATAGCCTTCTTGGTCTTCATCTTATGGTTGGCTTACAGGTTCTATAAGCAGGTGACTCGTGTGCGTCGGCAGTTCAATCCTTACGACTACCAACAGCAGGAAGCAAACTCAACAGAGAATACTATCATCGATAATCGGCCTATGGAGGAGCGCTATAAACAAGTGATACCAGACAGCGAGGGCGAGTATGTTGACTTTACGGAGGACGATGATACTAAATCAGAATAAGAGATAACACCCTATTATATACAAAACAATAAAGGACAAATCGCTTTGATTTGTCCTTTTTTGTTATCTTCTCTCTCTTAATTGCAGCTTGATAGGACATGAAATGAGGCATATCTCTTCATGTCGGGATTGCCTGTAATGTAGTAAAAAATCCTTATACAGCATCAATCCAAACATATTCAAGATGGGAGAAGAATGTTTCCTAAAACTTAGTTTATAACATACAGCAGGTCAGTAGGTTACAAGCTGTACCGAAGAAGACGCCTTTCTTGCTCCAAGAGAGGCGTCTTCTTGCATCAAGAAGGGCATGTTCTCGAACGTTGAAGGGCGTCTTCTTCTATCAAGCTCAGCCTCTTTCCGAATAGAGGGGAGTGTGATCTCTGAAATATCTTGACAATATATGCCTGCAAGTTGAGCGTTTTCTCACTCTTTGTCAGTCTCCTTGTAGTAGTGTCTCAGTGATATATTCTCATGGAACCAGACAATCTCTTGTCTACAAGGAGAGCTCCGAGAGGCTTGTTTTGGTACACGATTTCACAGAGCATAGCGACCAACTATAGTAGACGAACGCTGTGGTATCTGTCGGATGAAACGCCTTCTCAGGCTCTACATGTGTGCAAATAGACCTCTTTCTATCTGTGTTGTTGGTGGGCAAGAAAACTCCTTTCGATTTCAGCGAGCATTTCCAAGGGGAGTATCTCAGTGATTTCTATGAGCTGTCTTGTGGAGCATAGCATCACCGTTCGACGTCAATACGTCAAGACATCTTCCCTTTCTCTGTATTTGACACTATCAATCACAAAGAAAGGAAAGACATCTCATGCCCTTGTAAGGTTCCTTCTCACCTGCTATCTCTCGTTAGCAAGACAGCTTACGAGTCCCATCAGGCTGCTCTTCAATCGTGACCTTGATGACATTCTCTGGTAGGATGTCCTCAATAAGCTCTGGCCATTCAAGCAGACAGAGGTTACCACTATAGAAGTAGTCCTCATATCCCATGTCATACACCTCTTCTAACTTCTTGATGCGATAGAAGTCAAAGTGGTAGATAGGGTCGCCCTTACCATCAGTATATTCATTGATGATAGCGAAAGTAGGGGAGGTAATGACATCTTCTACGCCCAAGACCTCACAAAGAGCCTTGATGAAAGTTGTTTTACCAGCTCCCATCTTTCCGTAGAAAGCAAATACTTTACCTTCGCCCATCTCCTTGACAAATTCTTTTGCAGCCTCATGGATGGTGTCGAGACTTTTGATTGTAATTTCCATATTGCTTTGTTTTTACTTTGTTTATGTGATAGTTGGTTGTGAATCGTTTGTTCTTTTGGATTGAGCTATAGGTTTCTGTGAATCTTATAGACCATTATGTGCGAACAATTACGATACAACCGATGTTTATGCTATTCAGTATGCTTGTCTTTAATAAGACATATCCTCTGTCCCAGTCTTAAGTGTATTTTAGGGGACTTGCCCCTCCTTCGGAGGGCTGGGGGAGGTCCCTCTTACCGCTTCCTCGGACTTAATGTTACCAGTGGGACAATCATCTCTTCCATAGAGATGCCTCCATGCTGGAATGTATCCTTATAGTAAGAGACGTAGTAGTTATAGTTGTTCGGATAAGCAAAGAACGAGTCGCCAGTAGCAAAGACGTAGCTTGTGCTGAGATTTGGCGCAGGGAGCTGTGCAAGATGAGGATTCTTGATAGCGAATACTTGCCGTGCATCGTAGTTGAGGCTCTTCCCCAACTTATAACGCAGATTGGTATTCGTATTACGATCACCGATAATCTTTACTGGATTGGTGGTGCGGATAGACCCGTGATCGGTCGTGATAATGACCTTATAGTCCGACTGTGCCAACTCTTTGAATACGTCTGCTAACACGCTATGTTGGAACCAGCTAAGCGTAATAGAGCGATATGCGCTCTCGTTACTTGCCAATTCACGTATCATTCTCATCTCTGTACGAGCGTGAGAAAGCATGTCGACGAAGTTTACTACAAGTACATTGAGATCGTTCTGTGCAAGGTTATTATACTGCTGCATGAACTTGTCGGCACCAGTAGAGTCGTTAATCTTATGATAAGAGAACTTGTCGTGACGGCGATAACGGTCTATCTGTGTTTGTATAAGCGGTTCCTCGTTAAGGTTCTTACCCTCTTCCTCGTCCTCATCTACCCATAGCTCAGGGAACATCGTAGCTATCTGCTTCGGCATAAGACCGCTAAAGATGGCGTTGCGGGCATACTGTGTGGCCGTTGGGAGAATACTCATGTAGAGGTCTTCATCGATATCAAACATGTCACCAATCTCCTTTGAGAGAATACGCCACTGGTCGAGTCGGAAGTTGTCGATGACGATGAGGAATACTTTCTCACCTTTGTCTATGAGTGGGAAAACCTTACTTTTGAAGATGTCAGTACTGAGCAGCGGACGACTATCGTTGTTGTTGGATGGTTTCTTCTTATGTCCTGTCAACTTAGAGAAGCTGTTACTTAGTTTATTGTCCTGTGGGGCAACCCAGTCAAGATAGTTTTTAGCGATGTACTTAGCAAAGCCGTTGTTGGCTTCCTCCTTCTGCATCTTCAGCATCTCAGTCATGTTACTATCCGCACTGCTCAACTCCAGTTCCCAATGAACAAGTTTTCTATACACGTCCTTCCAGTCGTCGAATGTGCGACAGTCGGCTATCTGCATAGCAATCTGCTGATAGTTCTGTTGGTAACCACTTTGAGTCACCTCTGTGACAATCTCCTTCTGATGAACATTCTTTTTCAGTGTAAGGAGTATCTGATTAGGGTTAACAGGCTTGATAAGGTAATCTGCTATCTTAGCACCTATCGCTTGGTTCATAATATCCTCCTCTTCACTCTTCGTAACCATGACGATAGGGGTGGCAGGTTGAATTTCCTTAATTCGTTGTAAAGTCTCCAAACCAGACAGGCCCGGCATCTGCTCGTCCAAAAGAACGAGGTCGAAGGTCTGTGTTTGGCATTGGTCGATGGCGTCAGCACCATTGCTAACTGTCACCACTTCGTATCCTTTCTTCTCAAGGAAGATGATGTGCGCCTTTAACAACTCTATTTCATCATCTACCCAAAGTAACAATCCATTGCTCATAGCTGTTATCTCCTTTCCTTAGAAGCCCTCCAAATCGTAGTATTCATCTTCGATATCGTTCTGGACGGGCTGGTTCTTTTTATTATTCTTATTATTTGTCTTGTTTTGTTGAGGTACGTCATCGCCGAAGTAGATAATCGGACCGTCATCTGAAACCTTCTTCTTCTGCACAGGAGCGGTCTGTGGCTTCTGCGTAGAAGGCTGTTGCGTCTTCGTTACGGTAGGCTTAGCCTGCTTGTCCTTAGTCGCTGGTTTTGTTGTCTTTGCAGGTGCTACTGGAGTCGTTGGCTTGGTAGGCACGACAGTAGTAGACTGCTTGCTCGGAGTGACGGGAGCTGTCTCTTTTGTCGGGATGACAGGCTTCACAGGAGTCGTTGACCTCGTAGTCTTGGCTGGTGCCTTAGGAGTAACGTCCTTTACAGGTTCCTCGTCAGGGATAAAGTAAGTACTGTTGTCGTCTAAGACGGGCTTCTTCTCCTCTGGTAGAGGCTTCTTCTCCTCAACAACAGGCTTCTGTTTCGTTGTTTCCCTCTTCTCTTCTACGGCAGACTTCTTCTCCTCAACAGGAACTTCAAAGGTGTTTTTATTCTGTTCATTCACCTTCTGTTCTGTCTTTGTAGACTTAGCATCCTCCAAAGGAATCGTCATTGTGTTGTCGACAGGTACGTCTTGTGTGTCAGGATAGAGGTCTGGGTCATTTGCATGCTTTTGTTCAATCTCCTGTTGTAGGTCGCGTTCACGTGGTGTTGCAACCTCAGCAGGCTCACTGAGTAAGTATCTTTGCGTCACGACTAATGGTGCAAAATGCTTTGCATAGAACGTCTCATAGTCCTTATAACTATAAGTAGTCCCTATTAGTTTAAGGTTTTTATCACTGATGATAATCCCCTTAGTCGACTTCCCCATCTGTTGTACAACGAGTTTGGAAGCAAACAATTGACGTGCATACTGATAAGCCTCATCGAAGCTGCGGAAGCCAGATACCTGCATCTGATGTAGTCCATTGAGGTCTTCTACCTCTATCTCAAAGTTACGAACAAGGAAGTTTGTGAAGTTGAAACGTGCCAATTCAAATAGCAACTTGTTCTCTTTCAGTGAGTCAGGATGGTACACTAACAGGAACTTAAAGTCTATGTCACGTTCTGAAGAGAACTTAGCTTGCTGTATGCTATCGCTATCGTTCATTACGTTTGCACGATAGTTCCAGATGTCGTCAAGGTCGAACTTGCCTCCACGTAGCTTCTTCCCAGCTTGTACACCATTGACTATCATACCCGCCATCTCGCTGATACGACTGCTTGGATACTTCTTCACAACCTCCTTCATGTCGTTGACACAGCCCGTAGGGTCGCCATTGTTCAGTTTTCCCAAGCCTCCAATGAAGAGGAACTTATCCCTGTTGGCACCCATAGGGAAGCGTGATTCAGAGATGCGAGCATTACCTGCTACCTCACTATATCGGCCTTGTTTGAAGGCGTCGTAGGTAGCCGCATAGAGGGAGTCTTCTATCTGTACACCGAAACGAAGGTTTTGTTTATAGTAAGGATCAGTAAGGAGTGTGGTCCACTTACTCTTTGGGAACTTCTGACTTAGACGTGTAACATAGTTCTCAGCAAGCTGTGGTTCGTTCTTGCGCATGTAGAGTAAGTATAGATGATAGTACACATCATCCATCTGATCATAGTCGGGATAGTTGTCACTCACCCGCCTTAAGGCCTTTTCGGCTAATCGAAGGTTGTCGAGTCTGTCCTTAAAGATAACACCAGAATGATGTAGTCCGTCTTCTAATATCTTGTTACTTGCCTCCAACTGTTCCGCAGTGAAAGGTATCTGTGATAGATAGTATTCACGCATGTGGGGGTCGTTTTTGAGCGAGTCGGTCGTTTGATTGATAGAGTCCAGGCGTGCCTCAGCCCGCATGATAGAGTCTTTTTGTTGGTCTGTGAGGTCAGTAGGCATGTTAGTATTACCTATTCTCCCCACAACGCTTTGGTTACTACGTTGCCAGTTATCAATGTTCTCGCGTTTGCCCCATAGTTGTTGGAAGGTTATCTTACCTTGTTGAACAGCCGTAGGGTTATAGAAATACCATGTATTTCCTTGTTGTTGTCTATTGTTTACACGCTTAGGCGTTCCAAGGTTATTGTTCCCAAAGTTGCTATACACGTCTTGTTGCTGTCCATTGTCCTGTGTTGTTTGTAGTGCTCGTTCCTCTTTTTCTTTCTTTTTGAGGGCTGTGATGACACGGTCAATGGCTGCATTTCGTTCTTGTTCAGAGCATTTAGCAAGATGTTGAAGGGAGTCTTGAAGTTGTACAGCATCCGTATAAGGTGCTAACTCATCCAATATCTTTGAGCGTTCAGAGAGTTGTTCATAGTCTTTGCGATCCTTGTCAAGCAGTCCGATAGCCTCGTCATAGCAACGTTTAGCATCTCCGAAGCGCTCTTTAGCCCAGTAGAGATCACCGAGGTGGAGTAGTAGTACGCCTTTCTCAATACCGTTTCTTGTAGCCTTCTTATTACCTTGCTCGTAGGCATTAATGGCTGCAAGGGTGTCTTGAGCAGCAAGATGTATGTTACCCATAGCATAATACACCTGGTCAAGATACTCCTTGTTATTGTCTGAAGCAGCCATCTGCTTGAGTTTACTAATCATCTTTTTCGTCTGTCCCTTAGCAGTTACCTCGGTTTGAGCAATGCGTGCATTGAACTCTAATTCGTAGGGAGGATTGGTGCGAATAACACGTTGGAAGGCTTTATAAGCATCCTCATTTCTACCGAGTGAGGCCAACACCTGTCCGAGTAGATACAGCTCACGGGCCTTCTGCTTCTTACGCATTTCATGCTTGATAACCTTTTGGAGATAGGGAACAGCCTTTTCTAACTCACCCGAATGGAGGTAGTAATCACAATAGGTATAGTCCCACTCCTTCACAGCTCGCCAATCCAAAGAGTCGCGTTGCATATTCCGAATGATATCCTCAGCGTCATAGAGCCAGTCTTGTTCTATATAACACTTAGCTAACCAAGCCCTTGCTTTGCCATAGATAGCAGGTTGTCCTTTGTAGATACGACTCATATAAGCAAAGGTGGCAGCCGCTTCCTCAAAGGCACCTTTATGAAACTGTGAACGTCCCATGAGCATCCATGCTTTCCATAGAAAGGGATTATACTCACGACGGGATAGCCATTCTATGTCCTTCTCAGTCTTCCGTCTGCTCTTAGTCCATTCTGGTCTTTTCTTAATACTATGCTTTGCAATAGCCTTTTCAGCCTTTTCTATGGCTCTGTCAAAGTTGCTCTTTCCTAAGTCACGACTATTCTTGTTACCGACAGTATAGAGTGGAATGAGCTCTGTGAAGTTATCCTTATTTCCCTTCTCCTTCTCCAACGAACCATCAATATAGGCTTGTGCACCGTTATAATAAACGTTATAACGGGTATTGAAGGCATGCCACCAACGCATTTGCGCAGTGTTATTCTTTGTTGAGCAACTAATAATTGTTAGTACACAGAATGCCAACAAAGAGGGGATGATATGTCTTATTACTCTTTTCTTCACGTTTCCTTTGATGTTCAGTACTATTGTAAGCGCCTTCAAGCTACGATAGGTACAGATAACGAACTTAACCTTCTATCATTGTTATCACCTCATCCTTGATTTGATCTGGTAGATTGATTTCTCGAAGGATAAGGCTTCTATTCCAGCCTTTCACCTCATGCGGCTGCATTGTATAGAGTACGGTAGCAAACTCTTCCACCTCTTCATCAGTGTATTGGTCAGATGGTCTACCACGAAAACGGTCAAGTTCTTCATCGTCATAATACTCTATGTCTTTTGTTGCGGCCTCCATCATGCATACTTGTTCACATTTGTCATCTGTCCCATCACAGGATGAACAGTCACCAGAGGTGGGCATAATGATATCAGGTTCACCTGCTTTTCTTTTAGTGAACTTTGTCGCTATTGCTGCAATAATCGCTAATATAAATAGAGCTCCTATGCCAATAAGAAATATACTCATTCTTTACTTCCTTTGCTTTCTTTAGCTTCTTTGATACAGTCTGATAGGACTTGCTTAATCTACTTGCTGTATCTTGAATCCTGCTTTGCGTAAATCGGCCCAGTAATGAGGGTAAGATTTAGACACAACCTCTGGGTTGTTGATGCGTATCTCGCCTAACTTGATAGCCAATGGGGCAAACGACATAGCCATGCGATGGTCTTCGTAGGTGTCAATTGTTGGCTGTGTCATGGGTTCACAACGTTCACCAGTCCATGATAATGCCGTCCCCTCTTCCTCATGGAGGATATATCCCAACTTTTCCATTTCTCTTTTCATGGCTTCAATACGGTCGGTCTCCTTTATCTTCAGGGTTCCTAAGCCTGTAAAATGGAATGGTATTCCTAATACAGGACATACGGCAATGAGCGTTTGAGCCAAGTCTGGTTGATTGGTAAAGTCATAGTCCATTCTATTCAACATACGTGAATGGCGGGTTAAGAGTGCTTCAGGCATTCCGTTAACGCCTTTCTCCTTAAAACTCGTCTTTATTCCGAGTAGTGAGAAGATGTATCTTACCGTCGAATCGCCTTGTCTTGACCCATCTTTCAGCCCTTGTAAAGCCACCTTTGACTGGGTGTCATCTGTCAGCGCAAGTATCTCATACCAATAACTTGCAGCACTCCAGTCGCTTTCAATCGTATAGGCTCGTTGCTGATAGGGCTGTGGCTTCACTCTAATCGTATCAAAGTCAGACCATTCTGCAGCTACACCAAACTCATGCATAAGGTGCAATGTCAGGTCTATATAGGGTCGAGAGATAATGTTACCCGTTAGTTTTAGTTCCAATCCTTTCGTTAGAATAGGTGCAATCATCAGTAGAGCAGAGATATACTGTGAGCTAACATCACCCGCTATCTGCAATGTCCCCCCCTCAAGTTGCCTACCTTTGATATGGAGAGGTGGGTAGCCTTCTTCACCAACATACTCAATCTCTGCCCCTAAATAGCGCAGTGCATCCACAAGAATACCAATTGGACGGTGTTTCATACGCTCCGTTCCTGTAATTGTGTATTCTCCTTCCGTAGCACTAAGGTAGGCTGTCATAAAGCGCATAGCCGTTCCTGCCGCCTTGATGTCTATGATTTCCGATTGTCTACCAAGTCCACGGATGATAACCTCAGTGTCATCACAATCAGATAAGTTCTTAGGCATCATTCCTCCCTTTGTGAGTGCTTGGATAATAAGGGCACGATTACTGATACTTTTTGATGCTGGAAGCATGATAGAAGTATCAATATGTTCGGGGCAACTTACGATGTATTGCATGTGTATTTAGTGCAGATTTATACTACGACAAAAGTACAAAATAAACTTGGGAATAGAGAAAAAGAAGTCCAAAAGTTTGCTAATATGGTGGAAAGTAACTAATTTTGCACTGCTTAAAAGATACGGGATGTAGTTCAGTAGGTTTAGAATGCTGGTCTGGGGGACCAGTGGTCGCCAGTTCGAGCCTGGTCATCCCGACCAAGAAACATTATTATAAAGGGGGCTGTTTATCAGTCCCTTTTTTTGTTAAAAGAGGTGTACTTATTTCTTTCTTATCCTGTTTATCTATTGTAGGTGTCGTTTTCTATTGAGGACTAAGTCGAGAGATGAATTTTGATTAACCATAGAATGTGTCTGTGGCTTGGGTTGCCTCTTTCCTTATCATGCTTCTCCTGAAATACAGTAGGATAACGATTATTAAAGAGAGGGCACATCCCTCTATACGTTGAGGGCATCACTATAATCATTCCTTACAGTTCTTTTTCATCGCACAAAGCCCCAGCACGCATGTTGCGGAGGCTGAACATGTACGGTGCGGGGGCTTAGCACTAATCGTAAGGAGGGTTTATAACCCTTCAAAAAGTTCTGTTACGTTAGAATAAGACAGATTGTCAGCGTGTTACGCTATAATGTAAAGGAGGGAAAGTAGGGGTTACCTTCCCACTGTCCTCACCTCTTACTTTAGAAAGAAAGGTGTTTATTCGAATTTTATAGATTTGATAAGTTCGGTGATATAACCGACAGATACACCATTGTCGAAGGCAGATATGATACAACCCTTCTCTTTCTTCTTATCAATAAGGATACAGTAACGCCAGAAAACAGTTTCTCCTTTTTTCTCAATCTTCCTGATACGGTATGTACAAGTGTTGCCATTAATATTCTCCTCACCCTCTGCAATCAGTTGAGGAGAAACGTCATCGAAACTTTTGAGTATTCCCTTTTCCCAATTCCAATAAACTTTTTCTGTATATTCATCAGATAAATAGAATGCAGTTAGGCCCGCACTACCAACGTATTTATTGTGTAATTCGAACAAAGGGTCGATAGGTAACTTTTCTTTAGGCTGTTGTCTATTACAGGTGAAACCTTTTGGAATTGTAAAGATAAACACTCCATTGGTACGTTGGTTAGGCTGTAGCTTCCTACTAAGCATCTCTTTTTTCTGCTTAGCTTTGGTTGTAAAGTTCATTACTAAATCTGGTGTTCCTAAGAGGAATAGCACGACTGATGTGGTGAACAGGCCTATTATGACTGCTCGGTTCATTTTTGGCGTATTACGACAGGCTGAGGGAGTAGCCTCTTTCACCTTGGTTGAGACAAACAAATAGCCCATCCAGATGATTCCGAGGCAGAGACCACCGAGGTAAAGCAGGCAGTCAGCTGTCAAGTGTCCTTCTGTAAGGGAAGTGATGAGTATCAGTATATTAGCAAAGATCATCAGTCCTGCATAGGCCTTAGCATAGAACGTGGCATTAGCCTTGCGTCTTATAAAAGCATAGATGGTATAGAGTCCTGTGTAGCATAGTGTGAAAATGGTAAATATATTTGCGATTGCAATATTGCTTGACAGGTCTTCTCCTAATATATTATAGGCTTTCAAGCCGAGAAATAGGCTATAGGCAACACCAATGATGGCCGTAAGGAGATATATGGCAAGAAACCCTTTAATCTGTGTGTTTGCCTCTAACTGTTGTTGTGTATAGGCAGATGTCGCTTTGTTCTTGTCACTCTTATTATCTTGTGTCCCTATCTGCTGAGGATTTTCAAACGTCTTTTCCATATCTTTTATGTTTTTAGTTATATTTGTTTCCATACTGTTTCGAGTAATAGTGGTGGTTATATTTGCCTGCTATTGCAGTTCGTTTTCATACTCTATGAGGAAAGAGTAGGGCAAAGATAATAAGATTTTTCAATATCTCGCAATGTTTATAATAGTTTGTTGAATTATATGTTATGTCAAAGGAAAATGTTTTTATCTCAAATCTTATTTGTATCTTTGCCTACTCTATTGGGATGATAAAACCAAAATCTATTGTATTACGTAATTAAATCAAACAAGAAAATGGCTACAATGAGCGTAACCTCTTGGGCAAATCTATGGCAGACTCCTCTGCAGCTTATTAATAAAAGGAATCGACTTAATAGTCTCTTCTCTTGGAGAAGAGTTGCAAGTAAGGGTGTGTCAATACTCTGCGCTTGTCTGTTGGTAGGCCAGATGGCCAATGCGCAGAACTTTAGAACCTTACGAGATGTGAAAGTGGACGAGACAGTACTTGACCTTTCAAAAACAAATTGTACGGTGATACCACGCAACGCAATGCACTCTTGTCATCGACTTATTTCTCTCGTCCTCCCTACAAAACTTGATTCTATCGGTAGTCAAGCGTTCTTTGCTTGCGACGGAATAGGCGGTGAACTCTCTTTCCCCGCAACTACACGTGTCGTAGAGGCCTCGGCCTTTAATGGTTGTCGTCAATTGACTGGATTGAACTTCGGTGGCTCTACGCGTATAGGGGCCTTTGCCTTCGCTAATTGTAGAGGACTGCGTGAGGTACGACTTTCAGCTGTCATTCCTCCTGTTTGTGCTGACAATGCTTTCGATGGTATTGACCTTAGTCGTGTGAAATTGATAGTCCCGACGCAAGCAAAGAAGGCTTATCGTAACGCACTGGGCTGGCGTAACTTCTTCGGCCATCACGAAACGAAGAATGTATGCGACCCAGAGCATCTCCTCGTACCCCGTCCACTGAAGTTGGAGGTATATAAATCCAAGCTTGCTCTTCAATGGAAAGATGTTGCTGGGGTAGAGGCTCCACAGGAACTGAGTAACGAAAAGATGCAAGCAGAACGTATCCTCTGTGAACGAACAGTCTATAAGAAGAGTCGTAAAGCTGGTCCGATGGTGCACCTTGCACTTGACAAGTCGCTTACCAATGATGAGGCTTACACCTTACAGGTGACCGATAAGGGTATAACGATTAAAGGACGCACACCTGCTGCGGTATTCTATGGACTGATGACACTCGAACAACTCTGTATAGGCAATGGTGTTTCAGCCCGTTCGGTAAAGCTTCCTTCACTCTATATAGTCGACCAACCCCGTACGGCAATTCGTGAGTTAATGGTCGACCCAGTGCGCCATTTCATCCCATTCAATGACCTAAAGGGATTTATCGTAGAGATGGCACGCTATAAGTTCAATGCTCTCCACCTTCATCTTGTTGACGATCAAGGATGGAGAATAGAGATAAAGAAATACCCAGAACTTATAGAGAAGGCCTCCGACCGTGTCGGTATGGATGATATGCCAGAGCGTATTCGTGGCTATTATACCCAAGACCAGATGAGAGAACTTGTTCGTTTTGCATCGACCTATCATGTCATGGTGATACCAGAGATTGAACTTCCCGGTCATGAAGTGGCTGCTGTCCACTGTTTCCCACAACTCTCTTGTGCAAAGAAGCCTGTTCCTATCCGCTTGACTTGTGGTGTGAGCAATGAGTTGCTTTGCCCTGCAGAACCATTTGTCTATGAGTTTCTCGATAATGTTCTGACTGAGTTAGCCGATGTGTTCCCTGCCCCATACGTCCATTTAGGGGGTGATGAGGCAGGTCAGCCGCCTTTGGGTGCATGGTCAGATTGTGCTGCTTGTAAGGCATTGAAGCAGAAAGAAGGATACACAGAGAACTGGCAGTTGCAACAATATCTATTTGATCGTGTGATTAATAAGCTGCAGTCGTTGGGTAAGACACCGATGTATTGGTATGAGCAGGAGTTTAAGACGATTCAGCCGGGTTGTGTGGTCTATGCTTGGCGACATGGTTTGACGAAGACTGCCATTGATGCTGCAGTACGCAATAAGGCTAAGATTATGCTCTGCCCGGGCGAGCACTGTTACCTTGACTATCCACAGCAGCGAGGCGATATGCCCGAGAAGAACTGGGGAATGCCGGTCACTACGCTCGAACAGACCTATCGTCTTGACCCAGCATGGGGGCAGGATATTGTGTTTGTACGTGATAATCTACTCGGTGTGAGTGGTACGCTTTGGAGTGAATGTATCAACTCCACGGAGCGTATTTACTATCAAGCTTTCCCACGTGCAGCCGCTTTGGCTGAAGCAGGATGGAGTGTTCCTGAACGAAGAAGTTATAAGGAGTTCCTCACACGAGTTCGTCCGCTGGCGGATGATATGCTGCGTCGTGGTATCGCAGTAAACGTAAGATAGAGTGTTGATGAGTGTTGTCAGTCTGTAAAAAGAAAGTCTTTACGATGACGACAGACCGTTATAAATAAAAGTATCATCACGAAGGTAATGAATTATTCTTCGTGATGATAATTATTTTTCTTCATGAAAAAAAATATTTATTGTCGTGAAGAAAAATATTTTTTTTCATGAAAATAATTCGCTAAAGGTTCAGACTTACACCCGCAACGACCCATGCGCCTGGTTGTGGAACGTTCCCATAATCAACGTAATGAGCCCCAAATAGGTTGTTGGCTTCGACGTATGCTGTCCATGTTGAGGCTTTCCAACTCATTCGACTGTCCACAACTCCATAGCTCTTATACCTTTGTAGCTGGTTGTTAGTGTCGATATAGTTTCCCATACGGTGTTGGAAGCGATAGTAGAAACCAAGATCAAGGTTGCGCCAGAGGTTCAACTGAAGATTGCTGACAAACTTGTTCTTCAGATATTCCAACGCATACTTACTCACATAACCTTGATTATCAACCTTCTTCTGGTGGATGTAGCTATAAGCCACGCCAAACTTCTTAAAGAACTTTTGGGAGGGAAGAAGCTGATAGAGGTCGAAGTCGAGTGAAGCCTCAGTTCCAAAGTGCTTTATCTTTCCGAAGTTTACACTCTTCCATAGCACAGCTCCGTTAGTATCTAATGTACCATCACTAATCCAGTCGATAAGGTTCTTGTGATTGTTCCAGTAAAGGCTTGCCTTAGCAGTGACACCTTTGTTGTCGTATTTCACACCTGCCTCGAATGCAGAAAGTTCTTCCGGACGGAGATGCTTGTCGGCTTTATGACCGCCAACAGAGTAGAATAGCTCGGTGAAAGACGGCATGCGGAGTGATGAATTGTAGGAAGCATATAACTTCCAAGCGTCTCCAATGCGATAACTTGCGTCAACGCCTGGGTAAACATGCATTGGCATGTCTGCCTGACTGTTCTTGACAGCTGTCAAACCAGCCGACAGCGTGAAGCGGTCAAGGATGATATTATGCTCAAGAACAAACTGAATATTCGTGCGATTCAGCCCTACGGTGTAGTCTCTGTCAGTCCCGTGGATATGCTTTGGACGAGAGAGAGGTTCGCCAAGGTTACCACTGACGAGGTCTTCATTGCGTAGTTCTGCTGCGAAGGCAGTACGTCCAAGGTTCCAATCAAAGTAAGCATTGAGGTTAACACCATATATATCAGTTCGATGATAGTTGAATGGATACTTGTTGGCAGCACCTCGGAAGAGTTCAAAACGGTCCATATTGCGGTTCCAATAGATAGAAGGACGGATATGGAAGCGGCCTCGGAGGTTCTCAGCTTGAATGGCTGTGAAGGTCTTGAAAGTGTGTTCAAACTGGTCATCGTACTTTGCTGAATAGAAAGTATTTGACCCAAAGTCTTTCAGACTCATACCTGCATGCCAGCGTACGGCCATGTTCTCATCTGTATAATTCCCTTGATAAAAGGCCTTTGCAGTGCGGTAGTCGGCGTTGAGGCTGCCCGCCTTGTTACGAAGATAGCCATCGCTGCGGGTGTAAGAAGCTGATAACTGATTGTTCCAGTGGTCTTTCGATGCAATATTACCACGTACGCCAGCGCTGAGGTAGCCGTAGGAACCACCTTCAACATGGGCAGAGAGACTGGTTTTTTGTGGAGTTCTGGTTACGATGTTTATAGCACCTAATAAAGAAGATGTACCATAAACGCGGGCTGCTGGGCCCTCAAGGACTTCTATTCGTTCGATTTCACTGATGTCAACAGGGAAGTCAAAGGAGTTATGTCCCGTCTGTGCGTCACAGATATTAATACCATTAAGGAGGATAGTGATTTGTTCTGAGTTGCCACCACGGATACTTACGTCGGTTAAAGCACCTATTGGACCCTTCTGTCGGACGTCAACACCGACGGCATACTTCAACAAATCGTTTACACTTTGTACTGGTGCCGCTTGGATATCCTCACGACTTAGTACAGTTACCATTCTCGCCTGCTGACTTACTGTCAGTGGTGCTCGTGTTCCTGTCACGTTCACTTCCTGCATCAAGACACCTCGGTTGGCGAATGTTGAGTCTGTCTCTGCCTTCTCAGTCTTAACGCTAATGCCCTTGGCTGTAGCGTTCTGTAAGGTAGCGACACTCAGTACACCAATCAAAACCTCCTTGCCAAGAACGGCAAAGAGCGAGTAGCCGTGATTAGAGAAGCGTTTGAACTTCAGAACACTGCGTTTTTGATTTTTTGGTTTGTACATATTTTATAATTAAATAAAAGGTCGGAAGGGTAAAAGACCCTTACCGGCAAAACGTGTGCAAAAGTAATAAAACTTTTTTGAAGAGCGTGGGTAAATCGATAATTATCAGCTTTTGTGCAGGTAAGACATAGAAAAAAGCATCGTTTATGTATGTTATATTTGAGATTTTTACTACTTTTGTAGGCAATTAATTATCGAAGTAGAAAAACGATTAATTGCACAATGAAAGCATTACGTGACCGTATCCTAAAGGATGGAAAGTGTTTCCCAAATGGTATCTTGAAGGTAGATAAGTTTATTAATCACCAGATGGACCCTAACCTGATGAAGCAGATTTGCGTGGAGTTCATCCGCCGCTATGCATCAACAGAAATCAATAAGATTATCACAATAGAGGCGAGTGGAATCGCACCAGCCATTATGATGGGCTTTCTCCTTGACCTTCCAGTGGTCTTTGCGAAGAAGAAGAAACCCTCAACGATGGGTGATATGCTTTCAACAACGGTCTTTTCGTTTACGAAACAAAGGGAGTATCATGTCGTGATCTCCAAGGAGTACCTTGGTAAAGGTGATAAGGTGTTGTTCGTAGACGACTTCTTAGCATACGGTAATGCGGCAAAAGGGATTATAGACCTTTGTAAGCAGGCTGGCGCAGAACTGGTTGGTATGGGCTTCATTATAGAGAAAGCATTCCAACATGGGCGTGAGGTGATTGAGGCGGAAGGCGTTCGTTGTGAGAGCTTAGCTATCATCGAGTCGCTTGATAACTGTGAGATTAAAATGAAAGAAGTATAAATAAGGTGGGCTTGTGTGCCCACCTTTCTTATTATATAATGTAGTCTTCTCCTTTTTATATAGTAGTTTTCTTCTATTTATATAGTGGTCTTTGTGTTGAGGGAGTGTCTTTTTGAATTTTAGAAACGTCTTTTAAGTGACTCCTGCATATATACTCAATTAGTGTATAGATAAACTTTGGTAGAGCCAAAGTTGCTATCTTCGTTTTATAAAAGTATGGTATCTTACCTTCAGTTATAGTATTTAATAATAGAAAAGAATGGAAAAGTCTAAAGAGCTTATCTATGGTCTGAATGATCGTCCACCGCTTCGTGAAACCGTCTTTGCTGCTTTGCAGCACCTGTTAGCCATCTTCGTAGCCATTATCACACCTCCTCTCATCATCAGTTCGGCGTTGAAATTCGATTTGGCGACCACTGGTTATCTCGTGTCAATGTCTCTCTTCGTGTCAGGCTTGGCCACTTTAATTCAGTGTCGTAGGTTTGGTCCGATTGGTGCAGGCCTCCTTTGTATTCAAGGAACGTCTTTCTCTTTTATCAGTCCAATCATTGGAGCAGGTATGCTGGGTATGGTTAATCATAAGATGAACGTCGAGTTGGGACTCAGTTACATCTTCAGTGCCTGTCTCGTAGCTTCAGTTGTAGAGATGGTTGTGAGTCGTCTCCTACCTTATACACGTAAGATAATCACGCCATTGGTGTCAGGTATTGTCGTTACCCTTATCGGTATGTGTCTTATTAAGGCTGGTATCAGCTCCTGTGGAGGTGGTCAGACGGCCATAGATAACCATACATTCGGTTCTATGCGCTACCTTGGTCTGGCCTTGTTGGTACTGGTGAGCATTATATTCTTCAATCGTTCAAGCAACAGATTCCTACGTATGGCATCTATAGTATTGGGCTTATTGATAGGTTGTGTGGCTGCTTATGCACTCAAGATGATAGATTTCTCAACGCTTAAAGGTAGTGGTGGGATTATTATCCCAACCATTTTTAAATATGGGTTTAGGCTTGATTTGGGTGCAGTCATTGGTCTTGGGCTCATTTACCTTGTAACGGCAGTTGAAGCTTATGGCGATATTACAGCCAACTCGCTTATCTCTGGCGAGCCTGTTGAGGGTCCTGTCTTCTTGAAGAGAGCACAGGGTGGTGTGTTAGCAGATGGTTTCAACTCCTTATTGGCCGCTGTCTTCAATAGTTTCCCTAACTCTATCTTTGCTCAAAACAATGGTATGATACAGCTTACGGGCGTTGCCAGCCGTTATGTGGGCTATTTCATTGCTGGTGCATTAGTACTCTTAGGACTCTTCCCTGTGGTTGGTAGGGTGTTCTCACTTATCCCTGCTCCTGTTTTAGGAGGTGCTACCTTGTTGATGTTCGGTACTGTTGCCGCTGCAGGTATTCGTATCATTGCTTCAACAGAGATTACTCGTAAAGCAGTGTTGGTCATGGCTATTAGTTTTGCTATGGGTCTGAGCGTAGAGTTAGTACCTAATATACTTGATAAGATGCCCGCTATGATTAAGACAATCTTCTCAAGTGGTATCACGACAGGTGGTCTTACCGCTATCATTGCCAATGCTCTTATCCGTATCAAGGAGTAGACGACGGCGATGCTTTACGACAGTGAATCTATCGCTATTCACGTGTTCTCAGTAGATGAAAGGCAGCTGTAGGGAACAGTGTTGTGGCTGTTTTGTAATGAAGAACAGCCTCCTTTTCTGATAAAGAAATCCTGTTTTAGAACACTTATATCCCCTAAATACTGCTGCAAGTTCCAAAACGAAGTGCAATAAAAGAGTGTCCCTCTCCGAGAGATGCAGACGTTCTCGACGCGTAGCGAGAGGTTGTCTGCATCTCTCGG
>NZ_FZNZ01000017.1 GCF_900187995.1 Prevotella jejuni
CAAGTTTATATAGGCTATTTAAAGCCCAATAAATCATTTTATATGAAATTAGCAGCATAGCTGCAGTAAATAACGAATTATGTGGTAGACAAGGTAAAGGAAGAATAGAAAAGAGGATGTATCAATTTTGACACACCCTCTTAATTTAATAATCTGTGAGCGGAATACGGGAGTCGAACCCGCCTCACAGGCTTGGGAAGCCCGTGCACTACCGATGTGCTAATTCCGCTAATGGAGCCGATACCCGGACTCGAACCGGGGACCTACGCATTACGAATGCGTTGCTCTACCAACTGAGCCATATCGGCGGTAATGCGATGCAAAGATACATCAAAAAAAACAAACGACCAAATTTTTGTTTTACGTTTTTGTTTTTACTATTAATGAAAGTACATATTCTGTTTCTTCATAGCGTCATAACTAATTTAATAGCCTCACGTTGTAATCTATAATTATCCAAGGTCTATTCCACAATGATTATTTTTCTTGAGATTTAACAATCTCTTGCAGTGAATTATAGCATTTATTTTTTGTCTTTCTTCATTATTATTGATAACTTTGCAATAGATATAAATAAGTAAGGATAGTAATCTTCTTTTCAGTATTCTTCCTGCTTATATAATTTAATTTGAAAATTCCTGATTTAATTAAAGACCTATGAAGAAAATTATTACACTTTTATTCTTGGCGCTCGCTATGACTGTTTCTGCCCAAGATTTCAGTTCTTATTTCGATGATGCAACTCTTCGTCTGGATTACATTTTTGCTGGTAATGCACAGCATCAGACGATTGCTGTAGACGAGTTGTCACGTATTCCGCACTGGTATGGTAAACATGAACGTTTAGCAGAGGTCCCTGTTGAAGGGAACGGACAGGTAATTGTTCGTGATCATCGTACGCAGAAAGTTATTTATCGCAATTCTTTCTCAACTCTTTTCCAAGAATGGTTAACGTATGATGAAGCAAAGAAGCCGTCAGAAAAATCCTTTGAAAATGTTTTCCTGGTTCCTTTCCCCAAAGATACTGTGGATATCACAGTTGAATTAAGAAACAATCGTCGTCAACCAACTGTGTCTATGAGTCATACAGTTAATCCAAAGGATATTCTTATTCGTCATATTGGCGAGCATTCTGTTACGCCTTACGAAACATTACAGAAAGCTGCCGATACGACACGTTGTATTCATATTGCATACATAGCAGAGGGATATACTGAAGCAGAGATGCCTAATTTTATTGAGGCATGCCAAACTGCTAATGAAGCTCTTTTCGCACACGAGCCGTTTAAATCATTGCGTCAACGCTTTAATGTTATTGCAGTTAAAGCACCTTCTGTAGAGAGTGGCACTTCAGAACCATCAAAAGGTATATGGAAAAACACAGCTCTTCACTCTCATTTCGACACGTTTTATAGTGATCGATATCTTACGACATTGCATTTGAAAGACCTACACGACTGGTTGGCTGGTACGCCTTATGAGCATATTATAGTGCTCGTCAACACAGAAAAGTATGGTGGAGGAGGTATTCTTAACTCATATAACCTCTCAATGGTTCGCAACTCTTATTTCAAACCTGTTGTTGTTCATGAGTTTGGGCATTCTTTTGCAGGTTTGGGAGACGAATATGCGTACGAGAAAGAACAGATTAATATGTACCCTACTGATGTGGAACCTTGGGAGCCAAACTTGACTACCTTAGTAGATTTCCATGGTAAATGGGAAAAGCTTATTGACAAGAAAACCCCTATACCAACACCACAACCAGCCGATCTTGACAAAGCTAATGTTCGTCGAGATAAGTGGAAGGTTGGAGTTTATGAGCCTGCAGGCTATTCTCAGCATGGTGTTTATCGTGCATACCCAGACTGCCGTATGCGTACGAATATGCATCCTGAGTTTTGTCCAGCTTGTAATTTGGGTCTGACAAAGCTTATTAAGTTCTATACGGGAGAGTAGGGGATATTTGTTTAGCTTACATCTCTTTTTAAAGTAATTTATTGATAGTTTTATAACTTGGCTTATGTGTTCCATCAGATATGTTCTGGGAATACATAAGCCATATTGTTTGGGTGAAGTGATTAAGATTCATCTTTTGTGTTATACAAAAATACAATGTCTTTGGGTTCTCCTGTTAAATAGATAGATTTGTGCATTGATTAAGATTTAGAGTATAGCTCCTTAAAATGCAGCTTGGTTGTTTTCAGCTAACAGAATATTGTGCATTGTATAGAAATAGTACGCATTGCTATTTTCTTTAACATTCAAAAGCCTTATCTACGCATTTAATGGAAGAACTAATTATTTTCTATACTATATAAAAAGGTGTGCCATTCATTTGGCACACCTCTGTTGTTGTTTAGTATCTTATAAAGTTGATACCTCTTAATTCTTATGTTTAGTAAGCGAAAAGAGGATAATCCTTCATTGTCTCATTCACTTTCTCACGAACTCGCTTGATAACCTGTTCGTTCTCAGGATCTGATAAGACTTCGTCGATAAGCTCGGCACAGAGAAACATCATATCTTCTTTGCAACCACGAGTAGTCATGGCTGCTGTACCAAGACGTAATCCACTGGTCTGGAAAGCAGAACGCTCATCGTATGGAACCTTATTCTTGTTTGCTGTGATATCTGCTGCAACAAGAGCATTCTCAGCAACTTTACCAGTAAGGTCTGGATACTTTTGACGTAGATCGAGCAACATAGAGTGGTTATCCGTGCCACCGCTAACGATACTGAAGCCCTTGTCAACAAGTGCCTGTGCGAGTACGGACGCATTCTTCTTCACTTGCATTGCATATTCTTTCCAGCTTGGAAGGAGGTTTTCACCAAAACCTACAGCCTTAGCTGCGATAACATGCTCCAATGGTCCGCCCTGATTGCCAGGGAATACAGCAGAGTTGAAGAGCATTGACATAGGCTTTAAGTCGCCCTTCTTTGTTGTTAAACCCCAAGGGTTAGCGAAATCTTTACCCATAAGAATAACACCACCACGAGGACCACGCAATGTCTTATGAGTTGTGGTTGTAACAATATGTGCGTACTTTACAGGATTATCAAGCAAACCTGCTGCGATAAGACCAGCTGGATGAGCCATATCAATCATCAATAAAGCACCAACCTCATCAGCTATCTGACGCATACGCTTGTAATCCCACTCACGACTGTAGGCAGAACCACCACCAATAATGAGCTTAGGTTTATGTTCACGTGCAAGACGCTCCATCTCATCATAGTCTACACGTCCTGTTTCAGGATTGAGCGTATAACCGACGTGATTATAGAGTATACCAGATGTGTTCACCTCGCTACCATGAGAGAGATGGCCACCTTGGTCAAGATCAAGTCCCATGAATGTGTCGCCTGGTTTCAGTACGGCAAGCAAGACTGCTTGGTTAGCTTGTGCACCAGAATGTGGCTGCACGTTGGCATACTCAGCACCAAAGAGTTCTTTTACGCGCTCAATAGCGAGTGTTTCAACTTTGTCAACCACTTGGCAACCACCATAATAGCGTTTACCTGGATAACCTTCAGCATACTTGTTGGTTAAGTAGGAACCCATAGCTTGCATCACTTCGTCACTGACAAAATTCTCAGATGCAATCAGCTCCATTCCTTTGAGCTGGCGCTTGTGTTCCATCTCAATAAGGTCAAAAATTTCTTGATCTCTTCTCATGTGTATTGAATGTTTAGTAGGGAGTCATTTTCTTCAAATTAATCCCTGGTTAGTGATAATGTTGCAAATATACGAATTAATGTTTTAACTTGCAAGTGTATCAAAAAAATAATGTAACTTTGCAATAGAATAGTGTGATTATTATTTGCTTATCTCAGTATTGTAATGTGAGAAAAGTGCTGGTTTACAATATATTATAAGTTTATATATGAAATTAAAAGAATTATTCCAAGCTTACAGTTTTGATGAGATTTATCCTCTAATCGGACTGATGTTTCCTAAAGGTAGGCATTTGCGTACTCAGTTTGGTAATGCATACGACTTGTTGTTAACACTTAATCCTGTCGCATCTAAGAAGCAGATTCGTTATCAGTTGATGGAGGATCCTGATACAAATGAGATGTTTTTCGGAGCTGATGACCATGATTTTAATGGTCCATGGGAAGTATTACTTGGTAAGGAAGTAAAGAAAGAGCCTAAGGTTGACCTTACTAATGAGGAGATGGTGGCTAATTGTTTGTTGAATACAGTATTAATAGGTAGGCATCCACGCTCTTTCGAAAGTGATTTTCAAGTTATAGTCAAGTAAATAATCACGCTACTAAAGTATTTAGTAGATTAACAAAACGAGTTGACAAGTCGCTGTAGTTTAAGGCTCTAATTCCCTTTTTCAAGCAACTTGTCAACTTGTTTATTCTAGTTCTTGAGGTTTTATAAACCTTGATAAACTGTTATCTGATTTATTAAAGAAATTGTTATCTTGTCGAGCAATTTTATTAATCAACTCGTCACCCCACAGTCTTATCCTCTAATCATTGTAATAATCATCTTAAATTTTTCGGGTGCATTTACAGAGTGGGGAGCTCCACTTGGAATGATGAAACTTTCGCCCGTTTTGATGATATGCTTAACCTTATCAACTGTCAGTTCCATCTTTCCGTCGACAACTTGAATAAAAGCATCGAATGGTGCTGTATGTTCTGAAAGTCCTTGACCAGTATCGAAACTGAATAAGGTTACACTACCCGCATTGCTGTGTACCAATTCTTTGCTTACTACGCCACCTTCAGAATAGTCTATAACTTCGTTAGACTTGAATACAACTGCTTTTTCTACTTTAGCCATGTTTTTATCTATTTTGTTTGTAATATGTTATTATCTCTTTATAAACCTACGCAACAAAGTTAATGCCAATGCTGCAGGTAGGAACAAATGTTACTTCTAACCATAAACGCTGAGTCACAATTGTGTGTTCTCGTTTCTTTAAAACTTTTTTACGGTGATATTTCGTTTAAGACCTTCGAACTTAACACGCTTTACAGCTGAACCTTTGAACAAACGCTGATACTCCTCAACGGTAAGATTATGCCACTTTTCTTTACTCATACTAAGTAGTTCGGGCTTTGGTTGCAGCGTTGGTTCCGTGTTTGGTGTTGCATATCTATTCCATGGGCATGCTGTTTGACAACGGTCACAGCCATAGATTGTATCACCCATAGCTGCTTTTGCCTCGTCAGATAATTCTCCTCTGTTTTCTATTAGTTGATAAGATAAGCAGCGTTCGGCATGGAAATCCTCATCAGGAATAATGGCTCTGGTAGGACACGCATCAATGCATCGATGGCATCTGCCACACCGATTGGGCATTGGCTCATCATAATTATCGGTGTCAAATGGGAGGAATATTTCACCTAAAAAGAACATAGATCCAGCATGAGGAATAATGAGTTGATGATTACGCCCAACCCATCCAAGTCCTGCTTTCTGTGCCCAATAGCGTTCAAGGACAGGAGCTGTGTCACAGAAACAACGTATGGTAGGCTTTTCATCTTCTTTATTTTGAGGAATTTGATACTGTTCTGCTATCTTTGTTGCTAATTCTCTCATCTTTCGTTTCATCAAGTCATGGTAATCCTGACCAAGTGCATAGGCTGCTATTTGGTATTCCCCTTCTGGTATCTGTTGAGCAGGTGCATAGTTGAGGGCAAGCGATATGATACTACGTACACCTGGAACAAGGAGACAAGGATTAAGTCGTTTCTCCAAGTAGTTGGCCATATAGGCCATTGAAGCTTCTTCTCCTTTTTTCAACCATTGTCGATATTTCAGTGCAATTACCTCATCAACAGGTGCTGCCTTTGCTATGCCACAAGCAAAGAATCCCATCGAGTGGGCTAAGGACTTAATAACTGATGATTGAACAACAGAGGAGTCCATTCCATGTGTGTTAGTGTTGAAAGTATCTATTGATGACATACAATGAATTTAATATTTTCTTTCTGCACCTTTTCTTAGCAGATACAGGTGAATTAGTGAGGAGATACTCCATGTAGAATGGTATGTTATACCATGAAATGTTATCCTTTTATTTAAATAGTAATGTTGTAAGACAATATATTATTAAAAGGTCTCAGCGGGATCATCGGGGAATACCTTAAACGCATATCCTTGCTCTTTCAACCATTGCAACGATTCTGGAAGTGCTGTACGAAGTTTATCTATACTTTTAAGAGAATCATGGAAAGTAATGATAGAACCATTTCGTGAGTATTTTTTTACATTCTTTACAACATCATCAGCCGTCAACCATTTGGAATAATCTCGTGTTACAAGATCCCACATAACGACGCGATAATTCTGTTTCACCCACCAATAAACTGTATGACGGAGCCATCCATGTGGTGGTCGGAAGTAAGGGGTATTGAGTAAAGCGTCTGCCTTCGTTACATCTACTGCGTATGTCAATGTCCAATGCCTAAAGGAACCAAGGTGATGATAGGTATGGTTACCGACTTTGTGACCTCGTCGAATAACCTCTTCATATAGTTCAGGATGTTTTCTAACGTTGTCAGCAACCATGAAAAACATTGCTTTCGCATTGAATTGGTCGAGTATGTCGAGGATAAAAGGTGTTGCCTCAGGTATAGGTCCGTCATCAAATGTCAGATAGACCGAATGATCCTCCTTGTCCATACGCCAAAGTGCATGTGGATATAGGATACGTAGCCATCGTGCAGGTTGTTCTATTATCATATAATGTAATCCTCTTTGTTCTCCTCTAAATCCATTAATTAGGGAGAGGTTTGTTATTTATACATGGTTTTTCTTTATTTATCTTCCATAGATTTAAAGGAGGATATAAAGCAAAAAGCCAGAGTTTGGTTATCTGTTATGATAACCAGATTCTGGCTTTTAGATAATTATTTTAAATGGAGAGCTTCTGCTCTCTAAGTTTATAATGACCCACCTTTTGCTTTGAAGATCTGGAACAGGTTGTTAAGCTGATTTGCATGCTTCTCAGCCCATGCACGATTGGTCTGGTCATTGTCATTGACAAGATTCATCATTATCTGGAAGTGCATCTTACATGACCCTTCTGACATGTTGAAAAGACGAGGAGGAAGATTCATATAGTAGTTTGCATACTGAAGAGAAATCTTCCACAACGCATCATAGAGTTGACTTGCTTTTGCCTTTTGTCCCAACAATGCGTATGCACGTGCCATATCACCAGAACCACTCATATAGCTGACAGGTACATTATAGGTAGGTATCTCCTTCTCAACCTTCTGTAAGACCTTCAATGCTTTAGCCTTCTCACCCTTTGCAATGAGGTGAAGTGCAAGGTCGGCCATCTCACGACGATGTGTATAGCACATACGAGCTACAGTTTCATCGATGTAAAGTCCTGGCTTGCTAAGGCCACCCCACTTAAAGCGGTTCATCATTACATCGTATGTCTTCTCTGTATCGAAGTTACGCATGTTGATACCTTCTGAATCCTGACTTTGTACTGTTGAGAATGGTGTGATACGATTGACCAAACCTTCTTGAACAAAGTTATCACCTAAGTTCATAAAATTCTCTGAACCAACAGTGATTGCTACGTAGAGAGGACGTGTCCAGTTGCAGTTAGCTATCATCTCAAGCATCATCAAGTCGTTCTTATACAACGCTTGTTTTCCTGCCAGAGAGATGACCATACGGTCTGGAATTGAATCGCCAGGGAGCATCATACCACTTCGACGTACAGCTTCCTTATCGATAGTCATATAAATGGTATCGGTAGGAATACAGTGGGTCTCATCATTCTTTGAGCGTACCCAATATTTGAGGATATTCTTTAACTCAAATGGGTCGTCACCAAATTGTGCCTTTGCAGAAACTGGATCCTGCTTGTAGAATTCCTTAATCTGTTCCTTATACTGTGGTTCAACTCGTACAGCCTCATTAGTACCACTTACATAATCGAGGCGTGGCCATGAGATAGGGACGCTCGGGGATTTATATGCAGGACGTCGCATCTGGTCAATATACCAGTCTGTCTGTAGGTAAGAAAGGTTACATACGCGTGTATCTGTACGTACTCCTTCAACCTCTTGGTTGTACCATAGTGGGAAGGTGTCATTATCACCATTTGTGAAGATGATTGGATTACCCTTCTGCTGTAGTGAGTTAAGGTAGTTCTGACCAAAGTCGCGACATGTGTATCGGCCTGAACGGTCATGGTCGTCCCATGTCTGAGATGCCATCTGAATAGGAACAAGCAGACAGACGAGTGAGATGACTAATGCTGACAATACCGGTGCAACTTTCAATTTACGTACCCAATCGTAGAGTGCCAATACACCTAAACCACACCAAATTGCGTAGGCATAGAATGAACCTGCATAGGCATAGTCGCGCTCACGTGGCTGACTTGGTGTCTGGTTCAAATAGATTACGATAGCAAGACCTGTCATAAAGAACAGGAAGAATACCACCCAGAACTGCTGTATACCTCGTTTGCCACGCCACGCCTGCCAAAAAAGTCCAATAAGACCAAGTAACAGTGGTAAGCAATAGAATACGTTATGACCCTTATTAGCTTTCAGCTCATCGGGCATTAAGTTCTGATTACCATAGAGTGCATTGTCAATGAATGAGATACCAGTAATCCAGTTGCCATGTTCGGGCTCACCATTACCTTGTATATCGTTCTGACGTCCTGCGAAATTCCACATGAAATAACGCCAGTACATGAAATTACACTGATAAGAGAGGAAGAACCTTAGGTTTTCCAATTGTGTTGGCATCTTCACGCCGTCAACGTCATGTCCGACAATACCTCCCATCCACTGCTCATATTGAGCCGCATGGCTAGGGTCATACATACGAGGGAAGAACATATTCTGGTCAAACACCTGTGTTGCTTTATGACGTACAACGAAATAAGAATCTTTCTCATCTTTAGATGCTTTCTCCTTACGTTCATAGACAGGTGCACCCTCATCGAACTTATAATGTGTACCATCATCTGTAACAGAAGGCTGACTTGAGTAAGCCTGTCCGTAGAATAATGGATGGTCACCGTACTGATCACGGCTCAGATAGCTACCCAAGGTAAAGATGTCCTCTGGTGAGTTCTGGTCCATAGGAGGATTGGCTGTTGAGCGAATAACAATCACTGCGTATGAAGAATAGCCGATAATCAACATCAGCATACACAGTAGGGCTGTATTCTTTACACGTGGTGATATAAGAGCAACACGTTGTCTTTTTCCTTCTTTGTTGAATGGACGCTGCCACTGTAGTAGCACATAAACGACAGCCAGTACAACAAGACCTGTGAAGAAAGCAGTCCAACCATAGCCATAGAATGGTATACCAATTAAAGCTAATGCTGCTAAGAATGCAATGTTCTGCCGTCTTGTGTCTTTGTTTTGATATGTCTCATATATACCCCATACAAAGGAAGCAATAAGAAGAGCTATATATACAATGGTACCTGTATTAAATGGCATGCCAAGGGTGTTTGTGAAGAATAGTTCAAACCACCCTCCAACGGTGATAATACCAGGTACAACACCATAGAGTACAGCTGCGACAAGAACCACAGAGAGTACTAAGGCTAATAATGATCCCCTTAGATTAGCCTCAGGAACCTTCTTATAATAGTAAACCAGTACAATAGCTGGGATACAAAGGAGATTGAGCAGGTGAACACCAATAGATAAGCCTGTCATATAGGTAATGAGAATCAGCCAACGATCAGAATGTGGCTTGTCTGCATTATCTTCCCATTTTAAGATGAGCCAGAATACTACTGCGGTAAATGCTGATGAATAAGCATATACCTCTCCTTCAACGGCAGAGAACCAGAAAGTGTCACTGAACGTATAAATCAGTGCACCAACAAGACCTGCACCCTCTATAGCAATGGTTTTTGCAAGTGATGGAGCTTCTCCGTCACGCACGATTAGTCGACGTGAGAGGTGGGTGATGGTCCAGAAAAGGAACATGATACACGTTGCTGAAAGCAATGCGCTCATGGTGTTAACCATGCGTGCTACCTCTGTAGGATCGCTTGCAAAATGTGAGAAAAGATTAGCTGTAAGCATGAAGAACGGTGCCCCAGGAGGGTGTCCAATCTCCAGTTTATAGCCTGTTGTAATGAATTCTGGACAGTCCCAAAAGCTGGCTGTCGGTTCAATTGTGGAGCAATAGACGAAGGCTGCAATAAGGAATGCAATCCATCCGAAGATGTTGTCCACCAGTCTAAATTGTTTCATTTATGCGATTAGAATTTACTGTCTACTCATCTTTCTTGGATAAGCAGAGATATTTATTTCGAAATAATCGGTGCAAAGATAATAATATTAATCAAAACAACGTAAAGAGAGTGGAGAAATTATAATAAAATGTGATGAAAAGGACATGACTAACGTTTGGAATTGACTTTATTTGCTTGGGTTAAAGCATAAAGGTAAGATTATGTAAATGTGTTTTTTGAAGTTTTATACTCGAATAGGAGGATTATATTACACATCTTATAAGAATATTTTTTATTTTAAGTTGCTGTCATTTTTAACATTTAATGTAATACCACTGTAAACTAATAAGTTATATAATGATTTTGGATGACAGTAGTGACAGCAAAATTATTTTTTGAGAAATACTTAGATCTCTTTATACTGAGTTTGGGCGCTTTAAAGAGCATTCGTTTATTATGAATATGCCAATAAGGTTTCGGGAAACGCAAATGATTGTGTTTAAGAATGATGATTAAATTATGGGTCTTCAGGATTTTGGAGTGATAAGTTTTGCCGCTTGTGTTTAGAGTTTGAAGCAATGTCACACGGAGGCACGGAGAGGACGGAGGATTATTAAAACAAAGCAATGGAAGTAACGGAGGCACCGACGGTGCATAGAGCCACGGAGCTTGTTTGCCAATTCTATTAGCAATTTATATACAAAGCGTTTACCTCAAAATAGTTATCAAGAATCTGTACGATATACCTCCGTCGCTCTTTGTGCCGTCGGCACCTCCGTGACATAGCATTACCTCCGTTTCTCCATTACTCCGTGTGCCTATTATATAAGACTTTTAGTTTATCACTCCATATTTCGGAAGAACCCTTTTTAAAGCTCTACCAACCATACGCCATCTTTCTTAAGATAAACGATTGGCTCTACATCAAATTTGAAGCCCTCAATGGGGGTACGTTCTTCCCAAATGTCAGTTACTTCATTCACAAAAGAATCATAAGGTAAATGAATTCTTCTATCATCATAAAGATGTAACCCTAATTTTTTCTTTGTCTCTAATTCAGGAGATAATATAATCTCATTTTTTTCTAAAATGATATTTTCTAAATAATACTTTCCAGCCTGATAGTTACAATAATTCTCCCTCCGAAAAGCACTCTGTATCTGTTCTGCGGATAGAGTTATGAAAACTTTATCTGATAAAAACTCATTTGTTTTGCAATTTTCATATCTTTTAAATCCAATACTCAATAGCCCTTCTTTAAAAGAGGTTTGAAGACGATATAAGTTTTCTTCTACTTTCCAAAACCGACATTCTATACCTTTAAAAAAAGCATAGTCATTATTTTTTATTTTCAACATAACACATCATTTTATGATAATATTTTTTCATCTTCTTTACTGTAGGTTGCCCTTAAATTTCTTTGCCATTATTAGACACCTCCCATATTTCATCACCTTCATTAAATTTTACTCTTCGTAGCAAATTCCATTCAGGTATTCCTAATCTACCATTATTACCAGGGGTAAATCCATATCTTCTGAAGTAGGGATGACAAGTATCTGCGGGGTATCTTCTTATTTAAATCGGATTACTGTTATTCATTCGCGCTTTATTTGATGTTTCTCTTATACCATGCACCATGCAGATTCTCTTCAATATATGAATTATCTTTGAACAGATAAACTAATGGTTCTACATCAAAAACAAAATCAGAAATAGGCTTTCGCTCTTCCCAAATGATTGGAGATGAAGCTATGAATTCCTCATAAGGAACTTCTATTCGGCTATCATCATGGTCATATAATTTTAAGTATCTTCTCGTCTTACGTTCGTTTGGATATAGTATGAATAATCCATGCCATATATTCTCAATATCATACTTGTACCCCAAGTAAATGCAATACATGCGACCCTCATAGGCAGAATAAGGATACTTCTGATCCATTTTAAGGAATAGCTTAAAATACTCTCCGCTTTTTGAGAATAACCTTGAATCAACCTCTTCTTTCGTATAGATATACCAGAACCACATATTGTCATTATTACAGTAAGTATCTAATCGTAGTTCTTTTCCATTTATTAAGATTCGCTTACCTACCTTTTTTTCTATTTTCATCATTTGATAACTATAAATTTTTCTTCTTTAAATACTGCATATAAAGTTTGCTTACCATCACGTGTTGTCTTCCAAATTTCAGTTCCATCTTCAATAGAAACTCCAAGACCTCTTGGTATTGTAAATTCTGAGACTCCGATTCTCCCTTTTATTCCAGCTGTAAAACTATGTGAAGTGAAAGGATAAACCTAATCATCAAATGTACCACCTTTGGGGATAACAATATTCTCAGGAATATCTTTTGATTTGAACTTTATGACCACACAACTATTTTTTGAAAGATGCAACTTAATGTCCTTGTTTTACTCCTCCACCAACCAAATACCATCTTTTTTAAGATAAACGATTGGCTCTACATCAAATTTGAAACCCTCTATTGGTTTGCGTTCCTCCCAAATGTCAGAATTTTCCTCTTCTATCGCCTCATATATGGGGTCATATCCCTGTCTTGGAAAATCTTTAAAATATTTCATTGCTTCTTCTAATGGACGAAGTATAAATTTGCCTTCTGAAGAATTTTCTACAAAGAAATTAAATCCCTTATATTTAACAAAGGTTATTGTATTAAAGGCGCTTGAAATATCTTTTTTTGAAACATATTTATAGCTTATTATATTATTATGTTGCAAGAAACCTATTTTGCTCAACTTTTCATATTGGCACTTTCTATCTATTAATTCAAACATATCAGGATTATCTGTTTTATAAAAATAATACTTTTGCAATAGATAGATAGCAAAATTTCCTCGTTTGTACGTTCTCATAAAATTACTTTATAGATATAAATTTATTTTCGTTCTCGCTAAATATTGCTTTTAATATCTCTCTGCCATCGCTAAAAATTCATACAACTCTGCTCCGTCGTATAGCTCGGCATAAAATTGGTTTCTAAATTTAAATTTGGCAAAGTCAAGTACCAAGTGCGAATTTACTTAATCTTTTTGTTAAAAACAAATTCTGGGGGTCTACATTTCTATTTTTATCTTTATCCTGTGATTTCGATACTTCAATTGGTAACATGGTAAGTGGACAAGTCAATGAGTAGATAAGTGAACAAGTTGCTTGTATCAAAGATAAAGTAACATGGTAAGTGGACAAGTGAACGAGTGGACAAGTTAACAAGTTGCTTGCGAAGCCGAGACCCCGTCCTGTTTCTCCAATGAAAGACGAGATAACAGGTGACCGATGCCAAAAAGATAAAATAAATCATCATTCATTCAAGTTTTAACACTCAAAAGTTTGGATAACTCGCTTATTTTCTTTATTTTTGCTTCCATAATAGTTGTGTTGTCTTGTCTTTAAAATCAGTTGTTTAGCAATTACTAATTTACAAAGAAAATTCGACAAACTGTTATTTTTCTATTTATTAGGGTGGGAAACTTTTGTTAAGTACATATAAGTAAAATATTTGATTATGAAAAGATATATAACGATAACCTTCTTATCATGCATGTGTTTCTTTTCTATGTATGCGCAGCACTCAGCTAAGGATTGTTTATATGATCTTTATAAAGTTCTTAGTACGTGTCATAATAAAGATTACATTGGGATAGGAGACTGTAATTATTCTATTAGCTCCCTTTACCAAGGAAAGAATGAGCGAATAATTTTTGATGCGATAAAAAATGCGTGTATATTTAGCTATGGCAACCCCCTTGACTCTGTTGTAGAAGTTAATTTAGGGAATAAAGTACTATATTTTATGGTGAATACAGAATCACCTCGTAGCTTTAAATATTCTGATATTAATTCTATATATGATGGAAATGGGCTCAGTCTTGTAGATAGAGATGATTATATGAAATTTCCAGCGATTATTAATGACTCTGACGGCTTTACTTACGTTAGAGAGGGGCCTTCTAAAAAGTATAGGGTTAAAGGTAAAATATTGAAAAATGATATTTTTTTGTATACGCCTGTTTTAGACGGAGATTGGTATAGGGCCTATTCTAAAAATGGTAGTGCATACCTTGGATATGTATATCGCAAACGGATTCTACCTTATGATAAATGTCCTATTAATATAAAAAAGAAAATGGAGAAAATTATGTTTGACTAAGTATCCTATATCTTTGATGTTTGTAATTAAGTCAAAGAATATGGCTTGGTAATAAATAACTAAAGTTTCCCACCCCTTCAAACACAGACTTTTCTCATTCCCTTTTGCCTGTCGTTCCCCTAATATCCATTGACTTTTAACACATGACTAACTGAGGTTATTCAGTGTGTCCATATACTTCATCCCGTTTTTCCAATGCTTCAGCCATTACGAGGATTTTGGACATCGCTTTGTTATTACCGCTGATTGTATCCATAAGGTGTTGGGGGTGTCACCCCAAGCGTTTCTCCAATGACAGGCGAGATAACAAGTGACCAATGCCAAACTTATCAAAAAGATGAAATAAATCATCACTTATTCGAGTTTTAACACTCAAAAGTTTGGATAACTCGCTTATTTTCTTTATTTTTGCTTCCATAATAGTTGTGTTGTCTTGTCTTTAAAATCAGTTCTTTAGCGATTACTAATTTACAAAGAAAATTCGGCAAACTGTTATTTCTCTATCTATTTATTAGGGTGGGAAACTTTAGTATATCATTAATGTCCCGATTTTAATGGGACACTAATGACTCGAGAACAAAGATGTCAAACGTGCCCTAAAAAAGGACAAAAATATCTTTGAGAATGATAGTATTTAATAAAAAAATGATATTCCTTCTGAAAAGACAGCCTATTTCAAATAAGCTGTCCAAAGGACTTGCGAATCTTTTAAAAGAAGGAATCACTGTCAATGGACAATGTATTTTCTTTAAACGTTTTTATGTCAATAATCCACATATAACATTAGATTTGTTTGATGATATGGCGGCGTATGAATGTTTTCTCAATAATGTCCACATTGAAGATTTTTGTCGTAAGGATATCTTATCAAATGCTTTTATTTTCGCAGATAGATTGGGGAATATACTAAAAGAAATGAAATGTGAATATGAGATTATATTAACCATAGACAGAGAGTCATGTGTACTTACATTCCATTCGTTACATGAATCTGAAGCAGATTGGATGGATCTCTGTAAAATCGATGATTATAAATGTGGAATAGCTCTTTTTAGGTCTCAAGGGTAATGCTCCGAATCCGAGGACACCAAAATAAAAGATTAGTTACTTTATTGGTAGTAGGGTGAACTTTTTATAATAGTGTTGTGTGTCAAATAAGTGGTTTTGTGGATACTTGGATTTATTTTTGAATGTTGCAGTATGAAATCTATGAAGAGGAATACAAACAAATACGGACACACATAAGCGTGTGTCCGTAAATGATTTTAAGGTGTTAGACGTGAAGTCTGTCAACCCTATTAGTAAGTTAAAGCGTTTTTACAATAATGTTTGTTATGCGTTCTTGGTTTCAGTAACCGTTTCTTTACATAACTTCTCATTTGTTGTATTAACTGTATATTTATCTTCTCCTGCATAGAAACGGCGGTGTGCTTCCTCCTGGCGAGGTACAGAGAAGTTACTAACACGTTTCATGTAACCAATGATGCGAGTGAGATAATCAACATTCTTAGAATGGCAATGTGGACATTCGTGCATATAACGTTTGTCGATATGACCGCAATCATTGCAGATAGTGTTAGGAATATTGAATGTGAAGTAGTTGCAACCTTCCTGTGCAGCGACACGCAACAACTGGCGATACTGTGGCTCAGAGAGGTGCTCTTCGAGGTTCATGTGAAGTGCAGAACCACCAGTTAGATGTTCTATATAAGGTGCTCCGTGCAGTTTGAACTTGTCAAGAATCGTCAGTGAATTGTCTTCTACACGATAGAAATAGCTGTTATAGCAGTTACGCGGAACGAAATAGCCATCTTCGGCATCCCATTTTGCATGCTTAACACCAACATTCTCCGCAGGAATCATCTCGCAGTTGAACATTGCTTCTTTAGTTCGGAAAGCCTTGTTCTGCGTTTCTATCAATCCAAGTACAGTCTGTACGAACTTCTTATACTCCTCATTCGGTGTGATGTCAAGTCCCATGAATTCTGCTGCTTCTACAAGACCATTGATACCAATGGTGAGATACTGGCGATCAATGTTGATGTATCCAGCATCAAAGAGTGGGAGCATGTGATTACGCAGTAACTCCTTGAGGTTTTCATTGTATGCTAATTGTACCTTATGGCACAACTCGATAATACGCGTCAGATACTCCTTGTAATCAAGGTTGTTGTTGACTGCATACTGAATACAGCGATTGAGATTGATTGTCAACACACTCTTTGATCCAGTTGAGACGCCACCAGCACCGAGCGTATAAGAGAATCCATTGTCTTGAATTTCATTACGTAGACGACAGCATGAACTTAGTGAGTCGGCATTGTCGCTCATGTATGTGAAGAAACTATGTCCATCAGAATACATCTTAGCTGCAAAGTCACCCCATTCCTTATCCTTACAATCACCATTCTCTGCTAACAAAGCCATTGTTTCTACAGGGAAGGTGAGAACAGTCTTTAGTCGTTCTTGATTGAACCAAGTCATGAATCGCTTTTGTAACCATGACAAACTCTCCCAGTCAGGTTGTGAACCATCAGGAAAATAGAAGTTCCCGAAGAGTGATTCAAAGTAAGGACGATCATAATAAGAGATATTCCAGAAAACTGCTTGATAGTTACGTGCTCCCGTAGGTTGGTTCAAGGAATAGACTATCTGTTCAAAGTAGTCTGTAATAACCTTGTCTATCGTACGTTTTCTGACGCTCAAGTCAACTACCTCATCGGCATGTTCCCAATAGTCTTTACCATATTCTTTCTGAATAAAGTAGTTCATATACATCAAGAACTCTGGTGTTGCACAGGCACCAGCAAGCATTGATGAGACCATGAAAACCATGTTTATAAATCCACCGCAGAAGCTTTTTAGATTTGTAGGGGCTGTGGAATTTCCTCCGATAGAGGTTGTACCACCAATAAGCCATGGATACATTGTGATAGAAGCACAATAGTTGGCAAGGTTTGTCTCATCGTTCTTATATATAAAGTGGTGGGTTAGGAGATTGATATATTCATCAGCCAAGTCCTTACCATACATCTTCTTGATACGATCAACGAGTAGTCTTCGATTGAGACGGATGAAACCTTGCTTTGGAAGTTCGCCAATAAGTGTTGCAATGTTTTTGTGTTCGACATTAGCATTGGCGTCAAACTTTGAACCTGTGGCAGCGTTGGTGGCAATGCAATAGTCTGAGAGGAACTTCATCTTCTCAAGTGTTTCGCGGTCTTCTGTGTGTTGCTGACGATAAACAATGAAGCTCTTTGCTACATTGTAATATCCTTCTTTCATCAATGCCAATTCGACCTGGTTTTGGATGTCTTCTACCTTGATGTCGTTTTGAATATCAAGATTAGAAATAATCTTAGATAATACACCTAAATCAGTTGGTTCGTTAACACTCTCAAAAGCCTTGAGTATGGCGTTCATGATTTTGTCGAGGGAGAATCTTTCCTTTGAACCATCACGTTTAGTGATTGTGAAGTTCTTTATTTCCATTGCTATTTTAGTTTTTAGACGTTTATTATTTTATATGTATTTATCCTCAAAAAAGTATAAGTTAGATACCAATTTTCTCTTTATAAGTTGTCAGTTTTGGAAAACTTTTTTCGTATTCAACTTTCAAAAGTTTCCTGTTTTGATAAACTTTGTGCTGCAAATTTAAGTAAAAGTATTCAATCAACAAAAGATTATTCGACTAAAAAATATTGGATAAATTACTAACTTTTGATGCTTTTTCGTCTGTATTGTAGACGTATAAAAGGGTTGGCGATGATCTCATCTGATAAAATATTTTTTTTATGAGTGAGCTCTTTTAATTTTATTAGGATGGTTATTCGTTTTTCATAAGTCGACCTCTATTGTCGTATCATTATATAGGAAAACAGCATGATTTACGCTTATTTTTATTCAGTCTCTTGTCTTTATAGTGTATTTTATATGGTTTTTATGGTTGTAGTATATATAAATAATGTAATTTTGCAGTTCGAAACAAGAAAGTTATGAAAGATATATCATTGATAGCCTTTGATGCTGATGACACACTATGGGAGTGTCAAACTTACTTTGAGACAGTGGAGAGAGAATATTGCGAGATACTAAGCTCATATTCTTCTGCAGATGAGATCTCAAAAGCTCTCTTTGCTGTTGAGACGGCTAACATGCCTCTTTTGGGGTATGGTAGTAAGGCTTTTATATTGTCATTGCTGGAGAATGCAATAGAGATAAGTGATGGGAAACTAAAAGCAGAGGAAGTTAAACGAATTTTAGCATTGGGAAAAGAACTCCTTCAACTGCCTGGTAAGCCTATGAAGGGAGTCGTTGAAACTTTGAAGGTGTTGCGTGAATTAGAGAAATATCATTTAGTTGTATTTACTAAAGGTGAATTACTTGATCAAGAGAATAAATTTCATCGTTCGGGTTTGGCCCCATATTTTGAGGATATTATAGTTGTTTCGGATAAGACGGAGAAGTCTTATCATCAGTTGTGCGAGCGTTATTCGATTGGAGTAGGGGAGCTACTGATGGTTGGTAACTCTTTCCGTTCGGATATAGAGCCTGTGCTAAAACTTGGGGGGTGGGCTGCTCATATACCTTTTCATACAACTTGGCAACATGAGGTGATAGAGGAGTACAAACATCCTCATTTGTTGAAATTAGAGTTCTTTACGCAGTTGAAGGAGGTATTATAATAATGTTTGCTTATTTAATTATAGTATTTAACAAACAAGGTTATTATCGATAAGGTTCTTTATTTAGCTTTTTCTGTTTGTAAATAAATATGGTTTAACTCTCATCAATTAATAAGAATAACAATGTTAGCACCACAAATAGATTTTTCTGATCGTGAGGAACGAATTGAATTCATCCAAGAACGTTTCCACTGTAAGGCACCCTCATGTGGCGGTTGTGGGTCGTGTAATCTGCCTGACGGTGTTCCTGCCCTTGAATATTTTGCTGATTACATAGATGGTAAGGTTGAGTTTGTAAAGCTTGCAGCAAAAATATGGGAGTAGGGGAAGTGTTTCCACTCTTGACGTATTAGCTTATAACAATGAGTAAGCTGGGTTGATTTTACTTTTCAAGTAGCTTAGAAGCAGCCTTATCATGCTAAGATACAAATAAATGGCTTTATTTATTTCACTTTGCTTTACTATTTAATATTAATTTGAGTACTGCCATAATAATGGTATGGTAATGTCTACTAAGGTCATGACGATATAATACTCTATTTTACAAGAAAAGTTTAAATTCATTTTGCTGTCACATTTAACATTTCATGTAAACCCACTGTGTATTAGTAAGTTAGACGTTGATTGCGTATGACAGATGTGACAGCAAATCTAATTTTGGCTGAATTGTGTTGTTAACGATGTACAGAAGATGGACTTGTTGGTTACATTCGATTGCGATGGAGTTATCAAAAGGTTTATAGAGAGATTTGTGCGAGTGCAATAAAGAATAATGGCTATGTTATTAGAGAAATAAGTAAAGGCATAACAAGGTGATGATTCTAAAGTTAGGCTGGTTTTAATGGGCATGGCAATGAACGTCACGTTCATAGATAAAGACTATCCGTATAACATGGGTTAAGTTGTAAAAACAATAGGGTTGGGTAGGGGAGAGGGTAGGATTAGTATCATCGTTATAAAACTACACCTGGTATTATTGTAAAGTCTTTTTCGTACTCTTCCAACTAAGTAGTTATCCTCTGTGGTTTAAGGACATGCCCTTTAAGGTTCAAGAACATGCTCCTCTTGGGTATTGTTAACGCCCTTCTTGAGACTAATTAGGCACCTTCTCCTTTGTAGCTTTTAACTAATTGATTTCAAGTTAGTTGTTAGTTTGATTATAACGAGTAATTTTACTCTTGTTTGTAACTATGTTTATGAAAATATGTCGTGACTTTTTATTAGCAATGGAGGAGATTAAATGATAGAAAGACAAGATGTGTAGAAACCTTATAGTTGTAGCTGTTTGGAAATAAAGATTGCTTTCCTATAAAGTTTAAGTTGTTTTTTTCTTTTCGTAAAATAACTTTACATGTAATAAAACATGCGTAGGAGGAGAGGGTAATGATTATCGCTTTTTCTATTCAAAGATGGTTTAAGTATGAAGTCAGTTCTTGGATAGAGGATTAAAAGAGGTTGCTTGTGAGTGTACTTTTAATCTTTTGCAGAGAAAGCCACTATTAGTTGATATAGTGATAAACAACTTTATCGTTCATTAGTTCGAAAGATTGTTTTGTCTGATACTGTTTTTTTCATTCTTTTGTACAGTAAATCTTTTATGTTTGAAGGCTGAAGAAGAGGCTAACGACTATTTGAGAATTTGTGTGTTTATTATCACTACATGCGTTATTGATTGTCAATACTCCGTTATTCTATTGTTTCGATGATAATGATTTAGGGGTAATTGTTCGTTAATGGCGGATGGTAAGTGTTTGAAAAAAAGCAATTTAGGGACAATAAAAAAAAGAGCGGCCTCTTACGAGAACCGCCCTGATGAAAGGAGGAGTGGTACCACCAGGAATCGAACCGGGGACACAAGGATTTTCAGTCCTTTGCTCTACCAACTGAGCTATGGCACCATCTATATCTTGCTTTGTTTTAAGAAGCAGTGTTGCTATTTTTTAATTGCGATGCAAAGGTAGTACTTTTATTTTATTCCTCCAAACTTTTATAAAGAAAATTGCCGATATTTACATCCTTTAACAAGTGGGTCAATCCTTTGTAATAGGCCATCCTTGCGCCTTTAACTCGAATTCATTTCCGTCTCGAGCGATAAGGAATGAACCCAGGCTCTCCTTTGTTATATAACCTATCTGTCTGATATTCTCCATCTTATCAATCTTCTCATGGTCGCCAATTGGTACTGTAAAAAGAAGTTCGTAGTCTTCTCCACCATTTAATGCAGCAGTTGTAAGGTTCATATTAAATTCTTCGCAGGTTGCTGCAGTTTGATAATCAATAGGGATATTCTTCTCATAAACTCTACAACCACAGTGACTCTTTTCGCAAATATGTTTCAGTTCGCTTGCCAATCCGTCAGAGATATCAATCATAGCTGTTGGATGTATTCCTGCTTCTCGTAGTTGGTTGAGAATATCGCCACGTGCTTCTGGCTTCAACTGGCGGTCGATAAGATATTCTTTCCCTGCAAAGTCGGGTTGAAAATCTTCAATGGCTGCACGTTCTTGGCGCAGTGCTTCGAGTCGCCTCTCGTCTTTATTGTTTTGAGCTTCCTTCACCTTATTATTATACTCTTGCACTTGCTGATAGTAAACAGATTTCTCTCGTTCGAGAATCTGTAGTCCCATATAAGCAGAACCAAGGTCGCCTGTCACACAAATGAGGTCGGTCTCGTTTGCACCACTGCGATAAGTGACATCTTCTTTAGCTGCTTCACCAATACAAGTTATGTTGATAGCAAGTCCTGTGTACGAAGAAGTGGTATCACCTCCTACGATGTCTACATTCCATTTGGTACAAGCTTTGTTCAGTCCTGCATAGAACTGCTCGATGTCTTCCACCTTAAATCGCTTTCCCAAGCCTAAAGACACGATGATTTGACGTGGTTGCCCATTCATAGCAAAGATATTACTCATCGCAATCATAGCCACCTTATAAGCAAGATGCTCCATGTCGATGTAAGTCAAGTCAAACTGTACTCCTTCCATGAACATCTGTGAGGAGACGAGAGTTTCTTTGTTTGTATAATTCAAAACAGCTGCATCGTCACCCACTCCCATAATGGTAGAGCTATTAATTGGTTGAATATCTTTTGTAAGACGGTCGATAAGTCCAAACTCACCAAGTTCTTTTATTTCCATTGATTATGTTAATTGCTTTGTGATAAAAAGTCTAAGACGTTCTTTATCTATTTGCTTATAGATTAAAGAACGTCTTGAGATAGTCTTATTAAATATGTGTTATGAGCGCTTAATCATCTCACGCATGATTTCTGTCATACGTGGTTGTGCTGCATTAGCAGCCTCCTGAACTTCTTCGTGGCTGACCTTTACTGGTACATCAAAGCCACCAAGGTCGGTAATCACACTGATACCAAATACCTTTATCCCACTGTGTCGAGCAACGATAACCTCTGGCACGGTGCTCATTCCTACTGCATCACCTCCCATCTTATGGTACATACGATATTCTGCAGGTGTCTCGAAGGTAGGACCCTGTACTCCCATATACACTCCATGCATAACTCTGATATTCTTTTCTTTGGCAATAGTGTCTGCAAGTTCTATAAGTTTATGGTCGTAAGCCTCGTGCATATCAGGAAAACGAGGACCTATAGGAAAATTTCGTCCACGTAGTGGGTGCTCTGGGAACATATTGATATGATCGGTAATAATCATCAAATCGCCAATCTTAAATGAAGGGTTCATACCGCCAGAAGCGTTAGAAACAAATAACGTCTCAATACCTAATTCGTGCATAACACGAATTGGGAAGGTTACATCCTTCATATTATATCCTTCATAGAAATGGAAACGACCCTCCATAGCCATGATATCTTTATCTCCAAGCTTACCGAATATAAGTTTTCCGGCGTGACCTTCTACAGTAGATACAGGGAAATTAGGTATATCTTGATATGAGAAGGCATAACTATCAGTTATCTCTGAAGCTAATTGTCCGAGGCCTGTGCCCAGAATGATGGCTGTCTTTGGACTTGTGGTCATCCTCTCTTTTAGCCAAGATGCTGTTTCTTGAATTTTTTCGTACATAAGATATGATTTTTTGATTAAATGTCTCTCCCTTATCAAGCATAAAACTTACTTTAATCGGGAGCGCATATATGTTCGCTTTTACTTCTTCTGATAATTTCTCAACATCGATTAGTCGTGCCTTATCTTTCTCTGTTGTGACAATCAACTTAGGCTCAGGCATTTTTGCAAAGGTCTCATTTATTCGGTTAATATCCTTTGTTGTAAATGCGTGATGGTCGGGGAAAGAGAGGGTAGTCAGTGCATTGTTACCTGTAAAAGAGTTCAAATCTAACTCTAACTGTTTAGGTGACATGATACCTGCAAGCAGCAAAATATTCTTTCCTCTTATCTCTGTAAGTGGTATGTTTCGTGTCTTACTGAAGATAGGCTCTAAATCACAATAATCTAAAGTAGTGAAATAAAGCTGTTGAAAAGGGTAAAGCTCCATTGCTTTACTCAATACACGATAGTCTATAGGGTTAAGACTTTTAGGACATTTGGTGATAATCACTATGTCTGCGCGATTCTTTCCTGACAATGGCTCACGAAGTCGACCAGCAGGAAGAAGCTTGTCATAGATGATTAATCGATGATAATCAACTAATAGAATATTAATTCCAGGTTGTACATAACGATGTTGAAAAGCATCATCTAATAGAATAACATCAACATCTTTTGTCTCTTCATCTGATGTTAACCTGTCTATTCCTTCACAACGATTCTTGTCTACTGCAACGCGAATGTCAGGAAACTTCGTCTTCATCTGATAGGGTTCGTCTCCAATCTCACGCATAGGCGTGTTCTCGTCAGCCAAAACATAGCCATGACTTTTACGTTTATATCCACGCGAAAGTACAGCAACCTTCATCTTATCTTTCAATAATCGGATAAGATACTCTACATGAGGGGTCTTTCCAGAACCCCCAACAGTGATGTTCCCGACGGATATAACAGGGATACCAAATCGTCGTGTCTTAAGAATATTCAACTCAAATAGCTCGTTGCGCAGACCCACTCCCAATCCATAGAGCCAGCTAAGCGGTATGAGCCATTTGTTTATTTTGATGTGATCTCCTTCCATATCTAATTAATGGATGTTAGGATAAAAAGGCAGACGAGCCTGAATAGCACTTTGTTGATTAATTGTCTTCAAAAGTGTAAATGGCTCATAATAGTCGCCTAAGTTTGCACGTAGTTCATCGCTCAGATAGGTGTCAGGTTTTACCTGCTTTAGTATCTGGTCCAAGACGTCGTCAGCCTCTGGATATGCTGATGTCCTGTAGTTTGGTAGTTTAGCAAGTTGAGCAGCTTTTGCAACTGCAACATCTAATCCACCAAGTTGATCAACGAGTCCAATTTTCTGCGCATCTTGTCCTGTGAATACGTGCCCCTGTGCAATTTTCTCCACTTGATTATCTGTCATCTTGCGTCCTTCTGCAACACGATGACGGAAGAGTTTATAACCTCTGTTCACATACTGGCTGAGATATGACATCTCTTCTTCTGTGAAAGGGCGTGCACGTGTGCCAAAATCAGCATACTTGTTGGTCTTTACCTCATCAAATTTCAGTCCCAATTTCTCCCTAAAGAGATTGCTTACGTCGGGGAACATACCAAAGATACCTATTGAGCCAGTGATTGTTGTAGGCTCAGCGACAATCCAGTTTGCTGGTGCCGACATATAATAACCACCCGATGCAGCCATTCCTCCCATGCTTACAACAACTGGTTTTAACTTCTTCATTTCCATAATCTGGTGCCATATCTGTTCTGATGCGTAGGCCGAACCACCACCAGAATTGATACGTATGACAACAGCTTTTACGTCTTTATCTTTCGCTAAATCCGCTAAGTCTTTACAAACTACTTGTGCATCAATCTGATGACCTTGTGAGAAAAGACCTCCTACGGCACCATCTACAATGTCGCCATAAGCGTAATAAACAGCCACTTTGTTGTTTTCATCACCTTGGTTCTTCGCTTCCGTATTCACCATGTCAGCGATTGTAACCTGTTCGATATCGTCGTCAGAATCAATCCCTAACTGTTTCTTGACAACAGTCTTTATTTGGTCAGTATATAATAAGCCATCAACAAGTTTAAGTTTAACATATTCTTGTGGATCTGCAAAGGTAATCATACTATCAGCATAGGCGTTCAACTGTGCTACAGATAATCCTCTGCTTGCACCAACCTCTTTTGTGATATTGCCCCAAATACTATTTAGATAAGCTGATGTTTGCTCACGGTTGGCATCGCTCATCTTGTCGCCTGTAAACATTTCAGTAGCACTCTTGTAGGCACCCACCTTAACAACCTGCATCTTAACACCAAACTTTGCCAAAAGATCTTTGATAAACACGGGCTCAGAAGCAAGTCCATGCCAATCAATCTGACCTTGTGGATTAAGATAAACTTTATCTGCAACAGACGAAAGATAGTATGTTCCTTGTGTGTAAGTGTCTGCGTATGAGATAATCCACTTCCTGCTTTTCTTGAAATCTAACAGTGCATTGCGAAGAGCTTGCATTGATGCGTATGAATCAGCAGCAAAGGCACCAGCCTCGATGTATATCCCTTTGATATTATCATTGTCTTTTGCTTTTTTGATCCCTTCAATCATATTGTCAAGTCCCAGACTATTTACTTGAGTACCTTGTAGCTGACTAAGAAAATTATTATCACTTCTTTCGGATAGTTGTCCTGAAAGGTTCAATACCAGTACAGAGTTTTCTTCTGGTTCTTTTGTGGCATCTTGTGACGTAATCATGCCAACAATGCCACAAAGAGCAAAGAAACCTGTAACGATGCTAAACAACATCATCCCGAAAAAAGAAGCAAACACGAACTTGAAAAATTGTTTCATATATAAGGTATCTAATCAGTATTTACTTGCAAAGATATATATAATAGATGTAAACTCCAAATTATTAATGAATTCTTAATAACTTTGTAGGCATTATGAAGCGTATTATTTTAGCAATTGATAGTTTTAAGGGCTGCTTATCCTCATTGGAAGCGGAAGAGGCTGCCAAACATGGCCTCAATGATCGATGGCAGGGGACAGAGGTTGTCAAGGTTCCTGTTACCGATGGTGGAGATGGTATGTTAGAAGTATTTTTACAGTTGTCTGACTGTGAAAGGGTCTTTGTCGAATGTCATGATGCACTCATGCGCCCTATTCGTGCGAGCTATGCTGTTTGTTCTGATGATACTATAATCATTGAAACAGCATTGTCTTGTGGTATCAACCTAATTAATAATCAAGAACTTAACCCATTACGTGCAACAACTTATGGAGTTGGTGAGCTTTTAGCTGACGCACTACAGAAAGGGTATAAGAAGTTTATTATTGGTCTTGGAGGGTCAGCTACAAGTGATTGTGGACTTGGGATGTTAACTGCCTTAAAGAATATTTTAGGAAATAGCTGGTGTGATAAGATCTTACATAATTTAGATGTTACTTTAGCTTCAGACGTTAGTAATCCGCTCTATGGAGAGCATGGAGCGGCAGCTGTCTTTGGTCCACAAAAGGGCGCAACGACTGAGATGATAGGCTACTTGGATCGTCGAGCTCATACTTTTTCACGTATGGCCTCTGTGAAATTAGGTGTAGATCATGCTTTTGACAAAGGTGCTGGAGCTGCTGGTGGATTAGGTTATGCCTTCCTTCAATTTATGAATGCAAAGATACAGTCAGGGGTTGATATTCTTTTTGAAACTATCAATTTCGATGCTATCATAGATAAAGCTGATTTAATCATAACAGGGGAGGGGAGTGCTGATGCTCAAACACTAATGGGGAAACTACCTGTAAAAGTCTTAGAATATGGGCTTCGCAAAAATATTCCTGTTGTACTCATAGCGGGTAGGGTAGCGGATGTTTCTTCTTTACTCAGTGCAGGCTTCTCTCAAGTAGAATGTGTTACGCCTTCAGATATTCCTTTTTCAGAGGCTATAAAACCTGTTATAGCAAAGGAAAATATCCGTAAAACGATGTTCAAGCTTTGATATGTAGGGAGAGTATCTCATAATTTGAATTACTGTTTTTTTACTTTTTCCTGATAAAACTGATATTTTAAGATATAGATTTCTTTGATGTAATACTAATATGCAAATAATATATTGTACCTTTGCAAACGATTTTAAGTTAAGTAAATAGATTGTTTTATATGGACGGAAAACAGACTGATTGTTCCAAGAGAATCCTTCGTAAGAAACTTGATTTGCTCCTTCGTACAGGACAGATATTAATGGAAAGTTCTGCAGATACGAGTCGTGTGAAACGTAACATGGAACGTACTGCTGCATATTTGGGTCTTCCTAAGGAGAACCTACACATTAATGTTGATTATTATATGTTGCAGGTGAACATAAGTGACGAAGCTCACAGCTTTTCTAAGATGCAACGTTGTGACAAGCATGTAATTAATCTACTTGCTATTCAGGAGGTTTCCAAACTCTCATGGCGTGCTATTCAGGAAGATTACTCAATAGAGAAATATGAGGAAGAACTTGAGAAGATTGCTCATGGTAGACATTATTACACCGAATGGGTTATTGCTATTGGTGCTGGTCTTGCCTGTGGTGGATTCTGTATACAGTTTGGTTGTGACTGGACAGCATTCTTCTATGCTTCTATAGCTGCTATTTTGGGTAATCGCTTACGTATGTTTTTGAATCATTCTGGTTCTAATTTGTATGCAAATTTTGCTATTGCTGCTTTTGTAAGTACGATTTTAGCCTGGTTATCGTCTTTTCTTTCTTCTCCTTCAGTTCAGATGACACTCCCTGAGTTTATCCGCCCTTATCTTCATTCTGAGACTCCTTGGCATCCTCTTTTGGCTTGTGCACTATACATTGTACCTGGAGTTCCGTTGATAAATGCTGTTAATGACCTGTTAGACAATCATATAAATACTGGTTTAGTACGAGCCACAAACACATTGCTCATTGTCGTTTCAATGGCATTTGGTATTATGTTGGCAATAAAATGTGGCTGTTTTGATGGTTTTGTAAAAACCCTTCCAACAGTACCTCACCATTCTTTCTCAGTTTATGCAATAGCTGCAGCAATCTCTGCAGTGGGTTTTGCGACGATTTATAACATTCCATATCGTTTGATGCCTTGGATAGCAGTTGGTGGTGTGATATGTGTCTGTACGCGTAACTTTGTATATCTTACCCCTGAGTCAGGGAATGTTGGCTTAGGCTTGGGACTTGTTGTTGGTTCTTTATGTGGGTCTGCATTGATATCACTCATTAATATTAAGGCTGTTCATATTTTCCACACTCCACACCAGTGTATTACGATTCCAGCTGTTATTCCTATCGTTCCAGGAGTATTAATGTATCGTGCACTTTATGGCTTCATGGAGTTGCAGGGTGTTGTTGGGGAAGTTACAAGCGCTATGTCCTTTGCTATTAATGGCTCATTGGTGTTATTTTGTATAGCTTTGGGCGTTGCAATTCCTAATATCTTTGCTAGAAAATGGATTGCTCCACACCGTAGAGCAAAGTTGGAGCGCATGATAGATGAGCGTCGCCAGCGTGGTAAGTTTGTTGATTTACATAACTATAATATTGATTAGAATTATTGACTTTGCAGAAATATAGTTTAGTCTTTTATAATATGCATAAGATGGATATATCATCTTAGCTTCATAAAAGAGACGATTCTACTAATATAGAACAATGAAATCGGGACTGTTACAGTTCCGATTTTCTTTTTTTTGCTCTATCAAGGTATGTGATATTTAATGGTAGGGTAAGTTATTTCAAGTATAGCATGAAATTTGATATAAGACCAAATATACTTAACTTAGCAAGCCTTTATTCGTTCTCTTCAGACGAAAAGTCTTTGTTTTCCTTTATATTATAGTATGCATAAGCTAATGTAACTGATTTTCTTTTTTCATTTATCGTCTTTACGTTTGTAAGTATTTTGTTATTATAGCTGGAGGTTATATTGTGTTTTAGCTATATAGTTACTTTTTTAAGATTGTTATATACTAATGATGAAGCTTTATAAGGCATAATAATAATCAGATAGCAAAATTATATGTTATAATTTACATCACCAAGAATATGCTATTAAATATTTATCTTTTATTTAATTTAGTAGATAATTAAGTTCTAAGAGCATGATTAATAACGATTTAAGAGACACTATATAATCTTAGTTGAATGTTCATTTCTTCTTAAAAAGGCCTCTCTTAAAATAATGGTCATTATGATAAATAAAGAATACAGATATTTTTTTATTCGTTTATAATGAGATGTAACATCAATGAAAGTAACTGAAAAGAGAAGATTTGAAGGCTGATAAAGTTAATGACTGACATAAGTTAAATGTCCTATGGAACATTATTATAATAAAAGAAAGAGGTAATTGCCTTTGAAAGACAATTACCTCTTTGCATATTTCTTTTACTCTGTCAAGTATTATTGACCAAATAAATTACTTCAACTTAGTATAGCCATACTTAGCGCAACGACCGAGTTCTTCCTCAATGCGGATGAGCTGGTTGTACTTAGCCATACGGTCTGTACGTGACATAGAACCAGTCTTAATCTGGCCAGAGTTTGTTGCAACAGCAATGTCAGCGATAGTTGTATCCTCAGTCTCACCAGAACGGTGTGATGTTACAGTTGTGTAACCATGACGATGAGCCATCTCGATAGCCTCGAGAGTCTCTGTCAATGAACCAATCTGGTTAACCTTGATAAGGATAGAGTTAGCTGCACCCATCTTGATACCCTTCTCAAGGAACTTAACGTTAGTTACGAACAGGTCATCACCAACGAGCTGACAACGGTCACCGATAGTAGATGTTAACTTAACCCAGTTCTCCCAGTCGTTCTCATCGAGACCATCCTCGATAGAATCGATAGGATACTTTGTGATAAGATGCTCGAGATAAGCAATCTGCTCATCAGCGCTAAGCTTCTTACCATTAGGATCCTTTGGCATACCATTCTTCAACTGACGATAGTCATAGAACCACTTACCATCCTCACATACAGCGAACTCAGAAGCAGCACAGTCCATTGCAATCTTAACATCCTTACCTGGCTCGTAACCAGCATCCTTGATAGCCTGAATGATTGAGTCAAGTGCATCCTCAATACCATCGAACTTAGGAGCAAAACCACCCTCATCACCTACTGCAGTAGAGAGACCGCGCTTCTTCAAAAGCTTAGCAAGAGCGTGGAATACCTCAGCACCCATACGGATACCTTCCTTCTCAGAAGGAGCACCAACAGGACGAATCATGAACTCCTGGAAAGCGATAGGTGCATCAGAGTGAGCACCACCGTTGATGATGTTCATCATTGGTACTGGCAATACATAAGTATTAGCACCACCGATGTAACGATACAAAGGAATATTCAATGCCTTAGCAGCTGTCTGAGCTACTGCCAAAGAAACGCCAAGGATAGCGTTAGCACCGAGCTTACTCTTTGTAGGAGTACCATCAAGTTCAATCATCTTATAGTCGATTGCACGCTGGTTCAGCACGCAGTCACCCTTCAATGCAGGAGCGATAACGTTGTTTACGTTCTCAACTGCCTTGAGGACACCCTTACCCAAGAAACGATTCTTGTCACCATCACGAAGCTCAAGAGCCTCATTCTCACCGGTAGATGCACCAGATGGAACGCTTGCACGCCCCATTACACCATTTTCAAGAGTTACCTCTACTTCAACTGTAGGATTGCCACGTGAGTCCATAATCTCGCGAGCATGTACTTTTTCAATCTTCATAACTTATGTGTTTATTAAAAATCAGTTATATTTTTAACTTTCTTTTCTCCTTGCAAAGTTAATAAAAAAAGTCGTAATCATCCCCTAACGACTCATTATATTTCTCTTTTTGACAAAATTAACGTTTATCACATTATGATGACAGTAACACCTCTGGCTGCTTGTGCACCCATAACAAGCGCTTGTTCGATATCTGCAGTCTTGCTCGGACCTGATATAAAGCAGCCATAACCATAATCAGTCATGTGAATTTTCTTGTAAGCTTCGTGCATGTTATTGACGATTTTATCACGTTGTACGAGAATAACAAGATTCTCTGAGATAAAACAAACGACCCTTTCTTTCATCGTTTGTGGCAGCCATACACATCCATTCTCAGCCACAGCAATATCACCTTGGATAATCCCGACATCCGTTCCGTTTAGGTCTTGTGCCTTAGCAACAGTATCAGGATTAAGGTTTGCCTTTATCCCTTCTACGTTAGAAGCTAATACTTTTGCATCTGGATAAGCCTTTTGTATCAACTCATTAATATCATCATCAGCCTTTGCTTCAATAACTTCACAACCAACAGTGTGGCTCATCTCAATGAACTGCTGTACTACATCTTGATATTTAATACCTTCCATCATTTTCTCAGGCATATCAAAATGTTGTTTAGTATTGCGACGCAATTTATTAAATAGTTCTTCTTTATTCATGTTTCATTTCCTCCATTGCGTGCTTAAATATGACATGGAAAGGCTTTTTCGCAAACTTTGGCATTGTATGACCAATGCTCCATGGATTAAGCTTTATATCCATTAGCGATTCTGGTATGTGATTGGCAACTGATGAATTACGAAGTAAAGCATCATAAATATGATAGTTTTCGTAAACAACTTTCATACCTTCTGCCATCACCTTCTTCTCTTTGTTCTCTGTTCCATACGTTTCAAGGCTCTGACGCCAGCGATAAATCTGACTTCCAGGGGTTACCTTTGCAGGACAAACGCAGTCACAACTCAGACATAATGAGCATGCTGATACATTACCACTGTGCTGTTTTGGATTCTTTAGCATACCAAGGTCGACTCCAATAGGACCAGGAATAAAGTAACTATATGAATAACCTCCAGAACGACGATAGACAGGACAAGTATTCATACATGCACCACATCGAATACACTTCAGTGTCATCCAATGTTCTTTATTAGCAATCATGTCACTACGACCATTGTCAACTAAGATTACATGCATCTCACCTCCTGGTCGAGCCTTACGGAATTGAGAGGTAAAGGCAGTTGATGGCTGTCCCGTACCGCTACGTGCCAATAAGCGTTGGAACACTGCTAAAGAGTCATAATCAGGAATCACTTTCTCAATACCCATAGCAACAATGTGTAGCTTTGGTATTGAAGTTGACATATCAGCATTACCTTCATTGGTGCAAACAACACAATCTCCTGTTGCAGCAACACCAAAGTTACACCCCGTCAAACCTGCTTCTGCATCCATGAAATCACCTCGAAGGTTCTCACGTGCACAGCGAGTGAGATAGGCTGGGTCATGATTGCCTTTCTCTTTTGATATTCCTTTTTCTTCAAACATCTCCCCTATCTCATCACGAGTCAGGTGAATAGCTGGCATAACGATATGTGCTGGTTTCAGATGCATGAGTTGGAGAATACGCTCACCAAGGTCGGACTCAACCACATTGATACCTCTTTTAATAAGATAAGGATTCATCTCACACTCCTCGGTAAGCATAGATTTAGACTTAACGAGCTTCTTTACTTTATGAGACTCAAGTATCCCATAAACCATTTCATTGAACTCCTGTGCATCTTTAGCAAAATGAACGATAACGCCATTACGCTCCAAGCTATTAGTGAATTGCTCTAAATAGTCTGCTAAATGGGTTGCGGTGTGTTCTTTAATACGACTTGCATGCTCGCGTAAGTCCTCCCATTCTGGTAGCTGAGCCGCAGCAGCATCTCGTTTCTGACGTAATGACCAGAATGTGCGGTCGTGTCTTTCAACCTTCTTAGGGTTCTTCAGAAACTCTTTTGCTCTTTTTGAATGATATGTTGACATAACTTTGTTGTCCTTTTATAAACCTTTTATATATATCATAAACCTGCAGCCAAGATTTCAGCTACGTGCATGAACTTGATTGGATAATGGTTCTTTGCTACTATGCCCTGCATGTGCATTAAGCATGAACTATCCGAACCTGTAATAATCTCAGCACCTGTATCCATGTGACGTTTCACCTTATCGGTACCCATAGCTGTGCTAACATAAGCCTCTTCGACAGCAAACATACCACCAAAACCACAGCACTCGTCCTTACGATCAGGTTCTTTTACGGTAATACCTTCCTTTAGTTTTAATAACTCAACAATCTTATTAGTAGGTTTCTCTTGAAACTCTGAAGGCGTACTAAGTGTTAACTCACGTACACCATGGCAAGAGTTATGAACTGATACGACATGAGGAAAACTTCCAGGGAGTTCCTTTACCTTCAAAACATCATGTAAGAACTCTACTAACTCCACTGTCTTCTTAGGGGTCTGACACTCATGGTCGAGTATCTGTGGATAATTAACACGCACAAAAGCAGCACAAGATACACTTGGTATAACTACATAATCAAAATCCTTAAACTTATCCTCAAAACGCTCAGCGAGATGATCAGACATACGCTGGAAACCACCGTTTGCCATAGGCTGACCACAACATGTCTGGCGTTCGGGATAGACTACATCTACTTTAAGCTTTTTCAAAAGCTTAAAGGTTGCTACGCCTACATGTGGGTAGAGTGCATCGACGTAGCATGGGATAAAGAGTCCAACTCTCATAATTTTATCTTTTCTTGTTCGTTTCTTTGCTACAAATTTAGATAAAATAACTTAGATAGAAAAAGAAAAACGCAAAAAAAGATAGGTATGAAAAACAGTTTAAGTCTCCTATCGAATATTTTTCTTACCTTTGCAAAGGTGAAAAGAAGGAGTGTAAGGTATAGGAAGAGATTTGATATAGTATAAAGCATGAAAGTTTGCATAGCCGAGAAACCAAGTGTAGCTAAAGATATTGCTCGTATCCTTGGTGCGAATAGCACACGTAACGGGTATATGGAGGGCAATGGATACCAAGTAACATGGACCTTTGGCCACCTTTGTGAGCTAAAGGAACCACATGACTATACCCGTAACTGGAAGTATTGGAGCCTTGGGTCTCTGCCCATGATTCCTTCACGCTTTGGTATTAAGCTGATTGAAGACGAAGGAATAAAAAAACAATTTGATGTTATAAAAGGTCTTTTTCAGGCTGCTGACGAGATTATCAATTGTGGTGATGCTGGTCAGGAAGGTGAGTTAATCCAACGATGGGTTATGCAGAAAGCGGGTGTAAAGTGTCCTGTAAGACGACTTTGGATTTCGTCTATGACGGACGATGCTATTCGTGAGGGATTTGCTAACCTCAGAGACGAAGCGCAATATCAACCCCTCTACTTAGCTGGCTTGTCTCGTGCTATCGGTGATTGGCTTTTGGGAATGAACGCAACACGCCTTTATACGTTAAAGTATGGCAATAATAGCTATGGTAGAGGGCAAGTGTTGTCTATTGGTCGAGTTCAGACACCAACCTTAGCACTCATCGTTCAGCGACAGAAGGAGATAGATAACTTTAAGCCAGAACCTTATTGGGTATTGGCTACAGTCTATCGTGACACACAGTTTACGGCTACAAAGGGTAAATTCACCTCTAAGGAAGAGGGCCAAAAAGCTTTCTCTACAATTGAGGGAAAGCCTTTTACGATTACAAGTGTCACTAAGAAGAAAGGTTCTGAACTGCCCAAACAACTTTATGACCTCACCTCTTTGCAGGTAGATTGTAACCGTAAGTTTGGTTTCTCTGCTGAGATGACACTTAATACAATTCAGACTCTATACGAACGCAAGCTTACTACTTATCCACGTGTTGACACACAATTCCTTTCTGATGATATTTATCCAAAGTGTCCACAGATTATGAACGGACTCTTTCAGACTGCCTTTGCTGGTAAAAAGCCTTATGCTGACATCGTAAAGGCGTTGGGTGGCAAGCCTTTACCTAAGACAAAGCGTGTCTTTGACTCCTCAAAAGTGACGGATCACCATGCTATCATCCCGACAGGTGTACTACCGCAAGGGCTGACAGATGCTGAACAGAAGGTATATGATCTCATTGCTCGCCGTTTTATCGCTGCTTTCTATCCTGATTGTAAGTTCTCTACGACAACGGTATTAGGTGAGGTGGATAAAATAGAGTTTAAGGTCTCTGGCAAAGAAATTTTGGATTTAGGTTGGAGAGTATGCATAGATACGTCAGCAGGTACTTCCTCTACCCCATTGGATGAGGGACAGGAAGGAGCAGCTACTGGCTCACCATTACTACCAAACTTTAAGAAAGGGGAATCAGGGCCGCACACCCCTACTCTAACAGAAAAGCTTACTACTCCACCAAAGCACTACACTGAGGCCTCTTTGCTTCGTACAATGGAAACAGCTGGTAAGCTTGTTGAGGACGAGACCTTGCGTGCTGCCATGAAAGAGAACGGTATCGGTCGACCTTCTTCACGTGCAGGAATTATTGAGACGCTCTTCAAACGCCACTATATCCGCCGTAAAAGAAAGAATATAGAGGCTACAGAGACAGGTATTGCACTTATTGATACGATTCACGAGAAACTTCTTACATCAGCCGAATTGACGGGTATTTGGGAGAAGAAACTCCGTGATATTGAAGCTAAAAAGTATGATGCCTCTCAATTTATCAATGAACTGAAAGAGCAGTTGACTAATATTGTTAATGATGTATTAGCTGACAATTCTACTCGAAAGATTGGTGAGATAGAGGATAATAAAGGGAAGTAAAAGCATTGTTTGTTATGCTTCCATCGAGATAACAGTCTTCTGATAGGCGACGTGATTTAGGTCTCCAAACAAGTGAAATATTATAGCAAAATATACAAGAAAAGTTTTGTTTTAAGTTGCTGTCACATTTAACATTTCACGTAACAGTACTGTAAATTAACGTGTTAAGTGTTGACTTTGACTGACAGAAATGACAGCAAAATTGGTTTTAAGTTAGATCTCTTTTTGTCAGTATGCAGAGGAAGAGTGGTTATGGATTTCAACTTCCATAGAGAACTCAAACAATTTCGAATGAAATGGGAGTAGACGCAATAAAGGGCCAGTTACTATATCATTCGTAATATTCGATGAACATGAAATAACAACGATGCTGTTGTCTGTTGTTTTGTGTTGTGATAAAAGTATTCATGAGCAGACATACTGTGATATTATTCACTAAATTAGCTCATTTTTAATGGTTTACATCTTCTTTACATACCAATCATTGCCTACATACTTATACTCTTGTTTATGTTCTTCAAAAAGATATAAGCCATCGTGATAGCCTTTCTTTATTTTTATATAGTCAATGCCATTAGAAATTACTCTTATTATCTTCTCATTATCTACACGACAATATGATAAGTTGAATTTCTTGTAAGCCTTGATAAATTTCATAATCTCTTTGTCTTGTAAGGGATAATTCTTTGGCTTTTTTACTATTCTTAGAGCCTTGTCAACAAACACAAGTCCACTACCTTTCGTCTTGAATGATTCGAAAAGTATCATGTCAGCATCTCTATTATAGATTAGGCACCCATCTAATATGCGATAATCATAGTTTGTTATTTGACTATTATAGCTTACTTTGGATGTACAACTACCGAAGAGAAATTGAGATAGAAATAAAAGCAATGTCAATATCTTAGAATTCATGTTGTAGTTTTCTGCAAAGATATAAAACTTCTTTTCTAAATCAAAATATCAACTTCGTTCTTTTAGAAACTTTCGAGAAATGGATCGATTAAGCTAATGAAAGTAAGATATTGAGGAGAAACAGTCGTTTCTATGAGCTCTATACAGATGCAAAAAATTGATACTCTGATGAGAATGAGATTATTGTTGCATCTCTTCAAGACTATTAATAAAAGGAGTAAAAATACTATATGTGTAAGTGCGAATTGTAAAGATGTTTCAGTGATAGTTTCTTTCTTTATTCGAGAAAAGCTCGGTGAGGAGACAAGAAGAGGCCTTTTTACGTTCAAGAACATGCCCTTCTTGCGTGTTAAAGACGCCCTTCATGGGGCATGAAGAGCGTCTTCTTCATAGCTATTCATAACATTCTGTTTTATTGACTGTTATGAGCTTTGTTGTTAGGAAAGATATGCTCCTGCATTAAGGTTGTTTCGTTTTATGCTTTGTAATATTATTTTACTGTCTTAAAGACTTTTTCGAGGTGTGGAATGATTACTGAGGTTCATCTATGGAGATATAGATAAATGTAGTAGTGTATGTTTATTTTTTACAGAGCAATGCAGAGAGTATTCTTATTCAGATATGGTTGTTTATCAGTATTAAAGAACGACTATTCGTATGCACTTTATCTACTTAAACCTTGGGTGGCTAATGCTCTGAAAAAAGAAAGGGCAATAGAAGTCCGTTATCGGATACCTCTATCACCCTTTTAGAATTTATCTGGAAAAATAGGAGTACTATATCTTAGTAAGCATGGTCGTCCTCAGCAATTTCCTTACGGTCAATAGCCTTCTTGTCGATTGCACGCCAAGCATAAACAATGTATGCCAAAACGAATGGAACAAGGAAGCTAACATAGAACATAGACTTCAATGTGAACTCACTTGAAGAGCTGTTCTTAAGTGTCAATGAGCTTTGGAGCTCGGCTGTTGATGGATAATAAGCTGTGTTGTTCCATCCTGCAATGAGGAAGAGAACCAAAACAACCAATACAACACCAATACCTGCAGGCCAAATACCACGGACATACTCTGGCTTAAGAACAGTTTTAACGATTCCAAAAAGCAAGAGAACAACACCTACAAGCAGAATGATAGCTAATGGCCACATTGCTAATAAGTTGCTCAGATACTTCATTGGCTCCATAACGATAACGCCAGCTTCGTTTACTGCGTAGCCCTCGCCAACCAATGTAACAATCAGGAAAGGCAAGAAGAACAGTAAGAAGAGAACGGTGTTAACGAGCAGTTGCTTTCGAACACGTCCACGGATAATGTCATCGTCCACATTATTATTAATATAGAGCGTGCCGAGGATACGTGCAAGGAATACTACTGAAATACCAAAGATAACTACCCAAGGATTGAGCAGTACGTCAAGTCCACGTGAACCATTTGCCCAATGAGAGATAACAGGCTGCATGAAGTCAGTAATGTTACCTTTCTCTACGATGAAGTTAGAACCTGTAAAGAAGGTTGCAACAGCTCCACCTAAGAGCAATGGACCAAGAATACCATTGATAATCAATCCAATCTGGAAGGTACGAACGCCAAAGAGATTACCAGCCTTGTTCTGGAACTCATAGCTGACAGCCTGAATGATGAATGTAAAAAGTATCAACAGCCATACCCAATAAGCACTACCAAAACTCGTACTATAGAACAATGGGAATGAAGCAAAGAATGCTCCGCCGAATGTTACAAGTGTTGTAAAGGTGAACTCCCACTTACGACCTGTTGAGTTAACGAGCATGCGACGCTCTTCTTCAGTCTTACCTAACTGGAAAATCATGGAGTTTGCACCCTGTACGAAAAGTAGGAATACAAGCAGTCCACCTAAAAGTGAGATGATGAACCACCAGTAGTGTTGCAGAAAATCGTATGTCATAGTTCTGGTCCTTTCTTAATTTGCTTACACATAATACTTACTTCGACTGCTAACATTGCAGTAAAGAGAACAAGGAAGAGGAAGAAGGTGAATGCGATACCGCCACTTGAGAGGTCGCTCACTGCTGCCCATGTTGGAAGCATGTCCTGGATGGTCCAAGGCTGACGGCCAAATTCGGCAACAAGCCAGCCACACTCACTGGCAATATAAGCCAATGGGATGAGTGCAATACCCACCTTCTGCAACCAGCCAAAACGGGTAATGTCTTTTCTATAAACGATGAACAACATCAGTGCAAACACAGCGATGAAAAGACATCCAAGCCCAACCATGATGCGGAATGACCAGAAATTAATAGGAATGAATGGTACAATCTGCGTAGCATCTTTGATGTATCCATAACCAAAGTACTTCATGTCTTTTTCAAGAACCTTGAGATTAGCCTCTTTGTTCTTACCGGCACGATAGTCTTTGAGGGCTTGAATGGCATTACGACCACGTTCTTGCTTTTCTTTCAGAGAAGGTTCCTGTGTGCCGTCAGCCTTCTTATAACCACGGATAATATCCTTTACACCAGGGACATAACCATGAGCATCCTTTGTTGCAAGGACAGAAAGCATGTTAGGAACCGCTATTCGCATAGGTGGCTCGGTCTGCTTCATATAGTCAGGCTGGTCGAATGGGTTTACCCAAGCTACTGCTGTTAAACTCTGATCGTTACCTCCTTCATAGAGAGCTTCCATTGCTGCAAGCTTCATAGGCTGTGACTGTGCTACCATATAAGCAGAGTTGTGACCTGTAGAACCTGCTAAAAGAGAGGCTACAAGACCAACAGCTGCACCCACTTTGATACTTGCTTTTGCAAGTTCAATATGACGTTTACGAAGCAGATACCAGCAACTTACTGCAACAGTGAATGCTGCTCCTAATACCCAAGAAGATGTAACAGTGTGTGTGAACTTGTCGATTGCGAATGGACTCAATGCAACGTCGAGGAACGAGGTCATCTCGTTGCGCATCGTATCGGGATTGAATGTACAACCGATAGGATATTGCATCCATGCGTTTGCTACGAGAATCCACCATGCTGAGATAGTTGCTCCTAAGCCAGTAAGCCATGTTGAAGCGAGGTGGAAGCCAGCTGAAACCTTGTTCCAACCGAAGAACATCACTGCAACGAAGGTTGACTCCATAAAGAAAGCCAGGATTCCCTCGATGGCAAGTGGTGCTCCAAAGATGTCACCAACGAACCAAGAATAGTTGCTCCAGTTAGTTCCGAACTCGAACTCAAGGATGATACCAGTGGCAACACCCATGGCAAAGTTAATACCAAACAATCGCTGCCAGAAACGAGCTGCAGTACGCCAGAACTCCTTCCGGGTGCGATAATAACAAGTCTCCATGATTCCCATTACGACAGCTAAGCCCAGTGTCAAGGGAACGAAAAGCCAGTGATAGATAGCTGTCAGCGCAAACTGTGCACGTGACCAGTCTACAGTGCCTGGATCAATGGCTAAAAGTAGGTTTTCCATTGCTTTTTGTTATTTGTAATAATGTTATAAATTAAATATATATACTTGATTCTTTAAGGTGGTAACGTAAGACAACTCATCGCTTCATGAGCTGTTGCTCGATGAATTCACCTTCTTTTCCTGCCTTTGCATTCTCCTTAAGAAAGTTCGGGAAGAAGAATATCTTTAAAACAAGAAACATGATAGCCAGTTTGATAATGATAACTGTCCACAACGTTTTGCCCAATGTCATGTGTCGAAAACCATCGTAATAGAGGTCAAAGACACGGTAAAAAAAACTGCTTTTGTTCACTGCGTGAAATGTTTTCGTACTTGTATTTTATACAAAAGGATTGTGCAAAGATAATCAATTATTTCTAAAGTTGTTCTAAAACTCCCTAAAAATAGACATATTTTTGTATTTTAATGAATAACAGCAGCAATTCTCTTGCTTATCAATCTAAAAGCACTAATTTTGCAGATAGTACTTTCAGTGATATTTAATAATGATAAAGTTATTTACTATAGCAGTGCTATTGGGGTCATCTTTGTGTGTTCAAGCACAGGAGGTGTACTCGTTACAAAAGTGTAGAGAGTTGGCCTTGCAGAACAATCGGCAACTAAAAATCTCGAACATGACTGTAGATGTAGCAGAAAATACGCGTAAGGCGGCTAAGACTAAATATCTACCACGTGTAGATGCGCTCGCTGGTTATCAGCACTTTTCACGTGAGATTTCACTCCTTAGTGATGATCAGAAGAATACTCTGAGCAATCTTGGAACAAATACCTTTGGGCAGTTAGGTGGTCAGATAGGCCAAAACCTTTCCTCTTTGGCACAGCAAGGTGTTCTTAGTCCACAGGTGGCTCAGCAGCTTGGTCAGCTCTTAAGCAATGTTTCTACACCACTCACTCAAGCCGGTAATAACATCGGTCAAAGTATTAATGATGCGTTCCGTTCAAACACGAAGAACGTATATGCCGGTGGAATTGTAGTCAATCAACCTATTTATATGGGTGGGGCTATCAAGGCTGCGAACGATATGGCGGCTATTGGTGAGCAGGTTGCACAGAACAATATCAGCCTTAAACGACAGTTAGTACTCTATGGAGTCGACAATGCATATTGGCTTGCTATCTCTTTGAAGAAGAAGGAAGCGTTAGCTATTCGCTATCGTGACTTAGCACAAAAACTGAATGAAGATGTCAAGAAGATGATACGTGAGGGTGTTGCTACTCGAGCAGATGGATTGAAGGTTGAGGTAGCTGTTAACACAGCTGATATGCAAATCGCTCGCATACAAAGTGGTGTTTCATTGGCTAAGATGGCCTTATGCGAACTTTGTGGACTTGATTTGAATGGTGATATACAATTGTCTGATGAAAGAGATGCCGACCTCTCTCCTACTCCTTCAACCCAGTTTGATAATTACACTATCCCTGCTTCAGACAGTACAAGACTTAATGAGACTCGTCCAGAGCTACGCCTCTTGCAGAATGCGGTTGATATGAGCAAACAGAATACCAAACTTCTTCGTTCGCTTTATCTCCCTCATGTACTTCTCACAGCCGGTTATTCCGTATCAAATCCAAACCTTTTTAATGGCTTTCAGAAACGTTTCACGGATCTATGGAACATTGGTGTTACTGTTCAAGTACCAGTATGGACTTGGGGAGAAAACAAATATAAGATACGTGCAAGTAGGACTGCTACAAGTATAGCACAGTTAGAAATGGATGATGTACGTAAGAAGATTGACTTAGAGATAGAGCAGAACAGGCTCCGTCTTAAGGATGCTAATAAACAACTTGCGACGTCTCATAAGAACATGGCTGCCGCTGAAGAGAACCTTAGATGTGCAAATGTAGGCTTCAAGGAAGGCGTTATGACGGTAACAGAAGTTATGGCAGCGCAGACTGCATGGCAGACTTCACGTATGGCAATCATTGATGCTGAGATCAGTGTTAAACTGGCTCAAGCTGGTTTACAAAAAGCTCTTGGTGGCTTATAAAGTGTGTTTAAGCCATGAGACAGGTCTTTAAGAGATAGTTGAAAGGTCATAAACACATATATAAGAAGTTCAATTAAGTAGAATAAATACATAATATATAAAATCAAACCACAATAATATGTCAGCAAAATCACAACATAAGAACATACTTTTAGCCGTTCTGGGCTTTGTATCTGTGGTAGTCATCGTGGCTGTCATTGGTTATTTCACCATTGATCGTACAGAGGATACCATCCAAGGAGAGGTAGAAGTAAGCGAATACCGTGTTGCTTGTAAGTTCCCAGGACGTATCACAGACATCAAAGTAAAGGAAGGTGACGTCGTTCATAAAGGCGATGTCCTTGCGACATTGGCTATTCCAGAGGCAAGTACACAAGAGAAAGTGGCTGAAGCAGCGGCTGGTGCAACAGATGCATTGAGTGCTTTGGCAGAAGGTCCTACACGTCGTGAGACCGTTGAAAGTGCCTATCAGGTTTATCAGCAAGCTATAGCAGCAAACGGTATAGCCGAAAAGACTTACGGTCGTATGCAACGTCTATATGATGAAGGAGTAATGAGTGCGCAGAAACGAGACGAGGCTATGGCAGCATACGAAGCGACAAAGGCTGGTGTAGAGGTTGCTAAATCACAGTGGGAACTTGCTAAGAACGGTGCTCAACGTGAGACGAAAGAGGCTGCAAGAAAGCAGGCACAGGCTGCCCGCTCTGCTGTTGATGTTGTTCGATCAGTGTTGAAGGAGACTGTACAGCGTGCTACTGCTGATGGAGAAGTTGAGACAATCTATCCAAAGGTAGGCGAACTTGTCGGCTTAGGTAGTCCTATCATGAGTATATCAATGGTCGATGATATATGGGGAACATTCAATGTACGTGAGGATCAACTTAAGGATATGAAGGTTGGGACAGTTCTGAAAGCCTACGTTCCTGCGCTTGATAAGAATATAGAACTGCGTGTAACCTCCTTAAAAGATAAAGGGTCTTACGCCGTATGGAAGGCAACGAAGACTAATGGCCAATATGATTTAAAGACATTCCAAGTAAAGGCTAAACCAACAAAGAAGGTTGAAGGGTTAAAACCTGGTATGTCTTTGATATTAAAGAAGTAGGCTCGCTCTCTACGCTCTCGGGGGAGGTAAGCTACCTAAGGAGATAAGCTTAATGAAGGTTTCGTGCTTTCCTTAGATTTTCTTCTTTATAGGTTAGTCATCAGATAATGGCAATGACACCCCTCTCCCACCCTCTTCTATGCTATTTTTGACAATCATCACGCATTGAGTTGTTGACAAATAGCAATGGCGTTGAGGCTTGACACACATAATCAATACACTTACTTCGCCAAGTGACTATAACGGTTTATTATTGTAAAGACCATCTATCAAAGGCTATTAAAGCCATTCATCGCTTCTAACATACCTTTATAAAAGGAGTTACAAGAGTTTACTAATTATAATGAAGAAACTACGTATATATATAAGAAGACTTATCAATCTCTGGGCCCGTGAAGTTGATTTGATGATACACAACCCCATCTACATCTGCTGTATGGTGGTCTTCCCCCTTGTCGTCATCTTCTTCTTTACTTCTTTGATGAGTACAGGACAACCAGAGAAGCTTCCGTGTGGTGTAGTCGACCAAGACAACACTTCAGTGACACGTGCAATGATTCGTCAGTTGGATGGTCTTCAAGGAACTCAGGTAGCAGGACATTATAACAATGCAACCGAAGCGCGTAAGGCTATACAGCGTAATGAGATATATGGTTTCCTCTATATTCCAGAAGGAACAACGGCTAAGCTTGTTTCTCAACGCCAACCTGAAGTATCTTTCTATTATAGTAATGTGACACTCGTAGCGGGTGGTATGTTGTTTAAAGACCTAAAAACAGTTACTACTCTGACCTCAGCTGCTGTCGGCGCTGCGAAGTTACAGATGCTTGGAAAGACTCCTAACGAGATTAAAACAATCATACAACCGATAGGACTCGACGTACACATGATTGGTAATCCATGGATGAATTATAATGTTTACTTGAGTTGTATTATGATACCAGGTATATTAGTCCTGTTTATGTTGCTCATCACGGTCTATTCTATTGGTACTGAACTAAAGTTTGGACGGGCGAAAGAATGGATGTCTATGTCTGGTAACAATATTCTTATTGCACTTGCTGGTAAGCTATTACCACAGACACTTATCTTCTTAACCATCTTCTTAGGTTATGAATGGTATGTCTATGGATATCTGAATTTCCCTCATCCAGGCGGACTGAGCATGATTGTTTTCCTTGCCATCCTTACTGTCTTATCCTCTCAAGGGTTTGGTGTGTTTGTCTTCGGCTTAATGCCTTCCCTTCGAATGTCAATGAGTATCTGCTCTCTTTGGGCTGTTGTTGGCTTCTCTGCCTGTGGTGCTACCTTCCCACTGTTCGCTATGGACGGTATGATTGAGGCCTTAGCACAGATTATCCCACTGCGACATTACTACATGATATATCAGATTTGTATCTTCAATGGTTATCCTTTAATTAATGCGTGGGTGAATGTTGTGGCCTTGGTAGCCTTTGCATCCCTTCCTATTCTGGTCGTTAGGAATATTAAACGAGCGATGATAGAGTATGTGTATATACCATAAGACGGTATTTGTCTTACTAATCAATAGTCATCAGAGGCAAATTTATATGCCAAATATGGCAACAGACAAAGTGTGATTATGGTTCATTTCACTATTAATTATTCATCACTACGTAAATAACCTTTCGTAGATGCAGACTCAATAAATTGTCAATTATGTCAGAAACAAAGAATACTACAAAGCCAAATAATAAACGGAAAGCAAACTCAGGACCGCTGGGCTTCCTCTCTTCTCTTTGTTATATATGGTGGTTGGAGATGAAGAGTACGATTAAAGACGAAGGAGTTTTAATCTTCTTCCTACTTGTTCCTTTGGCCTACCCTCTGCTTTACTCATGGATATATAACAATGAAGTGGTGCGTGAAGTACCTGTTGCTATTGTTGACTTGTCTCATTCTGCATCTTCTCGTGAGTTTATTCAAGACTTTGATGCGTCTCCTGATGTGCGTGCTGCCTACTATTGTAATAACCTACAAGAGGCCGAAGCATTAGTAGGAAAGCAGGTTGTACATGGCATACTTTATTTCCCAAGTGATTTTGATCTCACTTTACATCGTGGCGAAAAGGCTCACGTAGGAGTCTACTGTGATATGAGTTTAATGCTTACCTATAAAGCTATCTATCAGACAGCACTGGCAGTATCAATGGAGATGGGTACTGACATGAAGAAGGGGCAGTCCATGTCTTTTACAGAAAGAGATGAAGAGGTAAGTACAGAACCTATGGTTGTAGACGCAGAACCCATTTTCAATACAACAGGGGGATATGGTAATGCAATCCTCCCAGGTGTGTTAATCCTCATTCTACAGCAGACCTTGCTTCTTGGTATTGGTCTTTCTGCTGGTACAGCACGTGAAAACAATCGGTTTCAAGACCTTGTCCCTATTGGTAAACACTATAACGGGATTATGAAGATAGTACTGGGTAAGTCCTCTTGCTATTTCATGATCTATTGTGTTATGGCTGCATACGTAACAATGGCAGTACCCCATTTCTTCAACTTTACAATGCTTGCGCGTCCTGCTGACTTGTTTTGGCTTCTTTTGCCATACCTGTTAGCAGTAATCTTCTTCGGTATGACCATCTCTTGTCTTGTACGTTATCGAGAGAATGTAATGCTTTTGGTGGTCTTTACATCAATTCCCTTTCTCTTTCTTACGGGTGCATCATGGCCACAAAGTAGTATTCCTGGCGCCTGGCAAGGTGTTAGTTGGCTGATTCCCTCTACCTTTGGTGTGCGAGGATATCTGCGTATTGCATCAATGGGGGCAACGATTGATGACGTATTACCAGAAGTTCGTGCGTTATGGATACAAGCAGCTGTTTACTTTGTAACCACTTGCTTTGTCTACAGGTTCCAGATTATCAATGCACGTAAGCATGCTATCTCACACTATCAGATGATTCAAGACAGAATAAAGACTGCACGTGAGAAGAGACCTACGGGTAAATAATCATGTTGGAGTAAAGACTTTCGGATGTAATACACTTTGTAGACGAGTCGTTAAGGTCCTTCCGATAGAGGACGTGATCAGTGAGGTTGCCCTTATAAAGTCATTCATAAAAGCAGATGGAATGCTAAACATGACGATACGAAACGTTAAGATTTTTCAACAACCATTCTCCTCTCTATTTGAAGAGAGGCCATTATAGAAGCAAGAAGAGGCCTAATTGCATTTGAGAACATGCCCTTCTTGCCTATAGAAGACGCCCTTCTTGAAGCAAGAAAGGCGTCTTCTTTGTTACTATTTGTAACCTTTTGATTTAATGAAAGTTATGAGCTAAGGATTAAGGGATAGTATATCTCTGAGATAAGGATGTTTAGCTTGATATGATGTAAAGATATTTTGCAGTGTTGCTAATGGATCTCATAAGTGGAAACATTCTTGGTATGTCTCTATTGAGATGGTGTCAGATTTAGTAGAAGATAACATCTCTCACTTTAAGCAACAAACTTTTATACACTTGTTGATGCTATAGAGAGTTATTAGGAATGTTTTAGATAAGAGTTTAAGTTTCTTCTGTACATGATTAAAACAATGAGAATACAGGTTTATACGTCTACTTTTATACATTTGCAATAGGCGTATAAACTTGCATCCTCATAATGATTGTATCTTTTTATCTCATCTTCGAGCAGATACAACATCTCTGTGTAGATACTATAAGTAAGCTAACAAGGAGCTAAAGATGAACGTGGTTACTTCTTAGTCTCTCTATGTAGCACACTTCCACTTGCCTGATGGGTTGCAAGGACAAGCACTTCAGCTATCTGAACATGAGCAGGTGCGGAAGCAGCATAGAATACTACGTCAGCAATGTCAGCCCCTGTAAGAGGTTTAACTCCTTCGTACACCTTGTCTGCTCGGGCGTCATCACCATGGAAACGCACGTTAGAGAAGTTAGTCTCAACCAATCCTGGTTTCACATTCGTTACTCGTACAGCGGTGTGTGCAAGGTCGATACGAAGTCCGTCGGTAATTGCTTTTACCGCAGCTTTCGTACCACAATAGACATTACCACCAGCATAAGCAGCATCACCAGCAACAGAACCGATGTTAATAATGTGTCCACTGTCACGAGCTACCATCCTTGGTACGACAAGACGGGTCATGGTTAGGAGTCCTTTAATATTCGTATCAATCATCATGTCCCAGTCTTCAAAGCTCCCTTCATACTCTGGTTCTAAGCCAAGTGCTAACCCCGCATTATTAATCAAGACATCAATCTGCTGCCATTCTAATGGTAAACTCTTAATAGCTGCAGTAGCCGCTTTACGATTACATACGTCGAAGGCAAGTGCGAGCACCCTTACTCCGATTGCTTCAAGCTCTTTCTTTAGGTCTGCAAGGAGCTGGGCTCTGCGCCCAGTAATGATGACATCGTATCCACCCTGTGCAAACTTACGTGCACAAGCTTTGCCAATTCCACTGGTTGCACCAGTGATTAATGCTATTTTCTTCATATTATGATTAAGTAATTATTCAAAGACTTTGTTCTTATGTCAGTGCATGATATTTCTAATCTGTGGTTGAGTTGACGAGATATAGTGTCTTCTTAATGAGCTGAAATCCCCTATCCTATTTATTCGAGACAGCTACACCTATTAGAATTAATGCGCTTCCCACATACGCTATGGCCGTCATTGGCTCATTAAGGAAGATAGCGCTGGCCGCTACTGTGGTGATAGGGTTAAGATAAAGATAGTTTGATGAGGTCATAGCACCAATCTTCGCAATGACTAATGTCCACAGTACAAAGCAGAGGAAAGAGGCTACAAGACCGAGGAACAATAGGTTTAGGATTACTTTCGGCGTAAGAAGCATAGAGGTAGTAGCCGTCCATGGATCAAAGAGAAAGGCTGGCAGTACTGTCACAAGCCCATAGAAGAATATCTTACGGGTGATGAATACTGCAGAATAACTATGTGAAATCTTTTTCATCAACAAGGAGTAAACTGCCCAACATAGCGATGCTAATAAGGTGAGGAGGTCGCCCCATGGATTTAGGTGAAGTACGAAACTACCATTGAAGATGACAGTTGCTACTCCTAATAACGCTATCAACGAACCAAGAATCAGCGACCAACTCGCTTTGATGCTCTTTACAAAGGTTATACCGAGTAGTACGGTAAGTAATGGAGCAGTACATACGATGAAACTAACGTTATTGACATAAGTTAGTCCCACGGCATAGTTTTCTGCAAGAAAGAATACTGAACCGCCCGTTATACCTAATAAGACCATGATTAACTCATCACGCCATGTGCGAGAGAAGAGCTGGCGCGGCGAGATAAACCATATACAGATATAGGCAATGACAAAGCGTAGGAAGAAGATTTCCAACGGTGTTAACCCACTGTTATAAAGTACTTTTGTGTTAACAAAGGTCGTGCCCCATACGGCAACGATGGCAATGGCAAGGAGATGCCAAAGGATGTTTTTATTCTTCATGATTGGCAAATTTTCGAAGAGGATTAGGTAAGGTTTTGCCCTTTGTGATAAGGAGTATTACGGAGGTTATGATGAGTACACTACCAATAACGACTGATGTCGTAAGTGGTTCGCCCATGAGTGCAATACCGATTGTCATTGCTGTCAATGGTTCAAAAGCACCTAAGATGGCCACACTGGCTGAGTCAATCAAGGTTAGAGAGCGTACTAAGGTAACATTACTGATGGTGGTCGGGATTAAACCCAATAGCATCAATGACAGGAAAGAGTCGGCAGTAGTGATTCGCTGTACGCCTCCTGTCGTAAATGTTGCATAAAGAATTAGTAGCAACATTGCCATAAAGAAGATATAGAAATTAACCTTCAAGGCTGGTAGTTTACTGATACGCATGTTAGGGAAAAGTACCATATAGATGGCATATAACAGTCCTGACGACATTGCAAGAGTGACGCCCCACATCGATTTAATACCATCTGTATGCCCTATCCCACCAAGAAAAGCTACACCAGCAATGGCAAGTAAAATAGCTAAAGATATGCGGATTGTGAGCTTCTCATTAAAGAAAAGGATGAGGAGTATCTCTGTCCACACAGGATAAGAGAATAACAACGTTGTTGCTACACCACCTGGCATATATTCGTAACTGCTGAAAAGGCATACTGCTGACACTGCATAAAGGATAGAAAGGAACGTAATACGGAGCCCATCTCCCCATCGTATGTGTAGATTCTGCCTACGCCATAAGAGGATAGCCATCATGAATAGACAACCGAAAGCAAATCGATAGATCAATACGGACGGCAGTAACATACCTGACTCCATTACCGGAATGGAGAAAAGCGGTATTGTACCGAATGTTATTGCAGACAGGCTGGCATAGCCATAACCCTTTATGGTGGATGAATTATTCACAGTTTCTATGTGTGTTGAATATCTTTAATATGAATGCAAATTTACATAATTTTCTGTAATAATGCTGTTGAAAATCAATAAAAAAACAAGTCTTGAGGTTAGTCTGACGCTTGTAGAATGGCTTATATATGTTTTTTCTATTTTTATACTTCTAATATAAGATTTTAGTATAGCTTTACTTGTTTGGAAACGCATGGGAGTGTATAGCTGACTCACAAGTAGATGACTGTCTTAAACTTTAGCGTAAGCTGCTTTAAGGACACTGAACTAATAATTAAACACATTGTTTAAAAGTTGGTATTCCCTGTTTTCTTTTTTTCACTCATCTAAGAAGCGAAAAATAGAAAAGATAGGTATGTACCTCAAACCCATTGATTCTGTAATTTTCAAAGGAATATACTTCAACATTGTTGCTTCTTTGATAACTATAAAAGTCTTCTGTTGAAGCATTCTGTTAACCCAAAAGTGCGACTCTACATCCCGTTTTTTAACATCCACATGATATAAAATCACATCCCCAGAGAAGTAATAACAAGCGATGAGCTGTTTATAATTTTTCTTCGAATAATACCAACAACCTGATGATGAAACGATGTTCCCATCGTAAGTATATTCAAATGGTGACAGTCCTAAATCATACTTATAAACACCTTTCTGAGCATCTAAAGCAAAATCTTCATTAATGTATTGTTTATAGTCTGCCGTGTCCTTGGGATTTATAAACCTCCGAATGCTGGCATTTTCCTCTACTTTTACATAGAAAGGGTATGTCTTGCCGTTCACTGTTATCGTACGTCCTAAATGACAATAAGTGTTCTTTTGTTGTGAGTGGTGGTCAGGTAACGCATAAAAACTTTGTACAATCCCGTCTTGAATATGCATAATTTTTGCCGTTAATTGCGCATTCAATATAGTTGCTTGTAGTGAAAAGACTATGCAGAGTATTCCTTTGAGATAATATTTAAGGGTCTTCATTTCTTTTATTCAGTTTATGTTTGGTTTTATTTCTATGCGGTTTAATCCTATCGTATTACTTCTTAACCATATAGAAAGATGATTAGTTTGATGATAAGCAGTTCACAAGGCAAAGATAAAGATTTCCAATTATAAAAAACAACTTTATCAGCTGATTTTTTACTCTTTAGGGGTAATAAGGCTTAGAATGATAAGAATGGAGCTACTAAACAAGCAACAATTATTCCTTCCGTCCTATGCTTGTATTCTTACCCTACTGTTCATATAAACATTTTACAATTAATTAGTTAAGAAAAGATGATAAATTAATGGATTAATATGAAAGTATTGTTTTATAGAAGATGCCTACTGCCACCATAGCTATTAAGTCATAATAGAAAAGCCAACCGTTAGAATCTCATCAACTCCTCGTCTATAATAATGTTGACCCTTCTCCTTAATCTATAAAAGGTAAATATTTGCAAGTATTACAAATTATGTGTACCTTTGCACTGGACTAAGTATTTAAGTTGAATAACTTAGATATAAGAGGTTACCTGAGGTAGTAAACGAATAAAGAAATCCCTTGACATTCAAAAAGAAAGGGATTGTTTATAGTACATATAATAATTAATTCAAATTAGGTAAATAGCAATGAGGATAGCATTTTTCGACGCAAAGTCGTATGACATTGAGTCTTTCAACGAGGTAAACAAGGATTATAATTTCGATATTCGCTATTATCAAGAGCGTCTTAGTATAAGTACAGTACCTTTGGCAAAGGGTGCTGACGTTGTATGTATCTTTGTTAATGCAGAGTGTGACGCACAAGTTATTGACGAGTTGGTGAACAATGGAGTCAAACTTGTTGCTCTTCGCTGTGCTGGTTTCAATAATGTTGACCTCAAGGCTGCCGAGGGTCGTATTAAAGTAACACACGTTCCTGCTTACTCTCCACATGCTGTTGCGGAGTATGCCGTAGCCTTGATGTTGAGTCTTAACCGTAAGATTTATCGTGCTGTGAACCGTACACGTGAAGGAAACTTCACCTTACACGGTCTGTTAGGCTTCGATATGTATGGTAAGACAGCTGGTGTTGTTGGTATGGGCCGTATTGCAAAGGAACTTATCAAGATTTTGCACGGCTTTGGAATGAATGTTATGGCATACGACCTTTACCCTGATCAGGAGTTTGCTAAGCAATATGACGTTAAGATTGTACAGCTTGATGAACTTTATGCCAACAGTGATATTATCTCTCTCCATTGTCCTTTGACACCTGACACTAAGTTCCTTATTAATAAGGAGAGCATTTCTAAGATGAAGAAGGGCGTGATGATTATCAATACTGGTCGTGGTCAGCTTATTCATACAGAGGACCTTATCGAAGGATTGCGTACTAAGCAAGTGGGTTCAGCAGGTCTTGACGTATACGAAGAAGAGAAGGAATACTTCTATGAGGACAAGAGCGACAAGATGATTGATGATGATGTCTTGGCTCGTTTGCTCATGGTTCCAAATGTAGTACTAACTTCTCATCAGGCTTTCTTTACCAAGGAAGCACTCTACAATATCGCTGTCTCAACCCTTAGCAGTGTGAAAGAACTCTCTGAGGATAAGGCATTAAGCTGCGAGGTGAAGAAGTATTAAGTCTTTGATAATCCTGAGAGATTATAAAGGACAGTATAAGCTTTATAATAAGGTGGATTGCAGAGAGATTTCTTCTCAATCCACCTTTTTCTATGTAATTTATTACTCGTTGAAAGATATAAGTACTATTTAACGCGAAAACCTTTGTGTTTACATCAGTTTCTTTTAACTTTGCGCCCGTAATAAACAAGAGTATACAATATAGAATTTCTCTTTTAAGGAATTAAAAAGCCTACGGAGAGAGGTGAAATAAAGGATAACTATAGAAAAGAATATACTTAACAAAAAAACAAAGAGTTATGAAAAAGATTTTAGTTGTAGCTGCACTGATGCTTTCATCAGTATCTACATTCGCACAGCATGCAGTTGGTTCTTTCAACCTCCAGCCAAAAGTTGGTGTTAGTATTGCTAATCTCACAGAATTAAAGGATACAGATCCTCGCGTAGGAGTTGTAGCTGGTGTTGAAGGTGAGTATCAGGCAAGTGATATCATCTCTGTAAGTGCAGGCGTACTCTACTCTATGCAGGGTTCTAAGTACGAGAAAGAATTAGGGAAACTGAAATCTAAATCAACTAATAAGCTTGATTACATTAACGTTCCAATTATGGCTAACGTTTACGTAACAAAAGGTTTAGCTGTGAAATTAGGTGTTCAGCCAGGTTTCATGGTAAGTGGTTCTGAAAATTCAAAGTTAAATATTCCCGTTGCTTCTATTGGTGGTACACATGATGTTAAGGCTAAATCAGTTGATTTCTCTATCCCTGTAGGCCTCTCTTATGAGTACAACAATTTCCAGCTTGATGCTCGTTACAACTGGGGTTTAACTAAGGCATTTGAGAACGGCAAGGCTAAGAACAGCGTATTCCAGATTACTTTAGGCTACAAGTTCGACTTGTAAATCATTGATACACATACTTTATTGTTAGGAGGGAGCCGTTTGGTTCCCTCTTTTTGTTTGTATTTTTTCTTCCTCTCTAAAGTTTACATAATCCTTAAAAACAGTTTATTACGAATTATTTTCATGAAGATAAATATTTCTTCTCACGTAAATAATCATTTCTCTTCATGATAATAAATTAGAATGATCTACGTATTAGTTAACATTCAGGGTGGTTCACTCATTAACATAGAGGTTATCATGGATCGGACAGACACGTTTTACTTATACAGGAAATAACGTTCTATTCTATTAACAATATCGTGTTATTATCATTAGAAGAGTAAGTAATTTAAGAAAAACGCATGAAAATACAGTTATTTTTCGTACCTTTGCAGCGCACTTAGGATAATATAATAGCAATAAATAGTATGTCATATCAATTTTCAAAGTACGAAACACACTATCGAAACCTTACTTATTTAGGTGTTCCAATCATCATTGGTCAATTAGGAAACCTTATTCTTAATTTTGCTGATACGCTAATGATTGGACATCATAGCACAAAAGAACTGGCTGCAGCGGCATTTGTCAATAATATGTTTACGCTGGTCATTATCTTTGCTGTGGGTTTCACATACGCTATTACTGCTCTCGTCGGTACGTTATATGGTCAAGAGAAGACGCATCGTATTGGGGAACTCATGAAAAGTGCAGTAGCCGCAAACACTTGTATGGCTGTGTTTTTATCGGCTATTATGTGGGTATTGTATATTAATCTTGGTAATTTAGGACAGCCAGAGGAGCTGTTGCCCCTTATGCGCTCTTACTTTGTCATTCAGCTTGTGTCCCTTCCTTTTGTCTGTTGGTTTAATACCTTCCGACAATTCACAGATGGTATTACCGATACGCGAGTAGCTATGTGGATTTTAATTGGAGGGAATATCATGAATGTGTTTGGTAATTGGGTTCTTATCTATGGCTATCTGGGGATGGAAGAGATGGGCTTGATTGGAGCAGGACTTTCTACTATGATTTCTCGTATCGTAATGGCTATTGTCATGGTTAGCATCTTCTTCTTTAGCAAGCGATATAAGGAATATAGAAAAGGATGGCGTCAAGGGAGTATCAATCGCACTGATTTCAAGCAAGTTACCGTACTTGGTTTACCACTTGCACTACAAATGGGTATGGAGACAGCCGCTTTCAGCTTGTCAAGTCTGATGGTTGGTTGGTTTGGAACAACTGCCTTAGCAGCACATCAGGTTATGCTTACAATCTCGCAATTGGGTTATATGATTTATTATGGTCTTGCTGCAGCTGTAGCAGTACGTATCAGTAACTTCATGGGACAGCGAGATTATACGGCTGTGAAACGTACGGCAACAGCTGGCATACACCTTGTCTTCTTCTTGGCCATGCTGACTTCAATTCCAGTCTTTATCTTCCGTCATAGTATCGGAGGACTATTTACTGACAGTTCTGAGGTAGTATCGATGGTTTCTATGACTATTATACCATTTATGATCTATCAGTTTGGAGACGGAATGCAGTGTAACTATGCTAATGCCATGCGTGGTATTGCCGTTGTGAAACCATTGATATGGATAGCCTTCGTTGCCTTCTTTATCGTTTCATTGCCATTGGGTTATCTCTTTGGAGTGGTTATGAACTATCAGCTCATTGGTATCTGGTATGCTTTTCCATTTGGTTTAACAACAGCCGGATTACTCTATTATGTCTATTATCAAAAGGGATTGAAACGTATTGAGGAGTCTGCTAAATAAGCCGTAGGGGCATAATACTTCTTTGAGAGTTAAACGTCTTTGTGGCTTACACCTCCTATAAGTATTAAAAAATAGCTCCCCCTATTGCTTGTATGGGCAGTAGGGGGAGTTTGTATTTGTACGCTAATTCAACTAAACCCAATGAATCATGTTGGATTAAAGGGATAGGAAGCGTGTCTTACATTTAAGACAATGAATCTTCTCATCATATTAATGCTGATAGATTAGGATTACTTTGTTCTCTTCTAACGTTCAATTGATATGTTTACGTCGAGAGCTTGTAAGGTGCTATGCTATCAATATGCATGTTGCATAACGTTAGCACCATAGATTTCTGCCTATAAAATGATGCGTGATGAAACATAATACCAAAGGAGAATATTAGGAGAAAGGTCTATCACTGTCTGTGAGTGTTATGCCGTGAGAAGCTGATAACTAACTTACTTGGGTATGTTCTATAGTACAATTCTATACTAAAATAGTTGACAAAGTTATTGTCAACTATTTTAGTAAAGCTTAAACCACCTTATTCTTTATAATGAATGGCCTCCATAAAGCGCTGTATAACCTCTGGTTTGCCAGTATGCTTTCCTTTATCTTCAGATATTTTACAAGTGTCATTATAGAATGGCCACCGCTCAGTTATCTTAACTGCAACAAGTTTGATAACGATGTTCATTGGTTTTACATGTGGGAAATCGTTAGTGAAATGAGTACCAATACCAAACGATGGTTTCACCCGATTCTCTGCGTAATGTTGTATCTCAATTGCTTTGTCTGTATCCAATGCGTTTGAGAATAACACCTGTTTGTCACGTGCATCGATGCCAAAAGACTTATATTTCGCTATGATTTTCTCTAATTGTTCGAAGTTGTCACCAGAGTCTATGCGTAGTCCCTTGAATTGATTAGCAAAGTCTTCTGAGAAATTGTAAGAGAAGATGTCCCAGCCAAAGGAGTCATACAAATAGGTTCCTAACGCTCCACGATAAGTCCGACGCCAGGCCTCCATTGCCATGTAATTGGCCATTTGAGGACCAAACATACCACCGATAGCACAGATAAACTCGTGTGCCATTGTTCCAACTGGTGTCAGATCGTATTTCATTGCAAGGTGAATATTACTTGTACCGACAAATCGTCCCTTCCACTCTTTACTATCATAACAATCCTTCATAGCTCTCACTGCAGTTTCTTCTGCTACCAAACTGGCACGGCGGCGAGTACCAAAGTCTGAAAAGACACAGCCTGCTTTAAGTAAACGCTCGGTCTTATGGTAAGTGTTGTCATAAAGTTCTTGATAATCAAACTCCTGTGCCTGCTTGTTAAACATGTAGAATAACTCAGAGATGATAGCAAGTATCTTCACCTCTAACAAAATAGTGTCGGCCCATAAACCTTCTATTTCAATATGAAGATGACCTTCTTCATTTTGCCAAACCTTGACCCAATCACGTGAAAAGCGGAAGCCACGTAGATAGGTTAGAAACCATTCGGGAAGATAATTACACTTCTTTCTTAGGAAGTTTATCTCTTCATCGGTTATAATGACAGTTTCCAGTAATTCTATCTGGTGCTCCACTTCCTGTGCGAAGCCTTTGGGATATACCGTATCATCACGATCTACGAACTGATAACATACGTGTGCACGTGGGTAATTGTCAATGACTGCACAACACATTGTTAACTTGTACAGGTCATCATCAGTGAAGTGATTAATGATTTGTCTCATCTTTATTTAGCTTTTTCAGCTGCCAAAAGTATAAAAAAGATATGGAAGAACAAAGCTTTTTGATAAAAATATAGTTTCATATAGGTGTTGATAGGATATAAAGAGAATAAATACTTGCTATAACATGAGAAAGTTTCATAACTCATTACTCTCTTTACATGATATAAAGAGGTTAAATATATGGTATAACATGATCTTCTTCTTTTCATTTACGCACTTCTTTCATTTTTTGCAACCCTACTTTCTTTTTTATTTCAATAATGTGATAGAGCAAGGAGTTGACAATGTAGATAGAAAGAATGTTCTGATTGTAAGAATGCTATTCGGAGAGAGAGGTGTGGTGCTTGAGGGTTGATAGTATGTTTGTTTACCTCGGCTGTATCATTAATTCCTTATAGGCAGAAGAAAAGACAAAATAATTTTGCTGTCATATCTGTCATACTTTACGAATGAGTAAATGATTTATATTCAGACAGTTAATTGTAAATGTTAAAATAACAGCAACTCAACTTAAAACTTTATCTGTGTTTTTTGTTAATGTTTTTCTTATTATTTTCAAACAAATCTTATCTCTTCAACAATCGTATAAGACGAAAAAACTGTATCAAAAGTTATGTTGCAACTCTTGATACAGCGTTATTTTTTTAAGTCTAAATGAATGGTAATAAACCTAACTCTAACTTAGATTATATGTATGGACACTGACACCTTGCGCAGAAGGAAGATAATTAATTCCCCACCAGCACATCTGTAGTAGACAGAAAGCTATGATAAGTATCCATAAAGCTGGACGAACAGTGCGAGAATGGTATTGGCGGTAGTGTACATAGACCAAATAAGCAAGCCAAGTGATGGCAGCCCATGTCTCTTTGGGGTCCCATGACCAATAATGTCCCCATGCCTCCTTGGCCCACAAAGCTCCCATCAGCATGCCAAGTGTCATAAATGATAGTCCAACGTAGGCGAGGTTATCGGTTATCTCCATCTCTTTGTCTATGTCTGAACCTTTCTTAAAGAATAATAGATAGACCGACATGACAACTGCTGCACCCAAGAGAGCGTATGCCATCATGTAGACTATGACATGAGGGGCAAACCATGGACTCTGTAAAGCAGGCATGAGCGTCTTGGAATGAATCTCTGGTTTGAAGAGGTTGACACATACAAAAACTGTGGCAAGCAGTGTTGAGAAACTCAATATCCACTTATACTGCCAGCGACTAAAGACTATTACACCTGCTAACGGTAGGAAGAAACTATACCATAAGCGTGTTTCTCCCATCGTACGGAGCGGTGGACGCTCCAGTGTTATCCACATAATAAGAATATAGGAGAAGAAAACTGCAAGGCCGAGTCCTGTTGTAACAAATGCTAAGGTTCTTCGGTTACGCCATGCACCCCATGCGCCTATAGTCCACAGAATGACTGATACGACTGCAAATATGATAAAATAATTCCAAATCATAGCTTAACCTCCTTCTTACGACTTGCTGTTAAAAACATTCCTACAGCACCAAATAATAACATGAATATACCGACATAAACAACTGGCATCCAAGGATCTGTTACTAATTCAAAGATACTTAGATTACTCCATTTGCCCATCTGCTCATTATAACTAAGTTGATAGATTTTCCATCCATTAATGGTAAATGGCTTGTTTACTTCTATCTCGGTATGAATATTCTTCCCATCTTGTGTATAGATATCTACAAGAGAGGCGAAACGACGTGGCTCACGATTGGGCATAACTAAACTTCTACCATCGTTAAGCTTCAAAGACTGATAAGGGAAAAGATAACTACCACAAGTAAGCCAACCTGTTATAGTATGTTGGTAACGTTTATGAAAACCAAAACCTAAGATACTGCTTTCATTAGTGTTTACACCTGTTGTTACCTTTACTAATACCGCACAAGCATTACCTGTTGCATCTGAAGCTATATAGCCATCCTTATTATGTGCCTGTCCTAAAGAGTCCATACGAATATAGCTCATCATACCACCAGGTATCTTACCTACCATCTTACTAAGCATAACTGGCATGGCATTATCAATGCGCTTAAGAATCTCAATCTTACAATCTAATAGTTGACCAGACTTTACATTCTTATCTAAAAGAATATTCTCAGGCTTTCCCTTAGGGAGTGGAAGTCCCATTTTGTCAATAAGCATGAGCTTAGGTGGATACTCATCAATGGTAAATTTCTCAAGTTGAATTGCCACAGGGAGGTGATGAACGGCACTAAAAGTATCAAGCCCACGCCACTCTACCTGACCTTTCTCACAAAACATCTTTACTCGAAGCATATCTGCACTACCGAGTGTACCACATGTTAGAACAAGGAAAAGTCCGATATGGCTCGTTAATGTTGGCAGTCGGCGCCAAGAGAAATGTGCGATTTGATTCAAAGTAACCTCGCCTACAATAGCTGTCATCCAAACATAAACAAGAACAAAGGGCCAGAAATTAAGCATCTTTGTTAGTCCAAGTGGGTCAATAGGGGCTTTTCCCTCTGCCACTTGTTTAGTAAGTCCCATAATAAGAGTGAGTATTGCTGCTGCAGCAATAGCAGGAATCGCAGCCTGCATGGTTGACATGAAACGACAGAAATAAGACCGCTTACGAAGTGCATAGACTATGATAAGTGCCAGTACGAGTAAGAATAATGTAATAATGTTGGCTGGCCAAGCAAAGATACCCCACTCTAAGGGACCAATTGTTACCTGTAATAATCCACCTGTAACCAATAAACCAACGACTATTGCTGTACCTTCTCTAAGTGTATAAGGTTTATTCCACATAGTAAAAGAGGCTCTCCCCCACTATTAATAAGGTCTTAAAAGAACTTTATTTTATGTTTGTGAAGTGCGAGCACATAAATGATTTCGTTATGATATATAAAATATTAGAATATAAGAATACTCATTCTAATGGAGTATTTCTATTTTACTAAACAAGATTCCTCCCCCAATAGGAAGGAATCTTGACTGTAGTTTGTTTACATCGGTTTGGTTATAAACCGCTTGTTCTTGCGTGCCTGCTCTATCCACTTCGGAACGATAGTGTCAAGGAACTGCTTCTTTTGAGAATTGAGCTTAGGCATGTCTAAGCCAATGTATGACTGTGCCTTAGCCTTAGTAGAGACATCTGGAAGAGGAATCTGTCCTGTAAAGCCATGACGTGCAACTACACGTGCAATCTGTAAACGTGCATCCTTTGCATATTCCATTGCACTACCAAGGAGTCGCATTACTTCTTGAGGAGCATGGAAGGCAGCACCGTGGCTGGCAACAGCATAGTCCCAACGCCACTGACCCTTACGAAGATCTTTCAAGACAGGCTCCATTTCTGCCTCTGTCGCACCCTTATCCCATGCAAACTTAGCTTCAATATGTGCTGCAGCAAGTTCTCTTTCTACATGAGTACGGAAGTCATAAATCTTCTGTTGACGCTCATATACATTCTGACGAAGTGTTTCAGCATCTTGACGGTGACAAGTCTGGCAAGTACGACTGATGTTTGCTAATGGACTTGTAATATGGTGATCTGTAAATTTCACACCACCCTCAGAGATATAAGGCATATGACAATCAGCACATGAAACACCACGCTGTCCATGGATTCCCTGTAAATACAATTCATAACCAGGGTGCTGTGCCTTTAGAATCTTCGCCTTTGACAGTGGATTAATGTAATCATAGAAGCCAATACTATCGTAGTATTCCTCTGCTGCCTCACACGTCATACCCTTTTCTTGAGGGAAATGTAGATAGTTGCCATTCTCTTTCTCGAAGTAGTATTCCGTGTGGCACTGTGCGCAGACCAGGCTACGCATCTCTTGATGGCTGGCTTTTCTCACGTCTTTACCGACACGAGCCCATGCCTCATAGAGAGCAGGACGAGCGGGACGAAGTTCCATCGTCCTTGCATCATGGCAGTCTGAGCAACCGACGGTGTTCATGACCTCTGGTCCCCAGTCGCTCCACTTGGCAGCATAGAATTTATCAGTTCCTTTCTCACGCATTAGACGTGGAACATCAGGACCTTTGCAGGTCCAACAGGTTCCTGGCTGTATGTCATCTTGTCCATCAACACCTGGACTTCCTGTACGCATAATCTTACGTAAATCATCAATACAATGACGGTGTCCACGTGGTGTATTATACCCTCTTGAGAAAGAATAGCCAGCCCATAGGATAACCATTTCGGGTCTCTCAGCCAGTACATCTACTTCCTGGGAAGAATTGTACTTACTCACGAAACTTGTGTCTTCTGTCATTGCCCACGTTTCATATTCACGTGGGAAATCAGCTGCAAATTTCTCATTCTGAGATACAATGGAGTCAGTCATCGGTGTACGTCTGTTGTTGAACACACTTACAACCTCAGCTCTTCTTTCAAGCATTGAAGAACAGAGCAGTCCAAGAATGAACACGAGAACCATTGCTCCTCCAAAGAGTAGCCAGCCTTGCCATTTCTTTAATGTCTTTGCCATAATTATTGGTTTTTAGTTTTTATTTTTTCTTACCTAATATATTTTGTAACCATTCTGGTACTGGAGATGGAGGCATCGGTTCTACAAACTCAGCCCCTGGAGTACTGGAGAGAGAGTTCATCTTCATGTGTGCTACATCACGATGACAATCCCAACAAGCTTTACCCTCACCTCGTTGTGCTTCCATATAATCAATTCGGCCAGTATTAACAAACTCTTGGTTCAATTGTTTATGACAACGAATACAATTATCCATTATCACTTCTGCCGATGCTGATTCAGCCTGAATACTCTGTGACTCACTGAATGTGACAAAATAAGCAACGTGCTTCATACCATCCATTCCTTTGAAGGCATAGTGTGCAGCAACATTGTCATTCGGTACGTGACAATCGTTACATGTGGCATTACGAGCATGTGCAGAGTGCGACCATGTAGCATAATAAGGTGACATAATATGGCAGTTAATACATGCTGCTGGGTCATCACCTATTATATAAGTATGCATACGTAGCAAATAGAAGAATAACCCCGTAAAGCCTACTATCACACCGCACAAAATGGATAAAGTAATCTTTTGCCGATATGATATGCGTGATAAAAAGTTATTTATCACACTTTTCAATTTGGTAGATATGGTTTTTAGTGTCATAAGAGTTATATCTTGTTTCGTCCACAAATATAGGTATATTGTTTTATTCAACATGTAAAGAAATAAGAAAAAATCATTATTAATTATGATTTAGACGAAATCTAATATATTTTAATCGTGTCGAGACCCGTTTTCTTCATGAAGATGATAATACAAAGTCATAGTTTAAAGGTAAATAAAATGACCTGATAAGCTTCAGAGAAAACCTACAAGAAGGTATTTCACTCATTCTTAGAACGCCCTTATTTTAACTTTTTTTCATTGTAATATAGTAGTTATATCATTTAAAAATGGTAACTTTGTGCGAATTTAATCAGTAAGTTGTGACTCGAGATATAGTCAAAAAAAGAGTTCGCGATATTCTGGATGAATATCTCGAAGCTAACAATCATCGCAAGACATCGGAACGTTATGCCATTCTCGATGCGGTGTATGATATGAAGGGGCATTTCTCCTTAGACGAGTTAGGTGTAGCACTTGAAGAGAAGAACTTTCGAGTTTCGCGTGCCACACTTTATAATGCAATGCGTCTTTTCATAGAGTTGCGCCTTGTTGTCAGACATCGTTTCATAGGACAAACCAAGTATGAAGGTTGCTACAACAATGAAGATCATATTCATCAAATTTGTACTCTATGCGGTACAGTGACCGAAGTTGATTCTCCAGAGATAGTAGATGCAATAAAGAATACGAAGTTTCATCGTTTCCGCAGAGATGGCTTCTCATTATATATATATGGTATATGTTCACGCTGTCAAGCAACCTTATCGCGTCAGAGAAGCAAGTTTCTAACACAGAAACAACTTAAAAACTCACATAAAAGTAAATGAACACAGGTAAAGTAGACGTCCTGTTGGGTCTCCAATGGGGTGATGAAGGAAAAGGTAAGGTCGTAGACGTGCTCACACCACGTTACGATGTAGTGGCTCGTTTCCAAGGAGGTCCAAATGCAGGGCACACTCTTGAGTTCGAAGGGCAGAAATATGTTCTGCGTTCTATTCCATCAGGAATATTCCAGGGTGGGAAAGTTAATATCATTGGCAATGGGGTTGTCTTGGCTCCAGACCTCTTTATGGGAGAAGCTAAAGACCTTGAGAAGAGTGGACATCCTTTGAAGGAGCGTCTCCATATCTCAAAGAAGGCTCATCTTATCATGCCTACGCATCGTATTCTTGACCGTGCTTACGAGGCAGCGAAAGGTAAGGATAAAGTAGGAACAACAGGTAAAGGCATTGGTCCTACCTATACTGATAAGATTAGCCGCAATGGTTTACGTGTTGGTGACATCCTCTGCGACTTTGAAAACAAGTATGCTGCACATAAGGAACGTCACATGAAGATGCTTGCAGCATTGGGTTGGACTGACTTTGAAGGCTTCGAAGAGACAGAGAAGTTGTGGATGGAAGGAATAGACTACATGAAGGAGTTCAAGTTTGTTGACTCTGAGATAGAGGTCAACCATCTCCTTCGTGAGAATAAGCACATCCTTTGCGAAGGCGCACAAGGAACAATGCTTGATGTTGACTTTGGCTCTTATCCTTTCGTAACCTCTTCAAATACCATTTGCGCTGGTGCTTGTACGGGTCTTGGAATAGGTCCGAACAAGGTGGGCAATGTCTATGGTATTATGAAAGCTTATTGTACCCGTGTGGGCTCTGGACCATTCCCAACAGAGCTCTTTGACGAGACAGGAAAGACAATTCGCGACCTTGGACATGAATACGGAGCTGTGACAGGGCGTGAGCGTCGTTGTGGCTGGATTGATCTTGTACAACTGCGTTATTCCGTAATGGTCAATGGCGTAACCGAACTCATTATGATGAAGAGCGATGTTCTTGATAGTTTTGATACTATTAAGGCATGTGTTGCTTACGAGTTACCTGATGGTTCTGAGACAAAGGATTTCCCATACGAGATAGATAATATCAAACCTATCTATAAGGAATTCCCTGGATGGAAGAAGGACATGACGAAGTGTAAGTCACAAGATGAATTCCCACAAGCTTTCCGAGATTATGTGGCATTCCTTGAGGACTATCTTGAGACACGTATCGGCATTATCTCTGTTGGTCCTGATCGTGAGCAAACAATAGTATTATAATCCTTTCTTAGGCTGTAACTTACGTTTATAGGTAATCAAAGATGCTTATATTCGTAACTTACAGCCTAATATTTTATTTCAATATATAATCATTAAAGCAAATGGCAAACAAACCTTCCATCCCAAAGGGTACTCGTGACTTTGGTCCTGATGAGATGGCTAAAAGAAATTACATATTCGATACTATCAAACGTGTCTATGCGCTCTATGGCTTTCAGCAGATAGAGACTCCTTCTATGGAGACTTTACACACCCTGATGGGTAAGTATGGTGAAGAAGGCGACAAACTTCTCTTTAAGATTCTCAACTCTGGTGATTATTTGAAAGCAGTAAGTGACGACGAACTCAAGGAGCGTAACACACTTAAGATGCAGACAAAACTCTGTGAGAAGGGGTTACGTTATGATCTAACCGTTCCTTTCGCTCGTTATGTAGTAATGCATCGTGATGAACTACAGTTGCCTTTTAAGCGTTATCAGATTCAGCCTGTTTGGCGAGCAGACCGCCCACAAAAGGGACGTTATCGCGAGTTCTATCAGTGTGATGCTGATGTTGTTGGTTCTGATTCATTGCTGAATGAGGTGGAGCTAATGCAGATTATTGACACTGTCTTTACTGAGTTTGGCATCCGTGTACAGATAAAGATTAACAATAGAAAGATTCTCACAGGTATTGCAGAAGTGATTGGTGAGAAGGATAAGATTGTTGACATCACTGTTGCTATTGATAAGCTTGACAAGATAGGACTTGACAATGTAAACGAAGAGTTGCGCAGTAATGGTATATCAGAGGAAGCAATAGAGAAGTTACAGCCTATCATTAAGTTAGAAGGAACTAATGAAGAGAAACTTAATGTTATCGAAGAAGTTCTGAAAGAGAGTGAGACTGGAATGAAAGGTGTTGAGGAGTCTCGTTTTATACTTGACACATTAAAGAGTTCAGGACTTAATAATGAGATACAACTCGACCTCACCTTGGCTCGTGGACTGAACTATTACACAGGTGCTATCTTTGAGGTAAAGGCGCTTGACGTGCAGATTGGCTCTATTACTGGTGGTGGTCGTTATGATAACCTGACAGGTATCTTTGGTATGCCAGGACTCTCTGGAGTTGGTATAAGCTTCGGTGCCGACCGCATCTATGATGTCCTTAACACGCTCGACCTCTATCCTAAGGAAAGTGTACAGGGTACGCAGCTTCTCTTTATCAACTTTGGAGAGAAAGAGACAGCCTACTGTCTGCCTATTGTTGCAGCTGCACGCAAGGCGGGCATACGTACTGAGATGTTCCCTGACAAGGCCAAGATGAAAAAGCAGATGAGCTATGCAAATGCCAAGAACATTGCTTTTGTTGCTCTTGCAGGTGAGTCTGAGATTCAAGAAGGCAAGATAACACTAAAGAACATGACCTCTGGTGAACAAAAACTTGTAACGCCGGAAGAATTGATTAATAGATTTTAAGCATATCCCTCTCCCCTTATCATTCAAGGTGAGGGGGATCTATCTTTGCTTTAAAATGCACCATGTTTTGTTCGCTGAATAATATATAAGTTGAGACAAACACTTTTTGTATCTCTCAAAACAAAACGTTATCAAAATCACTAAACAGAGAGGTAAATTAATACACATAACTACGATAAAAGTTTAAAATCAGTTTGCTGTCATTTTTAACATTTCGCTTAAGCCTGCTGTAAACTAAATAGTTAGGTGATAATGACGGCTGACAGAAATGACAGCAAATTTATTTTTGAATAAACCTCATTGTCTTTGACATACGAAAATACAGATGGTAAACAACGTAAAAATTGTATTGTAAAAAAGCTCATAGCATTGATTGGTTGTGCAACTTTCCCAAACAAGTGACCTACTTTACTTTTGCTCCTTTTTTACATGCTTTGAGATTTACAGGCTAAGTGGCTTATGCGCTTCAAAAATCAGTAATTGCTATCTCCTTCCACAGGTGGTACCTCTCCCCTTCCCTTCCTCGCAGAGAGAAGCGTGGTTAGTGGGTTTAACCTTGTAAGAGAGCTGTAAAACGAAGATGGAGCGGTAAACTTACAAGCTGAAATTGTTGGGATATTTCATTAGTCACTCTCCTACTCATTTGGAGAAGGGCTGAGAGATAAGGCAAGAGGACGCCCTTCAATGTTCAAGAACATGCCCTTCTTGCATCTTGAAGACACCCTTCTTGGGGCAAGACAAGCGTCTTCTCCTTTGCTATCTGTAATATGTTGATTTACTACTGATTACAAGCTTGGTATGAGTGATAGCTATACTTCTATCATGAAGGTATTTGACTTGATAAGATGTAATGATATTTCATAATATCACAAATTCCCTTGAAATGTGGAGAAATCACTACCCTTCTTAAATAGAGATACTGGTAAATGTAAATAGGATACGTTCTTCCCTCACAAAGAAACGGACATAAAAGCTACTAAGAAAGTTAGAAAGAAAATTGAAAAGTTGTAGAACTAAATTAAATCAATGGTTTTTATAGATACTATCGAGGCTTATTTAAGAAAAAACTAAACATTACTTATAAAAATGAAAAAGATTATCACACTATGTTTTTTACTGTTAGGTTGGTTAAACTCAGCCTTCGGACAGGCCACATTTAATATTGATGGGTTTTCAAAACAGTACTATGGTAAGGTTTACTACGCCGACACATCCGCACTTACAACTGCTGGTTGGGTTGAGGTTTATGACCGTATTACAAAAAAGAAACTAATCCATGTTGATGCAGACGACCTTTCTTTTGATCTCCATGATGGTAAGATTAAAGCAAACATAGCGGAGTTTCCTTATGGAGAGTATAGTGTCTTGCTTTATGAAGACTATAATTTTGATGGGAGAAAAGATTTTGCTATTATGGATGGGAACAATGGTTGCTATAATGGTCCATCCTTTCAAATATTCTTAGCAACGAATAAAGGCTTTGTATATAATGCTGATTTCACAGAATTAGCACAGGGTAATTGCGGACTATTTACCATCAATAAGAAAGACAAGACGCTTACAACAATGATAAAAGATGGTTGTTGTTGGCATCAATACTCAGACTATAGTGTAGTTAACAACCGTCCAAAGCTTATCCGTACACAGACTGATGATAGTTCGAAGTCTCCTATTTACACGTTAACAATAGAAGAATGGACTGGCAAAAAGCCGATTAAAAAAGTTTTTAAGGGTATCAATCTTGAGAATGAACTTGTCAAGGATTACTTCATGTTTCATGTCGATAAGGTAAATAAAGACGTTATTCTTTATAATCTCGATGACTGTTTGCTCTATTATGCTGTCCTTGATGCAGAAAAGAGTGTAGAGTTCTATTACCCAGCAGATAGACTTCAAGAAGATTCAAAGTTTAAGTATGATAAGAAGAATGGTAAGTTGACCTTTAGTAATAAGGATGCAAAGTATTCTATATATGATAAGTCTGGCACCGTAGGGATTGATATTACTTATAAAGGAAAGACCTATCAGTGGAAAGGAAACCCTAAAAGTCAACATGGCAGTATGGTTAAACTCTTGAAAACTAAGTTGGGTAACGTTGCCTATCAATAGACAACAACGCTCTATCCATACGCTCATAATGGAGTAGCCGACTGTATTTACTTCTCAAAATGATAAATGCCCAGTAATCGTTTTTACCTTTGTTCGGTAACACGTTTACTGGGCATTAAAGCTGTCTCTACGCCTTTATCTACTAAAAATGGGCTGATATAGTTTTGTAAAAAACAATAACTTTCAAATGTAAAAAGATTTACATCTGATAATCCTTAGCCAGTCCTCCAGCACTTGTCTCCTTATAAAGTGATGGTATGTCATGTCCTGTCTGCTTCATAACCTCAACAACACGATCGAACGAAACACGATGGCTACCGTCACTGAACGATGCATAAAGTTGCGCATCCAGTGCACGACAGGCCGCAAAAGCATTTCGCTCAATACAAGGAATTTGTACTAATCCACACACAGGGTCGCATGTCATACCTAAGTGATGCTCCAAGCCCATTTCTGCGGCATACTCTATCTGTGAAGGACTGCCACCGAATAACTGGCAAGAAGCCGCTGAAGCCATTGCACAAGCAACTCCTACCTCACCTTGGCAACCTACTTCAGCACCAGAGATAGAAGCATTATATTTGACAATATTACCAAAGAGACCAGCCGTGGCAAGGGCATGTAATATCTTTGTCTCAGAAAATTCATGGCCCTTTGAGAGGTGATAAAGCACTGCAGGGACTACACCGCAGGCACCACAAGTGGGTGCTGTGACAATCGTACCACCAGAGGCATTCTCCTCACTAACCGCCAATGCGTATGAATAAACCATACCACGGCTCTGCAAAGAAGGCTTATAGCCACGTGCCTTGATATAATAGTTGGGGGCTTTCCGAGCAAGATTTAACGGACCAGGTAGGGCACCTTCGCTGTCAAGTCCACGCTCAACTGCAGCCTGCATGGTCTTCCAAACCTCTCGAAGATAGTCCCACAGGTCGTCTCCCTCACATTGTTTGACATACTCCCAATAGCCACGTCCATGATGCTCACACCATGCCTGAATGTCTTTTAGGGTGTGTAAGTCATAGACAGACTCCTTCTGAAAGAAATCGCCTGTCGCTTTCCCCTCTGATAAAGCACCTCCACCAACACTATAGACGGTCCATTCATCTAACAAGTCTTGGCTGTCGTTAAAGGCACGAAAAAGCATTCCATTAGGATGATAAGGCAAGAAAATGTCTGGTTCCCATATTATTTCGACTGGTGCCACTTGCTTTAGAACATCAATTATGGCCTTATCAGTCATGTGTCCCTTACCCGTTGCAGCCAGACTACCATACAATGTCACTTCAAATCTTGCTGCTTCTGGATGTCGTTCAGCAAAGATTGTTGCCGCACGTTGTGGCCCCATCGTATGACTACTCGATGGTCCTTTACCAATTCTAAATATCTCTTTTAATGATTCCATATATGGTTTGTTCCCAAATACCTCGTATAAATTAAGCTACAAAATTACGAATAAAAAACGTCAAAGATGAAGAAAAGGGCATATAAAATGGTAAGAATCATCTTTTATCATCGTCAAACTACACTTTTGGGTAGGGTCAATACAATAGCTGAGGAGTTTAGAAGAGGGTAAACAAAAGGGGTTGAGTGATGAGAAGAGTTATTGAAATTAAGGCTATTCAATACTTAGCATCTTTGCTGCCATCTGTTTACGTTATACGTACTTAGTATCAGTACGCAGGGAGAAAAGCATTAATATCATTAATTTATATGGTCAGTTAGGTGTTTTATCGGTGCTTTTTCGTACCTTTGCCTACATACTTATATTGATTTAGAATGAAATACTCCGTCCTAATATTATCAGTTCTCGCATTGTTAGTAGCTGGTTGTAAAGATAAAAACAACAGTGTTGAGCCAGCCGCTAAAGCAATTGACACAATCCCAATGTTGGTGACACAGGTACAACAGTGTTCACGACTTTATACGATAGAATATCAGATTCATAAGATTATCACCCATGATGATAAGATGAAAGTGTCTGGTACGTTTTTAAAACAAGACTTCAGTGTGAACCTTCCCTTAGGTGAACGTAGTATTGCTATCCCTATGGATGCGACGTTGAAGGCATATATTGACATGTCTAACTTTAGCGAAAAGAATATACAGCGTCGTGGAAAGGAACTTCTTGTCACCTTACCTGACCCCAAGATAATTCTCGTATCGACAAAGATAGACCATAAAGAGATAAAAGAAAACGTACCGTTGACACGTCGTAACTTCACTGATGCCGAACTGACAAACTACGAACAACAAGGTAGGAAACAGATTATTGCATCCATCCCTCAAATGGGTATCATCGAACAAGCACAAGAGAGTGCTGCCCGACAACTTGTCCCTATATTCACAACCATGGGATATAAGGAGTCAGATGTGACTATATCCTTCCGTAAGAAGTTTACGATAAAGGATTTAGGTAGTTTGTTTGAAGTAAAAGCAAAGGATTAAAGATGGAAAAGAATACACCAAATAATAACCTCGCTAACCAGAAGGATAAGGAGGAGAAGAAGGATATAAGAGGAATACTAAGCCATGTCATGTCGACTGGCAAAGGTTGTCTCCTCTCTTGTATAACCATTGTAGTGTTAGGAGTCGGTCTCTTTTGGTGGCTTAACTCGTCTAATAAAGTTAGTGTCGACGCTGATCAGAAGATAGAGATAACGCCAACACAGATACAACAGATACAAAACATCGGACAATGGGAGTTCCTTGCTATCAATGACGAAGAACTTGTAGACACCATTAGTCGTGGCTTCTTCACGGATAGTGAATTGGTGCGTATCTATTACGGAGTGGCCCGCTTGGGTATAGACCTGCATCAAGCAGAACCTCAATGGCTGCGAGTTGAAGGCGATAGCATCATAGCTACGCTCCCACCTATCGTTCTCTTGGATCGAAACTTTATTGATGAAGCACGGACAAGGTCGTTCTTTGAAAAAGGAAAGTGGACTGACGATGATCGTGAACAACTCTATAAGCGAGCTTACAGAAAGATGTTAAAGCGTTGCATGACAACGAACAATATCAAAATAGCCGAGGATAACGCACGTCAACAGTTTACGCAATTCCTTCGTTCGATGGGTTATAAGAAGATTAGAGTAGATATGTCTACTAAAAGAAAATAAACATTTAGTCCTGAGTCATAACTTTCTAAGGACGATACATAAGGCAAGATTTAAGGATAATAAGAGTAATTATGGCATCAGAAGGACAAACACAACATACTGAGAGTATGACAGATGGTGCACCATCATACGCCATATTGAAGTTTGCCATCCCTCTTATTCTTGGTTACTTATTACAACAAACCTACTTAATCATCGATACTATCATCGTAGGAAGGTGGATTGGCGTGGGTGCATTAGCTGCTGTTGGAGTGTCAAGTAGTATTATGTTCCTTATTATGGGCTTTTGTAACGGTTCTTGTGCAGGCTTTGCTATTCCAGTAGCACAGGCCTTCGGCGCAGGTGACTATCGAAAGATGAGGTGTTATGTGAGTAATGCGATGCGCATAGCATTAGTACTTGCAATTGTCATCACGTTACTTTCCTGCTTCCTTTGTGATAAGATTCTACAGATGGTAAACACGCCAAAGGATGTTTTCAACGATGCTTATATCTTCCTATTCTTACAGTTTTGTGCCATCCCTTTCACCATTGCTTATAACCTATTGTCTGGTCAGATCCGAGCATTGGGAAACTCTAAACAGCCTTTCTACTTCCTCATTGCTTCTTCAGTCTTAAACATTCTACTTGACATAGTGTTCATCTTATTATGTGGAATGGGCGTTGAAGGAGCCGGTATCGCAACGCTACTCAGTCAGATGTTCGCCTCTTTATTATGCTGGTGGTTTATCAAACGGCACATGACAATCCTCGTTCCGAAAGGAGACGAACGTCAGTTTGATAATAAGAAGATTAGTATCTTATTGAATAATGGTGTCCCAATGGGATTGCAGTTCTCAATCACTTCTATCGGTATTATCATGCTACAAAGTGCTAATAACGCCCTTGGAACAGTGTATGTAGCCTCCTTCACGGCTGCTATTCGTATTAAATACCTCTTTACATGTGTACTTGAGAACATTGGAGTAGCCATGGCAACCTATTGTGGACAGAACCTTGGAGCAAAGAAATTAAGTCGAATAAAGACAGGTATCAATGATGCCATGTGGCTTATGTTAGCCTATTTCGCCATTACCGTTGCCATCATCTATCCTTTTGCAGACAACATGATGATGCTGTTTGTCAATGGGAATGAACAAGATGTGATACTGAATGCGGCCCGACTGATGCGTATCTCTAACTGGTTCTATCCAGCATTAGGAATACTCGTCATCCTTCGCTACAGTATTCAAGGGCTTGGATATAGTAATCTTAGTATGATGAGTGGGGTCATGGAGATGATAGCCCGTTGTGGTGTGAGTATCTGGCTGGTACCAATCTTAGCATGGACAGGAATCTGTTACGCAGACCCTGTCGCTTGGATAATGGCCGATATCTTCCTTATTCCAGCTTATTTCTGGCTAATAAAACGGTTAAGGAAGCAGTTGGGATAGCGTTTTAATCGCTTCCTGCATGTCTTCTGCGAAACGAGTATGTGTTAAAAGAAATTCGTCACGACCGTTTCCTAATCGTTTATAAAGTTCTGAATTCATTTGTTCAACATACAGACTGATGGCATATTCAATGTCATCTTTCTGTTTATCACTATTTGAGAAGGCATAAACCTGGTACTTCTGATGAAAGAAGCAGTAGGCGGCTTCAATACTATCTTTTGTTATCATCTTTCTGTAAGGTAAAATATTTCCACAATGGAGCTACCATTAATGCTTGAATAAAATCGCCACGAAGGAGCATTTCTTTTACTTTCTCCTTAGAACAAAGGAACACTTCTATATCTTCCGTGGCATCAAGATGCTGATTATTAGTCTTTTTCACGCCACGAGCATAGAAGCAATGGCAGAGATTATCCATAACCCCAGGATTTGGAGCTATCGTCATTATCTCCTCCCATTCACCACCAGTATAACCAGTCTCTTCCTCCAATTCGCGTTGTGCAGCATGTAGTGGTAATTCACCATCCTCCACTACTCCAGCACATATCTCCGTTGAAACAACACCAAGACCGTGTCTATACTGACGTTCCAAGATAAGTTCTCCGTCTTCTGTTTCGGCAATTACGTTTATCCAAGTTGGGTATGAAAGCACATAATACTCGTCATAAACCTTTCCATTGGGCAACTGAACCGTATCACGACGCGCCTTCAACCAAGGTCGGTTGATAAGTTGTTCGGAGGAGAGTGTAGACCACTTCATCTCTTTGTCACTGCGTTGTTTTGTCTTATCCATAACATCATAAACTATTGCTCATTAGCTACAAAGTTATTATATTCCCTCTTAATGACCAAATATTCAGCTTGTTGTTTTCGTGTGAAAGGTGGATTACTTTTTCAACAATAAGTATAGAATATCAATATCCACGCAACTCTTTCCTCTTTATAATAGAAAAAATCAATCAAAAGATTTCTTGTTTATTGACAATAGTACCATTTTATTATCGTATATTTGTAAACAAGATAACTAGGATTTGCCGCATCCTAAATCACTTACTACCAGAGGCGTGCTTTGCGGCAAGGCTACTCTATGGAGGACATAACTATGAAACGTAAACCAAAGATGCACAATGAGCAAGAGTTTAACCTTGATAACATCTATCAAGAGGACGATCGTCAGCTTGATAATTTAGACGATACATCCTTTGATATGAGATATAAATAACGATTACTTAGGCCATAACATTAGTGGAATCTCCTCGTAAAACGCTTAGTATGAGTAGCAATGTTATAGGCTTGTAGGCATTAGCCACATTCTACAAAACCTTCATCTTAACATGAAGGTAGCTTGTTATGTGTTTGTATACATGGGCCTAATGACAGGAAACAAGGGAGTAGAAATCTTGTGTATAGCATCTGCAGTTTCATAGATTTATCCTCTTTCAAAGCAAAGATATGTGCTGCAAATGCTCTAATTATTGTTAATTAAGTAAGAATAATCCCCCATTATTATGTTACATAACATTAATTTTTAGTAACTTTGCACCCGATTATGCCGTTCTGGGCTCAGAACAAGTGCTGAATAGATGCTCAGCCGCCCAACGGTACAAACCCGTTTACAATATAAATAATGTACGCAATTGTAGAAATTAACGGTCAGCAGTTCAAGGCTGAGGAGGGCAAGAAGCTCTTCGTAAACCACATCAAGGATGCGGAAGAAGGCAAGGCTGTTGAGTTTGACAAGGTTCTGTTGGTTGATAACAACGGAGCAGTCACAGTAGGCGCACCAACTGTTGAGGGCGCAAAGGTAGTAGCTGAGGTAGTAGCTCCTCTCGTAAAAGGCGACAAGGTAGTTGTCTTCAAGATGAAACGTCGTAAGGACTACAGAAAGAAGAACGGTCATCGTTCACATTTCACTCAGGTAGAAATTAAATCAATTAACGCTTAAAAAGGAGGACTTAAGAATGGCACATAAAAAAGGTGTAGGTAGTTCTAAGAACGGTCGTGAATCAGCTTCAAAGCGTTTAGGTGTTAAGATCTGGGGTGGACAGAAGATTGTCGCAGGCAATATCATTGTTCGTCAGCGCGGTAACAAGCACTTCCCAGGCGAAAATGTTGCACAGGGTAAGGACGACACATTGTATGCTCTTGCAGACGGTGTTGTTTACTTCCACAAGGGCAAGTACAATAAGAGTACTGTTTCTGTCCTTTCAGAGGAGGTTTACGCTGCTAAGACAGTAAAGCCAGAAGCTTAAAGCGAAACAAACAAACAACTATTCCAAACAAACAACATAATCCCGGTCTCCTTATAGGAGCCGGGATTCATGCGTTTTTAGGGTCCCCTTCATTCCTTTATCTTTAGCGGTATGTCAATAATCTTTACTCTCCTCGTATACATGCTATGCTTTTCAATCACATAGAAGAGGCCTAACTCTATTCAAGAACATGCCCTTCTTATGCATTGAAAACGCCCTTCTTAGACCAAGAGAGGCGTCTTCTTTATAACTATGTATAATGTATTGAATTAGTGCATGTTATCAACAGTATATTAAGTGTTACATTACTTATATTTAGATGATGTTTAGCTTGATTACATGTAAAGGTTTTTCACATCTTTATAAGTTCTTCATAATTGTACAATAATTATTGTAGCATGGATTAATGACTAAGACATTAATATTTGATAAGCAATGGTGTGATGGTAAAGAAATAAAAAGAACATTTTGTATAGGTTTATTCATAGTCAAAAACAATGCAACATAGTGATAAAGAGAACCAGTTGCATGTAGGTTTCCCCTTATCATTCTCTATAAAAAATGATTCTTTTGTGTACTATATCAACTCCAATTTTGTATCATCATGCTACTTTGTTATAACTAAACATTCCATTGAAAATTACTTTTCCTGTCATATCTGTCATCTAAAAAAGCTATTCAACTCACTGAAAAACAGAATGTTTAGTTGAAATGTTAAAAGTGACAGCAAATCAAAATAAAATTTATTTCGGTAATAATAGGTAATAAATATCCTCTCACATCAGTAATCTTTAGTCTTCCATTCTTCATAGGTTTGTGGACTGATGGTATTATAATAACAACAAAAGTCACCTATGGTTATTTACTCCTAAGAGGATAGCATAAAGTTGCCTGCTAATGTTGAAATTACTTACTCCTTTCGTTCTTCAATATATCTTGCATACGAGAGACTTCGTCTGGGTGCTCTGCAGCGACATTATTTGTTTCGTATGGGCTGACTGTCATATCATAAAGCTGTGGCACAGGGAGGTTACCTGTCTCAATCTTTGGTCCCCACTGAATCATCTTAGGCCCATTGCTTGGTTCGATATAACGGTATTGAGGCGTCAAGACGGAAAGGACATGCGTGTTAGATTGGCCTATCACATAATCACGTCCCTTCTGATCACTGCCGAGAATAGTAGGGAGATAGTTGCGACTATCAGGTGCACTACCCTTAGGGAGTCGTGCATGAACAAGTGAGCCCAATGACGATAATAGGTCTATCTGACTCACAAGGGCTTTTGACACGACTCCTCCTTTAATCTTACGAGGCCAAGATACAATGAATGGTACGGCAGTTCCACCTTCAAAGGCACTATACTTATTGCCACGGAAAGGCCCTGCAGGACTGTGTCCATTAAGTAGTTCTTCGGCACGATCTTGATACCCATCATCTACAACAGGTCCGTTATCGCTTGTAAGAATAACGAGTGTATTGTCATCTATCTTTAGTTCATGCAGCTTCTTCAGTAACTGTCCCACTGTCCAATCAAACTGAACAATAGCGTCTCCACGCACTCCCATTAGGTTCTTCCCACGGAAACGCTCATGAGGAAAGCGTGGAACATGAACATCATTCGTTGCGAAATACATAAAGAAAGGTTCTTTCTTATGTTTGTCAATGAATTTCATAGCATGAGAAAGGATGGAGTCTGCAATGTTTTCATCCTTCCATAGAGCTTTACCCCCACCCTTCATATATCCTATTCTACCAATGCCATTGACAATTGACATATCGTGACCATGGCTCGAACGCATATTATAAAGGAGTTCTGGGTTCTTACGTCCTGTTGGTTCACCATCAAAGTTTTTCACGTATGACACTTCTATTGGATGAGTTGGGTCATAGTTAGCTACTACCCCATTCTCGATAAAAACACATGGGACACGGTCTGCTGTGGCAGCCATGATATAATGATAATCAAAACCGAGGTCACCTAAAGACTCTGGTAAAGGTGCATTCCAGTCTTGTTCACCACCCTTATCGCCCAAGCCGAGGTGCCATTTGCCTATAGCACAGGTCGCATAGCCACGACTCTTAAACATGTCAGCCATCGTAAACTGGCTGGGTTTGATAATCATTCCAGCATTGCCAGCAGCAACATCAGTACCTTCTCGACGCCAAGCATACTCACCCGTGAGAAGAGAATACCTTGAAGGAGTACTTGTAGCAGCAACAGCATGGCCGTTCATAAACTGAATACCAGACTTTGCAAGTCTATTGATATTAGGTGTATGAACGTTTTTAGCACCATAACACTCTAAATCACCATAACCAAGATCATCAGCTAATATGATAATCACATTAGGCTTTTCTGTTGTCGTTCCACGTGTTTGTGCTATCATTTTCTGTCCCGTTCCGAAAGCTGAAGATAACAAGGCTATTGTCAAGAGTTTTTGTTCCATTTTGTTTTTAGTCTCCAATTAGGTGTGTTGTCTGGGTTTATATGATATTAACAATTACACAATAGTATTTAAGTGTAGATCATTATCACAGACAAAAGTGACCACAAAGAAAGCAAAAATAATTGAGATAATCAAACTTTTCGTCGTTTTAAATACTCCAATCATGTACTCTGTATAGGCTTCTCACGTGTTAACAAGAATCTTAATGAAAACATATTAGTTAATAGAAATATTTGTTTTGTCGATAAATATAAAGTGTTTAGATATAATTAATAAAAGCAAAATTAACATTTATGATGGTAAAAATATTGTTGAAAAACTTGTAATAACGAAAAAAAGAATTATCTTTGCTGCGAAAAGAAAGAAAAGGAGGTTTTTATTATAGTTGAAAGGAAGATTATTATTTACCGTCTACGACCAGCCTTCATTGGACAAGGTTCAATGAAGAAGAGAATGTCCACGATAACAATAATATTTAATTTTTTAGGCTTATGACGGAGATTTCACTTATAGCATTTGATGCTGACGACACACTGTGGGGTAGCCAAACCTACTTTGATACAGTGAAAAAAGTGTACTGTGAGATACTTGCCCCATACGCTTCGGCTGATGAGGTGTCCCATGCTCTCCGCGCCACTGAAAAGGCTAACATACCACTCCTTGGTTATGGAAGTAAAGCTTTCATGTTATCACTAATAGAGAATGCGGTCAAAATCAGTCACGGAAAGGTAAAGGGATATGACATAGGGCAGATTGTTGAGGTTAGTAAGGAATTACTACGACTACCGGGTCACCCTTTCGATGGTGTTAAAGCAACATTGGCAAAGCTTCGTGACACTGGAAGATACCGAATGGTTGTGTTTACTAAAGGAGAATTGCTTGATCAGGAAAATAAGTTTCACCGTTCGGGACTACGTCCCTACTTTGATGATATTGTTATTGTATCGGAAAAGACGCCTGATGCTTATAACCGATTATGCAAACAGTTTGGCGTAAAGATAGGGCAACTACTGATGGTTGGAGATTCGTATCCTGAAGATATTGCTCCTGTTTTGGAGATAGGAGGATGGGCTGTCCATATCCCTAATGATATGGACAGTGAAGATATAGAATATCTTAATAAAATTCATCCACACCTATTAAGATTATCAAGGTTCGCTGAACTAATAGAGTTCTTGAGTCCTTATCCAAGATTAATAGACAAGAGTATACTCTCCTGATGTTGTATCAATGACAGATTGTGCATTATGTTCTTTAAGATAGATTACTTTAACATGTACATGTATTGAGTATTCCTTATTAAGGAAATAATATGCTAACATAATGAAGAGTAGGAAGAAAACGAAGTGGTTTTCTTCCTACTTTTGCTTTTTACCATCCTCACTAATCTTATACATGAGGTTTGTAAACATTTGTGTCAAATACTTGCTCCACCAGAGAAGGATAGTCTTTTTGTTGAAAGTTAGTATCTACTGGTAGTAAAACAACACTTTATTATTATTTAATATATAATAATTTTATAAGCAATTCATCAATATTTAATAATAAATAATAGGATTTATTGTGATAACTAATGCTGTTGGTTTCATTATAAATCATTATTTTTGCAATATTATAAGAGGTTAAGACACATAATCTTATACGACAAAGAGGAATATAATTACTAATAAGTTACAGTAGAATCTATGGGAATAAAGAATTTCTTCAAACGCCAAATGAGGACCGTCATAGAGTGGAAAGAGCAAGATAACAGACTTCTCTTCCATCAGCTGGAAACCACAACTGACGAGATAAAAGATGCCAGTAAGCTGATAGTTGCACCAGGACAGGGTTGCATTGTCGTTTATGATGGACAGGTAAAAACCACACTTACAGAGGCTGGAGTGTATGAGATGGAGTCTGATAACCATCCTTTTATCACAACTTTGCTCAATATCGCACAGCAAGCAGAGAGTGAACACAAAATGAGGTTCTACTTCTTTCGTACGGCCGAGATGGTGAATATCCTGTGGGGAACAGCTTCACCAGTGAAATACATTGAGCCTGACTATCAATTACCAGTGGCTCTTGGAGTTTGTGGAAACTTCTCTGTAAAGATACAAGATGCTGCACAAATGTTTGTTACACTGCTGGGAACGATGTCAAACTATTATGCGGAAGACGTGCAAGAACTTGTTTCTTCCCGCATCGTAACACCTCTCACTGCCTTTCTTGCAGTCAAAGCTTACCCTTATCGAGAGATTGATACCCATTTAGGTGAACTTTCCACGGAGTTGCGAGATAAGACTTCTGAAGAGTTATCACGTCTTGGTTTACAGTTGACCGACTTCCGCATTGCCTCAGTCACATTCGATGAAGATACGATGGAACGCATTGGTAGGATTGCAAATATGACTACTGAGAAGCATGCAGCAGCCGAAGTTGACCTTGACTACACTGGATTGCAGAAGTTAGGAGCCTTACGTGATGCTGCAAAGAATGAAGGTGGACTGGCTGGAGCAGGCTTGCAAATGGGAGCAGGACTACAGTTAGCACAAGACATATTTAAATCGGGCGATACCAATAGTGACCCTACTCTACGCCTACGAAAGCTCAAAAAACTCTTGGATGAGCAGCTCATCACAAATGAAGAATATGAACAAAAGAAGAACGAAATACTTTCTAAATTATGAATAAAGTCCTAATCCCCGCCATATCAGTCCTCTTTGTCAATATCATTGCAGGTCTCGTCCTCTCTGTCTATCCTTTGGCAAACATGCTCTACACGAGTGTTACCATTATAGTCAACACTCTATTGGTTGTAATGTTGTTTGCTCTTGGTGCAGAGCGTACGCATCGTTTGAGCCTTGGTATGCTCTTCCTTATTGTAGGAGTAGTAGAGTTTGTCAGTGGATTAATGGCACCAAGTAGTGTAAAAGATAACTGGTGGATAATTCTCTTTGCCATCTTTACAGCAGTAGAAGTTATTTTATGTTATCTAACCATACACTATAAAAAACGATAAACATACAGGAAAGTAATTCGATGTCAATAAAGATAAGACCAATAAAGTGCCCGAACTGTGGTAGCGAGAAGCATGATCAATTGAATGAAAAACTCTATCGCTGCAAAAACTGTGGGACAGAATACTTTTTAGATGACGATGACATAACAATTCATGTCAAGCATGATTTTAACTACGATGGCTTTACGCAACCTAAAAGAGAACCTAAAAACTCCTTTAGCAATACGAAGAGGAATTTCGTAGTTATTGGTATCGTCTTTTTGTTTCTGTATGGTGCTATGTTTTTGTGGGATGGAAATAACAAAGGGAAAAATCGTCTTTTCTCAAGTGACTTATTCTCAAATGACTCCATTAGTGTAGTGGATCAATATAATATCATCCTTCCAATGATGCATAAAGGACGAGTTTGTTTCTTCTATATAACGGAACGTAATATTGATTATAAGATTGATGATGATAAGACTTTAGCCGATGGTTACTATTATGGATTTGTCGATGCACAGACTGGGAAAGTGTTAGCTGATAAGCTCCTCATCAGTGACGATGAGAGCAAAAGAGTTGATATGACCTCGATTAATGGACTTAAGATATGGCATCTTTACCAAGCAGATAAGTGGTTATGCCTCATTCCTAAGCAGTTTATCTATGAGATTAATCCGCAAACACTCACTATGAACAATATCTCAAAGACTATATTTGCTAATAAGAAAGCAATGTCTAGTGGGATTTTATCAGTGGATTTTATCTATCGAACAAGCGATTTCTTTGATTTTTCATTAGAGGGAGATGAGGGCTTAAAAATATCTAACAACTTGGCAGAAGTTTACTATTACTTCCCTGCCACAGACCATCTATATACAGAAGAAGCCTATAATTACGCAAAGGAACTACCATCATCTGAATTAAAAGGAGAGATGCGTGATAGCGTATTATACATATTAGAAAGCAAGAAGTCTAATGCCTCTTCAAGCAAAGAAAGTCAAAACAAGCTAACAAGAATACAATTCACGTATCACCTTGGGAATCCTAAATACCTTAGCAATCCCTCAAACAAGAAATACGATTTTGTGGCTAAAGACATACAAGTAGTTGGTCGTCAGGAAATATCAGATTGGTTCACAGGATTCGATGCAAACATTATTTTACAAGATTCAACGTACATACTTATTTGGTATAAAACCAATATCTCGGAGAATACACCAGCTGTTCTTCAGCTAAGAAACACTAATGGAAAGATTCTATGGACACGTTCTCTTGAGCATCCTATACGGCTTTATGCTGCTATAAGAGACAATCGTAAGATATGGTTCAGTGCAAGTAAAAAGACCCCAGAACATTATGACGAAAATTACATAATAAGCTTCACATTGAAAGAAGGCAAGCTAAAATACGAATATAAGTTTGATAGAAATCATAAAGTAAAGAAGCACTAAGTATTAATAAAAGTACAGATAAAGTAATACAATGTCAACAAAGATAAGACCCATAAAGTGCCCGAATTGTGGTAGTGAGAAGCATGTCCAATTAGGGGATAAACTCTATCGCTGTAAAAGCTGTGGGACAGAATATTTCTTGGATGACGATGATATAACCGTTCATGTCAAACATCACTTTGATAATGGAGGCTTTTCCAGCTTCAATGGAAACTCCAACGTCTCCATAACTAGTATAGCCAAAGTATTCGCCATCATAGGTGTTATCACTTTCTTTCTACTCTTTATGATAATATACGGATTGAGATCTTCCAGTCCAAGTGTTAGTTCGCACGATTCTATTAGCGTTGAGGATACATATAGAGCTATTGTTCCTGTAAGATATAACGGGCGTGTTTGTTTCTTCTACCTAACCAATCGTAGTTTCAGCAACTGGTATTCTGACGACGAAACTCCACCAACGGGTTACTATTATGGCTTTATTGATCCAGATAGCGGAAAGGTGTTAGCTGACAAACTTTTCATCAGTGATGACGATGCAAGGAAGATTGGTATGACAGCTTTCCACATGCTTGAGATACAATATCTGAACCAAGCCAAGAAGTGGTATATCACGATACCTTCTCAGTTTATACTTGAGCTTAATCCACAGACACTCACGTTGAAGAACGTCACAAAGACTATCTTCGCCAAGAAGAAAGCTATGTCAAGTGGTATCTCATCAGTAAACTTTATCTCTGATACCTATGAAGACCATGCAAGTACGTCGGGTGTTGGTGAGGGACTCAAGGTTGTTAACAACTTGGCTGAGACTTATTATTACTTCCCTGCTACAGACCGCCTTTATACAGAAGAGGCATATAATTACGCAAAGGAACTACCAGTTTCAGAACTCAATGGAGAGGTGCGCGATAGTGTATTTTATATATTAGAACGAAAGGATGCAAGTGAAAACTCAAGCCAAACAAGCCAAAATAAACTTTGGAGAATACGCTTCATGTATCATTTAGGTGACCCTCAGGACGCTGGTTATTTCCTATATGGTATGGAAAACAAACGTGGTGATGATCGAATGATTAGCCATAATCCAATAACAGGATGGTTCACTGGTTTTGAAACATTGATAGATTATCAAGATGCGAAATATATCCTTATAGAGTATAAAACCAGTATTTCAAAAGATGCACCTACGGTTCTTCAGCTGAGAAATACTAATGGTGTAGTCCTTTGGACACACTCTCTTGAACTTCCAATGAAGATTCGGGGCATCATGCGAGATAATCAAAAGATATGGTTTAGAGCGACCAAAGAAAACAATAGTGGTGATGACGAAGACTACATAGCGAGCCTAACATTAAAGGAAGGTTATCTGAAATACGAGTATAAGTTTGCTACTAATCATAAGGTTCCAAAGTAATAAGTATTAAACACAAATATATATGAGAATGATTAAAATCCTTCTAATTTCACTAATCTCACTCGCAGAGTCAACCAGCAAGTGCAAAATTACAAAACGTGTTTAAAGAACTCACACTTTGGAGTAGAAAAGTTTAATTTTTCTCTTGGTCTTTCGTT
>NZ_FZNZ01000007.1 GCF_900187995.1 Prevotella jejuni
ATAATTGGTGATTCTTCATGATGCAAAGGTAATAAATACTTATGAAATTATGTGCTTAAGAGGATAGACTTGCAACTGGGTTTTAGGACTGACCCCTAATTAGACTAATTCTCACATCTTGCTACAGAACTAACAGTAAAGTCTCTTGAAAGGTATAAAAACAAAAAAGGGAATTACTTTCGTAATTCCTTTTGATGCGCTCCAGGATGGGCTTGAACCAACGACCCCCTGATTAACAGTCAGGTGCTCTAACCAACTGAGCTACTGAAGCAGTTTGTATTGCTTGTTTCTTGTAAGCGGTTGCAAAGGTAGTATGTTTCTTTGAAACTGCCAAATGTTTTTGAAGAAAATTTCAAGAAAATCGTAATTTTCTTTATTTTCGTACGTTGGAAGGCGTGTTTTCCATTATAATAATGTACTTTTGTCCCATTATAACAGTATTAAATAACAAACGAATAATATATAATGAGAAAATTGTTTTTGGCTTTCGGACTCTGGCTACTTGCTTTCAGCGGGTCTGTTATGGCACAAAGCACTGCGGAGAAGGAGCATAATTTCAATGTAGCAAAGAACCTTGAGACTTTTTCGGCTATTTATAAGTATCTTGATTTGATGTATGTTGATACGCTGAATGCCGACGAAGTAATCGGTAATGGTATCAATTACATGCTCCGTTCACTTGATCCTTACACGATATACTACCCAGAAGACAAGGTTAAAGACCTCGACTTGATGATTTCGGGTAAGTATGCTGGTGTCGGTGCATTGATTCGTTATAATTTCTTGTTAAAGAATACGGTGATTGATGAGCCATACGAGAATATGCCAGCTGCGGAGGTTGGATTGAAGAAGGGTGACGTCATCCTTGCTATAGGCGACTCTTCAATGGTGGGAAAGGATGTTACATACGTCAGCAATCACCTGCGTGGCGATGCTGGTACAACCTTCATCCTGACTATTCAGCGTCCATCAACGAATAAGAAGATGAAGTTTAAGATTACTCGTCGTGCTATCCAGCTCCCAGCCGTACCTTATTATGGTGTACAGGATGGTGGAGTAGGCTACTTAAACCTCAACTCTTTCACAACGGGTTGTGCTAAGGATGTGCGTCGTGCCTTCCTTGATATGAAGAAGCAGGGTATGACCTCCTTTGTCTTCGACCTTCGCAATAACGGTGGTGGTAGTTTACAAGAAGCGGTTAACATCGTAAATATGTTTGTACCGAAGGGTATAACCCTTGTCAAGACCGTAGGTAAGATGGAGCGTGCAAACAAAGAGTATAAGACGACAGTCGAACCTATCGACACTGTTATGCCGATTGTTGTATTGGTGAATGACGAGACTGCGAGTGCCAGTGAGATTACCAGTGGTAGTCTACAAGACCTCGACCGTGCTGTAGTCCTTGGTACTCGCACCTACGGTAAAGGGCTTGTACAGGTGTCAATGGACCTCCCTTATAATGGAAACTTAAAGCTCACGTCAAGTAAGTATTATATCCCAAGTGGGCGTTGCATACAGGCAATCAACTACAAGCATGCTAATGGCGGGTACACAGAGCATGTTCCCGACTCATTAACACATGTGTTCCATACGGCAAACGGACGTGAAGTACGTGATGGTGGTGGTATTAAGCCAGATATAGAGGTACGTCCAGACTCTTTACCTAATATTGCTTTCTATCTTGCCTCCTCTGGTCGCGATTCTACGGAGGTGATGTGGAACTGGGAATTACAGTATATTAAGAAGCATCCAACCATCGGTCCTGCAAAAACATTCGTCATTTCAGATGCCGACTTTGAGGACTTTAAGCAAGCAGTGATGAAGAGTGGCTTCAAATACGACCGTGAGAGTCAGAAGTATTTAGAGAATCTTGTGAAGTTAGCAAGGTTCGAAGGCTATTATGATGATGCTAAACCAGAGTTTGACGCTTTGGAGAAGAAACTCACACATAACCTTGCCAAAGACCTTGAATATAACAAGCAGGCACTAAAGAAGCTGTTGACAAGCGATCTTGTGTCAGCTTACTACTATCAGAAAGGTTCTATAGAGAATAGTCTGCAGTTTGATAAGCAGTGGAAAAAGGCTGTGGAGATTTTGCAGCATCCAGCCGAGTATAAGAAACTTCTACAGCCAGTTGTTAGTCAGCCATTAGTCAAGATTGAACCCGCAAGCAGTGTTGTCGTCGATAAAAAGAACAAAACAAAGGCGAAATAGAGGGAACATTATAAAAGAAAGAATAAGGCTTATAAGTTCGGTAGGGACTTATAAGCCTTATTTTTATATAGTCATTTTATTTATCTGTTTACGTGTTATTAAATAAAATGAAGGTAAACTATTTCTTATGTGAAATATCTTTCGTTTATATGATATATTTCTTCTCAAAGGAATTGACTTATAAGTTTTTTTGTTATCTTTGTCCTGTGTAAACGCTATTTACTTGTTATTCAGTGCCAAAGAGGGTGAGGAATGATAAAAGAGAGCGACTTAGAAACGATGTTTTTTCGGTTGCTTATTTCTCTTAAAATACTTTGTTCTTTAATTTTGATAGCAATGAAAAAGATTATTTTAAGCATTTGTTTATTGTGTTCGTGGGCTGGAGTTTTTGCACAGAAACCCATAGAAGGAGATTGGATGGGCAAGCTGAACCTCGGTCCACAATCCTTGACAATTGTGTTGCATGTGAACTGTGATGCACAAGGAAAGGCTGAATGTACGCTCGATAGTCCCGATCAAGGGGCGAAGGGAATAGCGGTAGAAACAGATTACTGCTCCTCTGATTCTATCAGTATAAGCCTTGCGAGTTTGGCTCTCAGCTTTCAAGGAAAATTGAAAGGGGACGAGATAGTCGGTACTTTTACCCAAGGTCAATCCTTCCCGTTAGTCTTGAAGCGAGGAGAAGAGAAACTAAATCGTCCACAGAACCCTGTAGCTCCTTATCCATACAAGACAGAAGAAGTGGCTTTTAAGAACGTAGCAGATGGCGCAACACTTGTAGGAACACTCTCATACCCTATTGGGTATAAGAAAGGAAAGACCCCTGTCGTCTTGATGGTTACTGGGAGTGGGCAGGAGAACAGAGACGAAGAAATCTTCGATCATAAGCCTTTCCTTGTTATAGCAGATTATCTGGCACGACATGGTGTAGCCACTTTGCGGTATGACGACCGAGGTTTTGGTAAGTCGACAGGCAGAGATGTGGAACATGCAACGACGCTTGACTTTATGCGAGATGCTGCAAGTGGAGTTGATTTCCTGCGCACATCGAAGCAATTTGGTAAGGTCGGCATACTCGGACATAGTGAAGGTGGGTCTATAGCCTTCATGTTGGGTGCGAAAGGGAAAGTTGATTTTGTCATTAGTATGGCTGGGGTTGGCGTGAAAGGAGACACGGCGTTGACAGCACAAGCAAACAAGATACTCGAACTTACGGGGCAATCAATGCGTTACTCTACGCATCAGTATCGTATGAATGCAATTATAAAGAGGTCACCTTGGTTGAATTTCTTTATTGATTATGACCCATCAGCGGATATCTCAAAGACGCTTTGTCCTGTTATGGCTATTAATGGGAGTCGTGATATTCAGGTGATATCGTCGCTTAATCTGGCGGGGATAAAGGCCCATCTAAAGCCTAATCCGAAAAACATCATCAAAGAGTATCCCTCGCTTAACCATCTTTTCCAACATTGTAAGACGGGAAATGTCTCAGAGTATAGGATGATAGAAGAAACAATCTCGCCAGAAGTCTTAGAAGATATCGTCCGTTTTATCAAACAATAAGCTATCAACTTGGTTGTTCCTAATGGATTTCTAAGAGAATGTATATAGTTATTAATAACTGATTTAATGAACCTTATACTGCTTCATCCTACGTCCTATCAATCTAAATAAAGGTAGACTTAGAATTATTTTCATGACGAGAAGAATTTTTTTTCATGAAAAAAAATATTTTTCTTCATGAAAAGAAATATTTTTTTTCATGAAAAGAATTTGGAATCGATGGCTTCTTCGGGTTAGAAAAACCTTGGATATATTTCGTCTAAATCGCTTATAAGCAGATAAAAAAAAGCTGTAAAACATTTGGTCTATGCCGAAAATATTCGTAACTTTGCACTCGTTCAGAGGAATGAGGGGCTTTTTAATAGTCCCTCATTTTTCATATTAAAACGCTTATGATAGATAAAAACGTTGTAAAAGGACTCGTTGACGAGTGGCTGGAAGGTAAGGAGTACTTCCTGGTTGATATACAGATCAGTTCTGACGACAAGATTGTCGTTGAGATTGACCATGCCGATGGTGTGTGGATTGAAGACTGTGTAGAGTTGAGCAAGTATATCGAAGACCGTCTTTCCCGTGATGAGGAAGACTATGAACTTGAGGTAGGCTCTGCCGGATTAGGTCAACCTTTCAAAGTCCCACAGCAGTATCAGAACTTCATTGGAAAGGAAGTAGAGGTGCTTGGTAAGGATGGAAAGAAAGTCAAAGGCGTGTTGAAGAGTGTTGATGGCAACGACTTTATTGTGGCTGTCAACGAGAAGGTACAAGTGGAAGGCAAGAAGCGTCCTGTAAAGATGGACGTTGACCATGCGTACAAGATGGATGAAGTAAAATATACAAAATACATAATAAGTTTCAAGTAAAGCTATGGCAGCAAGGAAAATAGAGGAAGAACGTCCGAATATGATCGAGACTTTCAAGGAGTTTAAGGATACCAAGAGTATCGATCGTACCACGTTAGTGAGCGTTTTGGAGGAGAGCTTCCGTAACGTACTCGCTAAGATATTCGGTAGTGACGAGAACTTCGACGTGATTGTAAACCCTGATAAGGGTGACTTTGAGATACATCGTAATCGCGTGGTTGTGGCTGATGGCGAGGTTCAGGATGAGAATAAGGAGATTAGTCTTACGGATGCACGTAAGATAGAAGCAGACTATGAGGTTGGTGAAGATGTTAGTGAAGAGGTCGATTTCAATAAGTTTGGCCGCCGTGCTATCTTGAATCTTCGTCAGACATTGGCTTCTAAGATTCTTGAGCTTGAGCATGATTCTCTGTATAACAAGTATAAAGACCGTGTGGGTCAGATTATCTCTGGTGAGGTTTATCAGACTTGGAAACGTGAAGTACTGCTTGTTGACGAAGAGAATAACGAGTTGATTCTCCCTAAGGGCGAGCAGATTCCACGTGATCAGTATCGTAAGGGTGAGACCGTTCGTGCGGTGATCCATCGCGTTGATAACGAGAATAATAATCCAAAGATTATCCTCTCACGTACTGCCCCAGAGTTCCTTGAGCGTCTGCTTGAGGCTGAGGTGCCTGAAATCAACGATGGTTTGATAGCTATTCGTAAGATTGCTCGTATGCCTGGTGAGCGTGCAAAGATTGCTGTTGAGAGCTTTGATGAGCGTATCGACCCAGTAGGCGCTTGTGTTGGTGTACGTGGTAGCCGTGTTCATGGCATTGTTAGAGAGCTTTGCAACGAGAACCTCGATGTTATCAATTGGACAGCAAATACCAAACTCTTCATTCAGCGTGCACTTGCACCAGCTAAGGTGAGCAGCTTGACAGTTGACGAAGAGAATAAGAAGGCCGAGGTTTACTTGCAACCAGAGGAGGTTAGTCTTGCTATTGGTCGTGGTGGTATGAACATCAAGTTGGCAAGTATGCTGACAGGATACACCATTGACGTGTTCCGTGAACTTGACGAAACGAACGCAGAGGAGGATATTTACTTAGATGAATTCTCTGATGAGATAGACCAGTGGGTTATCGATGCCATCAAGGGTATCGGACTCGACACAGCACGCCAGGTGCTCAATGCTCCACGAGAGATGTTGATAGAAAAGGCAGACTTGGAGGAAGAGACCGTAGACAGCGTGTTGAACGTATTGAGATCAGAGTTTGAACAGTAAAAGGTGACTGGTTGGTGGGTGATGGTTGTTGACTGAAAGCTAACGGGTGTGACTATTCAGCAACTCCATGTTCGGAACCCCTCTCTACCAAAAGGCATTTCAACAACCAACACCCTACACCGTAAAATAAAGTTAATGAGCATCAGATTAAACAAAGCAATTCGTGAATTGAATATAGGACTCCAAACGGCAGTGGAGTTCTTGGAGAAGAAGCCAGAGTTAGGCGAGGTGAAGAACGAACTTAACTTTAAGCTAAGCGAGGACCAGTATAAGGCTCTCGTAGGTGCCTTCAACAATGATAAGGAGGTAAAGAAGGACGCAGCTAAACTCTTACAGAAGAAGACTAAGGAGAAGAAAGGCGCTGCTGATCATAAAGGTGAGACGATCTTGAAGGCTGAACGTCAGCAGTATAAACCTGTTGGAAAGATAGACCTTGATCAACTGAATAAACCTACTGCTAAGAAAGCTGTTGCTCCTACAGAGGATAAACCTGCTCCTGCTCCTGCTGCAGCTGCCGTGGAACCAGCAGAAGAGAAGAAGGAGGTTGAGAAGCATGAGACAAGTAAAAAGTCTGTAACAAACAAGGAAGAGGTTAAACCGGTGGCTCCTAAGGTTGAGAAACCAGTAGAGAAGAAGGTTGAGCCTGTAAAGAAGGAGGCTCCTGTTGTTGAGGCTGAGGTGAAGACTAAACCAGAGGTTAAGAGCGAACCAGCTACTTCTAAGCCTCAGGCTGAGCCTGTTGCTGTAGAAGAAAAGAAAGATAATGGCTTGTTCCAGACCAAGAATGAGAAGAAGATCTTGAATACTCCTAAGGTGAATGTCTTAGGTAAGATAGACCTTAGTACGCTGAATCAGAGTACTCGTCCTAAGAAGAAGAGTAAGGAAGAACGTCGTAAAGAGCGTGAGGAGAAGGCTGGTCAGAATAATGGTCAAGGCAAGAAAAAACGCGTTCGTATTAATAAGGAACGCGTAGATATCAATGCTGCCGCTAATCAACAGCAAAACCAGAATGGTAAGAAAGGTAATAACAATGGCGGTGGCAACAAGAATGCGGGTAAGAAGAACCGTAATCGTAATCAGAAACCATTAGAGGTTGATGATGAGGCAGTAGCACGCCAGGTAAAGGAGACTCTTGCTCGTCTGACAAGTAAGAGCCAGAACAAGAAGGGTGCTAAGTACCGTAAGGAGAAGCGTGATGCTGTTCAAGAGCGTCTGAATGCGGAGGCTAAGGCAGAGCGTAAGGAAAGTAAGATATTGAAGCTGACAGAGTTCGTTACTGTTTCTGAACTGGCTACAATGATGAATGTTCCTGTAACGAATGTCATCTCAACATTGATGTCTGTCGGTATCATGGTTTCTATCAACCAACGTTTGGATGCTGAGACTATCAATCTCGTTGCGGATGAGTTCGACTTCAAGACAGAGTATGTAAGTGCTGAGGTGCAGGAGGCTGTTAGCGAGGAGGTTGATGATGAGAACGATCTCGTTTCACGTGCTCCTATCGTTACTGTCATGGGTCATGTCGACCATGGTAAGACTTCTTTGCTCGACCATATCCGTAACACGAACGTGATTGCTGGTGAGGCAGGTGGTATTACCCAGCATATTGGCGCATATAGTGTAACATTGGAGAATGGCCGTAAGGTTACCTTCCTTGATACTCCGGGTCACGAAGCCTTTACTGCTATGCGTGCTCGTGGTGCACAGGTTACCGATATCGTGATTATCATCATTGCGGCAGACGACTCTGTGATGCCTACTACCAAGGAGGCTATTGCACATGCACAAGCAGCTGGTGTACCAATGGTATTCGCTATCAATAAGATTGATAAGCCAGGAGCTAACCCTGATAAGATACGTGAGGACTTGTCACAGATGAATTTGCTCGTTGAAGAGTGGGGTGGTAAGTATCAGTGTCAAGAGATCAGTGCTAAGAAGGGATTGGGAGTGAATGAGCTTCTTGACAAAGTCCTTCTTGAAGCCGATATGATGGATCTTAAAGCTAACCCTAACCGTAAGGCTACAGGTACTATTATTGAGTCATCACTCGATAAGGGTCGTGGTTATGTAAGTACGGTTCTTGTGTCTAATGGTACGTTGAAGATTGGTGATAACGTTATCGCTGGTACTTCATGGGGACGTATTAAGGCTATGTTCAATGAGCGTAACCAGCGTATCGAAAGTGCTGGACCAGCAGAGCCTGCAATCATCCTTGGTCTGAATGGTGCACCAACAGCTGGTGATACCTTCCATGTTATGGAGACTGAACAGGAGGCACGTGAGATTGCTAACAAGCGTGAGCAGTTGCAACGTGAGCAGGGCTTGCGTACACAAACACGTCTTACTCTGTCTGATATCTCTCACCGAATCGCTCGTGGTGAGTTCCATGAGATGAATATCATCGTGAAGGGTGATACCGATGGATCTATCGAGGCATTGTCTGACTCATTCATCAAGCTGTCAACAGAGAAGGTTAATGTGAACGTGATCAGTAAGGCGGTAGGTCAGATCTCTGAGAGTGACGTTATGTTAGCATCTGCTTCTGATGCTGTCATTGTCGGCTTCCAGGTTCGTCCTTCTGCCGATGCACGCCGCTTGGCCGACCGTGAGGGTGTTGAGATCAATACTTACTCTGTCATCTATGATGCTATCGATGATGTGAAGTCAACGATGGTGGGTATGCTTGACAAGGTGAAGAAGGAGATTGTCACTGGTCAGTTTGAGGTGAAACAAGTCTTCAAGATATCCAAGGTTGGAACGGTTGCCGGTGGTATGGTTACTGAAGGTAAGGTTCACAGCAAGGATAAAGGTCGCGTAGTTCGTGATGGTATTGTTATTCATACAGCTCCTATTGATGCTCTGAAGCGTTATAAGGATGATGTGAAGGAAGTTGCGACGGGTCTCGAATGTGGTATCTCGCTTGTCAACTATAATGATTTACAGGTGGGTGACATCATCGAAACCTTCACGGAGATTGAGGTTGAACAGAAATTGTAACAACATAAAAAAACCGTCTTCTCTCCGGTAAAGGAGTAAAGACGGTTTTTTCTTCATGGTAACAAATGTTGCCGTAGAACTTCATGGCATACATCTTGTATGGTCATAGAGTGTATATTTAGTATCGAGAATAGAGATGGCGAGAGCTAAAAAGACTTATTGTTGGATGAAGAGGAACGATAGGTTTTGATGCGTCAAGCAATAGGTATAAGAAAGGTAAAGAGTGTTTTTCAGATGGGCTAAACGTTAGTGATAAAGAGGTCTACGGCAATTGTAAGTATTGATCTTGATTTCTCTGACACCCTTTAACCTCTTTAACGACAGAACAGCCTCTCCTCTCTTTAATCACAAAACAAATGTCTGAGAACAAGAATAATGAATTTGTAAAGAAAGTCGCAGAGCAGAAGTATGAGTTCGGCTTTACGACTGATGTACATACGGAGGTCATTCCGAAGGGTCTGAACGAAGATGTCGTTCGACTTATTTCGCAGAAGAAAGGGGAACCAGAGTGGCTCCTCGATTTTCGTTTGAAGGCTTTCCGTTACTGGCAGACGCTCCCTATACCAACGTGGGGACACTTGCATTTGCCAGAACTACATTTGCAGGATATCTCTTATTATGCTGATCCATTGGCGAAGAAGCCTAAGAATAAGGAGATTGACCCAGAGTTAGAGAAGACTTTCGATAAGTTAGGTATTCCTCTGGAAGAACGATTAGCACTGAGTGGGACGGCTGTTGATGCCATTATGGACTCAGTATCAGTGAAGACAACCTTTAAGAAGCAGTTAGCAGAGAAGGGAATCATCTTCTGTTCTATTGGTGAAGCTGTCAAAGAGCACCCTGACTTGGTGCGTAAATACCTTGGAAGTGTTGTTCCTTATCGTGATAACTACTCTGCAGCACTCAATTCTGCGGTCTTTAGTGATGGTTCCTTCGTATATATTCCTAAAGGTGTTCGCTGTCCGATGGAGCTTAGTTCGTACTTCCGCATCAATGCAATCAACACTGGTCAGTTCGAGCGTACATTGATTGTAGCTGATGATGATTCGTATGTTAGCTATCTTGAGGGCTGTACTGCTCCTATGCGTGATGAGAATCAGTTGCATGCTGCAGTAGTTGAAATCGTTGTGTTAGATAATGCAGAGGTGAAATACTCTACTGTTCAGAACTGGTATCCAGGTGATGAGAACGGTAAGGGTGGTGTCCTGAACCTTGTTACAAAGCGTGGCGAACTACGTGGAGTGAACTCTAAGCTGTCATGGACACAGGTAGAGACTGGTTCGGCAATCACTTGGAAGTATCCTTCTTGTGTGTTGAAAGGCGATAACTCACAGGCAGAGTTCTATTCTGTTGCTGTGACAAACAACTACCAAGAGGCTGATACGGGTACGAAGATGATTCACATGGGTAAGAATACGAAGAGTACAATCATCTCGAAAGGTATATCTGCTGGACATAGTCAGAACTCTTATCGTGGCTTAGTTCGTGCTACAGCCAATGCGGAGAACGCTCGTAACTACTCAAGTTGTGACTCTCTTCTCTTAGGTTCCGATTGCGGTGCACATACATTCCCTTATATGGACATCCACAACGATACTGCTATTGTTGAGCATGAAGCAACCACTTCGAAGATTAGTGAGGACCAACTCTTCTATTGCAATCAGCGTGGTATACCAACAGAGGATGCCGTTGGTTTGATAGTCAATGGTTATGCCAAGGATGTCCTCAACAAACTTCCAATGGAATTTGCTGTTGAGGCACAGAAACTTCTCTCTGTAACTTTGGAAGGAACGGTAGGATAAAGTAGTCAAAACGTATGCGAAAGGTCATTCTTATCACGTTTGGTTTGCTGCTTACAACAATGCTTCAAGCCCAATCATGGCAGATAAAGCCGTGGCAGAAGTATTTGATTGATGAGCAAGTAAAGCTGGATACGGTGATTATATGCCGGTCAGTGATGGGGTTGCCGTATACACCCAAGCCCTTTGATACTCGCCTCTATCGTACAGTTACGGGCTCGGAGATGATAAGTAACTTGCCAGCTTACAAGAAGAAATCAAAGTCTTTCTTTGGTAAAGATGCTTATTCGTCTTCGCTCCTTGAAGAGCAAATAGAGCAAGAGAGAGTAGAAAAGATGGCTCGTGGTGAATATCACTTCTCTGATTTCGTGTTCGATATGTTGTTAGATGTTGTTAATTCATTTTTAGTGAAGGATAATTAAAGCAAAGATAATATGTTAGAAGTAAGAAACCTGCATGCAACCATCGCAGGAAAAGAAATATTAAAAGGTATCAACCTCACGATAAAAGATGGTGAGGTGCATGCTATCATGGGACCTAATGGTTCGGGTAAATCAACGCTGAGTGCCGTACTGACGGGTAATCCTCTCTATGAGGTGACCGATGGTATGGCTATTTTTAATGGCAAAAACCTATTGGAGATGAAGCCAGAAGACCGCTCGCACGAGGGTTTGTTCCTCTCTTTCCAATATCCTGTTGAGATACCTGGCGTGAGTATGACTAACTTCATGAAGGCTGCTATCAATGCAAAGCGTGCCTATGAAGGATTAGAACCAATGAAGGCTGCTGAGTTTATGGCACTCATGCGTGAGAAACGTCAGTTGGTAGGGATGGACTCCACACTCTCTCGTCGCAGTGTAAACGAAGGCTTTTCGGGTGGTGAGAAGAAGCGTAATGAGATCTTCCAGATGGCAATGTTGGAGCCAAAGCTTAGTATTTTGGATGAGACTGACTCTGGTCTTGACGTTGATGCCATGCGCATTGTAGCTGATGGCGTTAACAAGATGCATACTGATAAAACCTCATACATCGTCATCACGCACTATGAGCGACTGCTTGATATGATCAAACCAGACGTTGTTCACGTACTTTATAAAGGTCGTATCGTGAAGACGGCAGGTCCAGAATTGGCGAAGGAGATTGAACAACGCGGTTACGATTGGATAAAGGAAGAAGTGGATAACGACTGATAACGTCGTGTAAGAAAAAGTATTTACATAATGGAGCGAGTAGAAAAAGCGTTAGTAGAAAGTTGAAATTGTCTTATAAGAGAATTCAAATTGTCCTATAAGAGAATTCAAATTGTCTTATAAGAGAATTTTAATTGACTGTAATATGATGGTTTTCAATGAGTTATAAAAGCTCTTTTTAGGTTGTAATAATTGGTAAAAAAGGATTACAAAGACTGCACTTTCATTGCTCCCAAACTTCTTAAAACAAACATGCAAAGCGAAAAACAATATATAGACCTCTACACAGAGGCGCAGCAAATCATAAAGGATCATGCTGCTCCTGTGATGAATGAGGTGCGCGATAAGGCTTTTGACGATTTCCGTCGGCTGGGCTTTCCTACCAAGAAGGTGGAACGCTATAAGTACACGGACATGCAAAAGCTATTCGAACCAGATTATGGTTTGAACCTCAACAGACTTGAAATACCCGTTGACCCATACGAGACATTCAGATGTGATGTGCCCAATCTCAGTACATCTCTTTACTTTATAGTCAACGATCAGTTCTATACGAAGGCACTTCCAAACGTAAAGCTCAACGATGGAGTAGTCATTGACAGTTTGAGTCGTGTGGCTAAAGAGCGTCCAGAGTTGGTGAAGAAGTACTATGGTAAGCTGGCTGACACTGAGAAAGATGCTGTTACGGCACTGAATACTATGTTAGCACAAGACGGACTCTTTATCTATGTGCCTAAGAATGTGCAACTTGACCGTACAGTGCAGGTGATAAATATCCTCCGTTCTGATGTTGACTTGATGGTCAATCGGCGTGTACTTATTGTGCTCGAAGAAGGTGCTAAGGCGCAATTCCTCTTCTGTGACCACGCAGCTGACGACCGAAACTTCCTTGCAACACAGGTGATCGAAGCCTTTGTGGGCGATAATGCGAACCTGGAACTGAACTGTATGGAAGAGACACATGCCAAGAATGTGCGTGTTTCGAATGTTTATATCGAACAGCAACGCAATTCACGTGCAAGTCATAACGTCATCACGTTGCACAATGGAGTAACCCGAAATATGCTCGACCTTGTCTTTAAGGGTGAGGGTAGTGAGTGTTTCTGCAATGGTTGTGTGATAGCTGACAAGAATCAGCATGTTGATAACAACACACTTATCGACCATCAAGTGCCTCACTGCACAAGCAACGAACTCTATAAATACGTACTCGACGAGAATGCTGTGGGTGCTTTCGCCGGTCGTGTACTCGTTCGTAAGGGCGCACAGAAGACACTCTCACAAGAGAATAACCGTAACCTCTGTGCCAGCAAGACTGCCAGAATGTTCACGCAGCCAATGCTTGAGATCTATGCTGATGATGTTCAGTGTAATCATGGTTCAACGGTTGGGCAGCTCAATGATGCCGCTCTCTTCTATATGGAGCAACGTGGTATCGATAGAAAAGAAGCTAAACTCCTCCTTGAGTTTGCCTTTATCAATGAAGTCATCGACAAGATGGAACTCGAACCACTGCGTGACCGTCTCCACCATTTGGTAGAAAAGCGCTTCCGTGGTGAGCTTGATAAGTGCGAAGGTTGCAACTTGTGTAAGTAATTAGGTCTAAGGTTTATTGGGCTAATTAGCCTTATTAGCCCAATAGACCCAATAGCCTTATTAGCTCAATAGGCCTAATATGACCCATTAACCCAATAGAAGATGTACGATATTAATAAAGTTAGAGAAGATTTCCCGATACTCTCTCGCACCGTCTATGGTAAGCCGTTGGTTTACTTTGACAATGGTGCTACCACGCAGAAACCGCTCTGTGTGCTGGACGCCATGCGTGAAGAGTATCTTAATGTGAATGCAAATGTGCATCGTGGAGTACACTGGATGTCGCAACAGGCAACTGACTTACACGAGGCGGCACGCGAAACAGTGCGGAAGTTTATCAATGCTCGCTCCACTACGGAGATTGTCTTTACACGTGGAACGACGGAGAGTCTGAACCTTGTTGCCTCCAGCTTCACTGAAGGATGTATGCAAGCAGGCGACGAAGTGATTGTTTCTACAATGGAACATCACTCTAATATCGTTCCATGGCAGTTGCAAGAACAGCGCAAAGGGATTGTTTTGAAGGTTATCCCGATGACCGATGAGGGAGTTCTCGACCTACAGGCTTATGAGCAACTCTTCTCCGAACGTACGAAACTCGTCAGTGTAATGCAGGTAAGTAATGTTCTTGGCACCATCAATCCAGTAAAGGAAATGATTCGGATAGCCCACGAACATGGTGTACCAGTTATGATTGATGGTGCACAAAGCGTACCGCATTTTGCTGTTGACGTACAGGATTTAGATTGTGATTTCCTTGCTTTCAGTGGGCATAAGGTCTATGGTCCTACGGGTGTAGGTGTTCTTTATGGTAAAGAGAAATGGCTCGATAAGATGCCACCTTACCAAGGTGGCGGTGAGATGATAGAGCATGTCAGCTTTGAGAAGACCACCTTTGAGCGTCCACCATTGAAGTTTGAAGCCGGAACTCCCGACTATGTAGCTACTCACGGACTTGCCAAAGCCCTCGATTATGTCTATGCTTTGGGAATGGATAACATCTTTGCGCATGAGCAAGACCTCACACATTATGCCCTTCAGCAGTTGCGTGAGATAGAAGGAATGCACATCTACGGGCATGCTGGTGATAGTGGCGATGCCGTTATCAGCTTCAATGTAGGCAATATCCACCACATGGACCTCGGTACACTCCTCGATCAACTTGGCATTGCAGTCCGGACTGGTCATCATTGTGCCCAGCCCTTGATGGATCGCTTGGGTGTTCTCGGAACTGTTCGTGCCTCTTTTGGACTTTATAACACCCGTGAGGAAGTAGACGCCTTGGTATCTGGTATCAAGCGTGTATCCATGATGTTCTAAGACTATAAGCAGTTTAATATAGGTGTTCTTATGCGTTCAATTACGTTTATGAACACCTATCTCTTTTCTGTAGTTCCCTCCTTTGTGGGTAAAGATCATGTTGACTTATTCGCTTTTTTGCATTTATAAAGTGCAAATCCAAACCAAGCAAAGTTGAGAACTTGTACTAATAGTGAAGGGATGATAGGCAATATTGCTAAGATAAGGGCCAATTGTGCTTGTGTGATATAAGAAGCCTGTTTGCTACTTACCTCTCGTTCGAGTACAGCACTGTAGTATTTTCTCAACCATTCCATTGGGGTCTGAAACCATGCTGTGGCATCTGTAATAAAGTTGCTAAGCTCAGTAAACGAAGTGTTACGTTCTGTGAGAGTCATTTCCTTTTTCATATTCATGTCTTATTAATTGTTTGCTATATATATAATAGGTGTAAAACCCATCTTTGGTTTACGATTGCAAAAATAGAAACAGGCTGTGCAATGAATGTTCACTCCGTATTTTTTATTTGTTATATAAATTTAATTTGAAAGGTTCTTTAACATCTTAAGGGTTATTGTATGTTGTTAAGTCATTATTACGAAGGTCTTGTTGAAGTTGGTTGCGACGAAGCAGGTAGGGGCTGTCTTGCTGGGAGTGTCTACGCTGCAGCGGTTATTTTACCTCCTGACTACGAAAACGAGTTACTCAATGATTCGAAGAAACTATCAGCCAAGAAGCGTTATACACTTCGTGCAGAGATAGAACGGGACGCTGTTGCATGGGCGGTAGGTGTTGTGACTCCAGAAGAGATTGATAAAATAAACATTCTGAATGCGTCTTTCCTTGCAATGCATCGAGCATTAGACCAGCTGAAAGTACGCCCAGAAGCTGTCATTGTTGATGGCAATCGTTTCAAACCTTATCAAGAGCTTCCCTTTACTACTATAGTAAAAGGTGATGGAAAGTATCTTTCTATAGCAGCGGCATCAATCCTTGCTAAGACTTATCGTGATGATTACATGCAGGCGCTGGCAAAGGAATATCCGCAATATGATTGGCAGTCAAATATGGGTTATCCTACAAAGAAGCATCGGCAGGCTATCAGCGAACATGGAGTTACACCCTATCATCGCAAGAGTTTCAACCTTTTGGGCGATGGTCAGCTAACACTTGACTTTTAGAAAGAGTCGATTGAATTGTATGATGGAATTTGAAGGTTAACCATTTTGGCTCTTCCGTTAAATGCGTGGATGCTTTTCGTACAACTTTAACGTAAGACCCAAAGTGATTCATCAAACAAAAACATGGGCAAGACAGCCAACTGTCCATTCTATCATCACCCTCCGATGCAAAACAACCTTTTCATTTTAATACGTTCAAAATACAGACAAGAGTTTGAAAAGTCATTACATAATTTCAAACAAATCATCTGCAAATATAAAAAGCAATTGCAAAAAAGCAAGTTTATAACCAGCAGCCAATCAAATGGTTATCAAGTCATTCTTAAAAGGTGCTTAATTAGACTTCAAAAGGGCGTTAGTAACACGCTAAAAGAGCATCTATTGCAAGCTAATCAAGCATCTTTTAGAAGCAAGAAGAGCATGTGTCAGTTTTGAACTGGGTAAAAATATTTACATGCAACGATGTTATGGTAGTAAAGGCAGAATGACATGCTAATGAACAGACACAGCATCAATTTACCTTTTCTGCATCTTATCTTGTAGTTTATCTTCCGATGTAAGACCATCTGATTTTGGACAGTCATACTTTGCAAGTGCATAAGCCTTTATCCTATTTCCAACCTACGCATTTAACGGAAGAACCAACATTTTGCGTTAATAGGAACCTAATTTCTTAATGGTGGATTTTATCAGTACCATTCGTGCGATTGGTTCAACACCTAACCTATAGGAATGTTTATAAAGCTATGGAAAATGTCATAGGAAACGTTAACTGAACAGTTCACGCAGAACGTGAAAGCTCTTTAATTCAGGCATATCAGGTACATGGAGTCGATAGTAATGCAATACAATGTCAGAGATTCGGTTTCGATTATGACGAGAAAGACGGAATAGGTGCATATTCTCATAGTCCATACGAATCAGTTGGTTAATTTCTGCAGCATCTACAGGAAGTAGATAATCAGAATGGAGGGGTGCATGCTCTGTAAAGGTGGCATTGCGAAGATCGAAACATGCTCCTTCTTGGTATGCATCAAGGTTGGGAAAGAAACCTATAAAACGGCTGAGGCGCATCATGAAGACAAGGTGGAAATTTGCATAGTCATGTTCTGCTTCATCCAACCATTCCATACTTGCACACACATACTTATATAGATGAATGTTTTGCTGCTCCCCACGTGTAACATAATAAAGGAATTCTGATAGGAAGAGGAGGATAGCCGACTTCACAGGATCGAAAGGTATAGAGCCATAAGGTCGAAGGATACGTACTTCCTTTATACGCTGTAGGGATGTTCGTGGACGGTAATCAAATTCAAGGTCGAGTAAGGTCAGTGGTTGAAAATACTGCTTCTTAATCTTTCCCTTTGCCGTCTTGGGTATGCGTGTTATAAAAGAAATACGACCCTCTAATTCGGTAAATATGTCGATTATTAACGATGAATCACCAAACTTAAGAGAATGCAAAACGATAGCTTTCGACTTCAAAATCATATAAAAAACAATGCAAAATTACAAAAATACAGCCTCTTATGAAAATTAATTAGCGAAAAGTTTGGCTGATTAAAATAAATGGGCTACCTTTGCACCCGCAAAATCAGCTATGGTCCCTTCGTCTATCGGTTAGGACGAGAGATTTTCATTCTCTAAAGAGCAGTTCGACTCTGCTAGGGACTACAAGTAAAATAAAAGAAGAAAACAAAGATGGCAAATCACAAATCATCATTGAAGAGAATCCGTCAGGACAAGGTTAAGACCTTGCACAACAGATATTATGCAAAGACTATGCGTAACGCTGTTCGCAAGTTGCGTAGCATGACGGATAAGGAAGAGGCTGTTAAGCTCTACCCTGTTGTACAGAAGATGTTGGACAAGTTGGCAAAGACTAACGTTATCCACCAGAACAAGGCAGCTAATTTGAAGTCTGCTCTCTGCAAGCACGTAGCTGCATTGGGATAAAAAAATACTTTCAGTCATAGCTGAAAAGAACAATAAGAGCCGTAATCCTATTGGGATTATGGCTTTTTGCATATTATACACTTGTTAGACTTATAGAAAGTGCTTGGGCAAATGGGGGCATTTCAATTTACTGTCACTACTGTCATCCACTGTAAGCACCTAACTTATTAGCTTACAGAGGTATAAATGAAATGTTAAAAGTGACAGCAAATTAAAATAAAGAAAACCACGTATAGACAGCTGTATTTACGATAAAGCTAAATTAATCTTCTCTGCCATATCCACAGCTTGCTTGATTCTATCGCCCATACCGATACCATCTTTCAGATTACCAATAATATGTAAACTTGGATAAGCACGTTCTACGGCATCAATAGTACGAAGGCGTGCATCCGTTTCGGGCATATATTGTGGAATAGCATGACTGTGCCTATAAATACGAATAACGTCGGCTCGGGTACCTTTGGGGTATCCCAACATCGTATGAAGGGACGTATTAACCAATTCTGTCAAATCTTCATCCGTCTTATTGAGATATTCTGGATGACAAGCACCACCAATGAAGAACGCATAATTAGCTCCATCCTTAGGCGAACGCCCCTGAAAACAAGCGGAAGGCATAAGAATTCCCAACACATTCTGTTTTTCTTTAGACGGTACTAACCCGCCAAAGGCATTCCAATGTACATCCCCTGTATTCTTCATTCCTACTCCAACCTCAATCACAGGAGCATAATAAAGATTGCTTAAATCGTCAAGTTGATCCTTAGGTAAGAAACTCAACAACTTTGGTAAGGCATAAGCAGGACAAGTTGTAACAACCTGCTCAGCTATTATAGTATTGTTACCCCAAGACAGTTTCCACTTATCTCCTAACGGCTCTATACTTAGCTCTTTGCAATTCGTTAGGATCCTCTCATCACCTATCACTTTTCCTAACGCAGAAACAAGGCTACGGAAACCTCCACGAGTAGAGAAGACAGCCTTTGTTGCACGCTTTTCCCTGTCCGTTTTCGGTTGTTTTGCAAGTGCTATAGCCCCTTTGATAAAACTCCCATAACGCTGTTCTAAGTCGTAGAGTTTAGGCAAAGCAAGGCGAGTTGGTAATTGATAAGGATTACCAGCATACACGCCAGAGAGGAAAGGGTCGACTGCATAATCCACAAAAGACCGTCCCAAGCGTCGTTCTGCGAGGCTTCCCACACTCTCATTAGGCTCTGTTCCCTTCTTACGCCATGGCTCACCAAGAATATGGAACTTATCTTTCAGCGTAAAGAGAGGAGTCGTTATAGCAGACCAAAGTCCAGAAGGTAAGGCATGGAAGCGTCCATCTTTCCATATCAAACGGCACTTAGCAGAACTCTGTGCCACCTCCAGCGTACATTCATCACCTAACATATCGAAGAGTTCAGCCACTTCAGGATATTTAATAGTACCCGTACTCGGGCCTTGTTCCATCACAAAGCCGTCAACCTCTTCCGTCTGCATAAGTCCACCAATACGGTCAGTAGCCTCCAAGACCACAACATCTTGACCTTTACGACGCAGATAAGCAGCACAAGTAAGACCAGTAAGACCTGCACCAACGACAACTATCTTTCTTTCTTCCATAATATTAATGCTATATAGATTCCTCTCCCAAAGTATCTCTCCCCAACGTAAAGGAAGCGTAAAACTTTTATATTGGCTTTGAAAACTTCTTATCCGTAGCCACCATCATCGGATCAAGTGCGGCAGCCACAGTACGAACAAAGGGATTTCCCTCCCCTGTCATCTCCAAGGTATTCTCTGTCAAACAAAGAATACCATCTCTTTCCATCTCTTGCAGACGCTCAACATCATAATTGATAGCCCCTTTCACGTCAGCTACCGACACAGCAAGATCCTCCGCAATATGTGTCCAATCAATATGATAGTTACACATCAAACGTTCAATAACCTCACGTACTATACGCTCTTGTGGCGTTAATTGGTAGCCTTTCCGGATAGGCAATGTATCTGCAGAGACTTCTGAAATATATTCGTCTATCGACTTTGTATTCTGTGCATAGGCAGTCTCTAATTGGCTGATACCCGTCACACCGAAAGCATACACCTGTCCTGTTGTACGACGTGTACAATAACCTTGGAAGTTTCGATGTAGTCTATGAGATTGCAAAGCCTCAGATAGTTCATCATCAGGAAGTACAAAATGGTCCAAACCAACACTAAGATAACCCGCCTCATGCAGCACATCTTTAGCCTTTTGGAACATCAAAGCCTTCTCCTCCGTATCAGGAAGACCAGCCTTTTCAAGTATCATCTGACGTTTAAATATCCATGGGCAGTGTCCATAACTAAATGTTGTAACACGGTCGGGGCGCATTGCTACAGCACGCTCTATCGTCTTCTTAAAGCTATCCGATGTCTGAAGTGGTAAGCCAAAGAGGAAATCCATATTAATATTAACACCCGCATTACGGAGAATTGCCACTATTTCCTCTGTTGGCAATTCAGAAGGCGTACGATTAACAAGCCTCAACACCTCTTCATTGAAGTCCTGTACACCTAAACTAAAACGATTAAATCGTGCATCCAACAGTCCTTGCCAGTCCTTTGCTGTTAGATAACCTGGATGACATTCTATGGCTATCTCAGGCTGTTCTATCGTAGAAAAGAGTGACAGCAGATGCTCATTCAGCTCTTTAAGAACACTTACAGGCATAGCAGTTGGACTACCACCGCCATAATGAATCTGCGATATACGTCTACTTTTATCTATATGCTTTGCTACGAGATCTATCTCCTTATGCAACGCTTGCACATAAGCTTCAATACGCTCTTCCTTTGCCATAGGGTAAGAGTTGCAGCCACAATAATGACACAGACGCCGACAGAAAGGCATATGAAAATAAAAGGAAAGCTTCTTCTCACGCACCTCATTGCTATAATCAACCTCCTTCAAAAACTCTTCCCCAGTAAAAGGTCGGAAGAAGTTAGCTGGTGGATAACTCGTATAACGAGGTACAGATACATTGTATTTATCAATCAGTTCTTGCTTCATTCGTCGAAATAAATTATATGACAAAGGTACGAATACCTCCTAACATAAACAATCCTCATTTATAAGGAAAGCACTATACACTTCCAAACCTTACTCTACTATGCTTTTACTCGAATAGATCATTAGGCTACAATATGTGAGCAGTTTGGTTTAAAGCTATGTTCTTCAGTAAAGAAACCATGGCTTATTCTTCCTTTTTAAAGGCTGATAAAACATAGATGAGGCTGACGATAGCCACCACTGTCTCAGCTATATAAAGACCACGATAGTCGAAGATATGCGCCACCGTTCCCGCTAATACCGCAACGAGCAGACCGCTTACATGACTAATAACAATTTGTATGGTAAAGTCAGTCCCTTCTCTACCAGGACGTACGCATCGCATGGCTGTAGTGTAAAGAACCACAGTTGCCAATCCGTAACAAGCTTGGATATATATGATTCCGATGACAAATGCAGTCTTGTTAAAGACGGCAAAAGTCATTGCAAGGAAGTAGATAGGTGCCAGTATAATAAGTCCTGCAATAATAATACGAGCCTTATAAATTCCAATTCGCCGTATGAGAACTCCAGAAAACCACGCCATAACGAAGGAAGCAGCAGTTCCGACGATACCCGTAAGGAATCCTATCTCCTTCATATCGTACCCCTTATCAACGAGGTAAGGACGCATCATGGAAAGAATACCGATGATTCCCATATAATACAGCAGCAAGAAACCTATCTGTGGCCATATCTCCTTACGTCCAAAGAAGCTAAAGATGTCAGTCCACTTGGCACGTTCTCTCGGTTTCTCATTCTCTATCTTGATATAAGGATTAAACATTAAAGGAATAATCATCATACAAACAAACAAGGCTAAACAGGGTACTACTACATTCCAACCATAGCTTTTCAGTAAGATAAGTAAGACTCCTCCACCAATGACAGCACCTCCGAAGGCTCCCATAGACTGCATACTATTGAGCATACTATGGTCGTGCTTCTTAAAAGAAAGGATGGCAAGCGCGTCTGTAGCAATGTCTTGTGTAGCCGAAGCAAGCATAGAGATAGACGCCAAAATAACCACAAGCATGATTTCTGAACGTACATTAATCAGCCCTGTGGCTAAGAGTGCAACGGCATATATCAACTCTGTAGCGATAATCGTACGTTTGTAGTCACGCACTGTTACGCAGTGGCGGTCAACAAAAGGTGACCATAGGAACTTGATCGTCCATGGAACTCGGACAAGGTTTAGCAAACCAATGGTTGCAAGACTATATTGACCTTCCCTCATGATAACCTGTAAGGCTGTCATAAGAAAGGATGACGGTACCATCTGTGCGATATATAGACAGAAGAACGTACCAAAACTTAGTTTCTTTGATGAAATGCTGTTGAACATGTAGTGAATTATATAAATAGAGCAACGTGTTACATATCATGAGAAAGGACTTTAGGAGAAGTGAGCTGAAATAGCTGTAGCATCCTTTTCCTCCAATCCTTCATCCCGTCCTTAGAATGTCACGCTGAGGGAAGTACCAAAGGTAAGAGGCTTACCCTTCTGTGCATAGTTACCAGTTGACATCTTGAAACTGTACGCTATATAGTCAGTTCCTGTCAAATTCTTACCCCAAAAATCCCATGTGAATATACCTTTTGTGATACTAACCTTTGCATTAAGCGTCCCATAGAAGTTCTGGCGAACGACATTGTCATCAGCCCAATAGATACGACCGAGCCCTGTAAAGCCTGCATTAACGACAATCTTATCAAACCAACCTGCCTGCAAAATGGTGTAAGTCCCATCTATTGAGAGTGTGTGGTTAGGCACCATTGGAAGTCTATTACCCGAGAAATCCTCTGCAGCACTCTTCTTATATTCCAAGTAACGAGCGTGGGTGTAACCATAGTTCATACTAAACTGTAAGCTCTTTATTGGATGATAAGCAAGTGAAAGTTCGAATCCCTTACTATCCGTATGTCCTGCATTCGCAATTAGATTACCCACAGCAGGGACCGTATAGGTAGTCTGCATGTGTCGCCAATCAATGTAGAAAAGATCTGCTTCAGCTGTCAATCGTCCATTCAAGAACTTTAGTCGCGCCCCTACCTCGTAATTCCAGCTGTATTCTGGGTCGTATGCACGCTCTGCATCAGTCTTGAAGATTGTATTAAATCCACCAGGCTTATAACCACGAGTGACACTCGCATAGTAGAGATTGTCCCTGTTTGTAAGATATTGAAGCGTAAACTTAGGAGTGAACTGACGGAAGTTAGCAATACTAATAAAGTCCTTTACATGTGCATTAGCACCTGTTGTTAACGTTACCTTATCTTGATTGTAGTCTATTTTCGCATGCTCATAATCAAAGCGTAAACCAACAGTTGCCGATAACCCCCTCCATATATTATAAGAACTCTGATGATAGATAGCATAACCCGCTGTAGGGTTCTTATAGGAAGTTGGAGTAGAGAAATCCTTTGTATAATAGCTTGTTTCTATAAAGGGGTTAGAATGGAGTAGCATACCAAACATACCAATAATCCACTGATAACGACCTTTATCATTCGATTTCAAGGTTAGCTCTTGTGAAAGCATATTCTGATGATAACTATTATCAGCATAGAAGAGGTCCTTTGGTGTGAAATCTTGGTCTATCCCTTGATGTGATTTGATGAATTGATAAGACGTCTGACTATTGAAACTAATACGACTATTCTCATATCGAGCATTAAGACCTGTTGTTGAAATCAAACGTTTGTAAGTGCTATTGCGGTTATAACTAATAGGTGATAGTGCATCTTTCGTAAGGTCGTATGGCGCATATGGATAACCATTCTGCTTACTATGAGTAAGCGTACTATTGAGATGAATAAGCCAATTTGTGGTTGGTCGCCAGTAAAGTCCGAGTCGTCCTTCAACCTCATTCACCTTATCCGCCTTAACATTCAGGAACTGATTGGTGAACATACCATCGTTATGATGATAAGAAATAGCACTTGACAAACCAAGTTTATCAGTCAGCTTAGAGTAGTTAGAAGCCTGTGCTACAACGTCGTTATACCTTCCATAGCCTACTTTTATACGTGTCTTCTGATAATCAAGAGGGTTATGTGTGTAGACATTGATAACACCTGCTATAGTGTTGCGCCCATATAAGGTTCCTTGTGGACCTCGAAACACATCTACAGCAGCAATATCACTGAGGTCAATATTAAATGCTGAAGACTCAAAATGAGGCACACCATCTACATAGAAACCCACAGCAGAACCCTTCGTCTTTGCTCCGATACCACGAATAAAGATAGGTGTGTTAGCATATGAACCATAGTTGGGCATGTAAAAGTTAGGCATAACTGCCGTTAACTCCTTCAAATTCACAATTTGTTGGTTCAGTAATTGCTGACTGTTAATGGTTGAAACTGCAATAGAAGTTAGGTTTCTTTTGTTCTGCTTGAAGTCAGTAACGACTACTTCGTTAAGTGATACATCTTTGTTCACTACTGAGTCTGGAGTCACTCCAGCTACCCCACTGATAGCAAGGGATGCAAGTAATAAGGTATTTAACATAAAGATGGTTTTTGTTAATGTTTTTGTGTTGCAAAGGTACAGATAATGACTTTTTCGAACAATCCTCATTTATAAGGAAATTAAATATTACCACTAAAAAGAATAAAAGCTAATTATCAGCACAAAACAGCAATTTGATATGTTTTCTTTTGTGTTTTTTGCAGGTTTTTATTTTCAAATATAAAGGAAAAAGTGTATCTTTGCATACTAGTAAGTACAATCAGAAACAACAATGACGGCAAATCCAGAAAACGAGAATAATTACTCCGCCAGTAACATTCAGGTCTTAGAAGGCTTGGAAGCAGTGCGCAAGCGTCCTGCTATGTACATTGGTGACATCAGTGAAAAGGGACTCCATCACTTGATAAACGAGACCGTTGATAACTCTATTGACGAGGCCATGGCGGGCTACTGTCATAATATTGAAGTTACGATAAACGAGGATAACTCCATTACCGTTGAAGATGACGGTCGTGGTATCCCTGTTGATATGCACGAAAAGCTGCATAAGAGCGCCCTTGAGGTCGTGATGACCGTCCTCCACGCTGGTGGTAAGTTTGACAAGGGGTCATACAAAGTCAGCGGTGGTTTGCATGGTGTGGGTGTGAGTTGTGTAAATGCTCTCTCTACACACATGATGTCTCAGGTCTTTCGTAATGGTAAGATCTATCAGCAGGAGTACGAGAAAGGAAAGCCTCTCTACCCAGTGAAGGTTGTTGGTGAGACCGATAAGACGGGTACACGACAACAGTTCTGGCCAGACCCAGATATCTTCTCTACGACAGTCTACCAATGGTCAATCGTAGCACGCCGTATGCGTGAGTTGGCTTATCTCAATGCTGGTATTAAGATTACACTTACCGACCTTCGTCCAGACCCAGAGACAGGTAAGACACGTACAGAAGTCTTCCATGCTAAGGACGGTTTGAAGGAGTTTGTTCGTTATGTTGACCGCCATCGTCAGCATCTCTTCGATGATGTTATCTATCTCAAGACCGAGAAGCAAAACATTCCTATCGAGGTGGCTGTGATGTACAACACTGATTATACAGAGAACATCCACTCATACGTTAACAATATCAATACTATCGAGGGAGGTACTCACTTGCAGGGTTTCCGTGCTGCATTGACTCGTACACTGAAGGCATACGCGGACAACGACCCACAGATTTCAAAGCAGTTAGAGAAGGCTAAGATTGAAATAGCAGGTGAAGACTTCCGCGAGGGATTGACAGCTGTCATCTCTATCAAGGTTGCTGAACCACAGTTTGAGGGTCAGACAAAGACGAAACTGGGTAACAGTGAGGTCGCAGGAGCCGTACAGCAGGCTGTTGGTGAGGCGCTGACTGATTATCTTGAGGAACATCCTAACGAGGCAAAGATGATTTGTAACAAGGTTATCCTTGCTGCTACAGCTCGTGTGGCAGCCCGTAAGGCACGTGAAAGCGTACAGCGTAAGAACGTGATGAGCGGTGGAGGTTTGCCTGGTAAGCTCGCTGACTGTTCTAACAAGGACCCTAAGGACTGTGAGATCTTCCTCGTCGAGGGTGATTCTGCCGGTGGTTCTGCTAAGCAGGGACGAGACCGTTATACACAGGCTATCCTTCCTCTCCGTGGTAAAATTCTGAATGTAGAGAAGGTTCAGCGTCATCGTGTATTCGAGGCTGAGTCTGTTATGAATATTATTCAGTCTATCGGCGTCCGCTTTGGAGTAGAGGGTGAAGGCGACTTTGAGGCTAACACTGATAAACTCCGCTATGATAAGATTATCATAATGACCGATGCCGACGTCGATGGTTCCCACATCGACACACTGATTATGACTCTTTTCTATCGTTATATGCCGAAGGTTATCGAGCACGGACACCTCTACATTGCTACGCCTCCGCTCTATAAGTGTACTTACAAGAAGGTTAGTGAGTATTGCTACACTGAGCAACAGCGCCAGGCCTTCATTGATAAGTATGCAAATGGCGATGAAGAAGACAAGGCTATACACACACAACGTTACAAAGGTCTTGGTGAGATGAACCCAGAACAGCTTTGGGAGACAACTATGGACCCAAAGACACGACTCTTGAAGCAGGTTACTATCGAGAATGCTGCTGATGCTGATGAGATCTTCTCTATGCTAATGGGCGATGATGTTGAGCCTCGTCGTGAGTTTATCGAGAAGAATGCGACCTACGCTAACATTGATGCATAAGCCTATTGCAATATACTAAAAGCAGCCTTTTAAGGCTAAGAATATAATGAAGACTCCCTTTCTCACGGAATGAGAAAGGGAGTCTTTTTCTTTTACCCATCCGTCTTCTTGAGTGATAGGGTTGGCGTTATGAAATCAGAAAGATCTATACAAAAGCAAGAAATATTTGCGTTATACCATAAGTAAATACATGGTTCACCTTTGTTATTCTGCTATTTTCTCTTTTTTGACGATAGTCATAAAAAGACCTTACTATCCGTCTTCTAATTTTACATTATGGGTTAATGCGTAGGCTATTGATGGTTGAATATATTGCTATGATACTTATAATACCCCTGAAAATCAGTTCTTTCAGCTTACTTAAACACCTTATCTTATTGTGTAGATAGCGTATTAAAACTATGCTAAAAGTCCCTTTCAAAAAATTATTAATTGTCTATATTACTCCTATAAACACTTATATTCTCTCTTCTAATAGCTCTTTTCTCTACATAAATTTCTCTTAAAAAGAAATAAATGAGTATATTTGTAGGCCCAAATAATGAGGATATGAACAGAAACATACGACTCCGTGAAGTTAATGTAGCACAGGCTAAACTTGTATATCCTGATGGTGACTACATTGACAATGATATTATTCTCTTCGAGGATATCACCAAAGTACCACTTCCTGCAAGTGCTTCTCGCATGAAGTCACTCTTTCTTGCACTCTGTACTGGCGGTAGTGCACAATATACTGTTGATACTAAGGAACATAAAGTGAGTGCTGGAGATGTCATTATCATTAGTGAAGAACAGGTTGTAGCCGACTATCATCTCTCGCCTGATTGCGAGGGTATAGCGTTAATCATGTCGTATGACTTCTTTCAAAACATCGTAAGTGGTATTCACGAACTGGCAGCTCTCTTCCTCTTTGCCCGTACTCACCCTGTTTTCCACCTTAATAATGCACAGACAAAGGCCTTGGAGAACGATGTACAGCGCATCAAAAGGAAGATTGAAGATGCTGGTCATCGTTTCCGTCGTGAGCTGGTTATGACCATGCTCAAGGCCCTTATCATCGATATGAGTAATGTTATCTATCGATTCCAGCAAATAGGTGACGACTCAAAGACACGCGCAGAGGTTATCTTTCATAAGTTTATTCAGTCGGTGGAGAAGAACTACCGCACGGAACGTCGTGTCGGTTGGTATGCCCAACAGCTATGTATCACCTCGAAATACCTCTCTGAGACTGTTCGTAGTGTTAGTCGGCGAACACCGAGTGAGTGGATTGACTCCTACGTAACACGTGAGTTACTCGTGATGTTAAGGAATACGACAATGAGCATCAAGCAGATTGCTGAGGAACTCAACTTTGCTAATCAGAGCTTCTTAGGGAAATATTTTAAGGAGCATGTGGGCGTTAGTCCTTCAAGGTTTAGGAAGGGATAATAGGGGATTATGGGCCTTATTAGGCACATAAGCCGCATAGGGCTAATAAGATAATTGGCCTAATAAGGCCCATAAGGCTCATAAGGCAAATAATATAATTGGCCTTATTAGACCTATAAGCCTCATAGGGCTAATAAGATAATTAGCCCAATAAGGCCCATAAGGCTCATAATCCTAATAGTAATTAGCCTAACAACTGTTCCGCAACCTCGCACAACTCGTCATACCATTCCTTGCCAAATCTTCGTGTAAGAGGCTCCTTCAAAAACTTATATAAGGGAAGATTCAGCTCTTCCCCTTTCTTTCTTGCATCGGCACAGATGCGCCAATGGTGGTAGTTAATACCACAGGTTCCATTGCTAAATTCCTTTACTCGGATAGGATATAATGAGCAGGAAATAGGTTTTACAAAGCCTGTCTTGCCACTACGATAGGAACGCTCTAAAGCACAAAGACAACAGTTATTCTCATAGCAGGTGAAGACACAGTCCTTACCACCTACGATACTCGTCACTAAATCGCCCTCTTCATCGGTATAGGCAACACCCTGCTTGTCGATAACAGCCTGTGCAGAAGCCGACAAATCGCCCCAAACAGTGTCGAGGACATTCTCTATTTCCATCGTCTCATCCAAGGTTACGGGTGCGCCAGCATCTCCTTCAATGCAGCATTGACCATGACACTTGTCAAGATCGCAGCAGAACTTCACATTAATTATGTCTGGTGAGACAAGCACATCACCCACCATAAAGATATGATCATACGTATTTACCATCTTTCTTTGCGCTAAATTATTTCATTCCTAACTGTGTCTTACTGTTCACCTAACAGTTTTTTCTTACAGTCTCAGTCTTGTTCTTCAAATTATTTTCATGAAAAAAAATATTTTCTCTCATGAAAAGAAATATTTTCTTTCATGAAAATAAATTCTTTTTTTCGTGAGAATAATTCCGTCCTAACATTCTTTCGGGACTATAAAGAGCTTATTTGATTATTCTTTTCTTATTGGGCTTATTAGGCTAATGGGCCTTATAAGCCTAATAATAAGCAACTTGTCAACCCTAAAACTCGTCGACCTCTCTACTTACCACTCAATCGCTTGCAGTCCACAAGCGGTTAAGTAGGCATTACAACGTGAGAATTGATGCTGTCCAAACCACCCTCCACGGTTCGCAGAGAGTGGAGAAGGGTGTACACTCTCTATGACACAGTGACGCTGTTGGTCGATAAGTGCCTTCTTACTCCGTGCAAATCCGCCCCAAAGCATGAATACTAAGTTCTCTCGACCATCGCTGAGCGCCTTGATGGCAGCGTCTGTAAAGAGTCCCCATCCTAATCGTTGATGACTGTTAGCAACATGGGCACGAACGGTAAGTGTTGCATTCAGTAAGAGAACTCCCTGCTTAGCCCATCGCGTAAGATCGCCTGATTGTGGGATAGGAGTACCCAAATCGGCTGCAATCTCCTTATAGATATTTTGCAGTGATGGCGGGAGTTGTATCCCATCAGGCACAGAGAAGCTCAATCCCATTGCCTGTCCAGGCTCGTGATAAGGGTCCTGACCGATTATCACAACCCTCACCTTATCGAAAGGACAGAGATTGAAAGCATTGAAAATCAGTCTTCCTGGAGGATAGCAGGGGAACTGAGCGTACTCTTGTTTCACCTGTTCTATCAACTGCAGGAAATAGGGTTTCTCAAACTCTCCCCCTAATTGTGTTGCCCATGAAGGCTCTATCTTTACATCCATAGCTATGATTGTTGTCTATAAGCGTAATAGGAGCGATAGAGAAGATTTACTTATCTCGTCTTATTACACGCAGTTTTGTTACTACAAAAGTACGATAAAGTTCTGATAACAACAAAAAAGTCGTGCCTTTCGACACGACTTTCTTCTATTCAAGTTAATCTATTACTTGTTCTTCTTAGGCTGAGCCTGCTTCTTACAGCAGCTACGCTGAGGCTTCTTAGCGTCTTTCTTGCCCTTGCAGCAAGCCTGTTTATCCTTTGAACACTCCTTGCTCTGCTTGTCGCATGCCTTCTGTGCCTTCTCGTCACAAGCCTTACCGCTCTGTGGACACTGCTTAGCTTGCTTCTCTACTTGCTCGTTAGGAGCCTTGTCACACTTCTTTGAGCACTGGCTCTGAGCCTGTGCACTGAGTGAACATACGCTGAATGCTACTACGAATGATAATGCTATTTTCTTAAAATCCATAATCTTTTACTGTTTAAAAATTACACTTTAATACCTATAAAACTCGAAAAGGATATAAATCCTTATGGTCGCAAAGGTAATGAAAAAAGATTTTCCAACGGCAAAAAAAGCTCGTTGTGTTTGTGAATTTTAGATTTATTACAATTTAACCATTTGTTTAGTGAATTTATGTAAACCGTGATTTATGCTTTTTTTCTTCTAAATCACCAAACAAAAAGAGCCGTGAATGAACACGACTCTTTTATCTTCAATGAATTAATTGTCTCTATCTAAGTCAATTACTTCTTCTTCTTAAAGAACGCTTTAACCTTTGCTTTGTCCTTGTTATAAGTGTTCTTGATTTTCTGTCCGTCCTTAGCAAGACCTTGCTTAACCTTCTTTACACCAGCCTTAACCTTGGCCTTGTCCTTACGATATGCGTTTCTTACTTTCTGCTTATCCTTAGCAATACCCTGCTTAACCTTTGCTTTGTCCTTACGATAGGTATTCTTTACTTTTTGCTCGCCCTTGGCAAGGCCGTTCTCAGCATTCTTTACGTCTGTATCGAACTTCTCCTTATTATCCTGATAAACCTTGTCTATTTTCTGCTTGTCGTTGGCAAGGTCTGTCTTAATTCTCTTCTTGTCAGCGTTGAGCTTTGTTTTCTCAGTAGTTTCAGCCTGCTTAACGGCAGCACCAACCTTCTTTGCCAACGTGTCAACACGCTGCATGATAGTCTCATGAGGCTTTTCTGTATTGTTGGTCTGTGCTTGTGCGCTGAGAGAAGAGAGTCCTGCAAGGGCTACTAATGATAATACTAACTTACGATTCTTCATTGTCTTTAATCTTAAAAATAAATACTAACACCTAATTATGGGTGAGTCAACAGTAAGACACACAGTGGCAAAGGTAATAAAAAACAAATCCCAAAAGCCATAAAAGACCTTTGGGATTTGCCTAATTTAATATAATTAACTTTTGATTAATCTGTAATAAGATTTTCACCTGTCATATCTGCAGGCTGCTCTAAGCCCATAATATGAAGGATAGAAGGTGCAACGTCAGCCAAACGACCATTCTTCACTGTTGCAGAATTGTTGTTTGTAACATAGATGAATGGTACTGGGTTGAGTGAGTGAGCCGTGTTTGGTGTGCCATCCTCATTGATTGCGTTGTCTGCATTACCATGGTCAGCGATGATAATCGTCTCATAATCGTTAGCCTTTGCAGTCTCAACAACCTCCTCAACGCAGTGGTCGATAGCCCAAACAGCCTTTGCAATAGCATTATAAACACCTGTATGACCCACCATATCACCGTTAGCAAAGTTCACAACGATGAAGTCGTACTCCTGTGTCTTTATAGCACCAACGAGCTTGTCCTTCACTTCGAAAGCACTCATCTCAGGCTTTAAGTCGTATGTTGCCACCTTTGGAGAAGGAACTAAGATGCGGTCCTCACCCTCGTAAGGTTGCTCACGACCACCATTGAAGAAGAAGGTTACGTGTGCATACTTCTCTGTCTCGGCTGTATGAAGCTGTTTCTTACCGAGCTTACTGAGGTATTCACCTAAGGTGTCCATTACGTTCTCCTTAGGGAAGAGGACATGAACGTTCTTGAAATTAGCATCGTAAGGAGTCATACAGTAGTACTGTAAGTCCTTTATTGTGTGCATCCCTTCCTCTGGCATATCCTGCTGTGTGAGTACTTCGGTCAACTCCTTAGCACGGTCGTTACGGAAGTTGATGAAGATAACGACGTCACCCTCCTGGATTGTTCCATCTACAGAAGAGTTGTTGATAGGCTTGATAAACTCGTCTGTCACACCCTCTGCATAGCTTGCCTCAACCGCTTTAACCATGTCAGTAGCCTGTACACCCTTGCTTTCAACGAGCAAGTCGTATGCTTCCTTCACACGGTTCCAACGCTTGTCACGGTCCATTGCATAGAAACGACCAACGACAGAAGCAATATGTGCGCCATTTACGTCACACACTTTCTGGATGTCTCCAACGAAACCAGCACCACTCTTTGGGTCAGTGTCACGTCCGTCCATAAAGCAATGAACGTAAACATCCTTGAGGTTGTACTCCTTTCCAATCTCAATCAGCTTGAAGAGGTGATCGAGAGAAGAGTGAACTCCACCTGTAGAGGTCAAACCCATCAAGTGAAGCTTCTTACCTGTCTTCTGTGCATAACTATATGCATCGACGATACCTTGGTTCTTCAAGATGTCACCTGTCTGACATGCTTTGTTAATCTTTACGAGGTCTTGATAAACAATACGACCTGCACCTATATTTAAGTGACCTACCTCAGAGTTACCCATCTGGCCGTCTGGCAGACCTACATCCTCGCCTGATGCTTGCAACTCAGAGTGTGCACTAACTGCATTCAAATAATCTAAGTATGGAGTTGGCGTGTTATAGATAACATCACCCTTACCATGCTTACCGTTACCCCATCCGTCAAGGATCATCAATAAAGCTTTCTTTGCCATAATTTTACCTTTATATATTGTTTTTATCTTCGTTCCTGCAAAGGTACGATAAAAGTATAAGATGGGTGCAAAAAGCCTGTGGAAATTTGAAGGGGAAATGTATTGAATGAGAGATATAGGTCTACTCCGTTCTTTCTCCTATCCATCGAAAGTCTAATTTGAGATGATAACAGTCTGAAAATAAGGCTTTTGTGATGTGAAAGGATATGAGTTGAGAGTTCTTAGCATGACTGTTATCGCTCTTGTCACTTATCCTCAAATGACATGATAACACCCAGCATGAGTGGTGCGGAGCATGGACCGCTGTCTCGTTAACGATAAATAATCTTGTGATAGATAGCTATAAACAGAACTTTGCAGGCTTATAATAATCTGAAAATGATTGGTACAAGCTGCCAAACTCCTTGCTTCGGTCGTCTTTCCCATTTCCACGCAGGCATAAGCTTGAGTACTCTGAGTGCCTCTCTGTCGAGGTATGGGTCTACAGAACGCATAACCCTGAACAGACAGCAACGACCAGAAGGGGTCACAAAGAACTTTATTACGACTCTTCCCGAAACTGAGCATTCTGCCAATTCAGGAGGATACTGAAGATGTGCCGCTATAAATTTGAAAAGATCACCTGGGAATGAAGGTTTCAATCCCTCAACAGTTTCGAACATCTTTGCACCTAAGGTATCCACATTCAAGGTGTCATTACAAGGATCAAAGGCTGGTTCCGCACAATAAGGCTGCTCTATTTGTTCCTTTTTCTTCGGTTTCATCGACCTTTTCTGCTTCTGCGCATTGACATTACCAACAGCAAACAAACTTACTAATAGGACTAACAACAATTTCTTTATCATGACAATATACTTTTAAAGTTGACTTTTTTGCTTCTTAAATCTAACAGGCAAAATAAACCAAGTCCCACCCTTAGCCGTTGAATCCACATTCCACTTCGGCATTAACTTCAATACCCTTAACGCCTCTGTATCAAAAGCAGGACTCAACGAACGAAGTATCTTGAACTGAGAACAAGTGCCGTCACGTTCTATATAAAACTTAACAATCACCTTTCCTTCAACCTTTTTGTTCTTACGACCAGCTGGCCATACAAGGTGAGCACGAAGGAATTGTTGGATATTACCTGGGAAAGATGGCATTGGAGGAAACCAACAATCAAATATTTTATGCCTTTCGTTTTTTACTTCTAAGGTATCGATTGTATCTTTCCGAACCTCATTTTCATAAGATTTCATCGACATCTTTTCCTGTTGAGCATTTACAGTTGCTGCCATACAGATACTAAGTGATATTGCAAACAATATTCGTTTCATCATATAAACCTTTTGTTTTATTCTCCTTTACAGCTACTAAACGCAGCCTTTCGAGAGATTATTATAAACAAACTCTTCACTTTGAAGAGTCTTGTGAACATTCTTAAAGTAAAACCTGCGCCAACGCTTAAACGCAATCACGCCGCCGCAGGTTTATGAATTGCAGATGACATATATTGGAACTTATTGTCGATGCAAAGGTAAAGAAGAATATAATGCAATGCAATAGCCCCATTAGAGTTGACACATGTAAAACAAGTTAACATTTGACTATCAATAATTTACAACTAACAACTTCACTTCTTTGACACAATAAAGCATATAAAAGTTCCCTCGTTTTCGCACTTTACCAACCTTTAAGGTAGCTTTTCGTCCCCTTTCCTCCCACCCTAATTTGGCAATACGCAGTAGAATGTGTATCTTTGCAAATATGAAGAAAAGACCGATTTTACTACTGATTACTCTTTTGACTTTGCTTTCATGCAGCCAAAGAAAACTACCTAACTATCCTGCAACAGACGATGGAATCACTCGGATGAGGCTCGATAGCGCTGCTTTCTTCATGGCTAAACATGACACAAGGAATGCGATGTATCAGCTAAAATCGGCAGAAAAGCACCTTTTCAACGTAACAGAAGACTCTTTGAAGTTTGCTACATACTATCGTATTGCTCTATTGAATGCCCAAAATGGTGCTTATAAATTGGCACTTGACTACTTCGCCCATACTGCTCGTTATGCAAATGATAGTAAGAAGAGTCACAGACTGACGGATATTTACCTCGGTAAAGCCTCTGTTTTCAACCAAATCGGACAACGTGACTCTGCCCTGTTGTACGTAAAGAAGGCTGAATCCTTCAAGCCTCGTATTCGTAAAGACCAAGAGAAGAGTATTAATCAACTGCGAACACGCATTGAAAAACATCAAATTTTATCGGTTTCACCGGAGAAAGATATTGAGATTATACAGATACAAGACCGTTATGAAGTGGCTATCGCACAACGTAAAGCCTTGCAACTTCAACTCTATATAGCTTATCTTGTTATCATCTTGATACTCCTTACATCTGGTATCGTTGTATGGTTCCGCCGTCGTATGCGCCAACAGCTACATACCTATCGCAGACAACAAGAGATGACAGAGCTGAATATTCAGCAGTTGCTCCGCCGAAAAGATGCAACGATAGATGAGATGAAGGCTGAAGTTGACAGTAAAATCAATGAGTTAGAACAGTTGAAACAGAAAACTCCTACACATAACGGAGACACAAAAACAGCCGATTCCATCGAACAAACTAAGTTGGGGATAGACACACTCTACACCATTCTAAAAGGTGGAAATATCTCACAGATGGGTAAACGTGAACAGCAGGCTCTCAACGCTATAATGCCTAACTTCGATTACGACCTTGCTTATATCCTCAATAATCCTCGATATGCGTTCACTCCTAAGGAGACATTCTACTATATAATGGAACACAACGGGATGACCGACGAGCAGAAAGCCGACGCCTTCTGTTGTACGTCACAAGCCATCAGATCGATTAAAAGTAGAATGAAAAAGAAGATGGAAAAGTCACAAGAAGAACTTCCTGAAGCAGATATAGAACTTGCAGCAGAGGATAAATCAGCCTTATGCCTAACACGACGTCATCATTAACTTGTAATGGACAAAGGTACACAGGTGACTATTTGATGAAGGTAGGTTTGATGGTCCTCTCAGCCAACGAGGGTTCAAGTAGAGTCCTCGAGCTGACTGCAGAGTAAGCCTTTCTTATTCTTTAGATAGGTATTATTCCCATGCAGAGTAGAAATCTATAATCGCAATAATGTAAGTGTGTGTGTGGCATATCACGAATCATAATTAAAAAGAAGAATATTTAATGATGAGTAAGTTATCGGTAATTCTATGGTTATTATTGTTTGCGACAACATGTGTTGGGCAAGATAATTTAGGTAATAATAGTGACAAGGATTCTTTAAGATATAAGCGATTTGATATTGAGGAGTATAAGAGGTTAGCAAGAAAAAGTCCTACAGCTTATCGTATACGCAAAGAAGGAAAGTTGGGTGAGCTTATAGAATTAAGAGATGAATACGAAAAAAACTCCTTTGCAGGCTTTCGAGAGTCTCATACATATAGAGACTCTCCATACGAATATATCTATCTGTATAACACAGTGGGAAATATAACGGCATATTGTGCATACCTTTACCAAATGCCAGTAGGTAAAGGATATCAATTCGATGGTCATGGACATGAAGTAAAATATGTAGATTATGATTTGCCTTATAAGTTTAGCATAGATTCATTAAAAGTAAAAATGTTGCACCAATATGGTATTAATCTCATGGATAAGAAGGAAGTGTTTAGTGTAAGACGTTATGAAGAACGAGAGTATATTAAGCGACCGATTTATATAGTCTGTGCTCATTGGAAAGATAATAGGAATGACATTTATCTCATTGATGGGATTAATGGAGAAACATTATATATCCAGAAGGCTGTTGAAATAATTCGGGATGATACTCCTACTGATTGGAAGAGTATAGAGAAATTATATCATGACTCTAAGAGTTCCTCGTCAATACCAACACAGCAATAATGTTATTGGATTGTATTTCCTAATAAAAGAATAAGTTATGGGTATATTTGATTATTTCTTTAGCCATGCTAAACAGAAGCAAGATAAACCTATTAGGGATAAAATAAAGAATAGGAAATTCTTTAGCAATATGTTGATAGAACTCGCGAAAGAAAAAGGTGAAACCGAGAGATTAATATTGGAAGCGAATACCAACAAAAGGTTAGACACCGTATACTTACATTGGTCATTAGGAGAACAGTACATCTCTGAAATAGAAATAAAGTATTCTATGGATGCGAATATGACGGAATTAAAACGAATATATTCAAATTCTTTGGAGTACTTTATAGCGGGTCTTGCTATTGATGACCCAATATATTTTGAAATCCTGAAACGAGTTTCGTTAGGTATTCTACTAAACGTTTCCTGTGCAGAGTTTCAGCAGCTTATTGATTATGTGGAACGGGTAGATAATCAGGCAAAGCCAGCTGATTGGACTCCAGACCTTTTACTCTGGTTTATGCTGAACGCTCGGATGGGCGAGGATAAGATACAAACGCATGTAAATAAGCTTGCCTTCCCTAAGTTGTATAAAGGGCTTTTCAAATTAACACAGTTGTCTGATGCACAAGCTGCGAAGAAAGCTTTGATAGATTACATCGGGAAATGGTATAACTTGAACAAAGATGCCCCTTGGTATAATAATCATTTGAAGACAAGCTGCTATCGTGGTTACTGGGCTTGGGAGGTTGCAGCTGTCGCAAAGATACTACGCATAGATGATTCTGACCTAAAGGATAATCCATTTTATCCTTATGACATGGTGCATTGGGAAGAAGACTATACAACTAACGATGAGTAATAATGATCAGATACTGCTTTCATCTTGGAATATACGAAGCAGTAGACTTTTCTAAATTAGGAAGTGATAGCATCTATTACGGTCAGAATATAGTACATAATATTACGAAATTAGTTTTATTTTCTTTTGCTGTCACATTTAACATTTCGTGTAAGTCCACTGTATATTAATAACTTAAAGGGCTATAATGGATGACAGATATGACAGGAAACTTTATTTAGAGATTTTGCTTTGCCATAAACAGAGAATGTCTATCATTCTAAAGTAGATTTTCATTTTCAGTAAGAATGATAGACATTATCGTATAGGAGTCGAACGATGTGGATGTTATTACTTCCTTTCTGTCAATGGTCGTTGACTGGAGGGAGTTGGTACATTCAACTCTTCGAGTCTCTTGGCAGCATATTCTCCCATCGCCTTATAACCCTTAGGGTTGGGATGCAACCAGTCACCAATCTGCCACTCTTTACGCAAACGGTCGGGTGATGAAGGGTCACGCATGAGTACATCAAAATCGATGAAACCGTCGATTTCATGGTTTGTTCTTATCCATTCGTTCACCGTCTTACGTGCTGCATCACGTGCCTCTGTAAAGTAGCCTTTACAGCCATTGAAAGGAGTTATCGTACCCATATAAACCTTCAAGCCACGTTGGCGAGCCTTCTTAATCATCACTTGATAGGCTTCAATCAACTGACGAGCAGTTTCTTCTGGATTGGTTGACGTACCGATATCATTAATAGCCTCGAAGATGATTACGGCACGAAGTCCTCTTTGTCCCAAGATATCACGATCGAATCGTTCCTTTCCTGGCTGTCCTAAACCTACGGAGAGAATACGATTATCTCCAATACCAAGATTCAATACACCTGTTTGGGGACTCTTTGGGTCATGTTCGCCATTTAGTACGGCAGACATAAAGTCGGGCCAACGGTCTTGTGCATTTGTCACACAACCCTTTCCATCGGTAATACTATTACCAAGGATGGCCACGCTGGAAGCAGAGGCATCAAGGACATCAATAGCAGAAATATTAAACCAATGATCCTCTTTGAAAGCTGTTGAGAAATCAGTATTAGCATTTGTCACACCACGTAATATATAGGATGTAGTACGTGAACCCATGTGAACAGTAGGTTCTTTTGGTGCTTTAAGATAGTTAATCGTAATTGACAAACGTTCCAAAGGTTGTAAATCGAATTTCAACGCATCAGAAAAGGCAGCCTTACCAGCAGGTATCGTTACCCGACGTTTATTATTAAAACGGAGATACTTAGCTGAATTCTTCTGTATCTCTGACCCTTCTCCAGCCTTTGCAATATAAACACTGGTAATCTCAACAGGCTCAGAAGACAGTTCATTACTCAACTGCAAACGAATAACAGGACCACCGATACTCACCTTCACCACCTGTCGTACGGAACGATTGGTCATTTGATTGTTATAAGGCATAAAGCCCTTGTCTACTGTCTGTGGCGCACAAGCCCATGTACCTACCCAACGTTCTTGCTGTGCATAAGTGTTGAGTGTGATAAAAAGTAATAAAACGAATAAAATCTTACGTGTAAACATTGTCCTGAATTTATTTCCTCCCAAGTCCTCCTTAATGTCTTCTGAAAATGAGAACTATCAGAAAGCGTATCTCTGTTGGTGGAAGGATGATGATAAATAATGATATATTTTGATGTATAATGCAATAAAGGATAAATTTCCTAAATCATGTTACTGTAGGTTTAACGAATTGATGAGGCTCTTTATTTCCTCCCTCATGTATTTCTTAAAACCATCTCCGTCGATGATTTCGATATCTTTGAAAAGCCCGAGAACAAATCTACCCAAACCACGATAGTCACAGACTTCTATGTCTAAGAGCCACGAGCCATCCTCATTCGGTGTAAGATAATGCGCCCCTTGTGGATATTCTTCCTTAAAGAGATTATGTGACAATTGGCCTAAACGTAGTTTTACACGGTGATGTTCTTCACCACTGAACATAAAGATATCCGTGAACACCTGCCTATGCTTGTCTTCATGTAGCCATGGGGAATCTAATATTTCTACTCCTTCCATACGCGATACCTTGAATGTCTTGTTCTGTTTCGATACCAATTCATGACAGCGTACATCCTCATTGTTATTTAACAAAAGGTAAGGTTCCACAAGTCGGTCCTTTAGTGTATGGCTATGCGGACTTGAATAACCGATTAAGCGAACCGTCTTCTTCTCTGCCATTGCCTTGCGCAAGAGTTTTATGTTACTATCCATTTGCTTATGTATGGGCGAGTTTATGGATACAGAGAAATTATAAGTGTTCTCTAACTTCTCTCTTAGTTGGTTTACCATTTCGCTGTCATTACCCGCTATCGTCAGCACACTATGGATAGTCTTCACATCTTGATTTGTAAACTGAATTGTTTGCAGCAACTGTGTGAAGAAAGGAGATCGACGGTCAATATGGTAATAGCCTTGATTCTTGAACACGATAAAACCTGCATGTTTGATGAAGTCAAGTAGGTAATAGAAATTCCTTCGCGACAACTCCATCCGCTCACACAACTCTTCGACCGTATAGTTACGTCCGTCAGACAATAGAATCAAAAGCTCTAACTGCTTCTTTAATTTATCGAATCTCATTCTTATAATGAATAGATATATGGTATATAACGCAGAAACAACACTTTTATTAATCTCTGCAACACTTTTTTATGCCGAATCATACCTAACCACTGACACTACCCTCAATAACAAAAGGCTCTTCTCATAGCAAGAGATAATGACTCCCTACCAAGAGCGAGATATTTATACACCATACAAGAAAAGTTTTATTTTGATTTGCTGTCACTTTTAACATTTCACATAACCCTATTGTAGACTAACGAGTTAGACAAGTACTTTGGATGACAGGAATGACAGGAAAATTAGTTTTAGAGAGACAAACAATCTTCTCTGTAATAAAACAATATATGTTTAGAAGCTAATAAACGATTTGAGTTAAAAACAAAGAAAGGCAGAAAGAAACCTGTTCTCCCTGCCTTTACATTTATAATAACATAAGACCTATTTGTTCTTCACAAGATCATTATAATCGATCTCGTTCTGTGGAATTACCCAAGTCCACTTATTTCCGTCGCCTACTGCAATTGTTTTTGCAACAGCAGCGTGTGCATTACCACCTTCAGCAAATGAGTGACGAACAACAGGAATGTTCCAACGCTTGTAATCACTCCATGCAAAGCCCTCACCCCAAAGTTCAACCTCACGGTAATCCTTGATTTCATCAAAGAGGTCAGTACCAGTCTTCGTACATGTATAGCTTGCGTTACGACCTGTACCAGCATTCAGTTTAACCAATGCAGCCTGTGCAGCAGCTGTGTTACCCAAGAAATAATTAGCCTCAGCCTCGATGAGAACCATCTCACTTGAACGGATAAAAGGAAGATAACTAACACCTGGCTGTGCTGTTACCCAGAACTTCATTTGGCCATCCAAGTAGATATAACCTGATGCATAAGCAGCAGAGAGACCAGATATCTGGTGCTTCTTAACGATAGAGTCAGCCTGTGCCAACACACTCTCATTACCCGATCCTAAGATACCATAGGTCTGGTTTACCTGTGCATTGTCAGTAATATCAATGCTGCGGAACTTATCTGCAGTGATAAAGAGCTGCTTACGAGCATCATTATTAGGAATACGAGTAATCAACTCATGACCAATAGTACCAGCACCCGTACTCTGCGTAGTTGCATAGTGACCGTTACAAGCGCCCTGTACACCATAAGCCCAATACCAGTTTTGCTCACTTGCATCGCCATAGCTACCAAGAATCCATTCATCATTTGGCTTATAGAAACCAGCTGCGTATGCTTCACCTGTCATCAAAGGACGACCATCCTCAGCTAATTTAGCCTGCGCCAAAGCAGTAGCGTAGTCCTGACGAGTCAAAGCAGCACGTGCGTAGACAGCGTGAGCTGTATTTAAATCAGGAATCCAACACTCTGATGTTGAACGTGTCACACCACTTTCACCGAAGAGCTTGATCGCCTCCTGACAGTCCTTGTAAATCTGAGCATAAGTCTCAGCAAGTGTAGAAGCCTTCAGTTCACCCGTAGAAGTGTCAAGACGCAAAGGCAATCCCGTAGAAGCACCATTGTTACTATCCTGCCAACGATAGCAGTAGTAATGTACTAACTTCTCAAATGCGTATGCGCGGAAAGTCAATGCAGAAGCCTTGATAAACTTCTTATCAGCATCAGTACCCTTAGCATTATCAATATTTGCAAGGAGAGCATTTGCATTGTTAATGATCTGATAGTAATAAGTCCACGCATAAGAATCATAGATACTTGTTGAACGGAAGTGGAATGTCTGATTATGGATAGGAGCCCAACCTGAAGCATAACGGTTATAGTTATAGTTCTGACTTGGAAGATTCTCATATAGACGCATTATCGCATTTTCACCTGCGAATCCTTGACCATAGTAGTACTGCTGTACAGTCATCGACTTTGCAATACCATTCAAGGTGTTACGCGCATTGCTTGTATTAGCATATGCTGCAGAAGGCTCAGCCGACTCTGCTGGTGATACATTGAGATAATCACTGGAGCAAGAAGCTGTTATAGCAGCTACTGCAATAAAAGCCCCTGCGGTGAATTTATTTATTGAATATTTCATATTATTCCCTTTTTAAATTCTACAATATTAGAGATCGACTGTCAAACCGAAGTTGAACACACGTGCAGATACATAAGTATCGTCACTGTCACCATTAAAGCTATACTGTGGGTTCAAACCCTTACGGCTTGTGAGTGTAAAGAGATTCTCAACACCAGCCTTTACTGAAATGCCACCAAGACCCCACTTGGTTACCAATGCCTTTGGCAAACGATAAGTGAGCATGATATTCTTCATAATGAAGTAAGAAGAACTTGTCAACCAACGGTCACTAACAGCATTATTATCATTGCTTCCATTGAAATCAAGGATAGGTGTACCATTAGGATCGATACGGTTAGGAGAAGTAGCTGTCATACCATCAGGTGCACCATTCCAAGAGTTAAGTACGTCCTTATGGAGTGCGGCTGCTGAAGAAGCCGAACCAGTAGACATCAATGACCTATAAGATCCATCCATTGTCTTACCACCAAGGCTGTAAGTCATCAACATTGATAAACTCAAATCCTTCCAACGAAGGTTAGATCCAAATGAGCCATAGACAGAAGGAAGAGCTGTACCAGCCCACTTACGGATTGCCTGAGAAGTAGATGTAGTGTACTTTGTTCCATTGATTTCAACGAGGTCACCTGCTGCAGAAGCAGTAGCCTCCTTTTCCGGGTCAAGGTCATAGAGAGACTTACCAGTCATTTGATCAACACCTACAAAGTGATAAGTATACCACTCATAAGCAGAATGTCCCTCTGAATAGTTCTGCTGACCATGCAAGATATCTTTTCCCTTAGGCAACTTAAGTACCTTGTTACTCAATGTGGTAGCGTCAAAAGAGAGGTTCCATGTCCAATCCTTAGAACGAACAACATCACCATTTAACATGATTTCGAAGCCACGGTTAGAGATTGTACCGATATTCTGATACTGTGTAAGGTTCTCAATAGCATCATTACCGAAGAATGAACCTGCTGACAATGGGAAACGAACTTCGAAGAGCAAGTCTTTAGAACGCTTATCGAAATAACCCAAGCTAAAGTTCAAACGGTCAAAGAGCGTACCCTCAACGCCGAAATCGAAAGTCTGTGTAGTCTCCCATTTCAAATCGAGAGCTGCTAACTTCTGACGTACCAAAGCAGGGTTACCACCATTCTTTGTAATGTAATAAAGTGCTTGATAACCATAGAAATTAACAGCAGCATCATTACCTACCTCACCGTATGAAGCGCGAGCACGTAAAGCATCAACCCACTTTACATTCTCCATGAATTTCTCCTTCTTAATGTTCCAGTTTACGCCAGCTGAGAAGAAGTTACCCCAACGCTTATCCTTGTGGAACTTAGAAGAACCATCACGACGGAGAGAGAAGTCAAGGAAATACTTCTCGTCATAGTTGTAACGGAGACGACCAAGGTAAGATTCTGTTCTATAATCTTCAAAGTAACCTTCTGTAGCAGAGTTTAATACGAAATTACTCAACGCACCTAAGCCTTCAATGGCTGCGTTTGAATTCATCACACGAGCATATTTCTTGTTCCAGCTATAGTTCTCATGACCGAGGAGAACATCAACGTGGTGGAGATCAAAATTATGATCCCAGTTCAGAAGTTCCTGTCCTGTGTAAGAGACATACTGATAAGCATATTCTGACAAACGACCATTGTTAGAAGCACCATCACCGATAACAGGGTTATTATAGGTCTGACGATTTTCATTAGAATGGTTCAAGTCTACTTTTCCTGTCAAAGAGAAACCATATGGCAAACTGATTTTTGTATACAACAGACCATCCAATACGTTTCTGCGTACACGGTCCATATCCATCGTCATCTCGTAAGGGAGGTTACGGTTTTCAAGATACTCAGATGTTGTATCATACTGCTTGTTGCCATCTGCATCCAAAGCGTATGTACCATCAGCGTTATGCAAATAAACAGGATAAACAGGAGCCATGTAACGAGTTACATAGAATGGATTAGCATAGAAAGCTTCTTTAGCATCTGCATTATAGCTTCTTACAGAAGAAGTACCAGAGAGGTTCAAACCTAATTCGAGCCACTTGTTGGCTGTATATTGTGTATTAATACGACCAGTAAAACGCTCATAGCCAGAGTTTAAGGTATAACCTTGCTCATTCAGATAACCAGCAGAAGAGTAGATATTGTACTTATCGCCTGCTATACCAGCAGAAAGGCTATACTCTTGACGATGACCAGTACGCTCAACTGCTTTCTGCCAATCAAGGTCGTCATAACCAGGACGAATAGATGCAATCAGCTTACCATTTGCATCAAAGAGGGCATTACCAGCAGCATCATAGATATTACGCTTTACATAATCACTCATTAAATGCTCAGTAGCAAAAGTACCAGCTGCAGCCTCAGTTGAAGCGATACCTCCAGAGAGGGCATAATTCCTCATTGCTACCCAAGCAGCCTCCATCCATTCGTTTGGACCTAAACGGTCATACTCAGGGATACCACGTCTGTAGAAACCCTGGTCCATCTTCAAAGAGATATTTGGTTTAGAAGAGAATTTAGCCTTCTTTGTTGTAATCAAGACAACACCATTAGCTGCACGGTTACCATAAAGAGCTGCTGAAGAAGCATCCTTCAATACAGACATAGACTCGATGTCGCCAGGATTTAACTCGGCAATATTACCTTCAAATGGAGTACCATCAACAATATAGAGAGGCTGGTCAGCATCTTTAACCAATGTACCCACACCACGAATATGAATCTTTGGTGTAGCGCCAGGTTCGCCATAGGAGTTATTTACCTGTACACCAGGAGCAGAACCTTCCAGTGCACCCGTTACCGTAGTACTAATACGATCAGAGATCTTCTTAGAGTCAACAACGGCAACAGAACCAGTAATTGATTGACGCTTAGCGGTACCGTATGCCACAACAACGAGCTCATCAAGATTCTTGTCATTCGGATTTAAGGTAACTTTCATGTTGCTTGAAGCCGTAACAGTCTTTGATGCCATACCAACATAAGACACAACCAACTTAGCTCCTGCAGGTGCTGAGAGACGGAATTTTCCATCAATATCAGTCACAGTACCAGTCTGAGTTCCAGACACAAGGATAGATGCACCCACAACAGGTTGCCCGTCACTTGAGGATACTACAGTTCCGCTAATCTCTGTTTGCGCCAGCGCTGTTCCTAAACTTAGGAAGAGGCCGACTAAAAACATCATTAGTCTTTTTTCCATAAATTCTCTCTTTAATTAATATAATAAATAAACTATTTCAGACTCAAATATTAATACGTAAGGTTCTACAAACTATATACAAGTAATGGTAGGTATTATATTTAACACTTTGCAAAGATAGTGCACCATTTTTAAAGTTCCAAATGGAAAAGAACATAATAGATTAATTTTCACATTTATTAATAATACATAGTAAGAGAGTATAAGCTTTTTGCATGAAAATAAAGGAATTATTGTTTAATATACGTTATAAACACATCATACTGTAAGTATTACACTCCAAGAAGGTGTTAAATATCAAATGAATGTTAATTATTTAGCTTGGCAAAAGTGGGTGTTAAACTTGGGTTAGAACAAAGCTATAAAAATCACAGAGGTACCGTTGGTACATGGAGCAACGGGGTGTTTTGCGGGTTTTATTAGAGACTTTATACCCAAAGCATTTATTCCAAAGGTCATTAGGAATCTGTATGCTACACCGCTGTTACTCTTTGTACCGTTGGTACCTCTGTGATGTTGTGTTTAGCTCTTTCTAATCAGAGATTCTGTCTGCCTTATTTTGTAAGGACCTTAGTTTATCACTCCATATTTTGGAAGAAGCTGTTAATTATTAGTTATTATATCCATTATTCTGCTGCTTTTTGAGATTAGCGTTTGCGTCAACCTCATAACCAGGAATAGCAGGATATGCCTTATAATAGTCTCGATTGTAACTACGAGCCTCTGTCGTTAAGACGTCATGCCAACCACGAGTTGCATCACTTGTATAACGAGTGATAGTCTCATTATTACGGAGCGCATCGAAGAAACGTTGTCCTTCACCTACAAGTTCTTTTCGACGTTCCAACAATATGCGCGCTAACGTAACATCTGAAGCTGTAACCTGCTTAGTTGTATCACTTGTACGATTTTTGATAATGTCATTCAAGTACTGAGCCGCTTTTGTAGTATCTCCTAATCTAAAGGCTGCTTCTGCTGCATTAAGATAAACTTCAGAGAGTCGAAGTAAAGGAATATTCGCATAACGAACATCTCCGTTATATGCTGGCATCTTATTTAGATAGACCTTAGCACCATTAAATACTTTCTTTTTATCAGCTGATGGGACTAAGAACACGTTAGCTCTAACGTCTTGTGGATCTTCTGCAAGGAGTTCCACAAAGTTTTTTGTTGCACATACATCTCCATAGCCAGGAAGGTCAGGGCGATTCTCTGCATAGATATAAGCAATTCCCACTCTGTCATTCCAATCTTGTGAATTGGTAACAGAGAGTTCAAAAATCATCTCATTAGAATGACTTTTATCATCCTTTTTCCAAGCTTGAACATACTCATCGGCAGTCCAAAGTTTTTTACCCGAATTATTAATAACATCTTCGGCAGTAGACAAAGCATTTGCCCAATCACCTTTTGTTAAATAAACACGTGATAGCAAAGCCTTAGCTGCATAAAGACTCATATAACCAGTCTCTGGCTTTGTTTGTAAATTACCAGAGCTAATAGCCTCATTTATGTCTTTGATTACTTGAGTATAACACTCTGCAACTGTACTACGGGAAGGTTTCTCCTCTGTTGAGATTACCTTTGTCACCAATGGTACACCTAACGATGCACCATTATCCTCGGTGTAAGTCTTTCCATAGACACGAGTTAAATCAAAGGTTGCCATAGCTCTTAAAACTAAAGCTTCGGCACGGATTTGACCTATCAATGCCTTTCCTTTTGCATCATCCTTATCTGTTAGTTTTCCACCATCAGCCGCTTCTATGATATGATTTGCAGTTTGAATTACGACATAAGGTGACTGCCAAATCGCAGTAGTAGGACTAAAATTAGAGGCTGTAGTATATTCCATCTTATAATAGAACGAAGCACGATTACTACCATACTTAGAATTATACTGCAAATCTTCTCCGTGCATTTCTCCATAAAGAAACATTTGTAAGCCATAATAATCCTGGGCTCCGGACGAACCTTTCAAAGCTGCATACATACCTGTACGAGCTGTGACCATGTCAGAACTACTCTTGATGGCAGTTCCTTCTGAAACACCATCACTCGGTCTCTGATCGAGAAATTCATCACCACATGATGCCGCACCAGTCATTACAACGACAGCAAGCATAAGGCTATATATTTTCTTATAAGTTCTTTTCATAAACAATATTTTTAATTAATAGACATTAAAAACCGAGTTCAATACCGAAAGTAAAGGTGCGGAGTGCAGGTGTCTGGAATGTACATACACCATCGACACGCATTTCAGGATCAACGTAAAGATCCTTTGATTTCCATGTCAACAAGTTACTTGCAGAGAAGAAAGCACGTGCCTTACTCAAACCAATCCGTGTTACCCATTGTGATGGAGCCGTAAATCCGAGCGTCAGACTCTTCAAACGCAGATAATCTGTTGGCATCAACCAACGAGAAGATACTTCACTTGAATTACCATACTGGAACACTGGCTGTGAGGCATTCGTATCGCCAGGACCTGTCCACATCTTATTGATGTCATAATAAGTTGGTAACTGACCACCAAAGGTATAGTTTCCATTATTATGTTGCCATGTAGCAGCATCAAAAGCCTTACCTCCAAGAGAGAATGTAAAGTTCAGACCGAAATCAATAAACTTCCATGTGATATTATTACTGAAGCCGCCTTCTATCTTTGTTTCGTGATTTCCTATAATAACTTTTTTCGCTTCATTAGGATTGATTGTTGTGTTACGTGCATTGCTTGTTCCATTATTGAGGTAGTAAGATTCTCTACCAGTATTTGGGTCAACACCAGCATACTCATAGCCATAGTAGCTATAATAAGGTTCACCTACTTTATGAATGCGAACACCACTGATAATCTGATTTTCTTCACCATAAATCTTAGTAAGTTCATTATGGTTATGTCCGAAGTTCAGCATTGTTGTCCATGTAAGGTCCTTTGTTTGGAGGTTGTTACTTTGAATAGTTATTTCATAACCTCTATTACGTAGTGAACCTACATTAACAGCTTTCTTGGAAAATCTATCACTATTATAATAACCAGGAACTGCTGATATTGGTAAATCAAAGATTAGGTCAGACGTTGTACGTACATAATAATCGAATGTCACAGATATACGATCAAGTAACGTTAAGTCAAGACCAAAGTTGACAGAACGGTTTTTCTCCCACTGTAATTCTGGATTACCAACACCAACAATAGCCATACCAGATTTTCCATTATAATATTGACCATATTTGTACCAGTTTTGGTAACCATAGAAACTACTTGGTAGCGTACCATTCACGCCATAACTTGCACGTAACTTACCATCGCTAACAACCTGCTTGATAGGCTCCATGAACTTCTCTGAACCAAAACGCCATGCTGCAGAAACTGACCAGAAGTTACCCCATCGATTGTCTTTAGCCAAGCGACTACTACCATCGCGACGGAAACTCACACCAGCATAATACTTATTATCATAGTTGTAGTTTACTCGTCCCAACCAACTTGCAAGAGTGTAACCACTTACTTTACTCTCTGCACTGGTCGTACCAGCATTACCAAATTCGTAGAGGTCACCAGGATAATCTTTACCATTAATGTAATTATACCTTGTGACATATTTCTCTGTTTCATAGCCTAAAAGGGCATCAATATTGTGTAGGCCAAACGTTTTCACGTATGCCAACTGTGTTTGACCATTTAACTGGCTGATAGAACCCGTGTAGCGTTGTAGTGTACCCCCAGGACTACCATCATTTGACAAACGGTCCCAAAGTACATCTTCATTATTTGAAGTATAATCGTATGTCATCTTCTCGCTCAAACGGAGACCATCCCATATATTCCAATCCAACTTCAATGAGTTAAACGCACGCTTGATATCTGTTTTATCATAGGTATGCAATGCCTCATAGATTGGGTTTACACTAACCAAACTATTTGTTTCACTTCCACGAGCTAAGGTTCCATCAGGTAAGTAAGCGATAGAAGACGGACTCTGAATAAATGCATAATTGGCTATAGGGCTTGAGAAAGAAGCTCCTCCATCGTTGGTAAGACTTTGATTAACCTTTGAGAATAAAGAAGAATATGTCAATGTGAAATGGCCAAATTTATGTGTTATATTAGCATTACCAGTGAATCGCTCCATACCTTGATTAGAGAAGATACCAGTTTGCTTCATATAAGAAAGTGAGGTGTAGAAACGTGTACTCTCACCACCACCACTCAAGCTAATCTGATAGTTTTGGTGATGACCCGTCTTAAAGAGAAGACTCTTCCAATCGGTCCACTCCTTAATAGGCTTACCACTTTGATCATATCCCACTGTAGGCTTTGATGCATAGTCTTCAATATTATCCTTAGCAAAAGTCTCTGCATCTGTTTCAGACTTACCCTCCTTATAAAGAGCATAGTTCTTCAAGCCAAGGAACAGCAGTGCACGTCGTTCGTCTCCTCCTAATACTGGACGATAATTAATTGCTACATTAGAGAATCCCCAGTCACTACGGAAATCGACATGTGTCCTTCCTTTCTTACCACTCTTTGTTGTGATTACAATTACTCCATTTGCTGCACGTGAACCATAAAGAGAAGCTGCTGCAGCGTCTTTTATGACAGTAATTGACTCAATATCATTACTGTTAAGAGTCGCAAGTACGTTTGTTCCAGATTCATTATATTTGCCTTGACCGATGCCATTGACGTCTCCTGATATCATAGGTGTGCCATCAATAACATACAAAGGTTCATTACCAGCGTTAATTGAACCCATACCACGAATACGAATATTACTTACAGAACCAGGAGCACCAGATGCACTTGTCACAGTAACACCAGGAACCGAACCTGCTATCTTGTCTTGGACAGAAGCTACAGGCACATCAGACAATTTACCAGGGTCAACGTTAGCAGCAGCTCCTGTAAAGCTTGATTTCTTAAAGTTACCATAACCTGTAACAATAACTTCTTCAAGTGAGCCTGCGTCAGGTTTCATTACCACCTTTATGCCGTCTGAGACTGGTACGAGTTGAGTTTTTAAGCCAACATATTGTACACGTAACTGATTTTTCCCAGCTGGTACAATAAGGTGGAATTTACCATCAATGTCAGTGACAGTACCCATCTGTGTGCCAGCTACAAGGATAGAAGCGCCAACGACTGGTAGTCCATCTTCTGAGGAAACTACAGTTCCGCTAATCTCTGTTTGCGCCAGCGCTGTTCCTAAACTTAGGAAGAGGCCGACTAAAAACATCATTAGTCTTTTTTCCATAAATTCTCGCTTTAGTTAATATAATAAATAAACTATTTCAGACCCAAATACTAACAACGTAAGGTATCACAAACTATATGCAAGTAAAGATAGGTTGCTTTATTTAACACTTTGCAAAGATAGTGCACCATTTTTAAAGTTCCAAGCAGAAAAGAAAATAATTGACTGGTATTTTACATTTATTAATAAAGAATAGTGATAATGTGTAGTATTTGGTATGAAAATAATGAAAATGTGTATTATAAAGCGTTGTAAAAATATCAGAATGTAATTAGTACACTTTAAGAAAGTGCTGAATGTTGAATGAATGTTAATCCTCTTGGGTGACTAAAGATGATTTTTACGACTCACTACCAGCAAGACTTTCGAATAAGATAGCAGTAAAAGAGGTTCTTCCGTTAAATGTGTAGATTGTTAATAGAATGAGATTAATCCACATACATGGTAGGCTTACCTCCAATAAGATTGTTTTATAGGGGGTGGGTAAACTATATGATAAATGTAATTAGGTGTGATGTCTATCTGTCATCTACAAACAATTTATTCCTATTAGCCTAATTAGGCTATTTAGTCCAATTGGGCTAATTAGGCTAATAACTTATTATTCTGTCATAATTTTTCACGTCATAATTTTGAATACATGCTCTTTTGGCTTCTAAAAGACGCCCTTTTGGCTTGCAAAAGATGCTCTTTAAGACCCTTGCTAACGCCCTTTTGAAGTTCAATTAGGCACCTTTTACTTTATACTTGGTAACTAATTGATACCCTGTTGATTGTAAACCTGCTTCATGTGTGTGTTTTTGTCGTAAGTTATAGGTGTTTTCCTTGAAATTATGTAATGATTTTTTAAGCCCTGGTCTGCATATTTTCGAAGTCTTAAAACGAAAAGATTTTCAATGAAAGAGGATGAAAATAGGATAGATAGTTGACTGTCTCAGCTATATTTTTGTTTAATGACTAACTTTGGATCTTACGTTAAAGCACTACGAAAAGCGTCCACACATTTAACGGAAGAACCGTAAAAGAACTCAAAGTAAGTGTGAGTGAAAAATACACTTCACCTAATTTATGTCGGTTCATCATGTCCTTTTGATGTCTTTTCATCATCGTATCTAAAGTCAGAAGCGTCTAAATAAATTCTCTTGTGTATGATAAAAAGGAGGTTCAGACTAATTATTTGGCTCGTTTTTATTACTTTTGTAGTCTTGTAGCATGGATATTTTTAACTTTATCTATAATTATAGTATAAGTCTATGAAGTTAACAGAACAGCGTAGTAGTATGCTTCATGGTGTACTGCTGATTACTTTGTTTGCGTGTGCCGCCTTCTATATCGGTGATATGGGATGGGTGAAAGCACTCTCTTTGAGCCCGATGGTTGTTGGTATCATCTTAGGTATGCTTTATGCCAACAGCCTTCGTAACAATCTTCCAGACACGTGGGTGCCAGGTATAGCCTTCTGTGGGAAGCGTGTGTTGCGCTTTGGTATTATCCTTTATGGTTTTCGTTTGACTTTTCAAGACGTGGTTGCCGTAGGGTTACCAGCCATTGTTGTAGATGCGATTATCGTATGTGGAACGATTCTCTTAGGTGTTTTAGTAGGAAGACTATTGAAGATGGACCGTAGCATTGCGCTTTTGGCAGCTTGTGGAAGTGGTATCTGTGGGGCAGCAGCAGTGTTGGGTGTGGATGGAGCTATCCGTCCGAAGCCTTATAAAACAGCTGTGGCTGTAGCGACGGTAGTAATCTTTGGTACACTGTCGATGTTTCTTTATCCTATTCTCTATCGTGCGGGTATATTCGATTTGCCGCCTGCTCAAATGGGAATCTTTGCTGGTTCGACGATTCATGAGGTGGCTCATGTCGTTGGAGCAGGCAATGCTATGGGTGCAGCAGTGAGCAACTCAGCGATTATCGTTAAGATGATTCGTGTTATGATGTTGGTACCTGTATTATTAGTCATTGCCTTCTTTGTTGCAAAGAACGTTGCCGAACGAGGGGAAGAGGGCAACGGTGGAAGTAAGATAAACATCCCTTGGTTTGCCATCCTCTTCCTTGTAGTCATCGGTTTCAATTCCTTGAATTTACTTCCGAAGGCGTGTGTTGATTTCATTAATACGTTTGACACCTTCCTTCTTACCATGGCTATGTCGGCATTAGGGGCTGAAACGAGTATCGATAAGTTTAAGAAAGCTGGCTTTAAGCCTTTCCTCTTGGCTGCTATCCTGTGGTGTTGGCTGATTGGTGGAGGTTATTGTCTCGCAAAGTATGTGGTGCCTTTGATGGGTGTTGGGTGATGAATGTTGGGTGAAGGGTGTTGAGTGATGGGTGTTGATGAAGTGCGCATCTGAGGGAACATGTTTGTTGGGCGATGGGTGTTGAGTGTTAGGTGTTAATGAAGTGCGCATCTGAGGGAACTTGTTTGGTTGCGGGGTTGGATGATGGATGTTGAGTGTTGGTTGTTGATAAAGTGCGCATCAGAGGGAACATGTTTGGTGGGGAGTTTGCTCGGATGCTGTATGTTAAACGATGCGAGGAGGGATTCTGTGGTAGAGTGGGGGATAAGTTGAAATTGTAATATTGTAATGAAAGTAGAAAGAAGAAACTATTTAGTATTTTGACATTAAGTAAGTTTCGATATCTCCTTTCGATAGTATTGATAATAAGCTGTTATATTAGGTTTACAAGCATACGTGTGATAGCTTAAAAGAAGAGTAATGTTTTTTGTGCGGATAAGACTTCACTTATTTCTCAATCAGCGGTCGGAAGACTTGAGGAAACGTTCCCTGTTTCGCTTGTTGTTGAAGAAAAGCCTTTATATCTGAGAAGTTCTTGTATTTTTCTTCTTGGGAAATCATATCTTTAAGAATGTCATAGCTCCACGGTGCAGGGTAGCTCCAAAGGAGATTGATGTAACGAGGTTGACCGTAATGTGTCTTCTCTTTGGCTGCTGCTTGGCAGATAGTCTTTGCATACCATTCAAAGTCTGGGTCCTCCCACTTCTTAAGAAGCCAATAAGCTTGGTCGGTCATTCGCCCATTCTTCTTCAGATCGCGCTTCAGAAACTTATTGATTCGAGCGATATCGTTCTTGTTCTTGTATCGAGCGAGGAACATCAAGACCCCGTCATTGCCTTTGTCAGCCTCTTTGATGATAGTTGGGTAATAGGATTTGAGTGGTTGGAGGTCCTGAAGGAAGGCATTTTCATATCCATATTTCTTCATATAATCAAAGAACACTAAGCTGTCAATGGCTGCTTGCTGTTGTGCTGGTAGGTCCTCGTCTACGTTACGATAGTAGACGCTGAGAATAGAACGGTGGAAGGGAACTTTGAATTCTTCTTCAGAGTTTGATATATGGTTGACTCTTGTTGTGTCGTTTATAGCCTGTTTAAGAATGTTGAATATTTGCCCATTGGGTTTCTCCAACAGGATTCTGAATGCCCAAAGACGTGTGATAGGCGAAGGACTTGTTTGGGCAAGCTCAGCCAACTGGTCGCTTGTAGCATTGTAGCGCAATGAGTCAGCATAGTCAAATTGCATTAAACGATAACGATTAGAGGAGCCCACTTTCTCTTCTTCAGAAAAGAAAGTCTCCTTGTTTAAGGCGTCAAGAGCCATTCTAAGTGTTTTAAGCGACTCTTCCGTTTGTGGTCTTCCACTTCTGACAGTACGTCTTTCCTTTAGATATCTGTCGTACAGCGGTTGGAAGATAGGAGGGATAGGACCTTCCTTTGCATACTTTATAAAGTGTTCCTTTATTTCGTGAATGTTACTATATCTGTCTTTACCAGAAAGGATATTCTCGAGAAGTTGGTAGCTCCAAGGTGCAGGATATTGCCAAAGAAGGGGGAAATACTCTCTTACGCTAAAGTAATCTGGTTTACCGATAACGGCTTGACAAACGCTTTTTGCGTATTCTTCAAAGTCTGGTTTGCCCCATTCTTCGAGGATTTCACGGGAATCGTATGTCAGTCGCTTGTTCTCCTCAAAGTCAGCTTGCAGCAACTTACGGATGTGCTGTAAGTCGTTAGGATTCTTATATTTGATGAGCAATGGCAGGACTTCTACCTGTCCGTTGTCGGCAGCTTCGACTACAGCTGCATAGTATTTCTGTTTAGGTTTGAGTTGTTCGAGTATTCCATAGGAATATCCATAACGCTTCATATAGTCGAAGAAAACCAGACTGTCAATTGCCTCTTGCATTTCTGGTGTCTGACTATTCACTTGGTCAAAATAGTAGAGAGAGAAAGCTCTGAGGTTAAAAGGTTTCTTGGTATATAAACAATAACTCATCTGCTCAGTCTCTGTGGTGTCGTTGATAACTGCTTTCAGGACATCATAGACTTGCTTGTTAGGTTTCTCTAACAAGATTCTGAAAGCCCAAAGACGAGTGGCAGGATTAGGATTTGTCTTAGCTATCTCGGCTAATTGGTCTGGTGTGGCATGACGGCGCAGCCAATCAGCGTAGTCAAATTGCTTAGAACGATGATGTTCTGGACCGAGTACGTAGGTAACAGCAAAGATATCATACTTGTTTATGGAGTCGATAGCCATCTGAATGCTGTCTGGCATCTCGTACACATCAGTCTTACCACTTCTGAAGCTACTGCCAAGAAGGGTTATAGAGAGGAGTGTTGCGACAAGGCAAACAGGTTGTTTAAGGTTGAACTTTTTAATTCTTTGAACTGTGAGCATAGAACTTTGAACTTTATGATTTGAACTTCGAACAACTACGAATGGCACTAATGGCACGAATCCTTATTGTTCTTTGAACTTTATGATTTGGGTTTATAGCTTTTTCTTTTCTCATAGTAGGTAATCATCATTATGAATTATTATTCTTGTTTTCCAGTCAGTGTATAGCCGAGTCGGACGTTAAGTCGGTGGGCAAGTTGTTCTATCTTCTTCTTCCGTTCAGGTTTCATTGTGTCGTCACGGAGCTGTTCGATGACACGGATAGGCGCAATGGTGTCGCTGGGCCATGGGTCTTCCTGTATTTCGGAAGGGCAGTAGAAAGCGATGACATTCAGCAACTCATAGACCTTGATAGAGTCGGGATTGCTGTAGCGATAGAATGCAACTCTCCTTTCTGTCAGCCCGCTAACTTTGTAAACAGCCGTCATGTTGTTGTCGAAGAAATCGTATTGGTATCGCCTTGCAAGGTAATCACCATCTTTACAAAAGTAGGTCGAAGGGAGAAAAATGTCGCCCCCTATGACTTGAAGGAAAATAGCAAATAGCCACAGAGCAATGCCTATCAGCGCACTATAGAGACGTATTACCAACTTCCTTTTGCTTTTCCGTGCAGCAATCATCAGTGCAATCGGTGACAGAAGAGCAGCCCAAATTGGTATGTAAGTCAGTCCCCAACGCAGGTGTACGTCTTCGGGTAGCAGGATATAAATCAGTCCACAGAGGAATATTGCACCAAGGTGTAGACCCATTGCAAGCGATAGTTCTTTGCGTTGAACAAAGTCTTTTATCCTATTCCATTGCGGTTTTTGCATATTGTTAAAGTTAGTTATGGGACAAATTTACGTTTTTCTACATTAATAAGCAAGTATTTGTTATGTTTTTTGTGGTTCTCACTATCTATTCTTTTCTCATCCTCCAATATAGAAGACCCTTTTATCATACTCCTTCGAAGTGGTGGATAACGCTTTGAAAAACCATTGCATAATTTCAAGTAAAACCTCTATAAATAAGGATAAAAACACATCTCGTGGTGTGAGGCGGTGTTCTTTGTTGCTGTTATCTTTGTTGCATTTATTTTCGATAGGCAGACGGGAACGAGGGGGGAGGTATGATAATATAATCAATATCGCCTGCCCCTGTTATGTTGTAGTAGGACTTCTCTTAATGGTGAGGTCGCATTATCTGCCAGAAAAGACATATAGAGTACCATTGACGGGGTATTCTACATATAAGGGTAACAGCATTTATTTTAAGTTTAAGGGGCAAACTACGAAGCGGACTTTCTCACTTTCGGGCTACGACCTTACGAATATTTGTGAGCGATATGATGTGGAATTATACCTAAAAGAACCACTCCCAACTGTTTATTATGTGTGCGGAATAAGCCTTTGTAAGCGAGATAGTATTTCTAAATAGTTGATTTATTTCGGTAGTTATTTCTCCTCTTTATTCGACATGACACCTGTGACGGATGCAGAAAAGGCTCTTCTCCGTTTGAGAACATGCCCTTCAAGGGGCAAGAATACGCCCTTCTTGGGGCAAGAAAGGCGTCTTCTTCAATGCTGTTTGTAATGTGTTGATTTGTTGAGGATTACAAGCTTGGTTTTAGAAGATAGTTTGGTCTTACTTTGAGGATGTTTATTTGGATGTTGTGTAATAATCTTTCTTAATCCTAATTATTTCTTCGGGGTGTGTAGTTGTGAGTGATATTCTTCTTATGAGAATGTCGGCAAGTGTAGTAATGTGGATTTCATCTTTGGGTGAAGAAATTGCTCTCTCGACTACAGAGGCGGATATAAGGATGAGCGGCAGAATGATTAAGATATCATTCGAAAGGTGAGATGAAACAAAAAAGGCTGAACCTCTTTCGAAGTTCAGCCTCATCTTTATACTTGTAATCACGCTTATACGAAGCTGATGACACCCTCAACAGTGCCCTCTTGGTTATCGTTGTCTTCGGCATCCTGCTCAGGAGTACTGATGCGCTTGATGTCCTTAATCATCTGTTTAGTTCGTTTGTAAGTAGGAGTGTTCTCAACAGCGAGGATAACATCCTCATTGTCGAGCTCATCCGCAGTAAAGCGATAGATGTGTGGACGGTGCTTGTATTGAGAGTTGTTATTGTCTTTGTAGAAACGGTCACGACGGTCACGACGTTCAGCTGCCTTCTCCTCCTCCTCAGCAAGGCGAGCAGCATCCTCTTGAGTCTGCTTCTTGATATGACTACCCATACCATCAACATCCTCGATACCGAAGCCTGTTGCAAGGATAGTAACCTTAACCTTTTTATCAAGTTCAGGGTCGATAGCAAGTCCCCACTTTAACTCGAAGTCAGCACTGAAGTGGTTCATGAACTCTGTCACATCGCCCATCTCCTCCATTGTCAAGCCAGGGTTGTCCTTGTCGTCACTGTTGAAATTGATAGAGAGCAGAATCTTCTTTGACTTATAAACATCGTTATCGTTGAGCAATGGAGAGTTGAGGGCATCCTCAATCGCCTGCTTCACTCGTCCTTCACCCTCTCCGTAACCCGTAGACATGATAGCCACACCACCATCTTTGAGGACAGTCTTGACATCGTTGAAGTCGAGGTTCATGATACCATGCACTGTGATAATCTCAGCAATACTCTTAGCTGCAACACTCAGGGTGTCGTCTGCCTTGCGAAAACCATTGAGCAAGCTCAGTTCTGGGTAGATTTCTCGTAGGCGTTCGTTGTTGATAACGAGTAGCGCATCAACATGTTTTGCCATCTCTTCAACGCCATCCAAGGCCTGATCAATCTTCTTAGCACCCTCGAAACGGAACGGGATAGTAACGATACCAACGGTGAGGATACCTAATTCCTTACTGATACGTGCGATGACAGGAGCAGCACCCGTACCCGTACCACCACCCATACCAGCAGTGATAAACGCCATCTTCGTACCATCATTGAGCATGTTTTTGATATCCTCGCTCGTATCTTCAGCCGCTTGGCGTGCACGTTCAGGGCGGTTTCCAGCACCAAGTCCTTCATCACCCAATTGCAGGTGCACTGGAACAGGAGAGTCGTTGAGTGCTTGTGCATCTGTGTTGCAGAGAACGAAGGTCACGTCGTGGATACCTTCTCTGTACATGTGGTTCACAGCATTGCCGCCACCACCACCGACACCAATGACCTTGATGATGCTATCGGCTACATCGCCATCACCGAAGTCTAATATATCCATTTTATTATTGTTGTCTGCCATAACAGTCTGTTATCTATGTTTATGATCAATATTCATTTTCTTGTGTGCAGGAGAGAAGAGCGTTTACTCGTCGTCTTCTTCTGCCATAATCTTCTTAACGAACTCTTTAGATTTGTGTGTGAACTTGTTCCAGAAGCTATTGCGGCGCTTTTCTTCTTCAAGTTCGCGCTCTCTTGCTTCCTCTTCCTCACGTAGTTTGCGTTCTTCCTCCTCACGTTTACGACGTTCAGCTTCCGCCTTCTTTTTCTCTTCTGGAGTAGGAACGATGCCCTGACCTTGTCTTGCAGCAGTAGAAGGAGTGTAAGGTTGTTCGATAGGAGTCGCTACAGCAATCTCTTCATTATTAAAGAGATTGGTCTGTGCAGGGTTGTATTCAGCGCCAGCACAGTTCATATCGCCCTTAGCAAGCAGCCCGAGAATAGTATTCATGTTACCATTTCTTGCAGTGATATCCGCATTGCTTGAAGAGATAGTATGCGTGACAAAGTTCGCTTTACGTATCTTGTCGATATGAGTAGTATTGCGCATGCAACGCTCAATGTTCTTGAGATTCATGCCGCCACCTGTAAGGATGATACCACCAAGAAGTTTGTCAGCATATTCTGAAGGTACCTGATACCACACGTTCTCAACGATCTCATTGATACGAGCTTCTACTATCTCAATGAACTTACGGCTGTCAACAGAGCGTTCAGCGTCGATAGAATACTTTAATGTATTATCGATATCGTTGTTCTCAGTAAAGGCAGAACCATACTTAAGCTTCATAGCCTCAGCATCCTTCTCCTCCATCTGTAGACTTGCGATGTCCTTTGTGATATTGTTACCGCCCAAAGGAATGACAGCCAAGTGGCGAAGGATATTCTTATAGTAGACAGAAACCGTGGTTGTATCAGCACCAAAGTCGACCAATACACAGCCACCACGCTTCTCTGCCTCGCTCAATACCGCATCAGCCAAGGCCAAAGGAGCAAGATACATCTCAGCGATAGAGATGCCAGACTTCTCAAAGCTGTTGTTGAGATTATCGTAGAAAGCCTTGCGCCAAAGGATATTAAGGAAATTACCCTCAAGTCGAGAAGCCTTAATACCTACTGGGTCGAGAGAGTACTGGTTGTCAACTTTATACTCCTGAGTGGCAGCATCAAGGATCTCCTGGTCCGGATAGGTCATGTTACGATTGGCATCCATCAACTCATTAATCATGTCAGAAGTAATGATAGTATCGGTTGGTAAGTCCTTTACTATGACGTTGCGAACGCTTCGTATGGACTGTCCTCCTACGCCAACGTAGACTTGAGAGATTTCATACTTCAGTTGTTTTCTTAGTTTGTTGATAATGCTGGTGAGGCACTGTCCGGTCTTATCGATGTTGTAAACGACACCCTTACGAATACACTGTGTAGCGTCTTCCTTTACAACAGCAAGTACGGAGATGCTGCCGTCAAGGTTTTTCTTGCCAGCAATACCCGTAATCTTTGATGAGCCTAATTCAATGGCTACTATAAACTCTGCCATATTCGTTAAGTATTTTGTTGCTTATTTATATTCTCTAAATTGTTAGCTATTTATTCTGTCAGACCGTCGGAAGCATTCTCTTGTCGCTTCACTTCCGTACGAGCCTTCTCTCTTTCCTCCTCTTCTGTGCGTTGTACGTCTTCTACCTTTTCAGACTTAGCTTTCTTAATAACCTCGTCCTCTTCTGCCTTCTCTGCCTTTTCGTCACGTTTCCTACAGATGATTTGGTTGTCGAACTCAATGTCTATATAAGAATACTTGTTCCATCCAGCTTGTGAGAGTCCGTATCGATAGAATTTCTCTAAGCGTGATAACTTCTTTGTCACAAAGACATTGATATCATGTTTACGTTTCCATGGACCATTGTTCTTAGGCAGATAACCCATGAAAATGATGTGATTACCGACGCGAGGGACTAATTCGATCCCTCTGTCAGGCAATACGTTAATCTGTTCTATCTGGTTGAGCCATAATGGAGAGGCATTGATAGCCATTGCCAAAGGGGCTATATACAGACGTGCAAAATTGTTGTCTATATTACCAGTAGCGATAATCAAGTCGCTTGTGTACTTAGAGTTAGGGAGTATCCCTCCGTTATCATCAAGATAGTAGTCAGCCCCAGTATTACTCTTGATGCGTATAATCGGCATACGTTGCGTAATTTGGATATTGACCTGACCATCTTTTGTTATGTAGCACTGCGCTGTCTTGATAAAAGGTCCCACCTTTAATGCTTCCTCAATGTGACGAGGATTGATGTCCTTTACCTTCTTATTAAGCGGATAGAGGTTTACCTTCTTTAATATCTGCTTGATTTCTCCTGCGGTAAGAAAGCCTGCGTTATTCGAGTCGGAGATGTTGATGTTCACTTGGGTACATAGCTCTTTGCTCTCATCAGGCTTGTTCCATGAGGTAACAGCCACGATGAGATAAATAGCCAGTAGGAAGTCCAGCGTAGTGATGATTATCTTTTTCCACCGAATGCGCATATCTATTCTCTCTTACTTACAGTGTTCTATATTCTTACATTACTTCTTGTTGAGTATTTCAGCAATCTGTGGGACATAGTTATCGAGATTGCCTGCACCCAAAACGACCAACACATCGAAATCTCTTGATTCCACAAAGTTAAGTACATCATCCTTTTGTATCATCTGCTTCTTGACATCTGGACGCAGATTATCGTAGATGAGCTTACTTGTCACACCTGGGATAGGTTCTTCACGAGCAGGGTAAATCTCGGTCAAAACGACCTCATCAAAATGACTGAGCGCATCAGCGAACTCTTTGTAGAAATCGCGTGTGCGAGTATAAAGGTGAGGTTGGAAGATAACAGTAACCTTCTTGTCTGCATAGAGTTCCTTCAGACTCTTTGCACTCTGTAGTATCTCCTTTGGATGATGCGCATAGTCAGAGAGGAAAACATGGCGGTCGTTCTTAATCTTAAAGTCGAAACGACGGTCAACACCACCGTAGGTCTTCATGCCATTGCGAAGCTCTTCGGCAGTACAACCATTGAGTTGTGCCATAGCCATAGCAGAGATACCATTCTCTATGTTGATAGGAATAGGTTGTCCAAGCTCTACATCCTTTACGTTTTCGATAGGGGAAACGAAGTCAAAGGTGATAGTTCCGTTTGCAATTCGTATGTTCTCAGCATGGAAATCACCCTCGTCACGACTGTATTCATAGGTTCTTACCCCCTCTTGTACGTTCGGTTTCATCTCTAAGTCCTTATGGATAATGAGTGCACCACCCTTTTTGATGAGTTCTGTATAATGACGGAAACTCTCAAGATAAGCCTCCTTAGTACCATAGATATCCAAATGGTCGGGGTCGGTAGAGGTGATAACGGTCATCCAAGGACGCAGCCAATGGAACGAGCGGTCGAACTCATCGGCCTCAATGACTACAAAGTCGCTGTGGTCAGAGAGGATGTAGTTGGTGCCATAGTTCTTAGAGATGCCCCCAAGGAAGGCATTACAGTCCAAATGACTCTGGTGCATTAGGTGTGCGCACATACTTGACGTGGTCGTTTTCCCATGTGTTCCTGCAAAGCAAAGACCCTTGTGTGTGCGGGTAAGAGTACCCAACACTTGTGCACGCTTCTGTATCTCAAAGCCGTTCTCACGGAAATAAACCAGTTCAGCATGCTTAGCTGGGATGGCAGGGGTGTAGACAACCAACGTAGACGATGGTTCTTTACAGGCTGCTGGGATAAGTTCTACATTCTCTTCATAGTGAATGTTCATCCCTTCTTTCTCCAGAGTGTGTGTGAGTTCGGATGGTGTTTTGTCATATCCCGCCACTATCAACCCTTTATGAAGGAAATAGCGAGCTATAGCACTCATACCGATGCCACCCGCACCAACGAAGTAAACTGATTTAATATCTTTGAGTTCCATGTGTTATATATTCTTTTTCTGTCTTTTGTTTGTTGGTAGCTTTGTGTTTCACTACCGTTTCTTGCATTGCTATTGGGTGAGTATGTGTATTAAGCCTTTATGAGTTTGATAACCTCATCAGCAATAATCTCAGCAGAGTCCTTCAACCCCATCTTCTTAACATGCTCACTTAGACTTGCTAACTTCTCGTCATTTGTGATCGTCTCAAGGGCAAGCTTTATCAATGTGTCAGGCGCTTCAGCATCCTTTACACAGAGGGCAGCATCTTTGTTGACTAACGCCATAGCGTTCTTGGTCTGGTGGTCTTCTGCCACATTAGGACTCGGAACTAAGATAACTGGCTTGCCAATGAGTTGGAACTCACTGATAGAACTTGCGCCAGCGCGGCTGATAACGAGGTCAGCAGCCTTATAAGCAGCTCCCATATCACTGATGAAATCCATTATCTTCAGGTTGGGTAATTCCTTACCCTTCATCGAATCCAATATCTGTTGATGGTAGAATTTACCAGTCTGCCAGATGAATTGTACGTCTGACTGTGCTATGAGGTCGAGGTGTTCGATGACAGAACGATTGATGGTCCTTGCTCCCAGACTACCACCCACAAGTAGGATGGTCTTTTTGTTAGGGTTGAGACCGAAGCTCTCGCGTGCCTCTTCGATAGAAAGTGGGGTAGAGAGGACGTTCTGTCGGACAGGGTTACCCGTCATGATAATCTTGTCTGCAGGGAAGAAACGGTCCATTCCTTCGTAAGCAACACAAATCTTTTTCACACGCTTCGCCAATAGCTTGTTCGTTACCCCAGCGTATGAGTTCTGCTCTTGGATAAGACATGGGATGCCCATCTTGGCACATTCGTAGAGTGTTGCACCACTGGCATAACCACCAACACCCACAGCAACCTGTGGCTTGAAGTCTTTAATGATGCGACGAGCCATACGAAGACTCTTCCAAAGCTTGTAGAGTACTTCAAAGTTCTTTAACTTGTGTGCACGGTCGAAGCCTTTGATAGGTAGACCTTTTATCTCATATCCTGCGGCAGGGACGCGTTGCATCTCCATACGACCATCTGCACCCACAAATAGAATCTTCGCCTCTGGGTGCTTAGCTTTGATGGCGTTGGCAATAGACACAGCCGGAAAGATATGTCCTCCTGTACCGCCACCGCTGATGATAATTCTTAATTCCTCGTCCATGTGTAATCTTCTTTATAACTTACAAAGGTAATCATTTTTTTTATCTTCGCTCAACTTTACCCTTCCTTTTTATTTTTCTCTGTCAATTAGACAGTTGCGTGAGAAAGATTTTCGGCTGAACTCTTGTCTTCCTTCTTCTTCTTTGCAGAGCGACTTACGCTTAGTATGACACCAATGTAGATACAGTTTATTATCGTTGAGGTACCACCTTTACTAATGAGTGGTAGAGGTTGTCCTGTTACTGGGGCTAATCCAACAGCTACTAACATGTTGAATAGGGCTTGTGTAACCAAGAGGAAGGCTATTCCCATTGCTAAGAACGCAGGGAAAGTGTTCTCACATCTGTTGGCGATGATACCCGTTCTGAAGAGAAGGATGATATAGAGTAAAGCCACAAAGATAGCTCCTTCGATTCCCATCTCCTCTATGATGATAGCATAGATGAAGTCGGAGAAAGCCTGTGAGAGGAAGTCTCGCTCGTTAGAATTGCCTGGTCCTTTTCCTACAACATCTGATGAAGCGATGGCAATGTTGGCATGTGCGACCTGTGCATCCTTATCCAAATCGTAGTCTTTAGGTGCTACATATTCATTATTGAAGAACTTCTTTATACGAGCCTTCCATGTGTCAGCACGGTGAAGCGTTTTCCCAATGAAGCCAGGTGACTCTTTCGGCTGTGCTGCCACCGTCTGTTCTGTAAGGTTCTGTTTGTCAGGTAGATCGTCTTCCAGCTTCTTGTCATCACCAACCAACATCACTAAGGATAATGCTAAGACGCCAAGTAAGGCAATGAAGCCTACCAACCGACCTAATTGCTTGAGTGGAACTCTCCCTACAAACATCATCAGAATAACCGTCAGGGCAATGAGCATCGCCGTAGAAAGGTTCTCAAAGAGAATCAAAAGAATGATACCACTTGAGAGTAACATGATGTATTTGAAGGCTTTACGGTCTGCTCCATGATCTGTTTGCATAGCACTAAGCACCTGCGCAACCGCTAAGACCAATGCACCTTTGGCTAATTCGGAGGGTTGAAATTGTAGACCTGCAAGCGTAATCCATCTGTTTGCGCCATTTGTTGTTTGTCCTGCTACAAGCACCCAGATAAGCATTAGTGTCGAGAAGATAAGTACGATGGGTGTTATGAGCTTGAAATAGCGGCACTTAATATTAAGTACAAACACCATCAAGACGATACCAACGATAAGAATACTGCAATGATAGATGATAGGACTCCAGTAGTTTCCCTTTGTGAACGACAGTGAGCTTGAAGCCGAGTAGACCTCAACGATACTGATGATACATAGGAAGAAGAAGACCATCCAGATTACTTTGTCTCCTTTAAATATATTACTGAGAGATTTATTCTTCATTGTTTTGTTGTTCCTTATGGGATTTATTAGTCCAATTAGTCTTATTGGCCCAATTTAGTCTTATTAGCCCAATTAGCCAGATAAGTCTTTTCCTACAATGCTCTGACATAACTCTTGAACTGCTCGCCACGGTCTTCCATATTCTTAAAGAGGTCGAAGCTTGCACAGCATGGACTTAAAAGGACGGTATTGCCAGGCTTTGCTAATTCAGCACAAGCCGTCACACAATCCTTCATAGAGTGTGTGTCACGAACAGGAATACCGAGGCTATCGAAGTTGTCATGGAGCTTTTTATTATCAGCACCAAGGTAGACAAGTCCAATACACTTCTGCTTTACTAAGTCTTTAAGTACGCTGTAGTCGTTTCCTTTGTCCTTACCACCAAGGATAAGAACGGTAGGTGTGTTCATACTCTCAAGTGCATACCAGCATGCATCGACGTTAGTTGCCTTTGAGTCGTTGATGTATTGCACTCCAGCTACCTTGCAGACCTTCTCTAATCTATGCTCTACACCAGGGAAATCGCTCAGACTCTTGCGGATGTTCTCTTTCTTTATACCACTGATGTCTGAGGCAATGCCGGCAGCAAGAGAGTTATAGATATTGTGCTTACCAGTCAAGGAAAGGTCCTCTTGCTCCATGTTGAAGGGTTCAGGTTGCTCTATGGTGTATTGTCCTTCTTCGATATATCCAATGCTTCCCTTCTCTTTTAATTCAGAGAAAGGATAGCATACTGCATGCACATCAAACTTCTCTAACTCCTTCTTTATTACAGGGTCATCATTCCAATAGATGAAGCTGTCCTCCTTTGTCTGGTTCTGAATGATACGCATCTTGGCGTCGGCATAGTTCTCAAACTTATAGTCATATCGGTCCAAATGGTCGGGAGTGATATTGAGAAGGATAGCAATATTTGCACGGAAGTCGTACATATTGTCTAATTGGAAGCTACTTAACTCAATGATGTAATACTCATGTGGGTCTTCCGCAACCTGTAATGCAAGGCTGTTACCTATGTTCCCGGCCAATCCAGCATCGTATCCAGCATCCTTAAAGATATGATAAATGAGGCTTGTTGTGGTAGTTTTACCATTACTTCCAGTGATACAAATCATCTTAGAATTGGTATAGCGACCAGCAAACTCTATCTCGCTGATGATATGTGTACCTTGTGCCATCAGTTTCTGAACCATCGGCGCCTCTTTAGGAATACCCGGACTCTTAATGACTTCGTCTGCATTAAGAATCTTCTCTTCCGTATGCTGTCCTTCTTCCCATTCTATGCTACGCTCGTCAAGCATCTTCTTATACTTGTCCTTAATGGCAGACATGTCTGAAACAAAGACGTCGAAACCCTCTTTCTTAGCCAATACAGCTGCGCCAGCACCACTTTCACCGGCACCAAGTATTACTATTCTTTTCATATATCTTTCCTTTCCTTACTCTTGCTTATGTAATGTTTTTGTTTGCTGGCTGCTTACCTCTCTTCGAGTAAACGGTTACTCGCCTCTTGGGTAGTGGTCAGCTGTGTGGTGTTTCGTATGAACACCAATTGTGCGAACGCCCCGCACATATCGTGCTGACGCCTCGCACGCCTCGTGCTTATCTTATCTTCAGTGTGATGATAGTCATTGCAGCGAGGATGATAGTCACAATGATGAAACGTAAGGTTATCTTACTCTCATGGATAGCACTATGTGGCTTCTTTAAGAGATACTTACATTCTGGGTCGAGTTGACTATCTTGTGTGCGGAAGTTATCGTGAATAGGGGTGCGTTTGAAGATACGTTGTTTAACTCCTTTACGTTTTCCTAACTTGTAGTACCACACTTGAACGATAACGCTTAAGCTCTCAACAAAGAACACACCACAGAGGATAGGGAGCATCAACTCCTTGTGAATGATGATAGCACCTACTGCGATGATACCGCCAATAGTAAGACTTCCTGTGTCGCCCATGAATACCTGTGCAGGATAAGCATTATACCAAAGGAAGCCAATCAAGGCACCTATGAAGGCCATAAAGAATACTACCAACTCTTCAGAACCTGGTATATACATGATGTTCAGGTAGGCGGCGTATTGTATATGGCTACTTACGTAGGCTAAGATACCCAATACGACACCTATGATAGCGGAGTTTCCTGCGCACATCCCGTCCATTCCGTCATTGAGGTTGGCACCATTAGAGACGGCTGTAACGACGAAGATGGTCATAAGAACAAACAGTATCCAGCCACCTGCAGTCTTGTAGGGACCTAAGAAACCCATAATCTCTGAATAGTCGAGATTATGTAGTTTGACAAACGGAATGGTTGTCTTAAGCGTTTTCTCAGCTTTTGCCTCATGCTTGATGACGATTTCTTTACCATTCTGGTTGGCTACTTCAAGGTTCAAGTTAGCTTTAACGTCAGGAGAAGCCCAAAGAACCAAGCCTACGATAAGCCCGATAGTTACCTGTCCGACAATCTTGTATTTACCTTTCAAGCCTTCCTTGTCATGCCGAAATATCTTGATAAAATCGTCCATACCACCGAGGAATCCCAGCCATACGGTCGTTATAATCATTAACAACAGATAGATGTTACGTAGTCTACCTAACAAGATAACCGGAATCAGCAGTGCAACGATGATGATGATACCACCCATTGACGGTACACCAATCTTCTTAACACCGAATGGGTCAATCTGTGCATCTCGTTGAACCTCTGTTATCTGTTTCTTCTTGAGGTATTTTATAAACCGTTCTCCAAACCATGCAGAGATGATAAGGGCTAATATCATTGCCAAGATAGAACGGAAACTGATGTATCCCCATAGATGGGAACCACTGATACCGAACTGGTCAAGCCAACGGAAGATATAATACAGCATGTTATTTCTTTTTTAATTTATTCTTATTAGATGGTGTTCTATAAATCAAAACAGCATTGTTGCTTATTTGATTCCAAAGATTTCACGGATGACCTCATGGTCATCGAAATGATGTTTCACACCATTTATCTCTTGATAGTTCTCATGTCCCTTACCTGCAACAAGGATAACATCACCCTTCTTCGCCATCATTGCTGCTGTACGGATGGCTTCCTTGCGGTCGACGATAGTAAGAACTTTCTTGCGTTGTGTCGTGTCCAGACCTGCAAGCATATCGTCGATGATAGCTTGTGGCTCTTCGTCACGTGGGTTGTCACTTGTCAGGATGACAGTGTCACTTTGCTTTACTGCTTCCTGTGCCATCAGTGGACGCTTACCCTTGTCACGGTGTCCACCAGCGCCACAGACCGTGATGACATGTCCACCTTTACCATCAAGTACGTCGTGAATAGCGTTGAGTACATTCTCTAATGCGTCTGGGGTATGAGCATAGTCGACAACAGCAGTGAAGCCTTCTGGTGATTGGATAGGTTCCAATCGACCGTTAACACTCTTCAGCGTACTCATTGCAATCAGTATCTCTTCAGGCTTCTTACCTAACATGATGGCTGCTCCATAGACAGCAAGAAGGTTGCTTACATTGAACTTACCAATGAACTGTACGCCCACTTCTTTACCATCAATCTCAAGGTACATACCCTCGAAGTGACACTCCAATATCTTTGCACGGAAGTCTGCCATGCGTTTGATAGAATAGGTCTTGACGGTTGCTTTGGTATTCTGAACCATTATCATACCGTTCTTATCATCGGCATTGGTGATGGCAAAGGCATTCTTAGATAGACCATCGAAGAACATCTTCTTTGCATTACGGTAGTTTTCGAATGTCTTATGATAATCGAGATGGTCACGAGTGAGGTTGGTGAAGATACCTCCAACAAAGTCTAATCCCCCAATACGATGCTGGTGAATGGCATGACTTGAACACTCCATGAACGCATACTCGCATCCTTCGTCAACCATCTTGGCAAGAAGACTGTTGAGCTCTATGGGGTCTGGTGTGGTATGACTGGCTGGGTATTCCTCGTCATTGATATAGTTACATACCGTAGAGAGCAACCCTACCTTATAACCGAACTCTCGGAACATCCTATATAATAAGGTAGCAATAGTCGTCTTACCATTTGTTCCAGTCACACCAACCAATTTTAGTTTGTGTGAAGGGTCTCCATAGAACATTGTGGCAACCTTGCCAGCATCCTCTTCAGTTGAAGCTACTTGAATGTATGTTACCTTATCATCCAATACCTCTGGCATGTCTTCGAGTAAGATGGCAACGGCTCCCAATTCAATAGCTTTGCTAATGAACTTATGTCCGTCTACTTGAGTTCCTTTCATTGCGATGAATAGATGACCATTCTCAATCTTGCGGCTATCAATATTCACACCTTTAATCTCAATGTCTACATCACCTTTGCAAGCGATGGGCTTTACATTTGTAAGTAGTTTACTTAACTTCATATCTTTGTTCTATTCTTATTCGTTCTTTATAATGTAAGGGAAATTATCCCTTTGAGCGTTTCCTTATCCCATTCTTAGTTCACAGCGCATGCCTTTCTTTACTTTCTCTCCTGGTGCAAGACTCTGTTGGATAACGCGACCTCTACCAATGATGATTGCTTTTATCCCATGTGTCTCCATCAGATAAACAGCATCACGAGCTCCCATACCATGTACGTCTGGTACAAGGTGGGCTTTTGATAGGTTCTCCTTTTGGAAGGATAGCGTCTTACTATTCGTTATTGTCTTTCCCCAAATAGGATTTCCGAAGGGTAGAGAACCGTTCCATCCGTTTGTAATGTTAAAGCCAAGCGCATTTAACACGTAGTCGGTCGCTAATAGATTACCTGTCTTTGCGGTTGGGATAAGGATGGATTCCTTGTCACGAGCGTCTGTTACGTTTAGTTTCAGACTCTGTGCCATAATGCCTTCAGCAATATGATGGAACACAACTCCACTCATTCCACCTCCCGAAGCAGGTAGACCTGTCTTCTGAATGCAGACGATACAGCTGTATCGAGGGTTATTTGCAGGGAAGAAACCTGCAAAGCTCAGCAGGTAGTTGGTACCTCCCGTCTTATAGCCTAAGGCTCCCTTTGACATCTGGGCAGTACCCGTCTTACCCGCAACGAGGAACTTGTCTGAACCAGCTTTCTTACCCAAACCTTCTGATACTACCTCAGTCAATATTCGGGTAATCTGCTTTATCGTACTTTCCTTTGCTATATGCTCCTTTAATACCTTTGGAGGATTGTCATAGATAACCTCGCCATTCTTCACAATCTGCTTTACAAAGCGTGGTTGCATCAGCTTTCCTCCGTTAGCGATAGCGTTATAGAAGGTAATAGTTGATATTGGAGGTATCTGTGTCTCGTAGCCGATACTCATCCATGGAAGGGCTGTAGCACTCCAGTTGACATATTGGCCACGACTGTTCTTATGTGGCATACGAATCCTTGCAGGCGAATATCCGACAATAGGAATATGGAAGTCAGTAGCAAGTCCGAGGTCGTAGATGCCTTGAACAAACTTCTCTGGGTTCTTGTGATAGTGCAAGTCGATGATACGACTAACACCAATATTAGAACTGTACTTCAATGTCCATGGCAGTGTCAGTGTGCCGTAACCACCACGTGTCCAGTTATGGTCTTTCATGTCTCGGCCATACATGTTCCAAACACCAGGTCCTGTCTGAACGGTGTACATCGTGTCTACCACTCCATCATCAAGTGCTGTCATGATGGAAGCAGTCTTGAAGACAGAGCCAGGTTCCAACAAGTCGCTTACAGCATGGTTCTTAACCTCTCTATATTCACCGTCGCTACATTTGTCGAGATTGACGATTGCTTTCACATCACCCGTCGCTACCTCCATCACAATGGCAACACCTACGTTGCCATTAATCTCTTTTAGCTCGTCAATCAGTGCACGTTCGGCCAAGTCTTGCATGCTGACATCAATGGTCGTGATGATGTCGGCACCGTCAACAGGGGGTGTGTCAGTGATATTAAGGAATCTATTGCGCACCTTACGACGGTGAATGATACCATTTGTACCACGAAGGATAGAGTCGTAAGAAAGCTCCAGACCGCAGCGAGCCGTATCTTTAGCACCGAACATATCGCCAATAGTACGTTGAGCAAGTGAGCCAAACGGACGACGACGGGCATTGAACTTATCCCAGTGGAATCCGCTCTTATTCTTATTTTCATTCTTGAAGATAGGAAGAGATTGTATCTCTTTAAAGGTGTTATAGTCGATACGCTCGTTCCATATAGGCCAATGCTTACTTACCTTATGATATCCTTCCATGAGATACTGCTTGAAGTATGAGGCCGACTTCTCAGGGAAGATGTTGTTCAATCCTTTACTTATATAGTTGATGCTATCGATGAAAGCGGTGTCATTTCCTGCTACTTTCAGAGCGTTAAAGTCCATGTAAACCTTAAACTCAGGTATTGAGCTTGCCATGAGTTGCCCATTGCAACTGAGGATATTACCTCTGGTAGGCTTGATCGAAACGCTGTCTTTCTTCTGAGAAGCAGCCACTTCCATCCAGTAAGACCTTCCTGCTGTCATAGTGTAGATAGTCTTACCGATAACAGCTACAGCGATAAGCGACATGATGATGGCTATGACGCTGTAACGAGGCATTATTTTACTATTATCAAACTTGCTCATATCTTATTTCTCGGGTACATCTATAATATAAGGTGGACGGTCTGACATCTTTAGGACACTGTCCTTTCTTGTCTTCAAGATTTCAAGTATATGGCTCTCACGTGTCTTCTCAGTGAGTTGACTACTACTTGATAGTGCACGATATTTAGCATCGTCCAGTTCATTCCTTAACTTATCAATATCAATAAGATACTTCTGTACACTATATCGATTTGATATATAGACGATGGTAAAGAAGACGATGGTGATAATCAACCAGATGTTATTACGAAGGAGCCGTGCTGAGAGAATATCACCACCTAATATCTTTCTCAAGGTAAAGTTAGAAGATTGCGGTTGCTCATCTTCACGTGCTTGCTCTTCTATAGCAGCTTTAATCTTTTCAACCTCCTCCTTTTCTTCTTTCTCCTTCTCTTCTTCTTCTGTTAGTGGTGTTACAGCTTCATTGTTGGCAGAGGCCTGTGTTGTCTCCTCTACAGCTTCTGTCTTGATGAGTGGCTCCGTAGTGTTTGGCTCATTCTCAGTGAAGAGTGTTATCTCTTCTGTGAGGACTTGCTCCGTTGCCATTGGCTTCTTCTTGTCGTTCTCGTCATTCATTTGCTTTCTTTTCTGCTATTCTTAGTTTTGCACTTCGGCTTCGTGGGTTTCTTTCTTGTTCGTCGTTACTTGCTGTGATAACTTTGTTATTGACCAATCGGAAGGGTGTCTCTATTCGTCCGAAGAAGTCTTGCTTCACTTTACCCTCGATGTTACCCGACTTCATAATGTTCTTCACCATTCTATCTTCTAATGAGTGGTAGGTGATAACAGAGAGTCTACCGCCAGGACGAAGCAACTCGGTTGCTGCTGTGAGCATCTCTTTCAGAGCGTCCATCTCGTGGTTTACTTCAATGCGAAGGGCTTGGAACATCTTTGCCATGTCTTTCTTCTCTCGTGCCCGTTGGAAGAAAGGTTCGATGGTCGTCAGTAGATCATTCGTCGTCTTGTATGTTTTCTTTTCTCTTGCTTTAACGATGGCTGAGGCGATACGGCGTGACTGTTTCAGTTCTCCGTAGAGATAGAGTAGGTCTGCCAATCGTTCTTCGTCATAGTCGTTAAGGATGTCGGCTGCTGTCAGTCCTGCTCTTTTGTTCATTCTCATGTCAAGCGGGGCCTCGAAGCGGAAGGAGAAGCCACGAGTCTCATCATCGAAATGATGACTGCTGACGCCAAGGTCGGCAAGGAGTCCGTCTAAATGGTCTATCTCATAATACCGCATCCAGTTCTTCAAATATCTGAAATTAGAACGAACGAACGTAAAACGGTTCACTTGCTCTTCACTTAGTCCCATGCTGTCAATGTTCTGCTCGGCATCAGCATCTTGGTCGAAGCTATAGAGATGACAGCCTTCTCCTAAGCGAGAAAGAATCTCTCGGCTATGACCTCCACCTCCGAAGGTTACATCCACATAGACTCCATTCGCATGAAGGTTCAGTCCTTCAATGCTTTCGTTGAGGAGTACGGGAATATGATAACATTCTGCAGTCTTAATCATGCTGTTGATTCTTGTGTTGTTGATTACTTGTTGTCCTGTGATGGAGTGTCAATCCAGAAGGTTCCTTCCATTCCCATGGTTTCTTCCATGGCTTTGCTAAATTCTTCAGCCGACATAAATGGCTCGTTGTCAGCTTTGTTCGCCCATATCTCAATACAATCGTCCATCCCTGTGAACCTAATCTGTTGGTCAATATTGGCCATCTTCAGATATCGCTTTGGTATTAGGAAACGACCATTACCATCCAATGTAATCATCTCAACATCGGTGACGTATTGGCGATAAATCATTTGGTCGCGACGACTCCAACGGCTTAGACGGTTGCGAAGTGCATCCATTCGTTTGTTCCATACCGACTCGGGGTAGAGAACCAGACAGGGTTCGAAGATATCTTTGCGCAATACCAACGACTCTTCGCCAGATGCGTTAAGCACCTTGCGAAAGACTGCTGGCAGGAAAGCCCGCCCTTTTGCGTCTGTTTTTGCTTCGATATTTCCTAAAAATCTCATACCTGTCTTTTTATAAAGCTGTATTTGGCTTCAAAGTTACACATTTTTCCCCACATATCCCCACTATACTCCACAATATTTTAAGAACGCTCTTAAATTTTATTATATTAACGCTTCAAGAGGCGTTACTTCCCTCATGATTATCATTCAAGAGCATGCGCTTGAATCTTACTGTTGGTTGAGTGGACAATGTCGGTTGTTTACTTGTTTGAAATATATTTACAGTTAAACCGTGTAAAAGTCTTTCTTTGAGGGCTGAAAAGCTGGTTATGGATGTTGGTGTAAGTATCATGTATTCAAACATTTGCGAGGTGGTAATGAAGAAGACGCCTAATATGCTTCAAGAAGAGCGTTAGTAAGCTTCAAGAAGGGCGTCTTTTGCATGCTTGAAGGGTCTTGTCTGTAACGTTGTTGGGCGTAGTCTACTTTTAAGAGGGTGAAATTTTATTACAAAACAGAGGGTTGTGACAATCTTTATCAAGGCTTCTCTCCGAAGAAAATTATCTATTTTAGGAAGCGTCGAAGTCGTTTTCTTGCTAATTTTATGCCTTTGTTTCGTTGTGTGTCAGTAAAGTGGGGGATATGAGAAAGCGTGGGGCATAATCGGGAACTTGACTTTTAAGGAGTGCTCCCAGCCGAGTTAATGACATGATTTTTTTATGTTTAAGCCTATATTTTTCGCAAAAAAAGCAGGCTATTCCAAATCGTTTCGTTATTTTTGCACTTTGTTAGGAGAGAATAGAGTACATGAGTGAAGAAATAGAGAAGACGATAGACATTGACAAGATTCTAAGAGATAAGATGGGAGCGAAGGCTAAATTCGTTCCGTCTTTTGCTGTCAATTGGCTAAAACGTATCCTCCATGAAGACGAGGTGAACCAGTTTCTTTGGGAAAGTCGTGGCTTGACAGGTACGGAGTGGCTCACGGAATGTGTGCGTTATCTTGATATGACGCTACAAATCGAAGGGTTAGAAAATCTCCCAAAGAAGGACGATGGTAAGCTCTATACCTTTGTCTCAAATCATCCCCTTGGTGGGCAGGATGGTGTAGCACTCGGTTCTATTATCGGGAAACACTATGATGGAAAGTTCCGCTACTTGGTTAACGATTTATTACTCAATCTCCCTGGATTGAAATCAGTAAGTATTGGTATCAACAAGACGGGAAAACAGAGTCGTGATTTCCCTCGAATGGTTGAGGCTGGATTTCAAAGTGACAATCATATCTTGATGTTCCCGGCCGGACTGAATAGTCGTAAGATTAATGGAAAGATACATGATTTAGAGTGGAAGAAAACTTTTATCACGAAGAGTGTGGAGTATCAGCGTGATGTAGTCCCTATCTTCTTTGGTGGACGCAATTCAGATCGGTTCTATCGCATCGCTCATTTTAGTGATAAATACGTCAAGAAGGTGAATATTGCCATGCTCTTCCTTGTCGATGAAATGTATAGAAATGTTGGTAAGACATTCCGAGTAGCGATAGGGAAGCCTATCCCTTGGCAGACCTTCGATAAGAGTCGTACACCGATGGAATGGGCAAAATATGTCGAATACATGGTTTACGAGCTATAATCATTAGCTTCGATGGAGACAAGGTGAAGTGATTTACCACTCGATAAGATATAGAGAAAGAAAAGATTTATTAGAATATATGGAAGAAGAAATCATCCAACCCATCAGCAAGGAACTACTCAAGAGCGAGTTGACTCCTGACCGGATGCTTCGTACGACAAACAAGAGCCACAATGAGATTTATGTTGTGACTGCTAAAACAGCTCCTAACGTGATGAAGGAGATTGGACGTTTGCGTGAGATAGCTTTCCGTTCAGCGGGTGGAGGAACGGGAAAATCGATGGATATCGATGAGTTCGACACGATGGAGAATTGTTGTAGGCAGTTGATTGTTTGGAATCCTGAGGCCGAGGAGATTATCGGTGGGTATCGTTATATCTTTGGAAGCGAGTGGAAGATAGACCAGAACGGACAACCAAAGGTAGCAACAAGTCACATGTTCCATTTCTCTGATAAGTTTATGAAGGAGTATGCTCCTTATACCGTTGAGCTTGGACGTTCGTTTGTCTCATTGGATTACCAGAACGTTCGTAAGAACTCTAAGAGCATCTTTGCACTGGATAACCTCTGGGATGGGCTGGGAGCGTTAACGGTGTTGTACCCTGAATGTAAATACTTCTTCGGTAAGATGACGATGTATCCTTCGTATATTCGACGTGGAAGGGATATGATTCTTTATTTCTTGAAGAAATATTTTGATGATAAAGAAGACCTTATAATACCGATAAAACCGCTGAAAATTGATACTCCAATGACGGAGTTGGATGCTCTCTTTCAAGGTGAGAATTTCAAAGAAGACTATAAGATTCTAAATCATGAGGTGCGTGAGTTGGGATATAATATCCCTCCTTTGGTAAATGCCTATATGAATCTTTCTCCTACCATGAAGCTTTTTGGCACTGCTATCAACTATGGCTTTGGTGATGTAGAGGAGACTGGAATACTCATTGCCATTGATGAGATTTTCGAAGAGAAGCGTATTCGGCATATAGAAAGCTTTGTTGATGAGCATCCAGAGGCTTTGAAGTTTACGAGCGGGGCTAATAATGTTATCTATAAAGAGAAGGAATAAGATTAAAGTAAGAATATATAGAAATAAAAGAAAGGCAGGTAATCCGTTGAATTTGGGATTACCTGCCTTTCTTCTGTTACTTTCTTCGCCCTTTACTGTGTCCAAGTAAAGATGCGAAGAAGGTGTTAATTGTCGATGAAATCGCTATCTTTTATCTGATAAAGAGTAGTTCACGATATTTTGGAAGTGTCCAAAGCTCGTCGCTGACCACTAACTCTAATTTGTCAATCTGATATCGGATGGCTTCCATCTTTGGTGCGATAGTGTCATGATAAGCGATAGCTTTCTCACGTTGACTTTCTATCTTGTTAGCTTGTTTACGTGCGTTGACAAGTTCCTCCACGCCAGACTCGATGATAGTTGTGCGTTCAGCAATCTCGCGAATAATCTTTATATTTCGTTCGCTGAGCTGTTTACCCTCTACATCTCCGAAGATGTTGACCATATTCTGCACATTCTTAGCTAACTGACTCTGGTAGTGTGTGGCCACGGGGATGATATGGTTCATTGCCAAATCGCCCATTACACGTGCTTCAATTTGGATTTTCTTCGTGTAAGTCTCCCATTTCACTTCGTTACGAGCTTCTAACTCGTTACGCTTCATGACGTTCATAGACTCGAACATCTTGATAGAAGCGTCGTCAAGGTAGCGGTCGAAACACTTAGGACAGCTTGACTCACAATCGAGACCACGTCTGTGTGCTTCTTCTTTCCATGCGTCAGAATATCCGTTTCCATCGAAGTGGATAGGCTTGCAGGCCTTGATGTCCTCACGAACGATGTCAATGATAGCTGACGTCAAGTCTTCTCCCTTTTCTACCAAAGCATCTACTCGCTCGGAGAAGTTCTGTAAAGCCTCTGCAATAGCCGTGTTGAGTACGATCATGGCAGATGCACAGTTGGCTTCAGAACCAACGGCACGGAACTCAAAGCGGTTACCAGTGAAGGCAAATGGAGAGGTCCTGTTACGGTCGGTGTTGTCGATGAGCAACTCTGGAATCTCTGGGATATCCATTTGCATACCAGTCTTTCCACTTAGGTTAAAGATGTTCTCCTTGTCAGCCTTCTCTATGTGGTCGAGGAGGTCGCTAATCTGTCGTCCGAGGAAAGAGGAGATGATGGCAGGTGGTGCTTCGTTTGCTCCAAGGCGGTGATCGTTGGTTGCACTCATCACAGAAGCCTTCAAGAGGCCATTGTGTTTGTAGACTGCCATGAGCGTCTCTACGATGAATACAACAAAGCGGAGGTTGTCTTTGTGGGTTTTCCCTGCTGCATGGAGGAGGATACCATTGTCGGTACTTAGGCTCCAGTTGTTATGTTTACCAGAACCATTGACTCCTGCAAATGGTTTCTCATGGAGGAGTACACGGAAGCTATGCTTATGTGCAACCTTCTTCATGAGTGACATCAAGAGCATGTTATGGTCTACGGCAAGGTTGCACTCCTCAAAGATAGGTGCTAACTCAAACTGACCAGGTGCAACCTCATTGTGGCGAGTCTTACAAGGGATACCTAATTCGAGTGCTTGTATCTCAAGGTCTTTCATGAAGGCTTGCACACGCTCAGGGATTGTTCCGAAGTAATGGTCGTCCATCTGTTGGTTCTTTGCAGAGTCATGACCCATCAGTGTGCGACCTGTAAGCATAAGGTCAGGACGAGCAAAGTAGAGGTCCTCGTCTACAAGGAAGTATTCTTGTTCCCACCCAAGATTTGTGTGAACTTGTTTTACGTCTTGATAAAAGTATTGGCAAACTTTGGTTGCTGTCACATTTACAGCATGGAGTGATTTTAATAATGGTGCTTTGTAATCAAGTGATTCCCCAGTATAAGATATAAATATTGTCGGGATACATAGTGTGTCTTCGATGATAAATACCGGACTCGTAGGGTCCCAAGCTGAATAGCCTCGTGCTTCAAAGGTGTTGCGGATACCTCCGTTAGGGAAAGAACTGGCATCAGGCTCCTGTTGAACAAGTAGTTTTCCTGAGAACTCCTCCATCATACCGCCTTTTCCGTCATGTTCAATGAAAGCATCATGTTTCTCTGCAGTACCTTCTGTTAGGGGTTGGAACCAGTGTGTGTAGTGTGTTGCTCCGTGTTCTTCGGCCCATTTCTTCATTCCCTGTGCTACAGCGTTAGCGATAGAACGGTCTAATCGTGTCCCATTATCAATGACATCTATGAGCTTATAATAAATGTCAACGGGTAGATACTTGTACATTTTTGCACGATTGAAGACGTATTTACCATAGAAATCTTCTGGACGTTCTTTCGGTGTCTTAATCTCTAAGGGGCGTTTCTTGAATGCTTCTTCGATAGCTCCAAATCTTAAATTTGCCATATTCTTTGTCTTAAAATGAAACTTGTCAGTGCAAAATTAACTATTTTCGAGTTATCCTGCAAAGTATTTAAGAATATTATTATTTGTGTGTTAAATCCTATATTTCAACGCTTAAATTGTTTGTTAAGAATTATGTTATCTGGTTACGATATATAGTAATAGGGTGCTTAATGCTGTCTACGTTCCTATTTAATAATCTGAATGAGCCGTTGGAAAATACTACGTTACGATGACGATGCGGATGAAGGGAGTGAGAGCAACATGAAGAAAGCGGTATTCTCTATTTATGTCTGATAGGGAGTAGGGGATTAATAACTAACGGCTCGCATGCTATCGTCTATAAATGTTGATACCATGGTGGGTCAGTAAGATGAAAGTTAGATATAGGATAGGTGTAACCTTCGGATACAAAAAAAGTGCATATCTGCTCACGCAGACATACACTCAGCCACTTAACTAAATAACTCAAAAAATTATTTGACTCAAAAAAATCATTAGGCTATCTTCTCACGAGGACTGTCCTAACTACTTTAATTTGACTATTAACTTACTAATAACTATTTAAACGTAATTTGATTGCTACTCAAGAAATATCTTTAATTGACTTCGCAAAGGTAGTTATTTTTTTGGAATAACAAAGGACATGCAAACGATTTATATTTGTTATAAGCCTATTTTTTTATTATAACTATAGTTTTTACTGTAATTATCCTCTATTTTCGGCCTTTTCATCGATAAATGTTGCCCTTTGAGAAGTATGTCTTGTTATTGGCCTTTTTCCCCAGAAAGTTTCTTTCTATAAACTGTCGGAGCCACTCCGAACCGCTTTTTGAAGGCTTTACTCATTGCAGCGAGGTCGCTATAGCCACATTCGTAGGCTATCTCGGAGATGTTTTTGTTGTTGTCTTTAAGTAATTCGCGGCACTGAAGCATACGGCATTCACTCTGCCATGAGAGGAAGGTTTTACCTGCAAACTCATATATATAATAGGAGAGGGCCATGGTAGGAATACCTATGGAAGCTGCTGTCTTCTCCATCGTGAGCTCGGTGTTGGATAATGGGAACGGCTCTTGGTCTAACCATTGGTCAATCTTCTCTTTGATTGTTTTACCCCGGTTATAGCTGTGAGACTCTAATTTCTTGATGTGCTTATGTAGGTTCACATAGAATCGAGTGATGGCTATGACGGTGAAGATAATCCCTATCTTTAAGATAGCATGGAATGTTATTGTAGGGATAAATTGTCCTATGGTTATAGTAACTAAGAGGATTCCCGTCCCTAAATACAGTGTGTTGCGTCGGGCAACACCTCTAATATCGCCTTTATCCTCTATGATCTGTTGCTTGTATTTTATCTGTTGAAGTAGGATTTCAACTATCATTAATATCATACACAAGATGATACCAGCCACAAAAGCAATTCGCATATATGCCTCCATCGGTATTGCTTGGTTGAGGGCTTGCACCACTTGGTCATAGTTCTGGAAATGATAGATATGACCATTCGCCGCATATATCATCTGAGGAATCAGAAGAGACAAGGGCAGAAGGTTATAGAACAATAAGGCATACTTGTTTGCATAGATCTTACCATTACTGAATGTCGTACAAGTAATGAGGAAGGATTCCCAAAGAAGATACAAGGAAAGGATTGATGGAACGCATAGTATCTCCGTTTCATCGTTTCTGCTTCTAAAGAAATGGCAGCATAGATATAACAATAACAGGCAGTAGTCTGCTATAATTACTCTACGTTTGAAGGTGAGTGGACCGCTTGGCGACCTCCAATACATTAATGTAATGATGATAAAGCATATAGCTGTCGCAGCGATAGCCACTAATGATGTTGCATAACTTAAAATCATGATATGTCTGTGTTGTTGTCTAATACAAAGATAATAAATTTATCTCGTAATCTTTGTTTCTTAGTCTTCTTTTTGGAAAGATTAAGGAGATAACATATCTTCTGTTATCAGACAACTTCGTTTGTAAGGTTGATAAAGCCCCTGAGGGGAGGTGATATTGTCAATACTAATAGGTGAGCACTATGCTCGAGAACGATAGGCCCTCTCAGGGGACGGTTGTTTTGATGACTAAGTTTATATCGTTGTAGGTGATGTCCGAAGGGCATTGTTCTTTAATCGGTTTGATGCCGTTCTCTCTTCCTACTGCTTTTGCGATACGTTTGATGATATTAATTTTCTTTTCCTCTATGACATCTTCAAGTTTTATATCTCCATTGTTGATGTAAGGAATGAGGTGTCCTTGAATGGTTCCTTCGGTTAGCCCACGTTCCTTAGCAATCTCTTCGATGCTTTTACCTGCTTTATAGAGGATGTAAGACTGCTCGTATGTGCTAATCTTGTTAGCCGCTGGGCTGTCTTTTGTTTCTCTTCTCTTTCTTCTTTTTCTCTCGGTTTCATCGCCAATACTGTTGAGAATAGCCTCTTGCTTCCTTGTCAGATAGTTTGTTATGGTGAAGTCTTCTTCCATCATACTCTCTAATAGGTCCTGCTTGGCGTCGTATGTCTGTTTAAGTTCCGTGTAAGTACTATCAAAGCGTTTAGCCCCAACCTTATTATTCGTTTCTACCTCTTTCGTTAATGGTATGGTCTTGCTGAATATCTCCGTCAATTCACTATGGAAATAGAGAGCTCCCTTCTTTATTCTCTCCTTGAAATCTTCTCTCTGAAGCTGCTCGGTAGTCATAGACTTGATAGTTTTCTCCCATTTCATCGATACTCCGATGACTCTGTTCTCTAAGTCAGACAACGCCATCTTGTGGAGTGCATTTATCTTAGTGTACTTGAAGAAGAACTCTGTAAGGACTCTGAAGAGGGCGGCCTCATATACTTTAAGGTCGTTGAAATTAAACATCTCAATGAGTAGCTGGCGATAATATTCCTCTTTGAGCGTTGGTAATACGGAGATACTCTTCTGTGCCTCTTCTGTTTGATGAGAGATATAATCGCTCACTCTACTATCGTTAATGATAGCCGTATTGCCGATAGGAGAGGCTAAGACTAAACCTTCTAACGACTTACAACGACTCAGTGCGACATAGACCTGTCCCGACGCAAAGGATGCCTGTGCGTCTATGATAGCATGTTCAAAGGTTAATCCCTGACTTTTATGTATGGTTATGGCCCATGCCAAGCGGAGTGGATACTGTTTGAACGTTCCTTGCACCTCAGCTTCTATCTGTTTTGTCTTTTCATTCAAGGTGTATTTGGTGTTCTCCCAGGTTTCTGCTTCAACATCAAAGGGCTCTTCATCGCCAGGACAAAGAACGCTGATTTTCTCATTGTCTACGTAGGTGACGTGTCCAATGCGGCCGTTATAGAACCTTCCAATGTTATCATTACGGATAAACATCACCTGTGCCCCAACCTTTAATGTTAGGTTGAAATCTGTTGGATAGTTGTATTCTGGAAAGTTTCCCTCTGTCTCTGCACTGAAGGTATAGGCCCTTGTCGGAAGATTTCTTAATTGGTCTTCGTTATAGCTTTCGGCCATCCTGTTGTGTGTCGTCAGTCGGATATAGTCACTCCCCTGCTTCGGTTGGAAAGTGGGGTCGTAACGTTGGTTGAGTCTTTGGAGGTCGCTCTCCGATACGTTACCCTCCCTTATATTATTAAGTAAGGTGATAAAGGTCTCGTCTTGCTGTCGATAAACATGGGTAAGTTCAATCGTAACGTAGTTAATACTACGCAAAGCTTTTGAACCGAAGAAATAAGGAGTATCGTAGTAACGTTGTAGTAATTCTTCCTCTGTGGGTGTCACGACAGGAGTGAGTTGTTGTAGGTCGCCTATCATGAGGAGCTGCACACCCCCAAAAGGTTTGTTGGGTTCACGAAAACGGCGCAGCACAGAGTCGATGGCATCGAGTACGTCGGCCCTTACCATACTTATTTCGTCTATGATAAGTAGGTCGAGTGTACGCATAATCTTACGTTTCTCTTTGCTATAATCAAATCGATTCTTAATGTTCGCATTAGGAACAAAAGGCGAGAGGGGGAGTTGGAAGAAGGAATGGATGGTCATGCCGCCAGCATTCATTGCTGCCACACCAGTGGGGGCAACGATGACGTTTCGTTTGTTGCTGTGTTCTTTAAGTGCGCGAAGGAATGTGGTTTTGCCCGTACCAGCCTTTCCCGTTAGGAAAATACTAATTCCGGTGTGTTCTACAAAGTCCCATGCATTGCGTAATTCTTGGTTTTTCTCCATTCTCTTGTGCCTTTTTTGTTTGCGGCAGGCAAAGTTAGTTTAAATATTTGAGAAAAGCAAGTGTTGCCACTTTGATTTATGTCAATCGGCTTGATACAGCATAATAAAAGGCCAAAAAGGCAACGTTCTTCTGCGTATCTTTTGTTGGATAGTATTTTTCTCTCTAACTTTGCACTCGTAATTAAAAGGATAATATATTATGAATTGGGGGAAAACGTTCCCCATTAAAGGTAGAAAGATTATGGTTTCATTAGTAATTTCAGCTGTTGTAGTAGCAGCATTAGTAGCAAAGGCAGTTAGTGTTAACAATCACATCGCTGCCTAATTAAAAAGGTAATTTAGAAATTTGAGAGTATTTACAAGGTCCCGACTCCGTTTATGACGTAGTCGGGATTTCTGTTTCTATTTTCTTTTATGAGTTTGCCTTGTTGCTATTCCTTATATATAGAAAGGTGGAGCTGACCTACCTTTTGTAATTAAAGGCAAACTTTGGTAGAGCTGTAACTGTAAAGGGGATATGCTGAACATGGAACAAGAAAAGAGAATGGCTTTTATATTTTTTAGCTAATTTCTTGTTTGTTTCATATATTCTCACTACCTTTGCGCCCAGTTAAAATAAAATTAACTCGTAATAACGATGAGAGTCATAAAGAATATTAATTCAGCAAATGTTTGCACCTTATTAGGAAATAAAGGCGCAGACATGCTTTGTGCTGCATTAGATTCTTTAACGAAGAAAGATGAAAAAAATATCGCAAATTATTTGGTAGTTCCAAATAATTTTGTACTCTCTCTCTCTCTCTCTCTCTCTCTCATATAGGCCAGGCCTAACTTCCCCACTTTTTTCTTCTCGCATACGCGCGCGAGGCGTGCCGTGCAACCCCTGTAAACAAAGGACTTTTCGGAGTTTCCTTTGTTCGCTTTTTTGTGTCCCTACGTAAACGAAATAAGAAGAAATTAAGCACGAAATAATAACTATTTTAATTGATAAAACAATGGAGAAAAAGAAACAAAAGAAGAACTATTCTGCACCAAAGTGTGAAATAGTCCACGTAAACGAAACCACTAATCTGATGGACGCATCCATGCCTGGTCAGCACAAAAAGGCGAACCATGCTACTGGTCCAGCTGGTGCTAAAGAAAGTCAATGGGATGAGGAAGAGTTCGAAGATGAAAACTCAACTTCATGGGAAGACTAAGAGAGAGTTATTAACTAAAAGAACAAATAAAAACGAATAAATGATGAAGACAACAATGAAACAATATTCATTCGCATCGCAACTAAAGTCTTTGGCTGTCGTGTTCGGCATCGCCTTGACTTTCGCATCTTGTGCTAAGGAAGATGTGGCACAAAACCCAACCAACAAAGAGGGCGACAACGATAAGAACCTTACGACTTTCATAGCAGGCGATGAGGCAAAGACTCGCACATCATTGGATTATAACAGTAGCGATTTCTCTTGGGAAGCAGGCGACTATATCTACGTAAAGGATGACGACGGCGTATTGCGGAAGAGTACGAACGCTCCTACGAGCAAGGTGGCTGCTTTTATGTATAAAGTTCCAGGCAAGTTTACTGCAAATACAAGTTATAAGGTTTATTATTTCGGTAAGAATAGCAGCAATAACCAAGTGGTTATCCCATCTGCTCAAAGTCAGTCAACACCAAACAACACCGAGCATTTTGGCGTATCAGGTGACTATGGTACAGCAACTGCTACAGGAACCTTAGGAGGAGGGTCTTTCAGCTTCGAGTTAGAGCATCAGGCAGCTTACCTTGTCTTCCACCCTTATGTAAGCAACACATTGTTGCAGAACTGCTACTTGACAAAGATAGAAGTAAGTTCAGATAATGACATTGCAAGCACCTATACCTTGAACGCCAGCACAGGCACGTTGCAAAGTGTCAGTACAGGTGCAGAGGCTGACAAGGAGATAATCCTTAGCACCAAAGGTAGTGGAGCTTATGCTAACGGCTTCCCTTTGAATACAGCTTCTGATAATATAGCAGTTAATGGAGCCTACATGGTGATTAAGCCAGGCACTCATACCTTGAAAGTACGTTATTGGTTAAAGGATGTTTCAACTGGAACAGAAGGAACAGTTACAAAGGCCTTTAAGGCTTTTAACTATGACGTGAATAACTATTATGATATAGATGGCAACCTTAACATCCGCGACTACGATGGCGACCATTATTACCAGTGGGATGCTCAGGAACAATACTGGAAGGGATACGAATGGACAAGGCACTTGCCAGGAAACACAGGTCAGCCAACACTAAACGGTAACAGTTCATCTAATTACGCCAAGAGCAACGCTGACCCTCGTTACAAGAATGAAGGTCTCGGTACACCATTTAATGCCACCCATTCATGCGCAAGTCTACCTAACGTGAACGAGATGACGTGGTACGCTGCCTATGGCAATCCCTGTTGGGACGCAGACGAATTATGGACAACTATGGGGCATTTATATAAAGGTGGCATGTGGTTTAAGAAAAAGTCAGTATTGCAAGACGAAGGTCATTACAACAGCAACATGGCTGCCCCCGGAAGCGATTTTCGTACAATAGGAAACGCTGACAGCAGGCCTGCATTTCATACCCTTCCTTCCGCAGCTGACGCAAACAAATATTTCTACCTGCCCGCCTTGGGTCGCTACTACAATGGTAAGCTGGACGACGTTGGCAGCAGCGGCTATTATTGGTCGTCAAGTGCTTACCCGGGGTATAACCACGTCGCGTACTATCTGTACTTTAACAATACTTACCTCAGCGTAGACTACTACTACGTCCGCTACAGCGGGATGAGGATCGATCCAATGGTTGAGTAGTCCGTGCACTTGCCTTTTATAGGTGTCGCCCTCTAAAAGGCGACACCTTAACCACCGCCGAACGGCGGTCGCCGAAAATTTTATAAAATTAAGAATATACATAATAATAAAATAGTCGACAAGAGAATGAAATTGTCTTCAATCTTGGCATTAGAAGCATCAGAAGAGGTAAAGATTTATCTTCATCGTGAAGGTCTTTTTGGGAAGGCTTACGAGCGGAGTGCTTAAGAAACCCCACCCCAGCCTTCCCCAAAGGGGAGGGAGTGCCTAACGGGATAAAGGAGGGTGAGAGATAAGGAAAAATCTAACCCGTTGCAAGAAAATTTCTAACGTGTTAGAAATTTACGGGGAACGGGTTAGCGAGAAATTTCTAACGGGTTAGAAATTTATGGGGAACGGGTTAGAAATTTTCTTTGGCTCTTTTAGCTTGTTGGAAACATATTGCTGCAAAGTGCAGCAGAAGTAAGTAATAACTAATAAAATCTTAAACACAATGAAAATCAAATTGATTGAAAGAAGAAAACCAGGTACCAAGACAGGTCCTGGAAAGTTTTATGCAAGTCCTGTGAATGTGGGGAAGAAAACTCTGCGAGATATTGCGCATGACATTGCAGGGCGTTCTTCGCTCACACGTGGTGACATCGAAAACGTGCTGGCAAACTTTATGGATTGTCTGCCTCATTATCTTCGTGACGGCTTTAGTGTGCAGTTAGGAGAGTTTGGGACGATGCGCCTAACACTTTCAAGCGAGGGGGCTGCAACGGAAAAGGCTTTTAAGACCGAGACAATTAAGCCGCGGGTAACGTTTACGCCAGGCGTGGAACTAAAGACGGCTCTGCGTGATAACTCGTATGAGACGGTGAGAAAGACAGAAGAGGCAGGGAAAGACAAGAAGGAGGATAAGAAAAAGAATGGAGGGGGAAGTGGCCCTGTAGCGGGCCAAGGATAGGAAAGGATATTGGGCTTATGAGCCTAATGAGGCCAATAGGGCTAATATTCAAGAAAAGAAAAAAGTTCGGTTTTAATAATACTGAATTGATTAATTTAGTTTTAATTATGTTTCCAGCGGGAAGGCATTGATGTGATATCAATGACGATACATCGGTAATTTAATTTTCGTTTCTTGCCCCTGGCACCATGGTTGGTGTCATGGGGCAAGTTTTTTGGTGGTAGCTCGTTGATTTTTTTCCTCACAGATTTTAGAACGTAAGAAACTCGTTGGGGATTTTATCTCTCACAGATTTTCACAGATGAACAGAACCCTTTCTGCTAACAGAGAGAACCCACAAACGCCGGCAAGCGGCGACAGATATCACAGAGCGTTATTGCTAATCATCAACACCTAACAATTAACACCCAACACCCAACAATGGCTGAAAGGCTCTGTGATATCGGTTGACTTAATGTCTCTGTGCGTCTTTGTGATTTCTGTTCTTCTGTGTAGTTCTGTGAGAGAAAAAGGAGAACATGAGAGAGAGAGCGGCCCCTCCCCCAACCCCTCCCCCGAAGGGAAGGGGCGTGATCACCGAGATACCCCTATAATGAGGGTGTACGCTTCGTTCTATCCTCTTATCAGCAGCCCTATAGGGGTAACCTCACATACTTAGTTTGTCACACCATATTTCGGAGAGCTTGTTATTTCTGGTTTACGCCATAACCAAAGAGGGCAAAGTCGGCTTTTAGTGGGTCGTCGGGAAAGATTTCTAATAACTTATCTGTAAGTTTACGAGCCACCGACATAGAGGTAGTCTTACTTGTTATAAGACCTAATTGCAAGGACTGTTGTATGACATGGGTGTCAAGCGGCATGATGAGCGAGCGCACGCTGATGAGGTCTGACCATATACCGAGGTCGACAGGAGAATCTGTTCGGACCATCCAACGAAGGAACATACAAACACGTTTACAACTTGAACTTGCGTTCTTGGGTACGATTCCCACAGCTTCTTGCTCTTGGAAATAATGGCAGATAGCCTCTACAGCCTCAATAGCCTCGAGTTGATAGTTGTCGTCATTATGCCCAGTATGACAACGAATAAAGTTTTTCATGTCTCCATACACCTCATACATCGTTTGGAGCGCATTGAAGAGATCGTACATCATCGCATTGGTATAGAGACGATAAAAACAAGTATCGTCGTTAGGGATATCAAGTTTGTATTTCCCACTCTTTATCCATTCGTAAGGTTCATAGCGTGAACAGTCGAGCAGATATTGTATGCGTGGCATGAAAACGTTTCTTGAACCATAGCTAAGACAGGACGCAATGAAAGCGATTGTCTCCTGATTTCGTTCTCCAATCACCTGGTGCATAAACCATGATGGGTCGCCGTTGAGAAAATCAGGCACCTCGTATTTATTCGCAAGCGAAAGGAGTTTGCAGCGTAATGACCTTACTTCGGCTTCACTAAGAAGGCGTCTCACACCCCTTTCCTCCCTTGTCTGCGGAGGAGTTGGGGTGTGAGACGCAGCTTTTGTAGTCCTTGAACTTTTAGGGTATGTCTTCTTTACGTTTTGCTTCTTAGACATCGTTGCATTGATAGTTCTGTTGTCCCGCCTCTACAATCAGATGAGGCGTTACAGATTAGAAGGTAGCGTTTTGCCGAAGGACTTACTTCTCAGCAAGGATCTGAGCGGCATGATCCTTCGTCTTAACCTGCTTTGGACCAATGATACGTTCGATGATTCCGTCTTCGTTGATGATAAACGTGGTGCGGAAAGTACCCATGTAAGTGCGCCCGTACATCTTCTTCTCACCATAGACGCCGAAGGTGTTGACAAGTTTCAAGTCGGTGTCGGCAATGAGAGGGAAGGGAAGTTCGTTCTTCTCGATAAACTTCTTGTGTGATTTCTCGTCTTGGATGCTTACTCCAATGATGGCATAACCCTTATCCGTTAGCTCTTTGTAATTGTCGCGAAGGTTGCAAGCCTGTGCAGTACAGCCTGATGTTAAATCCTTAGGATAGAAGTAGAGGGCAATCTTCTTACCTTTATAATCACTCAACTTAATCTCTTTTCCGTCCTGGTCGGTACCAAGAATCTCTGGTGCTTTATCTCCTACGTTCATAATTCTTTCTGTTTTTAATTAATGATATAACCGTGCGCAAAGTTACTGAAAAGAAATGAAATGATTACAGGACGGGGTTATAAAGATGACATGTTAGCTGATAAATATTAGTTAATAGGTACGCTGGTATGGGTTTCCTTTTAGGTTGTTACGAGTTTATTATCCCTTGGATGGTGGTCTAATAACTATGAATTTATCGTTTTGTAGGGTTTGTGCGGCATTTCCTTCTGCATGACAAAGAGCTGTTCAAGTCTTATTGTTGTATTATGCTAAATATAGGAACAGACCTCAAAAGCAGTTAATTACTAAAAAAAGGTGTGGGATCTCATCTCCCGATGAAATCCCACTGGTAACTAAAAATATCCCATAAAAAATAGGATTTGGTAGTTATTTCTTACGTATGATTATCTGAAAAAGACTTTCTGTATTCTTATTTATTTAACCATTTCTTAATTCTTGCCATTGCTTCGATGCAATCGTTGCGGTCTCCAAAGCTTGTGATGCGTATGAAACCTTCGCCAGCTAAGCCGAAGCCAACACCAGGCGTACAAACAACCTGTGCACCATTAAGCATCTCTTCAAAGAATTTCCATGAAGGAGTGTTAGCCGGTGTCTTCACCCATAAGTAAGGTGCATTCTCTCCCCCGTAGACGGTAAGTCCTAACTCAGTAAGGCTTTTGCGTAAGATACGAGCATTCTCCATGTAATAATTGATGGTCTGTTTAATCTGCTTCTTACCTTCTGAGCTGTAGATAGCTTCTGCCGCACGTTGTGAGATGTAGCTTGTTCCGTTGAACTTTGTGCATTGTCTACGGTCCCAGTATTGTGCCACTTCAACACATTTACCATCTTTTGTTGTTGCTGTCAGTTCCTTTGGAATGATGGTATAACCACAACGAATACCCGTAAAGCCGGCAGTCTTACTGTAACTATGGAATTCAATCGCAACCTTCTTAGCATTTGGTATCTCGTAGATAGAGTGAGGAATGTCGTCGTCTTGAATATAAGCTTCGTATGCCGCATCATAGAAGATGATAGCATTGTGTGCCAGTGCATAGTCAACCCACTTCTGAAGTTCGTCCTTGGCTATCACCATGCCCGTTGGATTGTTTGGATAGCAGAGATAAACCATGTCGACACGATGGTCGGGAATCTGCGGCACAAACTTATTTTCCTCACTGCAGGACATGTATGTGACGTTGCTCCAACGGCCATTCTCGAAGACTCCTGCGCGACCTCCCATGACGTTAGAGTCAATGTAAACGGGATAGATAGGGTCGGTCACAGCCATTGTGTTGTCCTGACTCAATAGGTCGCCAATGTTTCCAGTGTCGCTCTTTGCTCCATCGTTGACAAATACCTCACAAGGGTCAAGGTGTATGCCACGTGCCTCGTAGTCGTTTTTGACAATGGCTTCACGGAGCCACAGATAGCCCTGTTCTGGTCCATAGCCATGGAAATGTTCCTTAGTCGCCATGTCGTCGACCGCCTTATGCATTGCTTCAATCACTGCGGGTGCTAAAGGTTGGGTAACATCTCCGATGCCCAGACTGATAACTTTCTTATCAGGGTGAGCTGTTTTATAAGCATTTACTTTCTTTGCAATGTCAGCAAAGAGGTAATTCTTTTGTAATTTAAGAAATTCTTCGTTAATATGTGCCATCTTGTGCTTGTTCTGTTTGGGATATGTCTATAAGCGTAGTCTCGCTCGTTTCTTGTAGAGACATCCTTTCTTATTCTTATCCTTCAGGAAGTTCGACCTCACCTTCGAAGGCAAAAGCCGCAGGTCCTGTCATGTAGATGTGGTTATCATCCTTCCATTCAATGGAGAGCGTACCGCCATCCATTTCTATTTCAACGGGTTTAGAACGGTCGGCAATGTTGTTCTTTATAGCCGCAGTCGCTGTGGCACAAGCTCCTGTCCCGCATGCCATTGTGATTCCGCTGCCACGTTCCCATACTCGTGTACGTAGATGATTGGCTCCTGTTAAGCATGCAAACTCAATATTGCAACGCTCAGGGAAAGCCGAGTCATGTTCTAACGCCTTGCCTATGACTGTTAAGTCGGTGTCAGTGATGAGCTGCTTTTTGTCGTCAATCTTGCTTTGATCAAGGAAGACAACGAAATGTGGATTACCCATACTTACGAAAGTGGGGTGTACATCGTTGCTTGTTTCTAAGGGAAGATGGTAAGGAACGAGGTTAGGAGAAGCCCCTTGGTATTGTTCCTTTACATCAAACTTAGGTTCAAGCATGTCGACTGTAACCGAGTCCACATGTTTTGTGTCAGCGCTGACATGTAGTTGTAGCACTTTAATCCCCGATAGCGTCTCAAGTCTAAGCTCTGTTTTCTCAGTGAGCTTTTTCTCGAAGAGATATTTCCCGATGCATCTGCTGGCATTGCCACACATCATTGCTTCGGAACCATCAGCATTGAAGATGCGCATTCTGTAGTCAGCATCTTTTACAGTTGGCTTCCCTATCAAGACCAAACCATCGCTTCCAATACCCATGTGACGATTACTCCATGCGATAGAAGCAACGCTTGGGTGAGGTATATCATACTTCAATGTGTCAACATAAATGTAGTCATTACCTGCACCGTGCATCTTGGTAAACTTTATCTTCTGACCCATTGTGTAATTTTCTTTACTCTCTTAGAAGGACGTTAATTTTATTATCGGGTGCAAATATACAATATTTTATTGAATTAATAGATAAATAATCGTATTTCTTATCAAGAATATATATTTTATTGATTATGTTGTTTGTTTTAGTCTACTTGTTAATTTATTACAAAAGTTTTTTTTCTTCTATGTTTGAAGTGTATGCTTATGACTGATAACTGACTTTCAAAGTTTTCTGTATTTGTTCGTTTTTTGTCATATATAGTTATTAGTATCAAGGTTTTTTACCTTTCCTTCATTGATGTGCACTTTGTTCTTTCTTGTTGAAGTTTTTATTTTGGGGTACGTCTTGTATATAGGTGAAGTTTGATTTGAAGGAAACTTTTTATCTATTTTAAGCAATTATTATAGAGCGAAAGATACTTGTTTTTTATTTTACAAATCTCTTATTTTGTTCATAAATGTTTCTTTGTGGCATACGTTGTTGTAACAGAAGAAAGGGAGCATACCCAAGTTAAATGAGTACACTCCCTTATTTTGATATTTTGAAGATGCTGCTTACCTTATATATATGATAATATGACTATCATTATAAATTCTCTTTTACGCATCTTCTTATTCGTTGTTTATCGTTTACCAAATATGTGCACGACTCTGTTGTGGTACGAAGAGTTTGTCACCTTCTTTGATATTGAACGCATCATACCAGTTGTCAATCATTGGTAGGGCAGCATTCACACGGCTGATACTTGGTGAGTGAACATCAGAATTGACAATATATGCAACAAACTGAGGTGCTACGTTGCTTGCCCAGACACGTCCCCAAGCGAGGAAGAAACGCTGTGCAGGTGTGAAACCGTCCATATCGCTCAATGGTTTTGCCTTCATACTGTTTTCAAGTGCACGGAAGGCAATGTTCAAACCTCCGTTATCACCGATATTCTCACCGAGTGTCTTCTCACCGTTTACATACAGACCAGGGATAACCTCCTGCTTGTTGAACCAGTCTACAAGAACCTTTGTACGAGCGTCATAGTTCTTCTTATCCTCTTCTGTCCACCAGTTCTTCATGTTACCATCTTTATCGAACTGACAACCTTGATCGTCAAATCCATGGCTCATCTCATGACCAATGACAGCACCGATAGCACCATAATTAGCAGCATCATCCACTGTTGGGTCGAAGAATGGAGGCTGAAGAATAGCTGCAGGGAAGTTGATGCTGTTGGTTGTTGGGTCATAGTAAGCATTAACCGTCTGTGGAGTCATGTGCCATTCCTTCTTATCAACAGGCTTACCCCAGCGTTTCGCAATACGATACTTCATAGCTGCTTCTTGTACAGCTTTCACGTTTTCAATCAATGACTTATTATCGTCAATCACGAAAACGCTATCCATATTCTGCCATTTATCTGGGTATCCAATCTTAATGTCAAATGCCTGCAATTTCTCTAAGGCCTTCTTCTTTGTAGCAGCAGTCATCCATGTGTTCTCTTCAATACGCTGTGCGAAAGCGTCTTGGAGGTTCTTTACCAATGTAATCATACGTTGCTTGCTGCTCTCAGGGAAATATTTCTGTACGTAGAGCTTACCTACAGCCTCACCCATGATACCCTGTACGAAGGCCAAAGCACGTTTCCAACGTGGTTGCTGTTGCTGAACACCGTATGCCACCTTCTTATATTCGAAGTTGCGATCAGTGAAATTGTCTGATAGCATACCTGCAGAGCTTGAGATAACAGCCAATTCCATATAAGCTTTCAGTGCGTCTAATGGTGCTGTGGCAAGTATCTTCTCTACCTCATGGACAGGTTCTGGCTGTCCAACATCAACCTTTCCGCCGTTGTTTGGATAGCCTGACGCTTTAAGGAGGTAGTTCCAGTCAACACCAGGATAGCTCTTTACGAACTGATCCCACGTCATTGGGTGATAGTTAGCTTGTGGGTCACGTGACTTTACCTGGTCATAGCTAACCTTTGCTATCTGGTTTTCTATAGAGAAGGCAGCCTCCATCTTCTTCTTAGCAGTTGCAGCATCGTTGCCAGTCATCTTGAACATATCGTTGTTCATACTCTTGTAAGCAGCCAGCACAGCCTTCTGCTGTTCGTTAGGATGGGTGTAATATTCTGGGTCAAGACCAATTCCACCTTGTGAAACACCAATGATATAGCGGTCAGAATTCATTGCATCGACTGTCATACCAAAGCCAACAGGGAAGGTGCCATAGCCTTTCACGTCAAGGTCGTACATCAGTTTGATGAGTTCCTTACGGTTCTTCGCAGCACGAATCTTTGCTAAGACGGGTTTGATAGGGGTATATCCCTCACGGTTACGACGTACGCTATCCATATAGAGATTGTAGATTGATGCAATCTTCTGTGCTACAGTGCCCTTTGTCTGTGGCTTCTTCGCATAATCCTCAACCATCTCACGGATGCGTTTCTTGTTTAGTTCTTCCAAATCAACAAAGGCACCGTTCATTGGATGCTCCTTGTCAAGAGGATGACTCTTCAACCAGTTACCTGCAGCATACTCATAGAAATTCTCACCGGGCTTCACGTTAAAGTCCATGTTGTTGCGGTCTACGCCCGACTTTAAGCCCTGTGCCATAGCTGATGTAGCTATGAATGAGGCTGCAAATAATAAAATTTTTGCTTTCATGTGCATATTGTTTTATGTGTTAAATATATACTTTTCTTCCATTTAATGTTACTTCTTCTCACCTTAAAGGTGCTATTAAGATGTTACTTGTCTTAGATATTATCTTATTACAAAGGTAAATAAAAAAGACCAATGTTATCCTATTAGTCGTATTTTTTACTGAAGAACTACATTAGCCGTGTGTTTTTTGTATTCTTTTAACATGCCTTAGCGGTGTTTTTCTATGTCTTTCAATTTCTAAAAGAACGGCTTTATGTGTTGTGACTATCTGCTAAAGAAGATGATATTCTCTTGTATGTGAAACATTTTTAACCGCATATAGGTTAGTAAGTTTGGGTAGTATGACTTGTTACTATTCGTAATTTGAATCCATATCGGTAAGCTTTTGTAATGTGTTTAGTACTCCGCACCAATGGTGCGGACGCCAAACACCATTGGTGCGAACCATCAGCACGACATGTGCGGAGTACTCGCACATGGGTTGAAGTTGGGAAGAAAGGAGCATCAAGCACATTATAATGATGATAATAAGAGGTTAATAACTAATCAATATATGGGAAAGACTCACCAGAGTGCAGTACTCATAAGCATTCTTTTATGCTATGCATTATTTCAATTGCACTACGGATAGTGCAGGAATCGTTGTGATATGCACTGTAGATAGTGCATTGTTTAACACAAATTGCACTGCTTGTAGTGCAATTTATTGCTGATTTTGCACTATGGTCAGTGCATTTTTCGTATCTTTGTAGCAAAAAGAAGAGCTATGGATATTAGTTTAATACAATTTATGCGGGAAAGAATAGAGTACACCTCTACCACTTTTCATCGTTATCTATATAATCGTTTAGACTGGGGAAGACAGATGTTAGGGCTGGTTGGTCCACGTGGTGTCGGTAAGACAACGATGTTTCTACAATATATAAAGGAGCATCAGTCAGAGCAGAATATGCTTTATGTTTCAGCTGATTATGTCTATTTTTCATCTCACACACTTGTTGATTTAGCAGATGAATTCTGTAGAGAAGGAGGAGAATATCTCTTTATTGATGAGATTCATAAGTATTCAGGTTGGGCACAAGAACTAAAGCAAATATATGATACCCATGTTGATTTGAAAGTTGCTTTTACTGGTTCGTCGGTTCTTGATATAATACAAGGAGAGGCAGACCTTAGCCGTCGCGCTCCTGTTTATCATTTACAAGGGCTTTCTTTCAGAGAGTATCTGGAGATGTTTAAGGGTATTGTTGTCCCAACTTATAGTTTAGAAGATATCCTTCAACATCGTGTGGAACTCCCCAAAGGAGTGGAACATCCACTACCTTTGTTTAAAGAGTATTTGCGTCATGGGTATTATCCATTTGGAGATGACGTTGAGTTTATAATGTTATTAAACCAAAGTGTCAATCTTACGATGGAGGTTGATATACCACAGTTTGCAAATATGACGCTTTCAACAAGTCGTAAGCTAAAGAAATTGCTTGCTATAATTTCACGTAGTGTACCTTTTAAGCCTGTCATGGATTCTTTGGCAACAATGGTGGGAGTGAGCAGGAATGTACTTCCTGATTACTTCTTGTATATGGAGAAGGCTGGGATTATTAGTCAATTACGAGATGCTACTGGTGGCATAAGAGGATTAGGTAAGGTGGATAAGGTTTATCTCGATAATCCTAATTTAGCTTATATCTTAGCAGGTAGTGAAGCTAATATTGGGAATATAAGAGAGACCTTCTTCTATAATCAGTTGAGAGTACATAATGATATTATAGTTTCTCGTATCTCAGACTTTGAGATTAATGGTGTAACCTTTGAAGTCGGAGGAAAGAGTAAGGGGCAGAAACAGATCGCTGAAGCTAAGAAGGGATATGTAGTAAAAGATGATATCGAGATTGGTACAGGTAATATCATACCTCTTTGGATGTTTGGATTGAATTATTAAGAAGTGTACCTCTCCTAATATAATAGGTAAGAAACACGAATACTATACCAAAGCAATCGCCCTCATCAGTCCAAGATAGAAATGAAGTTTGGACAGATGAGGGCAATTGTTGTTATGTTAATGTCTGATGTTGAGGCTTACTCCTGTGTTTTTTCATCCTCATTAAAGAGTGCATCTTTAAGCTTCTGATAGAGGAATGAGAGGATAAGGAGAATAGCTCCAAGGCTGATGAAGACTATTATCTTACCGAGAGCAGGCATTGCCCATACGTCATTGAGGACGAGCTTACCAATGATAATTGCAAACTCACCCAGGCTGACAATTCTTATCTCCTTACTATGATAGCGCATACCGATACACATTAAGATGAAGGCTGCAACACCTAATGACAGTGAGAAGGCTGTGCTAAAGCCAGTCTCGCCAAATGTGACGAGCAAGAGTCTTGTCGTTGTGAGCCATACCAGCGTTGAGATGATAGCGTACTCAGTGTATAGGTTTCCTCTTTTTGATGTTGCCAATAGCACTCCACGCATACTATAAATCATATAAGCAATCGTTACGAGTGTTATCAACCATCTGTAAGTTAGTTGGTCTGGCACTGCAGAGTTCCATACAGCTATCGCAAAGATAATTCCTGTGATATAGATACTTATTTCGTAGGCAACAGGATATTTACTTATCTCAAATCGTTTACGCAGGATGAGTGCACCTACTAAGATTAGTACATTCGCTGTGAGTAAGGACGCATAGTCGGACGCTGGGTATGCAAGGTGCAGGTGGAAATCATCCCAGAAGGCAAGGTATAAGATACTAAATCCTAACGCCCATGCTATCACATTACAAGGAGTATAGCTGAGAATACGATTGTTTTCCTTAAATAACTCTTTATTGCATTGTAGGATGATGGCTGTCACAAAGAAGGCGACACTTACGAACATGGTCACAAAGAAACTTCCATTGAAGAACAAACTACGACCAGCATCGTGTATAAACACATCACTCTCTCTATAGCATGCCAATACAACGAGTGTTAAGAACAAAAGTATTGTTGCACCCCATTCGTATAATAGGTTCTTTTCTTTGGTGAAGAGCCACAGAAGAAGTACCGCCTCAGCTGCCCATACCATGGCTATGTTAGCTGTACTGAAATAGAGTGGGATGGCGATAGACGCAAATGTAATGCCAAGTCCTAACATTAAATTGCGCAGCGTGTCCTGTCCTTCGACGCGGAAGCGTACGTACAGATAGATGGCAAGGTTGACTGCAGCAATGAAGAAAGCCAAGTAAGCCGTAGCATCGTTGGTAGATTCATATTGTTGTAGGATGTAGTTGCCATAGAGCAAATAGAGGAAGCTGTTAATCGTAACGATAGATAACAATCCTGTCCTTGTTTTTCCTTCACACTGTGTACGCAGGATATAAACCACGGGCAGCAAGAAGATGAAATAGAATAATGTAGCAAAAGCAAATAGAGTAGGGTAGATAGTGTTTGTCTCATTGCTTGAGATGTATGTTATCGCTTGAGTTCCCCATAAAATACAATAGGTGAAACAGAAGGATATGATAGGTAGTATTGCCCATCGTTTATACATTGTAAGACAGAACATACCCACGTTCAGAATACTAATATAGATCTGTAAGGAGATAATACTACTTGCGTTTGTGCTGATAATGAATGGTGCTATAAATCCTCCTACGAGTGCCGTAACTGCCAACTCAACCCTATCATATAGTATGGAGACGGCTGACATGAATAATGTTGTCGCACATAAGATAACGAAGGCGGTCGTATGAGAGAACAGAGCATAGTAGTGGAAGGCGATTGCCGTGATAAGATAGAATATACCAAAGGCACCACCTGCCAACAAAGAACTAAATGCGTGATAGCGTTTATGCAGTCTTTCTGCCAGTACTAACATACCTATTCCAACGGCATAACCCATCAGCGTACGTGCTGTCTCGTTAATCCAGTTCTGGTCGATGGCGTATTTAACGAAGAAGCCAATACCAATGATAAAGATGAGAATACCTATCTTACCGAAGAGGTTCTCACCGATATATTTCTCAAAGTTGCTTTCTCTTATGGTATATTCTTCAGTTTGTGGTTCTTCTTCAAGCATAGAAGACTCCTCTTCACGTATCGAAGACTTTTCTTCCATGGCCATGGCTGGTTCTTTCTTCGGCTCTTCTACTGGCTCTTCAGTAGTTTCTGGTTTTTCTTCTGTAGTTTCAGAGGCTTCTTCTTTCGTGTCTTTGACAGGGATTTCCACAGTAGAAGGTCTTACATTCTCATTGTTTACAACAGGAACTTCCACGGTCTCTGGTGTCTCCTGTTCCTCTAATTGCTCACTATCATGTGTGATTACTGGTTCTTCCGTCTTTTCCTTGGTCTCTATTTCATTCTTTATCTCTTCCTCCCACCAGTTCGTGTTTTGAACAATAGTAGGTCTTGTCTCTTCCTTCGGAGCTTCTTCAGGCTGCTCCTTTGGCTGTGTATCGATTTCTTCTTGCTTTGTCTCTATTGGAGTATTAGGTTTGCTCTCCTTTTCACGCTGCATCTTTTCCATTATGGATTTCAGTGTGGAGATTTCAAAACTGATGCTGTTAAGTGTGTAATTTATGTCATTTATCTTAGACATAAGTACAAAAAACAGCAGAAAAGGGGCTGCTAATAAAGCGAGACCAAGAAAGACTAAAAATACTTCATCCATGATTTTGTGAGTTTATTTAGGCGGTAAAGTTAATGATTACGTGTGAAATAAAAAAATAATTACTCCTAATAAATCTTATTGCCATGTTTTTTTACCTCTTAACATACTGTTTATTCTCGTATATAAGTCTAATGATAAGGAGGAAGAGTTTATCATATATTATAAGGTGAAAAAGCTGTTATGCTATGAGAACAATGTTAAATACGCAAGTAAAAGTTGACTACTCCTAAAAATAATGTTAACTTTGCAAGTAAATATAGTTGAGAGAATGAAAGTTATTAAGCAAGTTGTCAATCTATTAAACAAGGCGTATCAACCAATAAAGGGCAATGCCTCTTTTTTCTTCTTTATGTATCTTATCGGCATTGTGGTGTCGTATGAGGAATTGCCTACCAATAATCCTGATGCTACTGTCTATAGTAATCTATGGTTAGAGTTGTTTTTTGACTTGTATATAATCTGTCTTCTCCTTTCACTTATTCCTTTGAAAGTACGTCGATGGATACGTGCTTTATTGTATGTTATTGCATACGCAACAAGTATCACAGACCTTTTTTGTTGGGTGAAGTTCCAGTCTACATTAAACCCCTCCATGCTCCTTCTTGTAGGTGAGACTGATGGCCGTGAGGCGGGTGAGTTTTTTAGTAGTTACATGACCACCGATATCCTCTTCTCGAGTGTCGGACTATTACTACTGATTATGCTTCTGCAGATTCTTGTAGTAGTAGGACAGAAAATCAAACTCCCTATTGCTATTAGCGATAAAATGGATGTTATGTATCGAGTATTTGCTCGGCTGCAACCTGTCTTAGGGACTCTTTGCATTGTATTGTTCTGTTGGTCGGCATACTCGTCAGCGCATAATAAGAAAGAGATGGTGGAGATGTTCTCCTTAGATACTATTGGTTCTGTAGAGCACGAACTGACAACCAGCGATTGTGCACAGTTCTATCTGCCTGTCTATCGACTTGTGTTCAGTATCTTCTCAAATGAGTTAGCATCGCAACAAATCGACCGTCTCATCGAAGCAAAGGACAAGATGAAAGTGGATAGCTGTTCGTTTAAATCGCCAAATATCGTCCTTATCATCGGCGAAAGCTATGGTAAGCATCATTCACAACAATATGGTTATTTCATGCCGACGACCCCTCGCCAGATTAAACGAGAGAAGTCGGGATTACTTGTACCGTTCAGTGATGTCGTAGCACCATGGAACTTAACCAGCTTTGTGTTCAAGAACGTCTTTTCTCTACACGTTGTTGGAGAGAAAGGGGAGTGGTGTGATTATCCGCTCTTCCCTTCACTGTTCCGTAAGGCAGGCTATCATGTTACTTTCATAACTAATCAGTTCCTACCGAAAGCGAAGCAGGCTGTATATGATTTCAGCGGTGGTTTCTTCTTAAATCACCCAGAACTTTCATCGGCAATGTTCGACTCTCGTAACTCCCAATTATATCGATTTGATCGAGGATTACTCGATGATTACGATAAGAATCAAAAGCAACACAATACAAACCATAACCTTATTATCTTCCATCTACTCGGACAGCATGTCACTTATAAACAGCGTTATCCGAGCGACCGTCATCATTTCACGGCTGATGACTATGCGGAAAAGCGTTCTGACCTCGATGGTAAACAGCGTAGTATCTTGGCAGATTATGATAATGCCATCCTATATAATGACTCCATCGTGGATGCTATCATTAGTCGTTTTGAGAATCAAGAGGCTATCATTATCTATATGCCTGACCACGGAGAAGAATGCTTTGAGGGTAATAGAGGCTTTATTTGTCGCAAACATTCAGCAGCTATTGATTATGACTTAGCACGCTATGAGTTTGAAATTCCTTTCTGGATTTTCTGTACACATAAGTATGCTGTGAAGCACCCTGATATTTTCCAAGAAATCATCGCTGCTAAGCATCGTCGTTATATGACGGATGCTTTACCGCATCTGTTGCTTTACTTAGCTGGTATCCATACGAAAGACTATCATCCCGAATATAATATCCTCAGTCCACAATACAATGAGATGAGACCGAGAATATTAAAGAATACAACGGATTACGATAAGCTTCCTCGTCCTTCCGAGAAGCATCTCTTACCGAAGCAGAAGTCTATGTCAAAAGAGAAGATAGCTTGTAAGGTGGGTAGTGGACGTGGAGAAATGAATTAGAGAAGTGTAAAGTAATTCGTAAAAGACCACAAAATCAATTATTAAAGTTAGGATGTTTAAAAAGGAAAAGAATACATATACAGAACACTCCGGACCAGAACATAGGAAAGAACGCCGAGAAGTATTGCTTACACGGGTAGAGTGTGATGCGTTGAGAGGGCTTGCCATTATCGGAATCTTCCTACATAATTACTGCCATTGGTTGCGACCAGTGGTAAAGGAGAACGAATACCAGTATTTCCAACGTAATGTAGACAAACTCTATCAAGTGTTACAGGGGTCGTGGAACGAATTGTTCTTCTTCCATATCCTTTCGTTCTTTGGGCATTATGGAGTACCTGTATTCCTTTTCTTATCGGCTTACGGTCTGACGATGAAGTACGAAAAGCAACAGCTAACAGTGCCAACAAGTATGCTGCAAGCACAGTCAAGTCTTCCAGTCTTTGGTTTTATCAAATATCATTGGGTAAAACTTTTCCGTATGATGATAGTTGGCTTTGTGGCTTTTACGATGGTTGACGCTATTACAGACGCTCCCCACGATTATCATGTGATGGATATTATCGGTCAAATGGGACTTTTTAATAATCTTCTTCCCAATCCCGACGATATTATTTGGCCTGGCCCTTACTGGTTCTTTGGGCTTATGATACAGTTGTATATCGTGTATCGACTTTTCCTTTATCGCCGACATTGGGCATGGAATGTTATGTTGATAGTGCTTTGCTTTGCCATACAGTTATCTTGTGAACCAGAGAGTGAGGCTTTGAACCGATGGAGATATAACTTTATCGGTGGTATGCTGCCATTCGGTTTTGGTGTACTTTATGCGAGATACGCACACGCCTGGACGACTGCTACAAACTTTGTAGCCTTTGTCCTTTCGTTATTTGCCATACTATTGATGAGTTTCAACTATATAACATGGTATTTTGTTCCACTTGTAATATGTGTTGCCTCTATTACCTTTGTGAGATTACTCAGTTGGATAGAAGGTGTAGTTGGCAATAAGTACTTCTCTGTTATGAATGTTCTCTCGTGGGTTGGCAGCATCTCAGCAGCCCTTTTCGTCTGTCATCCTATCACAAGAAAGATCTTTATTCCAATCTCTCGAGGGGGAGAGTATTGGACGGGTCTTCTCCTTTACGTTATCTCTTCGCTTTGTTTAGCATGGTTGTTCAAAGAGTTAATGAAGAAGATACCGAGTCCAAAGTTAAAGTAAAGGAGTCTTATAAATACACGATTTCATCGCAATAAATGAAGGTAAGAAACATTGAATTAGCTGATATAAGCCGTTATCGAGGAGAGTTGATGGGGTTGGCCATCATCTTCGTTGTTCTTTTTCATGTGGGGCTGCCACGTGAAGATGCCTTCTTTGGCTTGAAGAGAATGGGCAACATCGGTGTAGATTTCTTCCTCTTCTTGAGCGGTATGGGCTTGTGGTTCTCTTGGACAAAGCACCCTTCCCTGCGAAAGTTTTATCTTCGACGTTTCTTACGTGTCTATCCTACTTGGCTCTTTATGGCCTGTCTCTACTATATACCCGATTTCCTTAACGTCAATCTCACAGGACATAGTGGGCACAGTATGAATATCATCGATCTCATCGGGGATATAACGATTAACTGGGACTTCTGGATGCACAATGAGCTAACGTTCTGGTATATCCCAGCTATCATGGTTTTCTATCTTGTGAGTCCTTTTTATATGATGCTTATTGCCAAGAATCCTATCTATCGTTGGACTCCTGTTATCATGATAATGTGGTGTGTCATAGTAGAATATATTACCCCTCTGCATGAAGCAGTAGGTCATTTAGAGATATTTTGGAGCCGTGCGCCCATCTTCTTTATAGGTATTAACATTGCAGAGGTGGTGAAACGGAAAGAAACAGTGGCTGGTTCGGCTATTTGGATGATAGTGATAACATTCGTTATCGCTCTTTCCTCTTGTCTGTTTCTTGAACAAGAGAAGCACGGACAGTTCCCCTTATTCCTTGAACGTATGTTTTATATCCCCCTTACGTTTACATCGATCATCCTCTTCATTCAAGTCCTTCATCATACACCAAAGTTTATGAACAAAATTCTAAAAGTCTTTGGTGCATTGAGTCTGGAGCTTTATTTGATACATTCCCACTTTGTACTCGATTATCTTGAGCGGACTGATTGGTCTTATTGGCCTAAGTTTGTTGTGACGATTGTCCTCAGTCTGATATTTGCATGGCTCTTACAAACTATAATTAAAGGGATGATAACGCCCATAGAGAATAGAATAAAATGAAGAACCTTATACTGTTAATACGTCCACATCAGTGGATTAAGAATCTTATCGTCTTTCTTCCAGTCTTCTTTGGAGGTGCTCTACTGCAATGGGAGGCGGTTTACGCAGGATTTATCACAGTCTTGTCTTTTAGTCTGACGGCCTCATCTATCTATTGTCTGAACGACATTGTCGATGTTCATGACGACCGTCAACACCCTGTGAAGTGTCATCGTCCGATGGCCTCTGGTGCTGTAAGTATTGTTCAGGGATATATTCTGATGGGGTTGATGTTTGCTTTATCGATGATTTCGACCTTTTTGTTGCATGCACGTCAGGTTGAGACAGCCAGTGTGATAATCTTCTATTGGCTGTTAAATATAGGTTATTGTCTTCGTCTGAAGCGTTATGCAATCATTGACGTGTGTGTAGTCGCCTTTGGATTTGTACTTCGTATCCTGGCCGGAGGATATGCAACAGATATTCATCTGAGTAAGTGGATTGTTCTGATGACCTTCTTGTTAATGCTCTTCCTGTCCTTTGCTAAACGACGTGACGATGTTGTGAGGATGAACGAAACAGGGCATGCACCTCGCCAGAATACTATCCGATATAATCTTACTTTCATTAATCAAGCGATTACGATAACGGCAAGTGTTACCTTGGTGTGCTATATCATGTACACAGTAAGTCCCGAAACCATCGCTAATTTCCACACAGATAACCTTTATCTGACCAGTGTCTTTGTGCTCTTGGGCCTACTTCGTTATATCCAGATATCGGTCGTTGATAAGAAGAGTGGTGACCCAACGAAGGTGATGATACACGATCGTTTCATGCAGCTCATCGTCTTAGCCTTCGGACTTGCCTTCCTCTTTATTATCTATGTATTTAAGAATAGCCAATAAGAGATGAAGAGGATATACGCTTTCGACTTCGATGGTACGCTAACAACCAAGGACACACTCATAGAGTTTATCCGCTTCTCAAAGGGGAGTGTGCGTCTGTTCTTGGGTTTCCTACTCTTTTCTCCTCTCCTTATATTAATGAAGCTTCATCTTTATCCTAATTGGAAAGCTAAGCAAAGAGTTTTCTCTTGGTTCTTTAGGGGGGTGAGCCTCGATAGTTTTAATCGGTTATGTGTTGACTTTGCCCAGCAGAACAAGCAGCTACTTCGGCCTGCTGGTATAAAGAAACTACAACAAGTAGTACGGGACAAGGATAGCATAGTACTCATAATCAGTGCGAGTGTTGATAACTGGGTATGTCCTTTCTTCGATGAAATCGATAAAAAGATACAAGTGTTAGGTACTCAAATCGAAGTGAAAGGAGGATATCTTACGGGGCGGTTTATCACTAAAAACTGCTACGGACAAGAGAAAGTATGTCGATTGAAGGCGCTCTATCCGCAACGTGAGTCTTATGAGTTGATTGCCTTTGGGGATAGTAGAGGAGATAAGGAACTACTTGCACATGCAGACAAAGGATATTATAAACCTTTTAGAGAGACGGAGTAAAGATGCTAAGCAGACAGGTGAAAGATAAGAAAAAGCTCGGTGAAATCGTACGTTTCATCATTGTTGGGTCATTAGCTTCAGCCATTCAGTATGGTACTTATCTGTTGATGATATGCTGGTTACAGCCTCTCATTGCTAATACCATCGCTTATCTTGTAAGCTTCACATTCAACTATATTGCCTCAACGCGATACACCTTCCGTGTGAAGTCTACGACGAAACGAGGATTAGGTTTTGTTTTCTCACATGTTATTAACTATGTCTTACAAAGCACTTTCCTACAACTTTTCCTTTGGTTAGGGCTTAGTAAGCAGTTAGCCTTAATTCCTATGTTTGCTATCTGTGTACCAATAAATTTCCTATTGGTGCGTTTTTTTCTACGTAGGAAGTAAGGATAAATTTCTTGATAGAACTGGTGAAGCGAGTGAAAGGAGGTAGCCTCCCTCCTTTCTACAGCTGGCACCTCCCTCAACACCTCCCCAGCAGGCAAGGACGTAGTATGTGTGGTTACCCCTACTGGGCAGGCCTCACCCCCAACCCCTCTCCGAATGGAGAGGGGAGTAGTATGTGAGGTTACCCCTATTGGCCTGCCGAGAAATGGAGAAGAGACGCTAAACGCATGGATGACATACAGGGGTATCTCGGTAATCACTCCCCTCTCCATTCGGAGAGGGGCTGGGGGTGAGGCTACAAACGGCCTTCGGCATACAGAGTTCACAGAGCGTTACTGCTAATGATGGTTGTAATGTTCTGTATTATCGGTTGACTTAATGTCTTTGTGGGCATTTGTGTGTTCTGTTCTTCTGTGTTCTTCTGTGAGAGAAAGAAATAACCTCCGTGAGAGAAAGAAAGGTCCTATGTGAGAGAGAGAAATGTCCTCCGTGAGAGATAGCATACTAACCATGTAAACAGAAAATGTCAAGATATTTTGTAGATTGTTCCCTTCTCTTTTTGAGAAAAGGCCGAGTATGCAACAAGAAGAGGCTCTTCAACGTTCAAGAATATGCCCTTCTCATGCGTTGAAGACGCCCTTCTTGAAGCAAGAAGGGCGTCTTCTTTGATGCTGTTTGTAACGTACTGATTTGTTGAAGGTTATATCTTTTATTTAAGAAGATGTGATACGCTTTCTTTAGGGATGTTTATCTTGATTGTATGTAATGATTTTTCATAGCACTGATTGTTATTTTAAAGTGTGGAGAAATTGCTGGAATAGGCGCATGGGAATATTGGAATCAGCTGTAAAGGACGATTAATTAACGCAGATAATTATAGTTTTTTTGAATCAAGTAAACACATGTCGATAAGGAGTAATGAGTACTAAGACCATGAATGTGAGAAGTGGAAAACCTCTTAGAAAAGACTGCTCACTTGTATAGTCAAATATGCCAATGATTGCTGTAAGTGATAAAAGTTTTGCCTGACATTACCAAATTCTTTTGTTAAATGTGCTTTAATTCGTACCTTTGTACCAAATAATCAAAGCTACTCAATGCACATATTTAATATTTTCAAGGTGAAGAAAGAAGAACGCTGGCTGGCTTTCGTCATGTTAGCAGTCTTTGTTACGTTCAATGCGATGGTGATAGCAAGCCACTATCACGTCTACACCATGGATGCACATGGTGGTTTTTGGAGTATCTTTACCAAGAACTTTCGTATGTCAGGCTATGATTGTTGGTCGTGGATAACGGTTTCGGGAGGACGTATCCATTTCGTTACATCACGTCATCCGTTATATCTTACCTTTCTTTATCCGCTCTATCTGCTCAATGACTGGCTCATACAGAATGTAGGATATAACTTTGCAGTGTATTTCATGGCCGTCATTATCGTCTTTTCGGCCTTCTATGCAGTACTCTTTATGTACCGAGTTTTCCGAGAGGTAATGGAGTTGAGGCGCAAAGATGCAAGACTACTTACCTTGTTGTTATTCTCTTTTGGACACGTACTCATTCCAACTATGGTGCCAGACCACTTCGTTGTTTCTCTGATGCTGCTCTCTCTGACGCTTTACATCACGGGGAAGAAGATGAAGAAAGGACAATTACTAACCGCTTGGCAATCGTTGGTTCTGACTTTCTTCACGGCAGGAATGGCAACATCAAACGGGGCGAAGACTCTGTTAGCAGGCTTATTCACCAATGGAAAGAAGGTCTTTACCGTTAAGTTTATCTCTATTGGAGTAGTCCTTCCATTGCTCTTATTGCTCGGTATTCAACAGTCTCAATATTATCTTTTGGAGGTTCCACAGCAAGCAGTTGTTAGTCATATCGAAAGTGAAACACTGAAGAAGAACCCACAGAAGGTGCTCGAACATAAGAAGCAAAGGGATGAATGGCAGCGAACACACCTCGGTCAGCCTGTGGGAGATGGGGTAATAACAAAGTTGATGGATGTCTCTACGCCACGTATTCCAACCATTGTAGAGAACTTCTTCGGTGAGTCTATTCAGCTTCACCAGCGTTCGTTATTAATGGATGTGTCGTGGGAACGTCCTATCTTCGTGGAGTACAACTGGAGTGTGAACTATATCATTGAGGCTTTTATAGTACTCTTATTTATAGTAGGTATTGTGTTCAGCTATAAGCAGCGGTTCTTTAAAATGCTTTTAGCTTGGTTTGCTTGTGACCTCACCTTGCATCTCATCCTTGGATTTGCCGTCACTGAGGTGTATATAATGACCTCAGGATGGGCATTCATCATCCCTATCTCTTACGGTTACTTACTGAGACAATTATCGATGAAATGGCGAAAAGTGATGCGTGTGACGCTAATCATGCTAACCATCTACCTTTGGATTTACAATGCAGGACAGACATTCTATTACTTAATGTCGTAAGCTATGTGGACGAAGTTTATTAAGATAAGAAAAGACGAGCGTCTTTCGGTTTGTTTATTCCTCCTGTGGCAGCTCATCATGCACGCTACAGTGATTATTCCTTACTATTCGGTGTTCTCAAGAATATCAAAGGATTATCGGAAGAACTTCCTCGACTGGTTCCATGTGTCTGGTTTCGACCCACTCACTTATTGCGTTGTTACCGACTGGACAACAGCCTACGATGTGCATAGACACCCTTTGTTGGCTTTCTTCTACTATCCTGTCTATCTTATCAATCAGGGATTAATGAGCTTATTGGGCATTAACTGTGTACAGTTCCTCGTTGCCATTGTCCTTCTCATTAGTTCCCTTTATGCGTTCCTATTAATGATGCGAATAGGGAAAGACCTTCTTCATCTCTCGCAACGAGAGTCTTCTGTGCTCGCTTTCTTACTCTTTTCCTTCGCATACGTACTATTAGCAGCTATCTCACCCGACCATTTCATCCTTTCGTTATTCCTTATTCTCTTAGTGATTTATGTGACAGGTAAGCAGATGGCAGAGCGTAAACCATTGAAGAGATGGCAGACGATAGTCTTCTTTATCCTTACTGCTGGCGTATCACTTAATAATGGATTAAAGGTGTTATTGGCTGATCTTTTCTCAAAGGGAAAGCGTTTCTTTCATCCTAAGAACCTTATTCTTGTTGTCATCTTACCTGCTGCAGCAATCTGGAGCTTTGGTCTTTGGGAGTACAAAACGTTCGTTGCCGATAGTGTTAACACACGAAAGGCACACGAAAAGAAAGCTGTAAAGGACGAGAAGACTAAGATGTGGAAGGAGTTCAGCGATACTACCCATCTTAAAGATAGTAAACAGCAGACAGAAGCGTTTGCGTTACTATGGAAAAAACACCGAAAGGCGCAGCTGAAGGCAAAGTATAGTGCACCACAATATGCTCATTCTGGTACGCCAGTGAGTAAACAACCGTTCTTGAACTGGACAGATGTGACTACTTCTCGGCGTGAGACACTCATTGAAAACCTCTTTGGTGAGTCTATACAGTTGCACCAGAAGTATACGCTATGTGATGTTATTCGCGACCGTCCAGTCTTTGTTAGATATAATTGGGTCGTAAACTATATTGTTGAAGGGCTTATCGTCTTACTCTTTTTAGGCGGAATCTGGGCTGGTAAACGTAGTAAACTGATGTGGATGTGTTTGTCATTCTTCGCCCTTGACATGATACTTCATATAGGCTTAGGGTTTGGTATTAACGAGGTATATATTATGACTGCGCATTGGGCTTACGTCATACCGTTGTGTATAGGTTGCCTGATAAAGTCAATGAAAGGTGGGGTTAGGAATGCTATCACCCTATTGACAGCCTTGATAGCTTTCTACCTTATTGTTTATAATAGTGCGCTCGTCATCTTCACACTATAGTAAAGTTATGGAAAACAAAGCCTCTGTATCAATAGTCCTCTGTACTTACAATGGTGAGAAATACGTGAGGGAGCAGATAGACTCACTGCTCGCTCAGTCTTATCCTATCCATGAGATTATCATTCAAGATGATGGTTCGACGGATCATACATGGGAGATACTACAAGCGTATGCGGCAAAACATGCTGTTATTCGTACTTTTAAGAATGAAGGCGAACATGGTGTTAATGCGAACTTCCTTTCTGCATTGCATCGTGCAACAGGTGATTACATTGCCATCTCCGACCAAGATGATATCTGGGAGAGGGATAAGATAGAGACACAGATGCGTTGTATAGGAGATAAGCTGCTATGTAGTGGACACTCACGACCCTTCTCGACGGATGGCTCCTTTGCTTATTTTGACAATAGACCACGCAATGTGAATATCTTTCGAATGATGTTCTTAGGTCTACCAGGCCATACTTTATTATGTAAGCGAGCATTGATTAATCTCCTACCACCTATTGAGAGTCCTATTTATAAGGTCACCCTTTACGATGCAGTGTTGAGTATTATTGCCGCATCCTACGACAGTATCGTCTATTGTAATAAGGTGTTAGTGAACTTCCGACGCCATGCAGAGGCTACTACCTATAATGATTATAGTAGCAGTCTGCCCTCATGGAGGAACGCTCTCACCGAGTTAACGTGGAGTCTGAACCATTATAAAGAGATACGCAAGAAGGTTGTCCCCATCTTTCAAGGTAAGCTTATGTTAATGGAGGGATTACATTCAAATATAGCCGATTTCATCGAAGCTCGTGAAGCAATGCGAATGGAAACCAAGCAGGGCGTCTTTGCCTTCTTACGTTTACAGTATCTACTAACGAAGAACTACAAGAAACTCTTTCATACACCAGGTGGCGGACCAGTCAAACTGCTTCGTGCTATGCTTTATCCTATCATGCAGTTGTACATGTACCACTAAGATGAACGCTCTTATCCTCTCTTTCGATGAAAGTAATTGAGACATTCCTTTAGTGTTTGCGAACCTCCCAACTTCATAACGATATAATAGAGTAGGGCTGCCAAGACGACTCTCGTCAGTAAAAGCAGTAGAAGACTCTGTATCCACATGGTAATGAGATAGGTAGAAATCATTACCGCCACGGATGTTAATAGATAAGGACAAAGATCTTTAAGAATATCTATGAAGCGTATGCCAATCTCTTTATGTGCAAAGAACTGCCACACACCCAACCAAAGGACAGTAATAGCTGTATAGACACTCACCATGAAAACGATTCCTTGTTGGTAACAAAGAATAATGAGTCCTACCTGTGCTACGATTAATAAGATTGTACACCACATGTAGACAGCAGACTTACCTCGACTAAGGATGAGGTTTTGATACATTGTATAAAAAGGTAGGAAGGCACCGCTAATACAAAGAATACGCAACAAAGGAATACTCTCTATCCATTTATCTGATATGAGAAGAATGATAAATTCGTGCGATATCATCGCTAATCCGAACATAGCTGGAAAGACCAAAAAGGCCGTGAAACGCATCATTTTTCTAAACACATTTACTTGCCTTTTGAGGTCATTATTCACCTCTACCAATACTGGTTGCGCTACTTGTGACACTGTTCCTGAGACAAACGTGCTGGCCATTGTGTCCCATTTGAAGGCTTGCGAGAAATTGCCTACCACCTTTGCTGAGTATAAACGACCGAAGATAAAGGTTAGAATGTTTTGGCTAATTGTATTGATGATGGTCGTTACGAGTATCTTATAACTAAAAGGAAACATCCTCTTGACGGGTTTGAAATCGATGTGAAATGAGGGATGCCAAGGAATGATAAAGAAGCGCCAAAGACTCGTGAGGGTGATATAAAGCAGTTGCTGCCAGGCCAAACTCCAATAGGCATAACCCTTTAAGGCTAACACGATACCCACCACTCCTGAGATGATAAGACTTGTGATACGCAGAAGGGCTGTCTCTTTTACCATCATGTTCTTAAATAGATAAGCTGCAGGAACAGTTCCTAATGATGAGAACAAGAGGGATGCGAAAAGGAAACGAGATAGGTTGATAAGCTCTGTGTGGTGGAAGAAGTTGGCTATTAAAGGTGCTGAAAAGAATAGTACGCTATAGGATACCCACCCCATGATAGCGCTAAACCAGAATACAGAGTTATAGTCATTGTCAGTGGGATGTTCCATGTTTGCAAGTGCTGTGGTGAACCCACTCTCTTGCAAAGCACCTGCTATTGCAGTAAAGACAGCCAGCATCCCCACTAAACCATAGTCTGATGGTGTGAGTAGACGAGCTAAGAATATGCCGATAACTATATTCAGTAGCTGCATTGTACCATTGTTCAATGCACCCCAAAAGAGCCCTTTGGCTGTTTTCTCCTTTAGTGTTTCTTTTTCCATTCTGTTTGTATCTCTGTGATACGTAGTCATTTTTTTCTTTTGTGAAGTGCCTCTCTGCTTGTCTGCCGTTGCGTCTTTTCCCCTCGCACTAACATCCTTTTTGAAGCACTTTATTGGTCTTTGTGATAGCGAGTCCCCCCTTCCTTTGCTCCTATCTTTCTATGTTTACCTTATATAACTTGCAAATGTAGCGTTTTTCTTTGGAAATGCCAAATATCATAACCTTTGTAATGTATTCCTGAGAGGATGGTCGAACGACCCCGATGAGGGCGTTTTTTCTGAAAGATGAGAGGGTGAAGTCTACCCTAAGAGGGGCATAAAATGATTACACAAACCCCTAATTTAGTTTTAAATTCATTTGCTGTCATATTTAACATTTGTGGTAAGAAGCTAAGAAACAGCTAGTTATCTACCTTCAATACATGACAGGAATGACAGGAAAATTAGTTTTAATAAAATCGCTTGTTATCGTGAGTTAGACAGCTGCCTACTGTTTCTGTTGTTTTAGGAAGGCTTCGATGGCTGTAGTACTATTCAATTTCTTCGTGTCAATTCCGTAGCGTTGGCTTTGATAAACTTCACGATGAAAAGGCCCAAAAACCTCGTCTATCCGTATGAAGTCAGTATTTGTAGCGAGGAAACCATAAAGGATAGTAACCCGATAATGGGTGTCCTCGTACACAATCTCGTTGCTTTTGTCGAATTGCGGTGATATCCAAAGATAAAAGAGTTGTAGTGCAATGATAAGTGGGACGGTCATCCACGTGCTTGTGTACAAACATCCTATACTGGCATTACCCTCTTCTTCCCATTTCCGTTTGATATATCGTATGAGAAAGAAGAGTATCAACCAAGGTAATGTGCAAACAATCAAGGTGTTTGCATCGCTCCATAATTTCCAAGGTGATATCCAATTGAATATCAGCCATAACAGTTCTGCCCACATCAAGTAGCTTAATGCGCTTCGAACCTTCCTATAGATATTGTGCTGTTGTGTACACATTTCGTATAATGATTTCGTACTGTTGGGAGTTCATGATGGTCTTTTGTCAGCAGAGAGAATGAGTGTCTCTGCTGATGTTAGCTGTAAAAGCAGTGCTGGATGAGCACCTTTCTGACGGTAGAGAACCTGTATAAATGTTAGCGTTTAACGCTCTCACAATAGGAGGAAACAGTCTCGAAAAAGCTGATATATAACCCACAATAAATCAGCGTGTTATAAATAGTGTTTGAGAACATGCCCTTCTTGCCTCAAGAAGGGCGTCTTCTTGCCCCTTGAAGGGCATGTTCTTGCCCCTTGAAGGGCCTCTTCTTGTTTCAAGCCTATCCTCGTGGCGGTTCTTCTCGCTACTTATCCCTCAAAGGATGTGGCGTAATCACCGCCAGTCTCTCATACTATCTGTTTGTATGTTTAACGTTCTTATGCCCTATATTAGTATCTTTGTAGGGAAAACTCTGTGATATTTTCTCTCATAGAAGATATTTCTTTTTCTCACAGAGTTACACAGAAGAACAGAACACACAGCATTCCACAGAGACATTAAGTCAACCGATTTCACAGAACGTTACAGCCAATCTTAGTTGAAAGGCCTCTGTGATATCTGTATGCCGGAGGCGTTCTGTGAGTTCGAAACGTTGGTTGAAATGTTCTGTTAAATCTGTGAGTTCTGTGAGAGAAAAAAATCTCCAGCGAGTTGTTTGTGTGTTATCTCATAGAGAGGGTGCGTTCTATTTCTCACAGATTTACACAGAAGAACAGAACACACAGGGCTTAAAGCAAGTGGTGCCACCTCTCCCTTTGTGACCTCTCGGCCGTGCATATATATGTATATTGGTTCTAATAACAATATTGAAGGATAAGTTTTTATAGAGAGAGAAGGTGAAGTCATATTCTTTTATTATCTTTGCAACAAGTATAATAACGGAAGATGAAAGAAACTTTCAACACAGGAGAGACGCAAGAGAGTCTCCGGCAAGAGTATAACCCAGACGGTTCTGTGCTTCGACAGGCACAGTTGAGGCTGCTCGATATGGCTATCTATCTGCAAGAGACAGCGAAGAAGATAGGTGTTCCTTGCCGTCTTGATGGGGGCAATGTGTTAGGGGCAATGCGTCATGGAGGGTTTATTCCTTGGGATGACGACATTGACATGGTTGTAGACTACAAGGATTTCAAACGGCTCTGCGACTATTTAAAGGCGCATCCACACCCTCAATTCGTCTTACAAGACAACGATACCGACCCTGGCTTCTATAAGGAATGGGCTTGTCTACGTGACTTAAAGAGCGAGAACAGGAGTCATGATAATCAGCAGAGTGCTGACCGAAGAATGCACGAGGCGCAGAAATTTAGAGGACTCCATGTAGACATCTTCCCCTATGAGGGTAACATGATTCCTTGGTTACAGCGTTTGGCAGCTAAACTATCCGTCAATGTGAACACAAAGTTAGCTGGTCGTTACCCTCAGTTGGCGCAAATGGGTTATAAGTTCCTACATGTCATCGTCTTTCCAGTGTTCCGCTTTATAGGGAAACTATTTGGTAATCCCGACCTCTATATGCACTCTTACGGTGCATGGTTTTATGAGCAGAACCCGCGTCGTTGCATGATACCACATAAAGACATCGTCTTTGAAGGTCATACCTTTGAAGGTCCAGCCGATGCTGATGAGTTATGTCGTATCGCCTATGGGAACTACATGGACTTACCACCAAGGGATAAGCGTGATAGACACAAGATAGATGTTGTCTTTAAGTAGTAGGATAGTGTAGTAATGTAGGTATTTGTAGACTGTGATATCTCCATCTTCAAAATAACAATTAACCAAATATAAGTATGAACATAGCAGTAATCTTTGCAGGAGGTTCTGGACTACGTATGCATACGAAGTCGCGCCCTAAGCAGTTTCTTGACCTAAACGGAAAGCCGATAATCATCTATACATTAGAGTTGTTTGACAACCACACGGATATAGATGCTATCGTTGTAGCATGTATTGAAGGCTGGATTCCTTTCCTTGAGAAGCAGCTCCGTAAGTTTGAGATTAATAAGGTTGTGAAGATTATACCAGGTGGAAAGTCTGGACAGGAGTCTATCTACAAGGGACTGTGTGCTGCTGAGGAATATGCGCAGAGTAAGGGTGTAAGCAACGAAGAGACAACCGTTCTTATTCACGATGGTGTTCGTCCGCTGATAACAGAAGAGACAATAACAGATAACATCAAGAAAGTTGAAGAGGTCGGGAGTTGTATCACTTGTATCCCAGCAACAGAAACACTTATCGTGAAGCAGGCTAACGATGCTTTAGAGATTCCTTCACGTGCCGATTCGTTCATTGCTCGTGCACCACAGAGCTTCCGTTTGGTCGATATAATTACTGCACATCGACGCTCCTTGGCGGAAGGAAAAACCGATTTCATCGATTCTTGTACGATGATGAGCCACTATGGTTATAAGTTAGGGACGATTATCGGACCGATGGAGAATATTAAGATTACAACCCCAACAGACTTTTTTGTGCTGCGTGCGATGGTGAAGGTGCATGAGGATCAGCAGATATTCGGATTGTAAAGGTGTTGTTATGTGTCGATGGAATGGGTATTTTTATAACTTTATAGGGTAAGGATGAAGGAAAGAATACTAAAAGAAGATATAAGCTATTTTGCTGATACGTTCCCTTTCTCAGCAGCATTGGAAGGGAAGACGATTGCTGTAACGGGGGCAACAGGCTTGTTGGGTGCGTGTATGGTACGTTGCCTGTTGGCTCTACGCACAGAAAAAGGTATCAACTTACACGTGGTGGCTGTTGTAAGGAACGTGCAGAAAGCAGAGAGAATGTTTGGTCAGGCAAGCGATGAAATCAGCTATTATTCATACGATTTCTCTTGTGTTGAACCATTTACACCCACGAAAAAGATAGACTACCTCTTCCATTTTGCTGCCCCGACAGCTTCAAAAGATTTCGTTGAACACCCTGTAGAGACGATGAACACCGTCTATGGCGGTATGCAAAACCTATTGTCTTACGCCCATCAGAATGGAGTAACTTCGATGGTGTTAGCCTCAACGTTAGAAGTCTATGGTACTGTCACTGACGACCGACGCTCACTTACGGAAGACATGCAGGGCTATCTTGACCCAATGGCAACTCGTAGCAGTTATCCGTTAGCAAAGAGAGCTGCCGAGGCATTGTGTCATAATTACGCAGACGAGTATGGTGTCCATGTGAAGGTGGCACGTTTGGCACAGACTTTCGGTGCTGGTGTGAATGGTAATGACAATCGTGTCTTTGCGCAGTTTGCACGCAGTGTTATGAAGAATGAGGATATCATCCTACATACGACAGGCGAACTCAGTCGTTGCTATTGCTATACGATAGATGCCGTCACGGCAATGCTGTATATTCTCTTGCGTGGTAAGGATGGCGAAGCATACAATGTAGCAAACGAAGACACTTATATCTCTATCCGTGAGATGGCAGAGTTGGTTGCATCAACGTTTAATCCTCAGAGAGTGAAGGTGGTGATACAGCCACAAGAAGGCTTAGGCTATTCGCCAACAACCAAGCTCAGACTTGCCACACAGCGTATTCAGGAGTTAGGATGGAAAGCGCATTTTGGGTTAAAAGAGATGTTCCGTCGTCTCATCCTTTCAATGGAGGAAGAACAGGTATGAGTAGTTTTCTACAACGGATAAGAGAGAGTCTCTTCCATGTCTACGACCGAAAAGACTTGCGAAGATGGGAGGGCAATCCTAAGAATGAACTGCCAATCTATGGAGTTTATCATGTCATGTTAGACACTGGATGGGAGCCATTGGTGAGAAGGCAGATTGATAACCTGCGTAAGAGCGGTCTGCTGGATGCGACAACGACTTTCTACGTGAGTTGTATAGCAGCCCATCAAGCCGATGTGGACTGTCTGAAGCGTATTATCAATAGTGATAAGCTCGTGATAATATCCAATGTCACCGACCCTAAGCGGTATGAGTATCCTGCTTTAGAGTTCATTAAGCAACTGTCAGAGAAGGAGGACTGTCTCTTCTATTACTTCCATTCAAAGGGCATCTCTTACCAGTCTCTCACCTCTAACGACCGTCTCTTTCGTTCTTTTAAGCAGAAGATAGAGGCTTGGAGAGAGATGTTAGAATATTTCATCTTTGATAAGTGGAAGGTTGCCGTGAATGTTCTGAATGAAGGATACGATACTTATAGCTGTTATCGATGGCCACCACGCAACTATACCATGTATTCTGGTAGTTTCTGGTGGGCTAAGTCGGCTTATATAAGGACCCTCCCAGCCTTTGACAAAGCCGTTATCTCTACCAATCGTTTCTATTCTGAAGTTTGGCTTTTTGAGCGAAATCATCGACAGTTCTCGGCATTCGATACGATAGCCGACCTCTACTTTGTAAGGATTCCTCGTTCTATCTATACGGACGAGCAGCCAAAGTGGCTTGATAAGGTTTGCTTTTCGTTTACTTATAATATGCGAAAAATAGAAAAGCATATCTTCAAATACAATTATAAGAAACGGTGTCAGAAACGTTTCCAGAAACTCAAGAATGAGATATAATATAAGGTGATGGATTGTTTAGAGAGATGTGTTCTCACGCAATCCTCCTCGTTCTTGATAAATATTCTTTTATTTATAAGCTCTTAGGGCTGGGGACTGATAAGCGTTCTCAGCCCTCTTGTTTGTTATTCTTCCTTATTATCTCAATTTGACATGAAAATGATTTTCCTGTCACATCTGTCATGTCTTGTGTGCTCCTAATACCTTGATAATCAAAAGATATCCTTCAAATGTTAAAATGACAGCAACTAAAACTAAAATTAAATTAGGGTAATAGGAGTGTTTGTTTCCCTTATTTAAATAGGTAATAGCAGTCGCTTTTCGTGGTGAACCACTTTTGTTCTTAATATCATGACGTTTGTATATAAGGCGAGCAAGAGTTAATAAGATTATTTGTAAGTGTAAATAATATTCATAATCGTAATTTTTACGGGTCAACTTAACTTTGATTAGGAGTGTTTAACTAAAACGGCAATAATAAAGAAGGAAAGGAAAAATAAACGAATAAAAAGGAAATTTATAACAATTATTCGATAATTGTCTTACAAGCGGTTTGCTTTAACTTTGCAATACTAAAATTAAGATATCTCCACATAGGTGTCAGGACAAAAATATTCAAGCACGCTGAGGCGGCCTAATAACTCAAAGTTCTACTCCGTGAGAGTCTTTCTAACGACTGGAAGATGGTTATCCGTTGTACAGTGTGTCTGGGTAATGAATGGTATATATATAATTATGTGACATCATCGCAAGACTCAAAGCTTTTGATAAAGACCCCTTTTGAATAGAGAAGGAAAAGATATATCAAATAATTAAAACTAAAGACGAAAAATGAAGAAAATTAAATTCCTTTTGTTCGTACTGCTTGCATTGCTGTATGTGTCCAATGCAAACGCATTGATAGTGAACGACACTTTCACTCGGGATGGTAATACGTACAGGGTTACTAAGATGGATGAGGCTCATGATGGCATCCCCCAAACTTACAATGTGGCGTTTGTATCATCTACGAACACTACCGTAAACATTCCTGCAACTGTTGCGGATCCTCATAACCAGTACACTTTTAATGTAACGGCTATTGCTAATAACAGTACAGTTCCTAATGCAACATCCGTCACGATGCCTAACACAATCGTACGAATTGAGGCTAATGCGTTCAAGGGTGGTAATATCACAAGCGCAAGTTCAACATAGAACTGCAATCCCAAGTGCTGGTGTAGCTTAATAATCTATACCTGAAAACACCGAGGGGTTTGGGGGCGAGAAGCCCCCATGAGAAGAAAATCAACAAGCAATGCATAAAAATAAGAAAGGGAGACCTCTGTCTCCCAAAGATTAATTAATTTTGCATTGCAATGTACAAACAATTAACCTCGGAGCAAAGGTACACAATTTCTGTGCTACTCCAAAATAGAACGAAACAAAAAGATATTGCCAAGGCGATAAATGTAAGTGCAAGTACAGTGTCTCGTGAAATAAGACGTAATAGCGGAGTCAGAAGACACTATAATTGGGAAACTGCCCAAGCAAATGCAGTACAAACAAGGCGCAGAAAGCCAGGCAATCGTTCAGTAGACAAGGATGTCATGGAAGAGGCGAAG
>NZ_FZNZ01000008.1 GCF_900187995.1 Prevotella jejuni
AAGAAACTCGCTCGTTTCCAAATCGTAACCCTTTTCTTCTTTATTCGGTGTTATTCTATTGATTATCTGAAAGATATAAAATTCTGAAATCTTTTGCGGGGATAGCTTGTGAGGCCGACCTCGTCTTTGTTGACAATGCAGCAGACAATTACGGATTGATAGAACCAAGGGATTACTATAAGTACACCTATGCTACGGATGCACTTGGTTTTAAGTATATATTTGATTATGCTACCCAACATCATCAACCATGTGTCATCAATTTTAGTGAAGGAAGTCCACAAGACTTTCGAGGAGATGATCAATTATACTACGAGTTGCTTGCTGGATTAACAGGACCTGGACGTATCATTGTTTCTTCAGCTGGGAATGATGGGGCGAAGACCACCTATATTCATAAAGGTATTGGTAAGGAACGTGCTGGAACATTTTTGCGTGGTAATCCAAAGAGCTTTGGCTGTACGGCTAAGTCTCGTCAACCTTTCATGTTCCGTGTGTCTATATATAATAAGGTGGCATCTCCTAAAACGGTTGATTTGAGTACGGTGCGAGTGTGTTCTTCTAAGGACTCACTTCTCACAGACTCTGTTCTCGTGGATGGAAAGATGTATAAATGGAGCGTTCTCGCCTTCCCTAATAGTTATAATCGCCAAGAAACAGCTTACGATCTACGGCTTAGTTGTAAGCAGGGGTTGGGAGATAATCCAAGAGTCTCGCTTCAAATCGTGGGTAGAGATGCTGATGTTGAACTTTATCGTACGTCTGGAGAGATGTTTACCGATGTCCTTGACCCTACGCTAAACGCTGGGGATTGTAGTAGAACAGTCTTCTCTCCATCCTCTTCGCCCGATGTTATCTCTGTTGGGGCAACTGGATATCGTACTCAGTTCATAAACTATCTAAATGAAAAGAAGGTCTATAACAATGGTACGAACGGTGTTCGCACACCTTTCTCGGCCATGGGTCCTACATTCGATGGGAGAATTAAGCCAGATGTAATGGCTCCTGGACAAAACATCATATCGTCATATAGCTCCTTCTATATCAGTAATACGCATAGAGAGGATGGGTCTGTAAAGAATGACTTAAAGAGCGATATTCGTCGTTTCGAGTATAATGGACGTACCTATTCGTGGAATGCTAATGCAGGAACATCAATGTCTGCGCCTGTTGTGACAGGTGCTATCGCTCTTTGGTTACAAGCTGATCCAACATTGACAACCTCCGATTGCATGGATATCTTTGCCAAGACATGTACGCATTATGACTCATCACTTAGCTATCCGAATAATCTTTATGGATATGGACAGATTGATGTTATGGCTGGACTACAAGAGGTATTACGTAGAAAGGCTTTGGGTATCAATGCTATTGAGCGTAAGGAAGAACCGTCAGATAATCGTATATTCCTCTTAGATGGTCGCTATGTGGGTACAGATGATAGTAATCTACCTAAAGGAATATACATAAGAAATGGAAAGAAGTTAATGAAATGTAATTAAAGACTCCCTAAAAGTAGGTATTTTGCACAAACCATCATTTTTAGGTATTGCACGTAATATAATTTCATTGTATCTTTGCAAGCGTAAAGAAAATAATGAATTAAATTAGTAAAAAGAAATATGAAGAAGACAATTGTTGTTTACGGTTCATCAACCGGTACATGTGAAAGCATTGCAAATACCATTGCTGAGAAACTTGGAGTTGAAGCTATTAACGTATCAGACTTTAATGCTGATGTAGTAGCAGAGAATGATAACCTTATCCTTGGGTCGTCTACTTGGGGCGCAGGTGAGCTGCAGGATGATTGGTATGATGGTATTAACGTACTGAAGAATGCTGATCTTTCTGGTAAGACTGTTGCTATCTTTGGTTGTGGTGATAGCGAAAGCTACTCAGATACATTCTGTAGTGCAATGAAGGAGATATATGATGCAGCTGAAGGTGCTAACATTCTTCCAGGTGTTTCAACAGACGGTTATACCTTTGATGATAGTGAGGCTGTTGTTGACGGTAAGTTCGTTGGCCTTGCATTGGATGACGTAAACGAAGATGATAAGACTGAAGGTCGTATTGATGCTTGGTTAGAAGCTATTAAGCCAGCATTGTAAAGGCCTTATAACTTACAATATAATTATTCATACAAAGGGATAACTATGATGACAGATATGATGTCCGCCGATATGAAGGTGCTGATGAATCACATCTACGAGTACAAGAAAGGTGTTCGACAGATGGTCTTATATACTTGTAATAAGAAGTATGAGTCATTCGCCACGCTCCGTCTTGAGCATCAGAATATCCCATATATCATACAGCCGGTGGGTCGTGACCGTATGAATCTATTCTTCGGTCGACAGGAGTGTCTTGATGCCATCCGGCTGATGATAACCAAACCTCTTAACCAACTAACGCCCGAAGAGGATTTTATCCTTGGTGCAATGTTGGGTTATGACATTCGCGTACAGTGCGAGCGGTACTGTGAACGCAAGTGTCGCACCTGTAAATGTGCGACATAAGCCAGAATTATTAAATGATAATCTTGTTCGCGAAATAAATTATTTCATAATGTTTTTGTATTATAAATAGGCTTGTCGTGAGACAGGCCTTTTTATCTTTAAACACTTAAGTATAGTTGTTTGAGATATCTTTTACGATAGTGTGCATATATGATATAAGTCGTTACCATTGTTTTATGCGTACTGTAAGTATGGTGATAGGTCTGGACAAACTGCTTATAAGCGTATTTATCTTCCAAATGATAGCACATTTAATATTTAATGTGTGCTGTATCTTGTTGAAGAGAAGAAGGTTATGAGTATAAAAGCTATGACAGCTATGACAGGAATAATAGTTTTATCTAAAAGCAGAGTTGATGATGTTTAGCCTATAGAGGGTTGGTAGAAGATTCTAAATGAAAGGGCAATGGATGATATTAACAGTATTTGGTTAGTATATAATTCACTGGAGGTTCTCTTTTATACGGGTAATCTTATTTTGACGTTGGAGGGTTAATTCTCAATATAACGAAGTAAGAAATATACATTCTTAGTGGTGTAAGTATCATTTACTAACAAATGGGTATAACGTTCCTTATCCACATCTTTTAGAGTGTAAGTCACCAACATTCATTGTGATTACTGGTTTTACTGCAAATAATAGGTATTGGGTATAACCTTCACTATCCACTTCTCGGAGGGCGTATATCATTAGCACTCATGGTGATAGCTGTTAGCACCATGAGTGACAAGTATTAACACATTGGTTGAGGATGAAGAGTAGGAGGATATTAATCCCTTCTAAATATATCTCTGGTGTACACTTTCTCCTTCACATCATCAAGGCATTTATCATAGCGGTTGGCAATGATAGCATGACAACGGCGTTTGAAATCAGAAAGATTATTGACAACAAGACTACCAAAGAAGGTTGCACCGTCTTCAAGTGTAGGCTCATAGATAATAACTTGTGCCCCTTTAGCCTTAATGCGCTTCATAACTCCTTGGATAGAACTTTGGCGGAAATTGTCACTATTCGACTTCATTGTCAGTCGATAAACACCAATGATACATTCTTTCTCTTCGTCGGGATTATAGTCTCCACGGTCATAGTAATCATAATAACCAGCCGTGTGTAACACTTGATCGGCTATAAAGTCCTTACGAGTACGGTTACTCTCGACAATAGCTTGGATAAGATTCTCTGGGACATCAGCATAGTTGGCAAGCAACTGTTTGGTGTCCTTTGGCAAGCAATAGCCTCCGTAACCAAAAGAAGGATTATTATAGAATGATCCAATACGTGGGTCAAGACAAACTCCCTGTATGATATTAGATGTATCAAGCCCTTTCACCTCAGCGTAAGTATCCAATTCATTGAAATAGCTAACACGCAGGGCGAGGTAAGTATTAGCAAATAGCTTTACAGCCTCAGCCTCGGTCAATCCCATGAAAAGGGTTGGGATATTCTCTTCTATTGCCCCTTCTTGTAATAACTGGGCAAATACATGGGCCGCACAGTCCAATCGTTCGTCACCTTCGGGGCGACCAATGATGATACGACTTGGATAAAGATTATCGTAGAGCGCCTTACTCTCACGCAGGAACTCGGGTGCAAAGAGAATATTATCACACTTATATTTAGCTCTGATATTCTCTGTATATCCAACAGGGATAGTCGACTTAATCACCATAATAGCCTTAGGATTCACCTTCATTACGATTTCGATGACTTCTTCAACATGTCGTGTGTCAAAGTAGTTCTTTACAGGGTCGTAATTAGTTGGTGTGGCAATGACTACAAAGTCAGCATCTTTATAAGCCGTCTCTGCATCCATCGTAGCGGTGAGGTTTAAGTCCTTCTCGCTCAAATACTGTTCTATATAATCGTCTTGAATAGGCGAACGCTTATTATTAATCAGTTCCACCTTTTCTTTAACTACATCAACAGCCATTACAGGGTGGTGTTGACTCAGCAATGTAGCTATACTGAGACCCACATAACCAGTTCCAGCCACAGCTATCTTTACGTCTTTAATATCCTTATCCATTGTTTTGTTCAGCTTGTATGCAAAGATACGTATTTCTATTTGAATACTACAAAGGATAAGGACAAAATCCTTACTAAATCCCTTCTTGCCTTTGTTTTATTTGCCTCTCAGCTTTTTAGTGTTCTTTTGTTATTGTTTATATGAAATATAGAGATGTGTAAATGATAGATAGAAATGACTTACGTTCAGTGTAAATCATACTGCAACAGGTAAAAGACGATGATTATAAAAATCCCAGACAACCATTTTGTTGCCTGGGATTTTATGTTAGTACTAATCTTATTTACAGTTTAGATAGATGTTTTGTTTTATCCGCAGTGGAAGTACTGGCGAACAAGTTTTTCCATCATCATCTCCTTGCCCTCTATCTCTTGACGTAGTGTACGGTCATTGTATGAGCGGAGCTGTTTGATGATACCATCAATCATGGCAGGAGAGAACACATCATACTCTTCATAAACCTTGCGTTGACGTTCCAAGCAATCCGCTGAAGCAGCACAGCTATCAGGCAGTTGAGCCAATGTAGCATAGCGTTCAGCATTCTTTGGATCGTGGATGTCACCGTCAGCAAAGGTTCTCTCTGCCTCTGCCTCAGCGTTGGCCATCTCGAAGCCATGGCGACAAGCAACGCAAAGACCAGCCAAGAGCTGATAGATATCAGCCGAAGCGTCAGGTGAACGCATCTCGACAGTCTGCTTGATAGAGTAGTCACGTGCTGTAAGTGGCTCCACGTTGTTAGCCTTATGGCACATATCTTCGCCAGAAGTCCAGCCTAATGGTACACGAACAAGCACAGAACGGTTGCTCATACCCCAGCATACATTTGTTGGAGCCTCCTGATGTGGAACAAGACGGAAGTAAGATGTTGGGTTCTTATTACCAAAGGCAGTGATACTTTCTGCCAAATCCATCATACCCGCAATAGCCTTACGAGCGTCCAGTGACAACTTACCATTGTCTAACATCATATTCTTTCCGTCCTTCATTATGCGCATGTGGATGTGCATACCAGACCCGGCTTTGCCCACAGTAATCTTAGGAGCGAAAGTAATATCAAGTCCTTCCTCATAACCTAAGCTGCGGATAACCCATTTAGCAATGAGTAATTGCTCCGCACACTCGTTTGCAGGGACTGGTAAGAACTCAATTTCGTTCTGTTCATAGCAGCGTCCATTCTCCACGAAGTTGCCCACCTCAGAGTGTCCATACTTAATTTTTCCGCCACACTCGGCAATTAGTTGCATAGAGCGCATGCGGAAATCGTTACCCTTAGAGAAAGGTGTACTCTCGTGATAACCATGTTGGTCGTCAGCAGGGAACACTCCCTCATCCTCTCGGATAACATAATACTCTAACTCACCCATAGCCTGAAACTCCATGCCTGTCACTTTCTTAAAGGCATCCATAGCCTTTCGGAGCGTGTACTCAGGTGATGAAGCTAACGGATTGCCGTCACGATCGAAGAATGAACAGAGCATGCAAAGCGTTGGAATCTCTGAGAAAGGATCGATGAAAGCCGTAGAGAAACGAGGCATTACATAGAGGTCACTACTTCCTGCAGCAATGAAGCTGAAGAGTGAAGAGCCGTCAACGCGCTCGCCACTTGTAAGGATTGTCTCCAAGTAGTCGGGGGTGTGGAGCATGAAATTCAATGTTTTCAATCGTCCATCACCAGCAGGATACATAAAGTTTACCATCTTGATGTTCAAGTCTTCGACAACTTGTTTGATGTCATCTTTCGTAAACTCATGTGCATTCTTCCCAAGGTGTGCTTCCAGCCTATTAGCTGAACGCGTAAAAAGGTTATTCTCCATTGTCATAGGTTTTATAAAGTTAGTATTCGATTCTGCTGACAAAAATACATATTAATTTCTTTATTCGCAATTATTTTACATACTATTTTTCTTCACATCATTATTGGTAACCATCTTGTCCTTTTTCTTTTTGTGTCTTTTTCCTATCTATGAGAACCTTGATGTTAGGTTTTCTTTGTACTTTTGTATCGTTGGAGTAATAAAAGGAGATATCTTATGACAAAAAAGAAAACAATAAACCTGTCGAATAATCGTACTGTTAAGAAGGCTTCTATAGCTGATTTGTCGGTTGTAATAGACTTTATTGAACAAGGGAAAGCAAAGATGATAAAAGCTGGCAATCCTAATCAATGGTCAGCAAACTATCCTGCTATAGAGACCATAGAGCGTGACATTGTGCAAGGCGATTGTTATCTGCTTTATGAAGGAGGCAAGGCCATTGCAACATTTGTATTCAAAGAGGGGCCAGAGCCTAATTATCAGCGTATTGATGATGGTAGTTGGCTCGACGATCAACCTTATTATGTTATCCATCGTGCGGCATCTGCAGAAGGTGTACATGGTGTGATGGCAGATGTCATCAGCTATTGTTCGTCGTTTACCTCCTCCATTCGTATTGACACACATGCAGACAATCGTCCTATGCAAGCCTCCTTGGCTCGGTTAGGTTTTGTTTATTGTGGTGTTATCTACGTGGAGAATGGGGATAGTAGACGAGCTTTTCAACGTATATTTTAGCTATCTATCACCGTATTACTTTGTTTCCTCTTTCAGAGTAAGTGGTTGTTTACGTTTTAGAAGTCTAAGTTCTCCTTCCTAATAATAAGTATCGTAATTGGTAGTTAAGTTCTCCTTCTGAATTATTTTCATGAAAAGAAGAATTTATTTACACGAACGGAAATATTTATTTTCATGAAGAAAAATATTTTTCTTCATGAAAATAAATCAAAGAGAGAGTTGTTTGCTTCAATGGTGAAGACGTAGAACAAGTGGTAAATGGTCGCTAAATCCATTGTTAAAACGCATTCCATTATAGTTACGGCGGGGCTTTACTCCGCCGTATTTCGTATCTTCTTCTAACAAGAAGGGTGCATCATTGATACGACAACCAGCCACCCACGACCGTAGGTTATCACTAATGAGCATCTGGTCGAGGCTACCCCACTCTCCATGATAACGATAGGTTCCTTTCGCACCATTACGTCCCTGCACCCCTGCCGACACATTAAACAACCCATGTTCGTATGCGAGTAAAAGCGAAGGACTGTCAGCATAATCATTGAAGTCGCCCATCACCAATAGTTTCGGTTCTGTATAAGTACGGCGAAGAGAGTCTATAGCATTACATAACCGCTCCATCACGTGTTTTCTAAAAGGTCGGGAATAAAGTTCGCCACCCATTCTACTCGGTGCATGAAGTAGGAAGATGTGTAGCGTATCACCGTTTTCTATTTCGCCTTCTACATGTAGGATATCACGAGTCGGACGCATATTCTTCATTGGCTTGACGCGTAACGTATCCGCTTTAATCAAGCGGAAGGAGAAAGGCGAGTACAATAAAGCCACGTCAATACCACGAGCATCATTAGAGGAAGTCATCACATACTCATAACGAGCCTTACGTAATAATGAACGACGAGTAAGATCAAAGAGCACACTATCGTTCTCCACCTCACATAAACCCACTATATCGGGTAGCGACCAACCGCTGCTATCTTCCCCACAAGCAATGATTGCTTGTCCTATCCTATTCAGTTTCTGCCAGTATTTAGTACGTGTCCAATGACGGGGAGAGTCTGGCAAGAACTCATGGTCGTCTTTTAAGGAATCATGCCGAGTATCAAACAGGTTCTCGGTATTGAACTCAACAATCGTTAAACCTGTTTGAGCTACTGACAGAAGCGTACTCAACAGAAGAAAGGAGGTTAATAATATGCGCATAGTAGTTAGGTTTTAAGGATATAGCAATTATTTCTTTATTTCAATATCTCGTGCCACATGATTGCGAATCTTGGTTAGATAAGCTTTCATTTTAGCTGCATCTTTATCGTTGATAATCTGTAACAGTTCCTTTAACTCTGTGCGTATCTGTGTCACTTGGTCATAGGTATAAGGATTGAATAGAATCTCTTGCAGCAGATAATCGTCTTCGTTCAATACTCCCTTAGCTATCCGCATGTGCCGTTTGAAGGTCGTACCTGGTGCATCTTGGTGTTTCATCACAGCCGCAAAGACAAAGGTAGAAACGAAAGGGATACTCAACGAATAAGCTACAGTCTTATCATGTTCCTCGAAACTATACTCATATATATTCAAACCGAGCCTCTGGTAGAGGTCCTTAAAGAAGTTTCGACCCATATAATCGCCTTCACTGATAATGATAGCATTCTCTTCACTTAGCTGATTGAGGTTAGCAAAGGTCGGACCAAACATAGGATGTGTAGAGACGTAAGGGTGGCCACATTGATCATACCACGTTTTCAGGCCCGTCTTCACCGAACTGATATCAGACAAGATACAGTCCTTCGGTAATACGGGTAGCACCTCTTCAAATGCTGATAACGTATATTTCACTGTTACAGCATTGATGACAAGCTCTGGTTGAAAACCTTTCACTTCCTCCAAAGACGTAAACCTCTGACAGTTATAAGTAAAGCGAAGACGGCGTGCATCCTTCTCGTAAGCAGCCACTTCATGGTCGAAACTGAGCAAGTCGATGAAGAAACTCCCCATTTTTCCTGCTCCCATAATTAGTATTCTCATGTTTGCTTGGGTGTTAGGTGTTAAGTGTTGGGTGGTGATGAATTGTAGTGTTGGGTGATAAATGATAGGTGGTGAGTGATTAGTGGTGGGTGTTTACGATCACTATTCATCAACACCTAACACCCATCACCCAACACCCACTACCCTACTTATTCACTATCTCCAGTTGTTGACGTACACTTTCCTCATGTATGAGTTCAAAGACTTGAGCAGCAAAGTTGGCATCCATACCACAAAGACTTGCTTGTGCACCACGCTTCTCAAGGATTTCATTGTATCGACCAGCCTGAAGAATGGTCATGTTGTGCTCCTTCTTGAAGGTTCCTATCTCTCGACAAATACGGAAACGCTTGGCAAGTAGACCCATTAAAGAGTTGTCTATCTCGTCTATCTGTGTACGAAGGAAACGCAGCTCTTCGGTGGTTGAGCTATAATCACGCACCACTAAGAGAGAAAGGATATAATCGAGTATATCAGGGGTGACCTGCTGTGCGGCATCACTCCATGCCTTCTCCGGACTACAATGACTCTCAACAATCAGACCATCAAACCCTAAGTCCATCGCCTGTTGGCAAAGAGGCGCAATCAAGTCACGCCGTCCTCCAATATGACTTGGGTCACAGATAATTGGCAAACCAGGTATTCTTCGACGCAACTCAATAGGAATCTGCCACATAGGAGCATTTCTATAGATTTTCTTTTCATAACTTGAGAAACCTCGATGGATAACACCCAGTCGCTTCAAGCCCGCTTGATTAAGACGAAGAAGTGCCCCTATCCACAGCTCAAGGTCTGGGTTTACTGGGTTCTTAACCAATACTGGGATGTCTACTCCTTGTAAGGCATCAGCCAAAGCCTGCACTGCAAAAGGATTAGCAGACGTTCTTGCACCTATCCACAAGATGTCCATATCATACTTCAAGGCAGCCTCAACATGCTCAGGTGTAGCTACTTCGGTAGCAATCAGCATTCCTGTCTCTTCTTTCACTTGCTTCATCCATGGTAAGGCCATCTCACCATTACCCTCAAAACCACCCGGTTTCGTCCGTGGTTTCCATATACCTGCACGGAAGATATGGCATCCCTTGGCTGCAAGATTGCGTGCTGTAGACATCACCTGTTCTTCTGTTTCAGCCGAACAAGGACCAGCAATAACTATAGGGCGTTCCTTATCGCTCGGTAGTCGTAAAGGTTCTAACTCTAACTCCATAATTATCTATCTTTTAGTCTTTACTTTCTTAATTATTCTCCAAAGGTAATATAAATGATGCATATAACCTTATTTTACCAGTCTAAAGATGCAATACGGTCGTAGGCTTCCTTCATCTGCTCGTCTTTTGCACATAGAGAGAGGCGTACATAACGTCGACCATTACTACCAAAGATGAAACCAGGCGCTATAAACACACGTGCTTCATGTAACACACGCTCTGTCAGTTGTTCTGCATCAACATACGTCTCGGGTATCTTACCCCATAGAAACATACCGACTTGAGCCTTATCATAGGTGCAACCTAATAGTGACATTATCTCTTCTGCGATAACTCGACGGGAGCGATAAACGGCTATGTTATAGTGCTGATGCCACTCATCTGTATTCGTGTTCATAGCTTCGGCTGCTGCTAACTGAATACCTCTGAAGGTTCCAGAGTCGATATTACTCTTCACTTTCAGTATCCATGAGATGAATGTTGGGTTGGTAACGCACATTCCAACACGCCAGCCTGGCATATTATATGACTTCGAAAGGGAGTTAAATTCAATACAGCAATCCTTTGCGCCAGGTACTTGTAACAGGCTCAACTTATCCCCTTCATTGAGAATAAACGAATAGGGGTTATCGTTAACGACAACTATACCATGTCGACGAGCGAAGTCTACTAAGCGTTGATAGGTCTCTCGACAAGCATTCCCACCTGTTGGCATATTCGGATAGTTGGTCCACATCAGCCGAACTCGACTCAGGTCCATTTGCTCTAATGCATCGAAATCAGGTTGCCAACCCTTGTCTTCCCTCAAGTCATAGGTGACCACCTCTGCTCCCAATAGTCGGGAGAGTGCTGTGTAGGTAGGATAACCTGGATTAGGAACCAACACCTGCTCGCCAGGATTTACGAAGGCCAAGGTGACATGTAGGATTCCTTCCTTAGAGCCAATGAGGGGTTGTACCTCTGTAGCAGCATCTATCTCTACATCATACCACCGTTTATAAAAGCCAGCCATAGCCGTACGGAGTTCTGACGTACCTATTGTAGGCTGATAACCATGCTCTGACGATAGACTGGCTACCTCACAGAGTTTATCAACAGTTTGTTTTGACGGTGGCATATCTGGGCTGCCAATGGCCAAGGAGATGATATCCTTTCCTTCAGCATTCATCTTCGCTACCTCCTTCAGTTTGCGTGAGAAGTAGTATTCTTGCACCTCCTGCACTCTATTTGCTGGCTGTATCATAAGCTACTTAGTTTATATTGTGTCCTTGTGTTCCATCTACTGAGGCATTACCTCAGTACTCCTTCCCTCTAATTCTCCTTATACTCCCCCAATATCTTGATACTTTTCACCAAAGGAGTGATGGCATCTATTGCCTGACGATAGCGTGTAAAGTTATCGAAGGTCAAGTCTACATAGAAGAGATACTCCCACTCGTGACCGATAACAGGCAATGACTGAATCTTCGTAAGATTGATGTCATAGAAGGAGAGGATGGTTAACACCTTACTTAAAGAGCCTTCTTCATGTGGGAGAGAGAAGACTATACTCGACTTATCCACCTCTGCCAAGGAGCGAAGGAGGGCGGCTTTCTGTGGATGACAAGCCACAAGGAAACGTGTGAAGTTATGTTTATTGTCTTCAATTGAGTCTTCCAAAATCTTCAGACCATAAAGTCTTGCGGCGTCAGCTGAACATATTGCAGCACAACCATGGCATTGGTTCTCTACAATATAAGCTGCTGAACCAGCGGTATCGTCAGCTTCTACTGCCTTTATATTAGGATGATTACTAAGGAAAGAACGGCATTGCATAAGGGCTACAGGGTGAGAATGTACCTCAACAATGGTTGACCAGTCATCATCTGGCAAACAACAGATACAGTGTTGGATATGTAGACGCTGCTCACCAACGACCATTGTACCTGATTGACGCAGTAGATCGTAATTATGCAACAGGCTCCCTGCTATCGTGTTCTCTATTGCAAGCATAGCAATAGCAGCTGAATCACCCCTCACCTCAGCAAATACATCCTCAAAGGTAGCGCAGCAAGTGAGTTGTATCTGCTCATTTGCAAAATATAGATGGGCTGCAATATCGTGAAAACTCCCATACTCTCCTTGTATAGCTATTCGTTTCATTCGCTTCATCTGTCTATTGGTTATCAACTAACTTGTACTAAAACGAAAACGATCCCACTCTATGTTGAGCAGGACCGTTTCGTTTTGTATTTCTAAAAAGACTATATTCTCTTAAGTTGAAATCTATACGCAACTTCCCGCTTTGCACTTTTCTGCAAAGTAAAAATAGAAGTAACGGAAAGATACATAAAGCTTCTTCATATCTTCGATTTCGTTTATATTCGCCTACAAATGTATTACTTTTATTCTTTACAAGCAAGTATTTTGAGAAAAAATTACTTTTTCTCCATCATTATCTTACGTGTTTTGCTATTTCTTTCTTATCGTTCTCTGACAAAAAACACGCTCAGACTCATATCTATTTACATCTATCTTAACACACTAAAACAAGCCTTTCCTATCGACTTAGGATATAACATCACTTAAATACGTCATGCCCATCTATTAAAATAAGGAAATTCTAAGCAACATATAAACTTTTTTACTATCTTTGCATAAGATAGGCTGCACTCGACAATACGAATGCAAGCATTCATTGCACTCGTTTGCACTATCTTTGCATACATAATAGAATGACCTATGAAACAGTTATATGCAATACTGACAGTGGCAATGCTTAGCGTTGCTCTCTGTTCATACGCACAAGAACAGGTTCAAATTCGACTTGTGAACAGCAATGGTATGGAGGCTGTCATCAGTAACTATGGTGCACGTCTTGTCTCTCTTACTGCTCATAACTGGAACGGTAGACTGGAGCCTGTCGTTAAGACATATACTAATAAGGAGGAGTATATGAAAGACAGAACCTTGGGAGCAACACTCCTCTCCTTTGGTAAGAATCATGAAGAGACGCTGTCTGGGAAGATATGGGAGCTTGTTAGTTCTGACAACCAATCGGTTACACTACGATATGTGACTTCAGAAGGTGAGAACGGATTAGATGGAAAGTTAAACGTTACCGTTACCTATACCCTTTCCGACCAAAACGCACTTGATATAGACTACCGAGTTGCGACGACTGCTAAGACTAACTTGGAAGTAACAAACGGTATTTGCTTTAACCTTTCAGGTGAGATGCACCGCTCCATCATCAAACAGCATCTTTGGGTTGATGCTGTTCAGATGAACACATACAATGCACAAAGACAGCTGACAGGCGTTCTTCAACGTATTAAAAATACTCCTTTCGATTTCACTAAACCAAGAGAATTTGGCGAACGCATCAAGAGTACAAGGAATGGATACGACAATGCTTACCAGTTGCGACATCCTGATAATATGCAGAAGCCGGCTGCCATCCTCTTTGATGCACAGAGTGGACGCGCGATGACAGTCTATTCAAGTGAACCAACCCTCAACATCAACACCTACGGAAAAGATAGTCAAGGGATTACATTACAACCGATTCACACGGGATACAATAGCGGTATGGAGAAAGTAAGTAATGAACTACAGCCTGGGCAGGTACTCCACAGTGCCACAGTCTTCTTCTTCACGACCGACCCACCACTGATTATGCGTACGAAATAACACACATGTGCTAACGTCATGAGCATAGTTCAGCGTCATATCAACATCTTGAAAAAGCGCTAATTATCATTAAAAGACTTGGTGATTGGCCTTCAAATATTTATATTTGCAACCAAATGAGGAAATATAGTTTCATAATAGCGGCTATTCTCTGCATGCCTTTACATGCACAGAATACTAAAGAGAATCACAATGGGAACATTTCTACAGTGGAGCCCATCGAGTCTGCACGTCTACAAGGGCCACGTGAAGCCACTGAAGCAGAGAAGGAATATGCCAGACAAATGGCTGAAGACCGTGCACAACAGGCACAAATCGACAATAATCTACCACTTATTACAGAGAATGGACAGACCGTTACGCCAAACAACTACTATTATCCAGCTTGGGGATATGGTGTTGGACCATGGAGATTACATAAGGGTCTGAACATAAACCTTGGCGCTTCGGCCTTTGCGAGCTTTGGACATGGTAACAATCATGGTGCAGGTTTCTCACAGGACGTATCGTTGATGTATGTGACAAACCTCTCTAAGAAAGCGACCTTGGCTGTTGGAGGATATGTAAACCATCTTACCTATCGTGGCGATAACTATTTCGTTGGTGGAGTCAATGCTGTCTTTGGCTATCAGTTCAATGAACATTGGAGTGCATACGCATTTGTTCAAAAGGCCTTCACATCCAACAACTTCGGCCAAGCCTTTGGTTATGGAGCCTACGGTTCACCCTATTGGGCAGGCTACGGTGGCTTCGGCTATTCTCCTTTCGGTTATGGTTATGCATCAATGGGATACGGATACGGACCGATGGGATGGGCTTACGGCACTGGAGTAAGTCGTTACATGGACAGAATTGGTGGTGGTGTGACTTATCAATGGGGCTCTAATAATCAGAATTCAGTTTCTGTTAGCGTAGAGTTCGACCGTCTCCCAACACAAAATAATGGTTTCTATAATACCAGTCGATATGATTATCCTGTGAGATAAAGAGGTATTACAAATACATAGAAAACAAATAGAGTTTACTATTTACTATCGTTCATTGCAGAACAAGTAATTAGTAAACTCTATTTTTTATAAGCCTAAATCAGTCTTACTTCATCCATCTTAAGCGAAGACTATTAAGTACAACACTAACACTGGAGAATGCCATCAACGCACTTGCCCACGACGGAGTAATCTGCCAATCAATACCGAAAGCATACAGCAGACCGGCTGCTAATGGGATACAAACAATGTTATAGATGAAAGCCCAGAAGAGATTCTCCCAAATCATACGTACTGTATTGCGACTCAACTGTATCGCTTCTGGGATAGCTGACAAGTCATCTCCCATGAGTGTCACCTGTGCTACATCCATAGCTACGTCCGTTCCCTTGCCAATAGCAATACTTACGTCTGCCAAAGCCAAAGCTTGTGTATCGTTAATACCATCACCGACCATTGCAACTCGCTTCCCTGCGGCTTGTAGCTGTCTAACAAGATTTTCCTTGTCTTGTGGTAACACCTTACTATGATAGTGTTTTATACCAGCCTTTTCAGCCCAATAACGAGCCGCCTCATCCTTATCTCCACTCATCATATAGACCTCAATCCCCTTCTTCTGTAGCTCATCCATCGCCTCACGAGCATTAGGCTTTAATGTTTCACGCTCTTCAAAAGGAAGGTTATCAGCTTTTGTAAAATCGATATTCTTATTAGGTATGGTCAGTGTACCAGTCTTATCGGTTACCAACACATCTACCTTACGCAGACTCTCTAAGGCTGCAGCGTCCTTAATAAGGATTTGCTTCTGAGCAGCTTTACCAATACCAACCATAAGCGCAGTAGGTGTTGCCAATCCCATTGCACATGGACAAGCAATGACTAAGACGGCTACAGCTGACATAATTGCCTGTGGTAAAGCACTATTCCCTCCTATCAACCACCATAAAAGGAAGGTCGCAAGAGCAATACAAGCTACCACTGGGACAAATACTAAGGCTGCCTTATCAACGATTCGTTGGACAGGAGCCTTTGAGCCTTGTGCTTCTTGCACCATTTTAATTATGTGAGCTAAGGCGGTGTCCTCACCAACTTGACGAGCACGCATGCGGAACTTACCTTGACTTGGTATTGTTCCTGCCAACACCTTTGAGCCTTTTTTCTTCTCTGCAGGCGTTGGTTCACCCGTTATCATACTCTCATCAACGTAGGCTGCATCAGCTGTCATAAAGCTTTCTGCCCATATTACTTCACCATCCACAGGTACCTTCTCACCAGGGCGAACCTCCAAAATATCCCCAACCTCAATGGTTGAGAGTGGAACCTCCTCTATCTTGTCGCCATCAACGATATGTGCTGTCTTCGGGGCCATACCCATCATCTGACGAATAGAGGATGCCGTACCGTCTTTGGCTTTCTCTTCTAACAATCTACCAGTCAACACGAAGGTTATAATCATTACTGAAGCATCAAAGTAGGTGTGCCATACAACTCCCCTACTTGCCCATACAGCGTCTCCCCAAAACGTATTAAAAGTACTGAAGAGGAAGGCTATTCCCGTAGACAAAGCTACCAATGTATCCATGTTTGCACTGCCATGACGCAACTGTCTAAACGAAGATACATAGAACTGCCGACCGCAATAAAGCATGTTTGCCAAGGCTATCAATAATGCAACCTGATTGGTAATGTCACGTGAACCCAAGTCTATCCATCGCATAGACACACACATCACAGCTATTGAGAACAACCATGACAACACCGTCTTACGCTTTAAGAGTACATACTCACGCTTCTCTATCTCGTCTACCGATGTCTCCTTATCTATCACCAAATCGTATCCGAGTGCATTGATTTCAGCCTTCATCTTCTCAAGTGAGATTACCTGAGGATTGAAATCAATCAAGGCTGAACGACCAGGTAGCGAAACAGAAGCTGAATTAACCCCCTTGAGTGTATTCAACTTCTTCTCTATATTGGCTGAACATGCTGAACAAGCCATACCAATAACTGGAATTGTTTGTTTCATAATGATACTATTTTTATATTCCCCTTACCAGCGAAGGGGAAGGATTCTACAAATGAAAAGAGCATACATTGATGCTCTTTTGCGTATAAATAAGCTGTTACAAGCTCAGCTCATAGCGTCCGCTGTTGTCTACAGCTTCCTTTATTTCAGAAGGATTAACCTTACTTTCGTCATATTCTACTGTGACATTAGCATCTTCAAGATTAGCTTCAGCAGACACTACACCATTAAGTGTTTTTAAGGCGTTCTCAACGTTAGCTTTACAATGTACACACTTCATACCGCTTACTGCATAAACATTCTTTTTCATAAGTCTTTCCTTTCTATTAATATTATGTTGTTACTATTCTGCTTTATTCTTAACGCTTGCAAAGATACACATATATTATCTATCATCTCTTACAGAATTATGGATAAAAGTTATAACTTCTCGCATTCAGTCCATACGACTACTCATCCCATGCGGATAGATTTCTTTCAACATCTCAATACGTAAAACACTGATTCTAATATACTGTTTATTTTGAAATTTAGTTTGCTGTCATATTTAACACTTCATATAATAGACTGTAAACAAAGTAGTTAAGTACTCATAAAATATGACAGTAATGACAGCAAAGTTAGTTTCTATGAGAAAGCATTATGGTTGACTTCACTACTTAAAGTTGTTCTCTGTGGGAACGAAACTATCTTAGCATTTACATAAAACTAAGAGTAATGAGATGATTGCACGACTTTTGAAACTCATGATTGACACTTTTCCAATGTGTGATTATCCTGTTTTATAATCGCCTCATTCATAGTCTGTTTATTACTAACTACGTCTGTAAAACACTGAAACCTCTTTACAAAATTTACACAAATAATCAGGTATAAAAGAGCGAAGCATTCTACTAAATCAAGTTTATAACTCGCAAAAAATCAAACAGTTATAAACGGCGTTAAAGAAGGGCCTTAGTAAGCATCAAGAAGAGGCCTGTCAACACTCAAGAAGAGCATGTTCTCAAAGGTAGTTAGGCGTTTTCTTCAACCTTAAAGGGCATATACTGGCATTAAGAGGAGGGAAAAATATTTACAACGAACACCTTTCCATATCCTATAATAACATCTGTCAACGAACTTCACCCCAAACTACTCCCGAGAAACAGATGCTTATTTCGACTACTTAAAGCTTATCCAAAGATGTTCGAGGAATATCTTTCATCGCCTTAAACCGACTGGGTGTCATACCCGTCACCGACTTAAACTGGCTGGAAAGATAGGCCACAGAAGAGTAGTTCATACGAAGGGCTATCTGCGTCAAGGTCAACTCATCATAACGAATAAGTTCCTTCACCCGCTCTATGCGCAACTCAATATAATAGCGTTCAAGGGTTTTCCCCTCTACTTCTGAGAAGAGTTTTGAGAGGGCACTATAATCCTGATGAAGCTCTGAGGATAGGTAATCGCTAAGATTGGTTGAACTCTGATTATCACGATAACGGACAAGTCGGATTAAAGCAGACTTGATTTGCTCGATTGTCTGCTGTCGCTGGTCATCAAGAAGTTCAAAGCCAAGCTGCTCGAGGGCTGTCCGAAGCGTAGAAAGCTGGTCGGATGAAGGTTCTTTCTCAAGGTTTACCTCACCTAACTCTACCTTTGTAGGACTTAGTCCAACACGCTGCAAGGCTTGGCTAACAGCCATTTTACAGCGGTCGCATACCATATTCTTAATGTAAAGTGTACTCATACTTTTGTTTTCCTTTCTGCTGCCTCACGTGTAAACTCACGGAAGGTGTAAACGACAATAGGTACTGTAAGTGTGAAAGAGAATATGTCGCTGACTGCTTGACACATCTCAACGCCCAACAGACCGAAGTGTGCTGGGAGAATAAAGATAAGCGGAATGAAGAATAACCCTTGTCGGGCAGCAGCCAAGATATTAGCGCGCCACGGCTTACGGCAGGTTTGTGCAAGCATATTACTTGCCAAAATGAGGGAGTTAAGAGGGAAGGTACAGAGCTGCCAACGCAAGGCCACGACACCAATAGCAATCACTTTCGGATCATCACGGAAAACTCCTATAAGACTGCCACTAATGATCCAGCCAATAATACATATCACTATAAGGAAGCTCGTACCAATTATTACTGTAAACCTGTAGGCTTCCTTTAATCTATCATATAGTCCTGCACCATAGCAGAAACCGCAAACTGGCTGAAAGCCCTGCCCCAATCCGATGACAACAGCAAAGCAAAGCATTGCGATACGACCCACAATACTCATCGCTGCAATAGCCGAATCGCCATAAACACCTGCTGCTAAGTTCAATGACATAGTAGCAATACAGGCTAAGCCTTGCCTCATCATGGAAGGACTACCACCATAGAATATCTCCTTATAACGCTGTAATGAGGGTGAGAAATTGCGAAAGTGAATGGCAATATTCTCTCCTCTGCGTGTCATTAATAAAAGGATAACAAAGGACACTGCCTGTCCTATCACCGTTGCCCACGCTGCTCCGCTGACACCCAGACCGCAAGTGAAGATGAGAAGCGGGTCGAGTATCACGTTCAATATAGCTCCCGTAACAATACCAAACATGGCAAACTTGGCATTTCCCTGCAGTCGCATCTGGTTGTTCAGAGTGAGTGAAGATGTTAAGAAGGGTGCACCAAGGAGGATGACTTGCATATAGTCTTCTGTGTAAGGGAGAATGGTAGGTGTACTACCAAGCATCAAGGAGAGGGGAGTTAGGAATATCTCACCAAGGATAAGAACGATTACTCCAACAAAAAACGAACTAAAGAAGCCTGTTGATGCCATCTTTATTGCATTCTCATGACGGCGTGCTCCTAACTCACGAGAGATGTAATTGCCCGAACCATGCCCAAAGAAAAAGCCCATTGCTTGCACAAAGAACATCAGAGAGAACACGACTCCTACTGCCGCTGTAGCCTGAGTATCAATCTTACCGACAAAGAATGTATCAGCAATATTGTATAATCCTGTCACAAGCATGGAGATGATTGTCGGTATAGCCATTGTGATAATGACATGATGGACGGGTGCTTGCGTCAGATAAGTATAGTTATCTATATGTTTGTGCATAAACTTTTACTATTTAAAAGACTCATGCAAAGGTACTAAATAATTCAGAATTGAGTCTTTAATAACCATAATTATAACATCTATCAAGTGGTAATTCTAAAATAGTAAATCATAATTACAGTTCTTGACTAAGGTATGTTCTTTGAAAGAAAACAATGAAAGGGGTTATACTCAAACTGTACTTTCCGGGAATATAGCTTTTGTTTTGATATCAGATGAGTTTAAGTACGAAATCACTCATTATCCTTTTATACTGTTATCGCATAGAAACGAAAAGGACAGATAGCTTCGCCTGTCTGCCAAAGAAACAACCTTAGCAGACAACGAAACTATCTGTCCTTGTTTTAGAAGGCTAACGCTTGCCCTCTATAGATAAGATGCTTACTGACGTTCGAGCAAGATTTGGATGACACGCTCAGCCGAACGACCATCCCAACGCTCTGGTACACCACACTTCTTCCACGTTCCTGCCACCATATCAGTTAATGCAGAACGAAGCAATTCGGGGTCTTCACCAACCAAAACATTGGAGCCCACCTTTACTGTCTCTATATGTTCTGTATAGCTGTTGAGCGTGATACAGGGTACACCATTGAATGTTGCTTCCTCTGCAACATTGCCTGAATCAGTAATGATACCCTTGGCTTGGGCAGTAAGATAAGCAAACTCAAGATAACCCAATGGTTTTACGATATGGAGGTTATGGAGTTTGATGTTCTTCTTCAAGCTAAGTGCCATGATAACCTGCACTGCTGAGTCGCGAAGAGGAGCAATGATAGGGGTATCACCTGCTGTTTCACTCAACACGTGTAACATTCGTTCAAGATTGTCTTGATCAGCCAACAATGCCTTACGGTTCAATGTAAAGACAAGGTAGTTACCCTCTTTCAAAGGTAAGCCTGCCAACTCGTCAATATCCGAAAGCCTCATACCCTCAATACGCTCACGGTCATAGCGGATATTATCAATAAGAATATTACCCACCATATAAACCTTTGACAACTCTGCTCCTTCCTTGTTAGCAATGCTGTTGTTGCTAAATCCGGCTGTAAAAAGTATATCAGAAAGACCGTCAATTACCAAGCGATTGATTTCCTTAGGCATCGTTATATCAAATGAACGAGTACCAGCTGCAATATGCGCAAGGGTGATTGCCTGCTTCTTTGTCACAATAGCAGCCGCCATTGTAGAAGCAAGATCGTCCACAACGATAACCACATCAGATGGATTCTCTTGTAGATACTTCTCAAACTTAGACATCACCTGACCTGTAAGTTCATTCAAGTTCTCACATTCAACACCAAGATAAACATCTGGTCTGCGAATAGAGAGATTATCAAAGAGCTGATCTTCGAGTGTAGGATCATTCTCACTACCTGCATAAACCAATGAATATGAAACCTGATGAGGGTTGTTTCCCTCAGAAAGTCTATCGATTACCCTGATAATCGGTGCTACCTTTATGAAATTAGGACGTGCACCACAAAAGATACAAAGCTTTTTCATTTCTTGAAAGACCTACTCTATAAGACTCTATCATTCATGAGAACCTTACAGAGTAGATAGCTATATTAGTGTTTATATTTATTATTTGAAATAGAAATAACCCTTGGCTTTACTTAAACATGTCTTTAATTCCACCAATAGAACCCATCAAATTGCTTGCTTCGAATGGTAGGTAAACCGTCTTCTGATTGTTGTTCTGGGCCAGTTCAGAAAGCATCTGAATATACTTCTGAGCAATGAGATAGTTTGCTGGGTTGGTACTCTGCCCAACAGCTTCCGTTATCTTCTGAATCGCAACAGCCTCAGCCTTAGCCTTACGGATACGAGCCTCGGCCTCACCTTCAGCTATAAGAATCTGTTGTTGCTTCTTGGCTTCAGCGCGGTTGATGGCAGCCTCCTTCTCACCCTCAGACTGTAAGATAGCTGACTGCTTGTCTCCTTCACTCGTAAGGATGGCAGCACGCTTATTACGTTCAGCCTGCATCTGCTTCTCCATAGCCTCAGAAACACTTGCAGGAGGCGTAATGTCTTGTAATTCTACACGATTAACCTTAATTCCCCACTTGTTTGTTGCGTCGTCAAGTACGGCCCGCAACTTCGTATTAATCGTATCACGTGAGGTTAAAGTCTGGTCGAGTTCCATCTCACCGATAATGTTACGGAGTGTTGTCTGCGTCAACTTCTCTATAGCATTAGGCAGATTATTGATCTCATAAACGGCCTTAAAGGGGTCAATTATCTGAAAATAAAGCAGCGCATTAATCTGCATTTGAATGTTATCTTTCGTAATCACGTTCTGACGATCAAAGTCATAAACTTGCTCACGAAGGTCTATAGCGTTCGTGTAGGTGTAACGTCCGCCTCGTATAGCAACTATTACCTTTGCACGATCGATGAAAGGAATAATGATATTAACACCCGGCTGGAGCGTCGCATGATATTTACCAAGGCGCTCTATAACTCTTGTCTCACTCTGTGAGATAATAACAACAGCCATCTTGGCAAATACTAATGCCAACACAACACTGGCTATTATAACATAAACTACAATTTCGTTCATAAACATTAAAATTATTAATTCCTCACTTTAATCTACTTTTGTATATATGGAGAGAGGAACATTAGGTTAATACTTGATTTAATTCTCGTGTACAACTCGGCGTTTGTTTAACAACGCTCAACCATTGCGATAATAGAGTCAAGGCGTAAGATACGTACTCTATCACCCTGCGTAATCTCCGAGCCATCAACTGACTGTGCCTTCCAAGAGTCACCATCAATCTTCACTCTACCATATCCACCAGCCTCAATGGTATCTGTCACCTTACCTTCACGGCCTATCAAAGCCTCGGCATTACTTACTCTCTTGTCTTTTGACTGATGCAGATATTTTATCGCAGCAGGCCGCAACAAGAATATACTCAACACTGAGAAGAAAAGGAAAACAATAACTTGAGCTACAATACTGTCAGTGAATAAAGAAACAAGTGAGCCAAACATCGCCCCTACAGCGAAGCACATAATGTATAAGTCTCCATTTAATATCTCCAAGATCATACAAACAAGACTCACTAACAACCATGTTAACCACAAGTTCTGTATCAGATAATCAATCATAGATATAAAGGTTTGATTTCGTTTGTAAAGATAGTAATAAAAGCTGACTTGGTCAAATAATTCAAGAGAAAAATATCACTTAAACAGTTAGTAACCTTTTCTTTGATACGATTTCACTTACAATACTGTCTCTCAAATATATCTTCTTGCGACTGTTCCCTCATGTATCTCAGTCTTTTATAAGGACTATTAAGCACTTCGCAGCCCTATTCTACTGATATATTCGTGCTCAACTCCAATGGTGATGAGGGCTGACACCATGCAACAAGCGGTTGATGAAAGTTCAACTTGTTTATCATTAGGAAGGGAAGGGATCAACTATCTGTAAGCAACACATAGCTAAATAGGTACTAAATTACTCAAAGTTAACACAATAGACTTTGTCTATAAGAAGAGATACATGGGTTGGCACGCTATCTAAAGACCATCAATTTAGAACATTAACTCGCTCAAACAGATACATATTAACCAAAAGATTACGGCTATCTGTTTACGTTCTTGAACGAAAACAGATAGCCGTAAGGATATTAAAGTTGGTAGTCAATCAACTTACCGACGCTTGTTTGAGCGATTGGAAGACGAAGAACTGCCAATATGCAATGTATTTGTTGACTGTGAATAACCAGTTGAAGAGACTCGATTAGCACCTGCTCCATGGTAGTACTTCTCAGCTTCTGGTAACCATCTCTTGATGTTCTCGATACGACGAGCATCTGATGGGTGGTCGCTTAATATCTCTGAACGACTGCTGTTAGTCGCTGAGGCCATACGCTGCCAGAAGCTTACAGCATTCGCAGGGTCGTATCCTGCCATCGCAGCAAAGATGAGTCCCATGTAATCAGCTTCACTTTCATTATCACGACTGTACTTCAAGTTACGGAAAGAAAAGTATCCCCCAGCTACCTGTGAGGCTATGTCACCGACTCCACTACCAACGGCAGAGTTCAAGACAGTGCCTAAGATACTCGTTCCCATCTGTTGGTTCATTTGCTTTGTTATCTGTTCTGCACTGTGTTTAGCCACGGCATGCGCAATCTCATGGCCTAACACGATAGCCAAACTTGCTTCATTCTGCGTGTAAGGGAGCAGACCTTCATAGACAACAATCTTACCTCCAGGCATACAAAAGGCATTTGCCTGTTTATCCTGAACCAGATTAAACTCCCATTTGAAGTTATTTATCTCATTCGCATAGCCATTATTGCGTAAATAAGTCTCTACTGCATTAGCAAGATTGCGCCCTACACGCTGAACCATAGCCGTATTCTTTGCATCAGTAGACCTCTTTGCTGATGCCATAAACTTCGCATATTCCTGATTACTAAGACTAAGAAGCTGTGCATCGGAAATACTAAGACGATGTGTACGGTTCGTCAAAGGAACCTTTGAGGCCGTTCCACAAGCTGTCATCAAAGCAACAATAGCTGCCATTAAAAAATACTTAACCTTCATACAATTTACTCTTTTTTATAACAATCTGTACTGCGAAAGTACAATAAATTTCGTGAGGAACAAATAAAATCATTACTTTTTTGTAAAGGTTAACGGCTAAATACAAACCATAATAACCCTCTCATATTAGGTAAGACCTATCCTTTACGCTTCCCTACCTCCTCCGTTACAGGTATAAAACAGGTCACGATAAGACTGATAACACCCAGCAGTGCTACCTGAAGGAAGAACAAGCGATAGCCAACATACTCTTGTAAAAAGCCTGTAAACCACCCTGTCATCACCCAGGAGAAGGCAGTTATGGCCGTACCTATCGAGTAAGTAAAGATAGAATGTTCACCTTTTGTACAATGCGTAAGCCAAACGACGTAAACAATCAAGCCAAGTCCTGTTCCGAACTGTTCGATAATCATACAAATATTGATGATTGACAGCGTAGAAACAAAGTAATAGCTAAGATAGACAAAGACAAACTTTGGTAAGGTTAAAGCGACAACGAATAACCATAACCAGCGTTTCAGGCCATCCCGACGAACCAGTCCTATTCCGAAGATACAGCCTGCTATCAACGAGAACGTCCCTATCGTCCCCGAGACTAAGCCTAACTCCTGTGGCGAGAGGGCTAATCCACCGTTGCTACCTGGGTCTATCAAGAAGAGAGGAGCTATCCTAAAGAACATTCCTTCTGGGATAAGGAAGCAGAAAAGGAAGCACAGGCTTGCCACATAATGGGGACGACGAACAAAGGCAGACTTGACGTCATGCCACCATTGACGCGTCACACCAGTCCATATAGGGAGGTTTGCATGCAGACTATCCTTGGGAAGGATGAAGATATGGAACACCATCAAAGAAGCGACAACAGCAGACAGCACCCAATAGATCCTTGCCCATGAAGGTGCTATAGTCCTATTAATCACTTCTAAATTACCCGCTATTGTTATCGGGATAGCCATTCCTATAATAAGAGACAACAGCATATAAGAGATAGCTCGTACTCCAAAGAACCCTGGACGATGGTATAAAGCAGCCTCACGCTTATAGAGTCGTTCGACAGCAACGTCATGTAAGGCAGCCACAGTGGCTATTATCATCAAGAAGAAGACGGTCCATTCAAACCAATTAGCAGAGGTTGCGACAAGTGCTAAACCTCCAAGACTTATTGTCATAACAAACTCTGCGAGGATTATCCACGTATATCTACTCCAATAGCCCACGACGAGTCGTGCCAGTAACGGACGTAGAATAAATGGAAGAAGGAACCATGACGAAGTAAGTGTTATCGCTCCATTCGACAAACCCATACGATTGAAATAAACCAAGGAAGTCATCAATAAGATAACGTATGGTAGTCCTCGTGTCAGATAAAGCGTAGGCAGCCAAAGCCAATGGCTACGCCACCGACTCATAATAGGTATCCCATTGATAATCTTCTGGTCGTCACGCATGATGCTATTCGCTATTTGTATTGTGCTTCAATCGCTGCATTTTGATAATAATGGTGGAGGATTTCGTCATATTGATAGCCTTTCTCGCCCATTACAGCAGCACCTATCTGACACAAGCCAACACCATGTCCCCATCCTGCACCCACAAGATGGAAGTGTTGTGGGACGTTATTCACCACCTCACTGCGTTCTACCACGAAAGCAGAACTGTAGAGATGGCTCTCACTTAACGTGCGTCTTATCTCTAATTCCTTACCGATAATACGTGTGAACTTTGTTCCTACAATCTTCAAACGCGTGATACGACCACTCTTACCACGCTCCAAAGGTTGGAGGTCAATAATCTCTCCGAAATCAAGACCACTCTTACGACGGATTAGTTCAGCAAGTTCTGACTGCTTGAAGTCTACTGTCCAGCGATAAAAGTCTTGTGTTTCTTGGTCATAGTTATTAAGCACCTGACCCAAGACTGCCGCATCCTTTGTATTACAGAAAGCCTCTGGAGACGACAGAATCCACTCCTGTGCCGTCTTCTCATCAGTGAGATCAATCGTAGGGGCTGTTCCCAAAGGTGCATTATCTACTACAGAGAGCAGGTAGGGCTTATGAGTATTATCCCAACAGTACTCATATTCCTCCGAAACACCTCCACAACACTTACTAAAACGAGCATCGCAGATTTCCTTTCCATTCATCAACAACTGTCCACGTGTTGCCTTTATTGCCTCTTCAACATGTGGGCTCGTTGCCTTCGTAATACCCTGATAACGTTGACAATGGTCGTCAGCACAGACATCAAACAAGGTATGTGCATCGCTATCATACCATACCACGCCTTCTTCATCCGACACTTTTACAGGTGCAGATGCTGTCTGAATACCCAGTTCAATGGCTTTTCGTCTTCTCATCTGTACCAAAAGCCAACTGCGAGAGATAACAGCATGTGCCTTCAAAAGCTCTAATGAAGAGGTAGCACTCATCTCACTTGAGATAACACTTGCTAAATAACGTTCTACAGGTAGTTCATTAATAGCCCAGAGCTTATCTCCATCGACAACAAAACGTAGCTTTCCGAGGAAGGTTTGTGCCTCTTTGCGCTCCCAATGGAAGTCTACTCCGATAGTAACATCCTCCAAAGTAAAGGATATTTCATCATTTTTCGGGGTGAAGCAAAGTTCTTGATAGACCGTAGAATTCCACAGAATCTGTCCGTCTTTGAACTTTACAATCTGCTTACCAGTCACCTCTTTGTTTCCTATTGTGTAAGTACCATTCAGATGGAAACGTATTTCGTCGCCGCTAACGATACCTACCGAAACTATAGGTTCGTGCTTCCAATCATCGAAAACGAGGTCAACCGCCTTATTGCGAAGACGTTTCACAACATCTTTCATTGCCTCATCTGATAGTGAAACCTCACGTAAAATTGCTTTGGCAAGCCTTGCTGTCATCCCTTCGAAGTCGCTCTGACGAGGCAATATCATCAACCCTGCCATATCCAAGCTACCCGGACTGACCAGACACTGTGCCTCTCCTTCTGCTGAATAGCAATCAGGGCGATGCTTCTCACGTGGGAACACAACTGAAATAAACGCCTCCCCATTACGCCATGCCACGATATTCATCATCGGCTCGGTCTCATCTTCCTTTAATGGAAGTGCTTCATATAAACGACTGAATAGCTCAACATCGTGCTTCTCTGTATGACTCACGATAGCTAAAGCCGGACAGATATAGTCTTTTATCTCGTAGATTCCCTCCCCATCGTTCATCTTCAAGAGTGGAACAGAGGTCTCGTAAAGCCGCTGCCAGTCACGTTGTAAAGGAAGAATACCACTTGTTCCTGCCTGAAAGTGGAGATGATCAGGTGCACTCGCCCCACACTTCGGACCATTATAGAACACCATCAGCTGTGGATAAGCTCTTAGCAAGCGATGTATCTGTACGTAATTATCCGCTATTGCCTGCTGTTGATGATGACGAGAAGGTATCGTAAAATGTACTGGAAGGATTGGGAAGGGATTGACAAGGATATCGAAATCATTCCCAAAAGGCAGAACAATCTGTTCTTTTGGACGATTCTTCTCACAAAGGAAGCAAGGACGCTTAGCCAGCGTAGCCTTATCAATCTTCGCCCCTGTACTTACCAAGCGTGCAGGATTGAATTGCGCAAGGGCTGAACCCACCTCACGCGTCTGCACACCCACCAACTCTTCAAAACGTTTTGCAACGTCTTTCCATTGGTTCAGCTGGTTATGAAAAAAATCAGTTAGCCCTTTCTCTCTGTCTCTATTCTGCTTTTGACGTGCAAGAATCTCAACTGTACGAAGCTGATCTTTATAATGATTGTTGGCATTAACCTTATCAATGCTCAGTACAGCATCACTATTTCCACCCCAACGACGGCAGAGATAAAGCTCATCGTATATCCTTCCAATACGAAAACGACGACTAAAAGCCAAGCCCATCGCATAGTCTTCACCATAACTTGTATTAGGGAACTGATGCTGACGAACCAGAGGAGTGAAGAAAGCACGTGGTGCACCGAGCCCATTAATACGTAGGGCGTTGTTGCAACCATTATCTTCTGTCCACTCATTATGGCTTATCAAGCCCGGTGGAAGGGTATTAAGATCGAAGTCACACATACGATAAGAACCTACAATCATTGCAGCCTTCTGCTCGTGGAAAGCATTGACAATGGTCTGCAAAGTATTTTCTGAGGAATAAAGATCGTCACTATCCAACTGAACAGCAAAGCGACCGCAATGCACATCATTGATAGCATAGTTCCAACAGCCACCTATACCAAGATCAGTACGTGTAGGAATAAGATGTACAAGACGCTCATCAGCAGCCAAAGAAGAGAGAATCTCAGTCGTTCCGTCTGTCGAATGGTTGTCGACAACGATGACATTAAAAGGAAAGTCTGTATTCTGTGAGAGGGCTGATACAACCGCATCGCGTACTGTCTTCTCACGATTAAAGACAGGAATCACCACCGAAGCCTCCACTGGGAAAGCCTCAGCAGAGAAGTCTGGCTGTGCATATTGCGTTGTATCTACCAAGGCATTGATAGCTGACAGGTGTGCTGTTGCAGCCTGTTCCATCTCAATTTGCACCTCTCGGTTGCGTGGATTCACATAATCAAACTGCTTCTCGCCACTTGCACGTAGGTCGTCTTCCTCCTCCGTATAGAGATATTCATTCAGATGGAAAAGTTCTCCCTTACGGCTTAAGAACAGACGAAGAGCATACCAACCAGCATACTGATAATCTCTTGCAATCTCTTTCTTTGCTTCAAACTCTTTCAGGTAGTCAGTCTTAAGAAGTACTACAGAGCCAAAGTCGAAGTCATCACGGATGCTACCCAACTGATAAGCTGTAACGGGATGTTTGACCGTCTTGCCAGCTTCCACTGAGTAATGGTCAGCATAAACCATTGCTGCTTCAGTCTCCTCGGCCACCTGCAGCATACGTTCCAGGGCATGATAACCTAACGTGACAGGCCCCTGTTTCAAATAAAACAGGGCATAATCGGCTGTTGCAATTGCTGCTATAAGGCGCATAGTGGCAAGGGAAAGCAAGCTGCCTGCCTGCAGGTGATGGGTGTACTGAGACAGTACCTCAGTAGGTGGGACATCGGCAGCTAACGTGTATATACTCTTCACTACACCTGACTCGTGCAACTGTGCAGCGAGCAACTGCGTTATTGCAGCTGTACTATACGGTAGAAAGCAATCTATCTGTTTCTTCTTTTCCATCTAAAATGTGTTCTTTTATCTACTTGCAAAGATACTATAAAATCCCGTCTTACGCATGAAGTTTATGAAGAAAACGCCTCACTACGAATTCTTTTCATGAAAAAAAATATTTTTCTTCACGTAAATAAATATTTCTTTTCATGAAAATAATTTGAAAGCGGTGGTCATACTGAACTTTTTCCGTAACTTTGTACACAGATAAAAGACATTAGAAGATAGTAAAAAGATGGAGAAAGAAAATCATATAGACCGTGCACTGGCATTCATGGAAAGCCTTGAAAGACTTAGTGCACAGCTCAAGAAGGCTGATGAACAGCAGAAACTAATGCTGCAACAGATGCTGACAAAAAGCCAGAACAACGAAACAAATACGGATGAATACCGCGAACTGGAGCAAAGAAGCAAGGACCTTCAAGCTATGATTAACAAGTGGCGCCCTATCTATGAGGACCGTCTGAAAATGGTGAAGGAGGCACAGAAGGCTGCAAAGAAGTAAGGCAGACAGTAGAAGAACAAGACTTGAACAAGCTTATTTCTCGCTATAAAAGAGAAGTATGTGTCCCTTACTACTACTCACTATCTCCTATTCAAGATTGCAGAACTCCGCATATACAAACAAACTCCCTAACTATCAAGAACAAATGAAGAAAGACTTATACAAAGACATCAGACTGTTCTTACTGGCTATCATGGCTGTTAGTTTGTTTTTCTCATGTTCGTCTGTTCCTTCTGGAATAGCCGAAGAGATAACTTATCACGGAGAACAACTGCATCGTTACCTGACGATTATCAAAGACGTAACAACAAATCCGGAGAGGAGTAAGGATACACTCACCTATTATTGTAACCAAAAAGGACAGCTCATCATAGAGCGTGTGGGTACAGATAGCTTGCAGGATTACACCTACTCCTATGCTGGTGATACCATTCACATTCATAAGACGCATATTAAAGACCAGTTAGACGAACTCCTCGATGGCTATTACATAGTTAAGAACGGACTTATCGTAGAAGCGAATAACACTCCTAGCTACTACACATACACCTACGATAATAAGAGAAGACTCATTTGTCGTGACACACCGAACGTTATCTGTGGGAGAACAACCTATAACTTCCAATGGAAAGGAGAGAAGATGTTTCCTTATAAACCATTTAATATCACCTACAGAGAGACTGGAGAGAAGGCTGCCTACCACAACTTTTATTTCTTGTGGATGTATGGTAGTGGCATAAGGATACCCATCCCCTTCATCACCTTAGGCTATATGGGTGTTATTCCGAAAGGAGATATTAGCAGCTATAGCTCCAATTCAGGAAATAAAGACTTCGATTTCAAGGCACAACTGACAACGGAGTATGATAAGGAAGGACGTCCCACCCGCATTGAAGAAACGGTGACAACACTAAATAAGAATAACAAACAGGAAAGTGGTAAGTACGTTACAGAATACATTTGGTAGATAAATACCAGTATAGAAAAGCTTAAAACAAGATATGGAAAAGGAAAAGAAAAGTGAAGGAATGATGAGTGTTATTGCAGCGTTAGGTGCAAACATCTTAGTGGCTGTGTCTAAGTTTATTGGTTTTGCAGTGTCTGGTTCAGCCGCTATGTTGAATGAGTCAATCCATAGTATCGTAGATTGTGGCAATGAAATACTACTGTTAGTAGGCAACCGACAGTCAACAGCGAAGATATCAGATAAACATCCGTTCGGACAAGCACGTGCTAAGTACTTCTATAGTTTGGTTGTTGCAATGATGTTGTTCTTTGCCGGTGGTGCCTTAGGTATAATGGAAGCAACAGAGAAACTGTTTCATCCAGAACATAGCATGGAGAACACATGGCTCGTCATTGGTATTCTGGCCTTCGGACTCTTAGTAGAAACTGTCAGTCTTAGGGTTGCCTTCAAGGAGATTAAGGAACTGAACAAGGACAATCTATCGCTTTATCGTTTCTTGCGAGAGAGCCGTCACAGTGAAATACTTATCATCTTTGCAGAAGACAGTTGCGCTGTTGTTGGTCTGCTGATAGCCTTAGGAGGTACACTTCTGACCCACCTCACAGGTAATCCCTTCTATGATGCCCTATCGGGTGTACTGATTGGTGTACTCCTCTGTGCCGCTGCGCTCTTCCTCGCACGTGAGTTCTACAGTCTTCTTATCGGTGAGAGTGTTACAGAAAAGGACCTAACACGTATCAAGGAGGCCTTCAACAGAAATGAAATAGACCGTCTCATCAATGTCAAGACTATCCATCTCGGTCCTACAGACATCCTCGTCACGGCAAAGATTGACGTCAAGACTGAATACGACGCACAATCCTCTGAATTGATTAATGACATTGAGAAGAATATGCGTGCAGCCTTCCCAGAATACAAGATTTATATCTATATTGAAACAGATAAATATAAAGAGGATTATTAAAGACCTCTCCTCCGGGGCCTCTCCGAGATAGAGAGGAGTACTGGATAAGGTTATCAACCTACTCTACGACTACCTACTAATGATAAAGATATCTGCGATAGGGTAAGTATAAGAATTGGGATAGATAAGACGCTATACCACTTCAGAATTAAAGAAAACACAAAAGAAAAAGGGGTGCACGACTGCATCCCTTATTCTTTATACTCAATTGCCATTAAGACTTACTTAAACGTGCGTTTGCCCTCTTGTGCTGCAGGCTTAACGATAATCTCACGCTGCTTAGCATTTGTCATCACTTTCACAGCTACAGCAGTGATATCTTGTGGTGTAAGTGTCTTGAATACTGGTGCGGAAGCGGCATTGTCATTTGGAGATAGCTCGTTGCCCGTTTCAGCATAGATATTCAACAAAGCCATCCAAACTGATGGGTCACTGTTAGACTGTGATGCTGCACCTGCCTGTTCCTCATCAACAGCCAAAGGTACCATTGCAGCCTTGAACTCATCTGCAGTGAAACGACCAGCCTTTACATCATCAAGAATACTATAAACAAGGCTAACAGCTTTATCTGTATTCTCTTTCGCAGTAGAAAGATGAATGTTAAGGCTCTCGCCAGCTACTGGCTGTGAAGTATAGTTGCTCTGTACACCTACGGTATAAGTAAGGTGCTCTTTCTCACGCAATACATCAAAATAACGACGCTCCAAGAGTCCACGCATCACCTCCAGAGCAGCTTGCTCACGCTCAGAAAGTTTCTGCTTATTGGCAAATGAAATCTCAATCTCTGCCATACCACCTTCTGTTTCGGTCTCAAAAGTGCGCTTGATAACAGGCGTAGATGACGAGAAATCCATTGGCTGGATAGCTGTCTTCACAGGCTTACCTTCACCCTTGAGAGAACCTATATAGCGAAGCACCAACTCTTTAGCCTTTGCTTCAGGAATATCACCAATAAGACAATAGGTGAAACGTGATGCATCACCAAGGTGTGCCTGGAACTGTTCCTGTAACTTATCAAACTGAACTGACTTAAAGAAAGCCTCATCCTGACGTGGATTCATCGCACTAACTGGATAGAGCAACTGCTGGATAGAATCCTGTACGGCAGCCATACCTGTTGTTGCACGGTTCTCGTAAACGTAGAGGTTACGCTGGATATACTTGTCAAAGGCTGACTTAGAGAAGTTCTGACGTGACAGAATCAAATACAAATAGCTGAAGAAATCGTCAGCCTTGTCAACAGGTGCATTACCACCGATACCATCACTATAGTCTTCCAACGAGAGGGAAAGATTGATGTCCTTGCCCTGTAGCCACTGCGCCAACTGATTTCGGTTGTAATTATATACACCTGACTGTATCAAGAGTGAACGCATTGCATTATAGTTAGCAAGTTCTTGTGCTGGCACAATAGACTTACCACCTTCTGCAGAACCTGCAAAGAGGAACTTACCACTCAGTTCTGGAACGTTACGATAAAGAACTTTCGCACCATTAGAGAGTGTCCACTCCTTTGCCTGCAAAATCTTTAACTGCTTTTCAGAAACAATCTTTCCTCCTGCCAGAGGGAAGTCAATCAACTGACTGATAGGCTTCATACCATCAGCATGAGCCATATCGCTGAATGAGCTCTTTGCTTTCAATGCTGCCATAAGATCATTCTCAGTGATGTTCATCTCACTCTGCGACTTAGAATAAGTGACAAAAGCAAGGTTATTGTCATTAAGCAATGACTTCATCCAAGCATTCATGTCCTCAACCTCTAACTCAACCAAAGTCTCGAGGTTACGGTTAATCTGTCCGCGGAAGTCTTGTACAGGAATATCATAGAGGAAGTTCTGACGGAAAAGCATCAAAGCATTGTCTGGTGTTCCTAATCCCTTTGCTTCGAGGACATCCTTCATTCCATTGTACATCTTCTCCTTCTCAGCATTGAACTCAGCAGCAGTAAAGCCTTGGTCACGCAAGTTATCACGTACAGCTAACATCTGCTGAAGCGCCTTCTGTTCATTACCCTGATAGGGAACCATGTCCCATGCCATCTGATAATAGTTTCGTACCAAAGGAGATAGACTCACCTCAGCAGCAATATAACTCTCCTTATCAGCATTCTTCAACATCACAAAACGCTTTGGAGCCAATGTATTGAAGAACTTAGTGAAGATAAACTGACGTACTCGGTCCTCTTCAGGCGCATTACCCTTCACCTCATAACGTTGATAAAGACCAAAAGAAGCACTCTTGTTCTCTGGGTCAATGAAACGCATATAGAGTGGTGTGGTATTGTCAGGAATCTGTCTTGTCTGTGGATTTACAGCAGGTGCTTGCTTAGCTGGTAATGTCTTGAAGACCGTCTGAATATTCTTTTCCATCTGGTCGACATCAACATCACCGATAACAGCAATAAACTGCATATTAGGACGGTACCACTTATCATAGAACTGCTTTACTTGCTTCTGCTGGAAGGTCTCCAATATCTTCTGTGAACCAATCACATTATGAGTAGCATAGCCAGCATGATTATAAACAACAGGTGCAATGGCATCTGTCAGACGACGGTCTACTCCCGAACGATGACGCCATTCCTCAAGGATAATACCACGTTCCTTTTCAATGTCTTTAGGGGTCATCTTGACGCCATGGCACCAGTCACGGAGCACCCAAAGCATATTCTCATTAAGCTTCGCATCATTGGTTGGTACGTTATGAACCGCATAACGCGTATCATCAACACCAGTGAAAGCCTCAAAGTCATTGAGGTTATTACTGCGAAGGAAGTTCATCACACCATTAGGGAAGTGGTCTGTCGTATTGAAAGCCAAATGCTCCAACACGTGCGCCAATCCCATTTCCTCATCATTCTCCAAGATAGCACCTACATTCTGGTAGAGGTAGTATTGTGCCTCACCAGTAGCAGAACCATCATTATAGATATAATAAGTAAGCCCATTTGCCAGTTTCCCCTTTCGCAATCCATTCATCTGCGCATTGGCAGGATTGAAGGGAAAAAACAAAAAGCCTATGAGCAGTGCCACTGGCACGCTCGATAGGCATTTAATGATATTCTTGAACATAGTCATTGTTTACTTTTCAAGGAGTTCGAGCGTAGAGAGCTTCTGCTTGATTGCACCCTGCAACATAGCCTGTGGCATCTCCATATTCTCCAAACGGAGTGTCTCAGCAAATGCCTGGTTATAGTATTCACGTGCCTTGGTATAGTTCTTCAACTCACGATAAGAGTCACCTATCATTACCATATAGTTGACACGGTCCATCACAGCATCTTCCTGTGACAAAGCTTTCTCAGCCCACTTGATAGCTACCTCATGATCCTTAGCCTTCAAGCTCTTGCCTGCAGCCATGTAGAGGTTCTGTGCAGCCTTACCATAGTCGGCTGAACGGAGGTTGTTCTCCATCTTGCCAAAATAGGTTTCCATAGCTTTCACATAGCCATTTACATCCTTATTCTTATACAAGTTGTAGAGAGCATCAAAGTAGAGCTTTGCTTTCTCGTATGGAGTAATACCTGTCAAGCCAACAACTTCGTATGCCTTTGCATACTGATTCTTAACTTTCTCTACATAGTCCTTATACTTTACGTTGCCATCCTTTGCCATATCCTCTGCGAAGATATCGTTAGCCTCAACAATATAGTAGGCAGGTGCCTTGCCAAGTTTCTTCATCCAGTCATCAAGGTGGTCGTTCATAAGGTCAATCATATACTGCTTGTGCTCCTTATCTTCATCACCCTCCAATGTTAGAATGATACGATAGTCATTCTCATTGATAAGTTTCAATGGTGCCTTAGCAGCTACATAGTTCTTATAAAGTTTCTGTAGACGGGTCACCCACTTATCTGCATCCATACCTTCCTGCGCCTGCAAGAATGATGGTGCCTTGAGAAGAAGTTGCTGTTGAACGTCAAGGTCGTTGTTATCAGCCTTGTACTTATTGTAAAGTTCCTCAAAACTTACACTCTCTCCAGCAGCAATCTTAGCAGCCTCCATGAGTTCATCCTTATCCATCGCACCTGTATTCACAGACAAAGCTTTGCCATCTGGGGCAATAAAAGCTACTGTTGGATATGCTGCTACCTTATAGTTCTTAGCGATATCAACATTCTCACCCTTCTCTGCATCTAACTGCAGACTGATAAAGTGTTCATTGAAATACTTTCCAACTTCCTCTTGTGTGAAAACTGTCTTTGCCATCTTCTTACAAGGAACACACCACACTGCGTAGAAGTCAACAAACAGAATTTTATTCTCTTGCTTAGCTTTTACCAAAGCTTCACTGAAAGTTCCCTTAAAGAACTTAATGCCATTTGCTGCTTCTGTACCCTGCTGTGCACGGAGCTGTACTGCCATCATCAAAAGAGATACAAGCAGTAGGATATATCTTCTTCTTTTCATATTAATCTGTTTTTAATGGATTGTTTTATTCAATTTATCTATTTAACCATCATCTACTTACAGCATTGAGATTTACTCATGTCTGTCTGTCTCATACAATGACGAGAATACATATTCAATCTACGCTGAACATAGTATGTGCACTTGTCATTTACCATTATTGATATTAGTCGACAAGTAGCTCATCATCAGTCACGACCACCTTGAAAATATTCTCCAAGACAGCCTCATGGTCTTCATTATACACCTTGATAGAGAGATGATATCTACCATTAGGCAACTGTTGTGCTGCATCTTGTGTAACTACTATCAAACCGCCAGTCACAGAAATCTTACCTTCCTTGTAGAGTTTCATAAACAACTGTGCCTGTTCTTGGTTGTCAGCCTTAACCCCAGACAACTCATAATTGATAGGGTTAGTACCAGCAACACCTTGAATACGTGTTGAAACGAATGGTTGCTTGTATTTACCACGGTCACTCGTTGAGTCTACATTATGAAAGGCATTAAGTGAGTCGGGAGTAAAAGATGCACCCGTTGTCCTTAGATAGCCTACAGCCATCTTACTGCATGATACCATAAAACCTATTGTAAGAGCCATAAGGCACAGCAATGCGATTCCTTTCTTCATCTTTTTCATTTTTAAAAGTCGGTTAAGTTGAAGTCATATACAAGTGAGTGAACCACTCCCGTGTTTGTTTCAATATTACATGAAGCAACGTCAGAAGTCTTGGTAGTCGTCGGAGAAACCAAATGGATACGCAAAGGTCCAGCACCAGGAACACTATTGTAAGACTCACGGAAGGTATAAATCCATAACTGTTTACCTGAAGCCATCTCAACAGTCTCACCCCCTTTACCGATAGGTGTTGATGCATCAGACGACTTAACACCCTCCTTAAAATCATCAAGCATCACTCGCTTGTTAGGTAAAACACTGTTCAAGATAAACTTTTTACAGTCCGCAACAGGAATATCAGATACCCTTTCCATATTATTATCATAAAGATAACGACGGATACTATTGTTGGTAGGACCAAAGAACGTGATGTTCTTGCCGTACTGACTTGTCCCTTGAAATAGTGAAACCAGCCCAGCACGCTCGGTCATCACACAGAGAGAATCCCAGTTATAGCTGTCACCTTTGAAGTATTCCCACATCGTCATATCATGCTTACCATTGGCAAGACCAGTGTCATCGAAGTTATACTGGGTACAACCAGAGAGTATCCCCATCGTCAGACACACGACTATTATATATATAATCTTTTTCATCTATCAAACAATATATTTATTGTAACGTTCCTAACCCATTATTAGTTATAAGCTTGCCAATATGGTTTCTGTCGTAACTGGGTGTTAATAATGTGTCCATCCTTATCTTGCCATGAATCCTTTGGAAGTGGAAGGAACAGCGCACCACCCTGAATATCCTGATTGGTCAGCAAGAGGAACTTACCTTGCAGTTCTTCTTTCACATATCCATTGCGAATAACATCTGCATAACGGGCATCATTCTCACCAATAAACTCCTTTTCTCTTTCGATGAAGATAGCCTTCTTCAGTCCCTCTGTATCGTAGGTTGATGGATAAGAAAGTGCACCAGCACGTGAACGAATCACATTAAGGTCAGCAATAGCCTTTGCTTCGTTCCCTAACTTCTGATAGCATTCAGCTCTCAAAAGATAGAAATCTGCAAGACGCCAATAGACATAATCGGCATCTACCGTACGGTAGGTTTTACCACTTGGTGAATACTGGTCGGGGTCCAATATTGCCTTTCTAAACTTATACATGATAGCATAATCCGTCCCATCAACCTCATGTGGTGTACCCCACTGATAGAAGAACGCTTGTAGGCGTTGGTCAGTAGTATCTGGGAACAAGCTTTCTACTGTTGAAGTATAAAGCTGATAGGTACTGCTTGATGGTAAATCGGCTAATGTTTGATCCTCTCTAACAGGCCAGCTCACAAAGTTCTGTGCCACCTCATTAGGTGAGACAACATTTTCAGAGCGTGTCTTATCAAAGTAAAGACTGAAGATTGCCTCAGGATTAGGTGTCTTCTCATTAGACAGATACGTACAGAGTTCTTCTGGAGAAGAACAAAGTTGATAGTTACCTACCTGTCCCTCGATAAGTTGTGTTGAGTAATCGATAGATTTCTGATAATCTTCCTGCGCATTACCTTGCAACTTATAAAGTTCGGTTACACTACCCTTCCACGCATAAATCTGTGCGAGCAAGGCGGCAGCAGTACCCTTTGAGGCCGTCTGACGATTGGTAATAGCCACACCATCCAAGTCTGTCAGTTTATCCCATGTAGGTAGAATATCCAATGCCTTCTTAGCATGTTCTATCGCAGCGTTGAGTACATCAGCTTGCGAGGACAAAGAGTAAGGCTTTATCTCAGAGGAGTTTTCAGTGATGATAACCTCCCCATAACGCTGAGCCAAGAGGAAATAAGACAATCCGAGAGCGAACTCAGCCTGTCCAACATGGTACTTTCGACGCTCTTCTGGCAAGTTTTTTGTCTTATTTATATTATCAAGCAACAGATTAGACTCAAAGATAATGTCATAAAGACCCTTCCATGAATACTCGCTTGCTATGACTGTTCGTGGGTTCCACTCGCGCATCTGCTTGCCATCCAGTATCTCGTCAGCCTTCATACCAGCTGTTGAAAGGACGTAGTTATTGCCTACTACAGTATTGATATAATATAGAATAGAAGTGGTTGTTGCGTTCAGCTCTTTCTCTGTATTGAACGAGTTGCTGTAAGTCATTCCGTTCTCTGGCTGCAAGTCAAGGCTGCAAGAGGACAGAAGACAACCACATAATGAGAGCATTATAATCTTCTTCATTGTCTATTAGAATTTTAAGTTAAGACCCAAAGTAACCTTTCTATTCAATGGATACTGTGTTCCATCATCCTTACCAGAATAAGGATTGATAACTTCAGGGTCTACTCCTGAATAATTAGTAATCAAGAACAGATTCTCTCCACTAAGGTATATATTAGCATCTTTGATGAAAGAGCCCTTCAACCAGTTCTTTGGTAACTGATAACCAATCACCAACTGCTTGAGACGTAAGAAACTAATGTTCTCAATGTTAGAGTCTACATTACCGTCAAACTGCCCTACATAATCCTTGTCAGCGAACTCAAGTGATGGATACTTCGCATCTCTATTGCTTGTTGTCCAGAAATCATTAGCGTGGAAGTAGTTCATGATAACGCCAAAGTCCTTTGTAAAGGTGAAGGCACTGTTCTTATACATATTCATCACCTTACGGCTGATGGTATAGCTGAAGAGTACATCAAAGCTCAATCCCTTCCATTCTAAGTGGCTATTCAAACCACCGTAGACTGCAGGAAGAGTACTACCAGCATAATAGAGGTCCTTATCATCAATCACACCATCATAGTTCTGGTCCTTAATCTTCCTACCACCCACACGCAATGGATTATTGATAGACTGAAAATAAAGTGGAATCTGCTTACCAGAAGCATTAGGATACATTGGGACATCTTCCTCCTTCTGAACGATTCCCTCATCCTTAAAGGTATAGATACCATAGACAGGACGACCTAAGACTTTGTCGTTAAGGTCTTCACCATTATACGTCTTACGCAGCATGTTCTTATTATGAGAAAGGTTGAAGCCTACACTCCAGTTCCAATTCTTCTTGCGGATAACATCATACTGAGCCTCGAACTCAATACCTTCGTTAGAGATTGCAGAAGCATTGTCCCACATGTTTGTAGCAAGGAAGACATTACCTGGCAGATAAGACTGCATCAACAGCTTACTTGAATACTTATAGTAATAATCGAGCTTGAGTTTCAAACGATAGTCCAACATCTGTAAGTCAAGACCGAGGTCATACTGATCACTCTCCTCCCAAGTCAATTTCTTATTAGCCATAGACTGCGGGATAAGACCTAACGAACCATTAAATACATTACTCTCCTCCATCACGCCCAATGCCAAATAAGGTTCTTGGAACTTCTGACCAGACTTACCCCAAGAAGCACGAAGCTTACCGAAGCTCAACCACCAGAATTTCTTCATGAAATGTTCCTCACTGAATGCCCAGCCAAGACCCACAGAAGGGAAGGTTCCCCAGCGTACATCCTTACCGAAGACACTTGATCCATCCGCACGGATAGACAACTCCGCCATGTAACGTTTCTTATAGCTATATGCCGCACGACCCAAGAAACTAAGCAATGACTGCTCCTGCTGATTGGTTAGGAAGCTTTGTGCAGCCCTCACAGTTCCACCATCGTTGAAGAGAGAAGGCCATCCCTCACCCGCAAACTTAATAGAGTTAGTAGGGCCACCCTTTGCTGTACCGCTTAGGTTCTGCAGCAAGTCATAGTTATAAGTCATACCAGCCATCAGCTCCAACTTATGTTCGCTTGGCAATGCAAGGTTATAAGTAAGGATATTCTCAGTCTGAATATTCGTCATAGCAATATTAGAAGCCTGTACCTCCGACTTCTTATCATACTTCAGATAATCAGGTGTAAACGTGTAGACACGTGTGAAATAATGGTCAAGCGAGTAGGTAGAAGAGAATTTCAGACCTTTTATAATATTATAGTTCAAGCCTACACTCAGACGAACATTATAATTTGAATTCGTCTTATCAATATCCTTCAACTGCCTTAACGCCACTTGTTCCGCGACACTACCCTTACCCGGCAAGAGCGTAGACGTACGCTTCGGATCGAATGTCAATCCCTGCACACGTCCCCCATCCGAGCCAGCTTTCTGCGTAGCGTATGTCAGGTTGATACGTGTGAAAGCACTCAACTTCGTCGATAGGTTAAAGTCAAGATTACTCAACAAACTGAAACGACGGAAATTAGAGCTAATCATAATACCCGTTTCATCGTAGATACCAGCATTAACCATATACCTTATATTATCTGTACCACCAGCCAACAACAAGTCACCTTTGGTCACCCTACCTACACGGAAGGCATATTTCCACCAGTTTGTTCTGTTGTTATAGAAAGTGTTCAGTGAGTCTTGTGCTATTCCTGGTAGTCGACGATCTGGGTCTAACACCCTACCATTACGCCACAAGTAGTCGTAGGCGCCATCATTATCAGCATCCCAACCGTATGAATCCTTATAAGAACCAGGGTAAATCAGCTTATCTGTTATATAATCATAGTGTGCACCTCTCTGGTTCTTAGCCAAGAGAAGAGCTATATCACGTTCACCCTTACCAAGTGTCTGCATTGGTGTACTTGGTAACCAAGAAAGAGATTGTGAGAAATTGAAGCTTACCTCCGAGCGTCCCGACTTACCTTTCTTAGTAGTAATGAGGATAACACCATTACCAGCTCGCGAACCATAGAGTGACGCAGAAGCAGCATCTTTAAGCACCTGCACAGACTCTATACTTGAAGGGTCAAGTCCTGACAGTGGGTTAATACCGCCCGTTGCATCCCCAGCACTACTTGACACTGGTATACCATCAATCACGTAAAGCGGTGAACCATCATTGATACCCTTCTGATTGAGAGAGCTAAAGCCGCGAATAGTAATACGAGAGCCACCACCACCAGGTGAACCAGACAGGTTAGTCACGTCTACACCAGCCATACGACCCTGCAAGAGGTTCTCAATACTTGCTGTTGGTGCCTTCTGCAAATCTTCAACTTTAACAGAGGCAATGGCTCCCACCTGTTCACGTGTATTCCTCTTACCATAAGCAACGACCGTAACCTCACCCATAGCAACGGCAGATGACGTCAGGATAACATTCATCGCCTTACCAGTATGGTATTTTAGTGTCTTTGCGTCATAGCCTACACTGGAGATTGTGATAGTTCCTTCCTCTTTTTCTACAGGCATAGAGAAATTACCATCTACATCGGCAGTAACACCTTTCGACGTTCCCTTAATCTGTACAATAGCAAAAGGTACGCCCAACCCGTCCTTGTCTTTTACTGTTCCATGAATGGTGTATTGTCCCTGTGTAGCATTTTTCATCTTGAAGACATCAATCACCTTACCGTCAATATTATAGACAAAAGATGAGTGAGCCAACAGGTTTTCTACAGCACTCAGTTCGTCTACATCCTCAAACGAGATGGTAAGAAGCAACGTATCGTTCTTAACATCATCCGTGTAATTAATCTTGTAGTCTCCCTTTGTAGAAATGAAATCCAAAATCTGAGCAACACTTTTATCCTTAAACGAAATCGAGAACTTCTTTCCTGCTACTTGTGCAGAAGCAGGCGAACTCCACGAAAGCATCAAGATAAAAGCTGTCAGAAACACCAAAGAAGGCAAGCTTCTTAAAGTTCTAAACATGTGTTGATGATACTTCATTGATTAGTCTTTATTGTTATTACTTTTGATATTAACTTATTAAACAAATTAGATTACTTCGCAAATGCGCTCTCAACGATTCTACATAAAAAGGGTATTAATATTGATTGCGATGCAAATGTACATAAAAATATTGGATATCAAAGCCAATTGGACATAAAAAAAGTAAAAGAAAAATAGCTATAACAAGACATCTCACCCCTTCTCGGAAAGGAGAAGAGACTTCTAAGATAGAACAGATGCCTACCTATTAAACACGAATAGTCCCTTTACTTTCTCCCTTCTCTATACGTAGAAGAGTATTCTCTCGACACATAGAGAAATATTGCCAACAAGGCTTATTAAAGATTTCTACCCCTTCCTTGTCCAAATTGCTATATTAGAAACTATACTGAAATCCTATTGATGCAAATTCCTTCAACTGCCAGAAGGCATAATGGTCATCACGACGTACTCCATCGTCAAAACGAGGATAGATAAATACCCGACTTGAGATGTATCGATTGAAGCGGAAGGTAAAGGTATTCTCCCACTCTAACTCTGTGCGCTTATACGTAGAATAGCCATACAGACGAGTCTTCCAAGTCAACGACTCCATCATCTTCCATTCTAAATCTACAGTAAACTCAGAACCGAAGTCATGCAGGAAATGATTACCATCCTTGATACCCAAACGGCGAGTCAAATCCAACATGCGAGTGTACTTCATGTTATAAGCCAAGGGAGCTAAATGGAAGTTACCCTTCAAACGGTGGTTCATCCAGTCGACCGAGTAATCCATACCGATAGAGAGGTTTATGTTCAACGGAGCAACGAAGGCTGAATATACCTTTGGGTCGTTAGAACGATAAGAACGACTAAATTGTGTATTACCAATAAATTGCACCGTATAGTACCACCGCTTCGTTGCCTGCAAGCCAAGTTTTGAGGTAAGACGTATCAAGTCTTCTGTACTCTTGAAACTATGCAAAGAGTCTGAACGACTACTCTGTAAACCGTATTTCAGTTCCAAGCGGTTTTCCCATTTCAATTTCTGTTTATTATTGTAATTGGCCTGCATCACCAAAGAAGCCAATGCTGAATAGTTACTTTCGCCACCTCTATACCAGTTTCCTGAAACGTAGTTCTGTAGGAATTGTAAAGCATAATCACCATTAAACGTCCAGAAATTAGGTCGTTTTATCATAACCTCCACTGGCACTGTCGTTGGCTCAACAGGTGTTTCTGGCACCTTCTCAACTAATGTTGGGTCATGATGGATTGGTGCGTTAATATCGTCCAACTTTGTCTGCTGCTGTTGTACCATCCTATCAGTCCCTCTGACAAGGTCAGGACGTGCAAGATAAAGGTGCATCAACTCTGACAAAATAGGGTTGTCATTTCTATCTCGTGTGAACAATTTCTCTGCAACATTACCATAATAGGTCAGTGGTAGGAACAATCTCATATCATTCCTACGCAGTCTCTGTTCACGACGAATCTTAGGCTTTTTAGACGTAAAAACACTGTCTTTTAATGCGTTCAACGAGTCAACATACGCTTGTATCTTATCCATTGATGGCCGTTCATCGCTACGAACAGAGACAGGATGACTCACTTGAGCAACAGCGCCCAAGCATATCATTAAAAATAATGTGATTAAAAAGTTCCGTTTCATCATACTTAATATAATGTGCAAACTTACAGTATTTTTTTCAATTTACGGCCCTATTTACTGAAAATCTTAATCACTATAAGCAATTTACCCATATAATTAGTTGTCTTCCACTTCATCCTGAAATGGAAGACAACTAACTCTTTCATCCAAAGGTTATCGTATTTCTTGAATCACCAAGAATACTCCTTAGCGTTGTCTTAAAGATTTAATTTATAGCCTACAGACACCTCAAATACGCTGTTACGAGAAGAGTCGCCTTTCTTGTAAATATTAAAGACTCCCACATGATATAATGCTCCTAACACAACATTTTCGTACTCATAGCTTACACCAACTGGTATTGAAAGACCAAACTTACGCATACCATTCTTCATATCGATAGTAAACTCATCCTCATGGAAATTAGACTTTTTACCCTCCTTGTCTACTTCATACGACTGTTGTACTTCATGATTATTAGCATTAAACAGGCAGGTTGGTTCTATACCAACCTTAACAGAAAGACCTGGCAACAACTTATTATGAACTAAAATCGGCATACTCACATAATTTATTCGCAAGTAACGATCATAAACTGTAGTGTGTTCATCAGTATAATCCTCCAATTTACAGCCTGCTTGAACAAATGATAAGCCAGCAGAAAGACCTACGGCATCAGAAGCCTGATACATCACATCAGCACCTCCAACAAACCCTAACAATGCATGAGGTTTAACCTCTACTATCATGTTATCGACCACTTCGTAAATACCAGACCCACCTAACAAAGAAGAAATTGATACTCCTACATGTGGTATCACTGACCATGTACCCGGCTTGTTCTGTGCCATTGATACCAAAGTTGATGTAACTAACACGATTAGAACTGCTATTCGTTTCATAGGTTTCGTATTTTATTTTGTTAAAAATTATATCTGTTAAACGTATTTCACATGATTTTATTGCAATACCTTATACTATTTGTTAGTCTTTCATCCCCCGAAAGTTATATATCGAGTTCTATTTACATGCCTAATATTGAGAAATATTGCAATTAAAGTCTTTGATTTACACCAAACCTTACCAACGGATAACAGCCATAACACAGACAAAAGATAGCCTCTTCACAGCTTTCTATGATACGAAAAATTCTTTACTTCTACCTTCTATATATTTGTCTTAAAAACCATGAAGGCTCCCCTACAAGCATCTTTGTAATCAACAACATATCAAATGGTTATGAACTCTCTTCAAGAAGAGGCCTAATTAGGGGCAAGAAGGGCGTCTTTTAGGGGCAAGAAGAGCATGTTCTTGAACGTAATTAGGCGTCTTCTTAAACCTTAAAGGGCAAGTGTTGTATTGGAGAGACTGGAAAAAGGTTTACAAACTCAACCTTATTGACGCTCAAAACGAAACCTTTAACCTCCTTCCCACTCCATCTTCTTCCAACGTTTCAATACTTAAAACATAGCATGCGAACAGCCCACACTGCATGTATCGAGGTTCGTCCCGTATGATGCGAATGGCAGGTACGACTGAATCCAAGAGCTACTACAGTCCTTCATAATTTAAGTATCTTTTATCATTCTGCTTATTCTTAAGAGAAGCTGAAAAACATGTCTTACCCACTTGTCCAACCCCACTCGAAAAAGTAGCAAGCGTGAACATCCTTTTCAAGGGAGTTTTGAATTTGCTGTCATATCTGTCATCGAATATCATCACCTAAGTCATTAACTGACAGTAAGATTACATGAAATGTTAATTATGACAGCAAATAAAAATAAAACTATTTTCGTAGTTTACGGAATAGTCTCTCTTCTGTTAGAGTCGCCCAAGCCCTGAATTGCTCGGAAGAATTTCTTTTAATCAAACCGCTCTCTCCCACCCTTCCACAGTAGCGTGTGCAAAAGTTTCATCTATTATCTCTAAATAAAATATAAATTCTTTTGTCATTACCTTATTTTGCTGTATCTTTGCAACAACTTTGGTGTATTATACCTTATTAAAGAAATGGCAAAAAAAAGAAACAAAGCCCGCAGTCGTCATAGTCTGCAGGTTGTCACACTATGTATCAGTACAGCTATGGTGCTGATGCTGATTGGTATGGTTGTACTTACAGGCTTTACCAGTCGCAATCTTAGTTCTTACGTGAAGGAGAATCTTACTATCACCATGATTCTCCAGCCCGATATGAATACAGAGGAGAGCTCTGCTCTTTGTCAACGTATTCGCAACTTGCATTATATCAATAGCCTGAACTTTATCAGTAAGGAGCAGGCTTTGAAGGAAGGAACTCGAGAATTGGGTGCTAACCCTGCCGAGTTTGCAGGTGAGAATCCGTTTACAGGAGAGATCGAAGTACAACTAAAGGCCAACTATGCCAACAACGACTCTATTCGTAACATCGTTCAGCAACTACGAACCTATCGTGGTGTGAGCGACATTACCTATCCACAGAGCTTAGTAGAGAGTGTAAACCAAACGCTGGGTAAGATTAGTCTGGTGCTGTTAGTCATTGCCGTCTTGCTCACCATTGTCTCCTTCTCTCTGATTAACAATACTATCCGTCTGAGTATATATGCACGACGATTCTCAATCCACACGATGAAACTCGTTGGAGCATCATGGAATTTCATCCGTGCACCATTCTTACGACGCGCTGTATTAGAAGGACTCGTCTCTGCCCTATTAGCTATTGCAGTCTTGGGTGTCGGGATATGCTTCCTCTATGATTACGAGCCAGAGATTACAAAAGTATTGTCGTGGGACGCATTGGTTATCACAGCATTCGTTATGTTAGCCTTTGGTGTGATTATTGCGACCTTCTGCTCATGGTTGTCAGTAAACAAGTTCCTGCGTATGAAGGCAGGTGACCTCTATAAAATATAAACAAAACATAAATAAGGTAAAAGACTTCTTAGGTGGCGAAGGCAGTCTTGTCTTAACTCCCCCTAACGCTCTTGAACTCCTCAAACAAACAATATGGACAAAAGAAATTTAGCTTTTGGTAAGACCAACTTTATCTTGTTGGCTATAGGTATAGCCGTTGTTATTATCGGCTTTATCCTTATGAGTGGCGGATCCTCCACAGAGACGGTATTCGACCCAAATATCTTTAGTGCTCGTCACATCACAGTAGCACCTATCGTCACCTTTATTGGTTTTATCTCTATCATTGGTGCTATTCTTTATCAGCCGAAAGAAACGAAAGGAATGGAGGACTAATGACACTTTTACAAACGATTATTATCTCTATTATTGAAGGACTGACGGAGTTCCTTCCAGTGTCATCTACGGGTCACATGATTATCACTCAGAAACTTCTGGGTGTCCCTGCAAACGATGAATTTGTACATGCCTTCACGTTCATCATACAGTTTGGTGCAATCCTCTCTGTGGTATGTCTATATTGGAAACGCTTTTTCCAAATCGACCGCACACCAGTACCTGCTGATGAGAAGTCTAAATTCAAAAGATTTATCCACCCTATACGCTTCTATTGGTTGCTATTTGTTGGGTTCGTCCCAGCAATTATAATTGGTCTACCAGCTAAGAAGAGCGGTCTACTTGATTGGTTGCTTGAATCTGTATGGATGGTTGCAATAATGCTCGTAGTGGGTGGTATATTCATGCTCTACTGTGACAAGATCTTTAACAAAGGAAAAGAAGAAAACCAGATAACAGAGAAACGTGCTATCCGCATTGGTCTTTTCCAGTGCTTATCTCTCATTCCTGGCACAAGCCGCTCTATGGCAACCATCGTGGGTGGTATGGCAAATGGGTTAACACGCAAACGCGCAGCAGAATTCTCATTCTTCCTTGCGGTACCAACTATGGCTGGTGCAACCGTACTTGACATGTATGACTTGTTAAATAGTGACAGCACATGGGCTTCAGCTCATAACCTTACAATGCTTGCTGTTGGCTGTGTTGTATCATTCATCGTTGCGCTATTGGCAATGAAGTGGTTTGTAAGTTTCCTTGCAAAATATGGTTTCAAGTGGTTCGGTTGGTATCGTATCATCGTTGGCCTTATCATCATTATAATGCTGCTCTGTGATATTCCACTGAATATGGTACACTAATCTCATATACTTATTGCCCTAATGAACTTCAAAGAAGGAGTAATCATCCCTATTGACAAGCCCTACGGCATCACCAGTTTCAAGGCGTTAGCACACGTACGCTACCTTTGTACACAGGCGAATGATGGGAAGGTAAAGATTGGTCATGCCGGTACATTAGACCCTTTAGCGACAGGAGTTCTCATCCTTGCAACGGGTAAGATGACAAAGCAGATTGAGACTTTACAGACTCACACAAAGGAATATACAGCGACCCTACAGTTGGGTGCTACCACACCGAGCTACGATATGGAACATGAGGTAAATGAAAATTTCCCAACAGAACATATTACAAGGGAGCTGATAGACGCTACACTACCTCAGTTTGTGGGTGATATCGAACAAATTCCACCCACTTATAGTGCTGTAAAGGTGGATGGTAAGCGTGCTTTCGACTATCGAAGAAAAGGTAAGGAAATAACGCTGAAACCTAAGAATATTCGCATTGACGAGATAGAAGTATTAGACTTCGATGCAGAGAAGATGCAACTCTCAATCCGTGTCGTCTGCGGTAAAGGTACTTATATTCGTGCATTGGCACGCGACCTTGGTCGTGCGCTGAATAGCGGAGCCTACCTTACTGCCTTACGCCGCACACGTGTTGGAGACGTCAGAGTAGAAGACTGTGTCAATTATGACCAGTTTGACGCATGGCTCCAACAACAAACTATAGAAAAATAATAAACTCCCCAATATATAAATATGAAGCTTTCACAGTTTAAATTCAACTTGCCAAAAGAGCAGGTAGCCTTATATCCACATTCTTCTGAACGTGTTCTGACACGTACTGATGGTAGCACACAAACCTTCACCGTCACTCGTCGTGATGAAGGTAGGCTGATGGTGTTACACCGTAAGTCAGGAAAGATTGATATGTTCAAGGCTGATATCGACGGTGAACCTACTGAAGAAGACTACATCCGATTCAAAGATGTATTCAACTACTTCGATGAGGGAGATGCCTTTATCTTCAATGACACGAAGGTATTCCCTGCTCGTCTATATGGTACAAAGGAGAAGACTGATGCGAAGATTGAGGTATTCCTCCTTCGTGAACTCAATCAGGAGATGCGTCTTTGGGATGTATTGGTAGAGCCTGCACGTAAGATTCGTATCGGTAACAAGCTTTTCTTTGATGAGTCTGGCACAATGGTAGCTGAGGTTATAGACAATACTACCTCTCGTGGTCGTACTCTCCGCTTCCTTTACGACTGTCCGCACGATGAGTTCAAGCGTGAGTTATTTGCTTTGGGAGAGGCTCCATTACCACGCTACGTCATTGATAACCGTCCTAAGGAGGATGGGGAAGAGTTTGCACACGCAACAGCTGACGACATGGAGAATTTCCAGTCTGTCTTTGCCAAGCATGAAGGTGCCGTCTCAGCACCTGGTACAAATATCCATTTCTCTGAACACATGATGAAGATGATGGATATCAAAGGTATCAAGAAGGCCTTTATCACACTACATTGTGGCTTAGGCACCTTCCATGATATTGAGGTAGAGGACCTTACAAAGCATAAGATGGATTCAGAGGAGATGCACATCAATGCTGACGCATGTCGTATCGCTAACGGTGCTAAGCAGGCAGGACATCATATCTGTGCTGTTGGTGCAAGTGTTGTCAAAGCTACAGAGACAGCTGTTGGCACTGATGGTATGATAAAGGAGTATGATGGTTGGACCAATGAATTTATCTTCCCTCCATACAACTTTGGCTTTGCCGACTCAATGCTGGTGAATTTCTATCATCCATACTCAACTTTATTGATGGAAACAGCAGCCTTTGGAGGTTATGACCTTGTGATGGAGGCATATGACAAAGCGGTAAGGAATGGTTATATGTTTGGTTGCTTTGGCGACTCTCTACTGATTCTTAACGATTAACATGCACATAGTTTATTTATCCCTCGGCACCAATCTTGGTAATAGAAAGGCCATTATGCACGAGGCGATAACACGAATAGAAGGAAAGATTGGCACAGTATTGCGCCAATCTTCTTTCCATGAGACAGAGCCTTGGGGCTTTGAAAGCCCTAATCTCTTCCTCAATTCCTGCGTATGTGTCTCTACCTCTCTTGCTCCCAGACAGCTATTAGAGGCGACACAAGCCATAGAAATAGAGATGGGACGAGTAAAGAAGTCTATCAATGCACAATATACAGACCGCATCATAGATATTGATATCCTGCTTTATGACAAGCTAAGTATCAATGAGCCTGACCTTATCATCCCCCACCCTCTTATGGAAGAACGTGATTTCGTTATGCTTCCCTTGAAGGAGATATGGGAGGAGTAAGCGCTCTTCACACCGTAAAATAAACTAAATCTATTTGTCGGAAATATTCTTAAACTTATACAACCCTGACGTAAAATATAACAAACCCAAACTTTGACTAATAAGATAAACAAATGAAAAGAACATTATTATTAGTGGTAACTGCGTTTACAAACATCTTACTTGCCAATGCAGATCCTATCACTAAAGCACAAGCTTTGAGTATAGCTACCAAATACATCAACAACCCAAAACTATCGAACGATACCCCCAAAACCCGCTCATCACAAGCTAATGAGCAACCAGCTTATTACATTTTTACTAATCCAAACGACAAGAAATTCGTTATTATCTCTGGAGAAAGTAAACTCAACGAACTCGTAGGTTATGGAGATAAGATGACAGAAAACCCCAACGACCAGCCTCCCTACTTCAAACTGTTCTTAAAGGAATATGAACGTGTTGTAAAAGAAGTGCGTTCTAAAGCTGCAACTACTACTCCACAGCGTCCTATCAAACGAAAAGTAGAACCCTTGCTTACTTGTAAGTGGAGCCAGTATGACCCTTTCAACAAGTACACCCCACTAAGTAATGGACAGCATACACCTACTGGTTGTGTTGCAACAGCCACAGCACAGGTGATGTTCTACAATAAATGGCCTAAGAATCGACCACAAGATTATATAGCATCAACAGGTGATGATGCTAAGAAGAGTGCTACTTATTGGTGGGATGAAATGAAGAACACGACTAATGAGATGAGAACGGAACATTCTCGACAAGCCGTTGGCGTATTGATGTCTGACATCGGTAAGGCTGTCAATATGAGATACTATTATAGAGGTAGTGACTCAAACTTACAATATGCTTGCAATGCACTTCGCGACAAGTTCGACTATACTGTACGTTATCTTGACAAAAACTTCCTTCCTGCCAATGACTTCCTCAATGAGGTGATGCAAGAAATCTCAGATGGATATCCAGTCTTAGTAGTAGGTGGACCACATGCCTTTGTTTATGATGGCTATGATGAGCAGGGCCTCATTCACACCAACTGGGGCTGGGGAGGTGAAAACGATGGATACTTCGACATCAATATAGTAACCCTTAATGTTTCAGGCTTTGCTCTCAATAGTGGAACATTCTGGGACGATATCTCAGTTGTCTTTGCCCATCCTAATGACGGTAAGGCTACACCTTTTAAGGATATCGAGCGCGGATTAGATGCAAGAACCACCACTTCACTCACTATTGACAAGACAGAAGCAAACCGTTCTGAAAGTTTCAGTGCAAAGATTGAGAAGTTAGGCTCGTATAGTTCGGTGAAAGGTGAACTTGGTGTATTCACTGGGAAGGTAGCACTTGCCCTCTATAATGACAAGAACGAACAAGTAAAAATCTTCAACTCAACTGCAAGCGACCAGACTTGGGCATCTATCTTTACTTCCATGTCCTTTGATGTTGCTGATATTAACTTTAAGGGTATTGCTGACGGAAACTACCGTTTAGTACCAGTATTCTCTGAGATGCTCGATACCAAGACTAAGGAACACGGTGACTGGAAGCCAATCAATCACGCCAATGAGATAGAAGTAAAACTCACTCCAAGTGCAGTACAGCTCAATACAAATAACCCAAAGGATGTAGTTGTTATTGAAAAGGCTCCAAGCCTACTTGCACCTTACTATGAAGGTTCTGGATTTAAGGGTGCATACAGCTTCACGATGTATAATCCTGGACGTGAAGAAGTGCGTGGCGAACTTGTGATGACACTTACAAATCAAGAGACAAAGAAAGAATATCATGGTTATCTACTTACTCCAAACGTTGTTGCACAACGCCTTGGACGAACAACCTTTGTCATTAATATGCTTCCACTATATTACAACAAACCAAGTTTAGGGAATCTACCAAGAGGTAAATATGACGTCAAACTATCAATAAAAGCCAATAGAAAAGGAACTGAAGTAGAGATACCTATTGACATGAAAGAGCCATTCGAGATCGAAGTATTACCTTATGTCAATAATGGAAATATTGAATTAACTTTCCTCGACTACTACGTTGATGGTGAATACGCTAATTACAGCACCTTCCAACTTAATAAGATAAAGAATATCAGTCTGCAAGTACATTCCAAAGTATCTGGTTATCAGATTAGGAATGGCTACCGTGGTCCAATTCATTATCGTCTACTCGATTTGACAAGCAATAAGTGGATAGACTTGGGTACCATCAATAATGTTTATCTTCCATGTGATGCAGACAACAATGCAGCACAGACACGTATCACCTTTGCTGCTTCTCAATTAGAGCCTAATCATTCATACGAGATACATATTGAGGTTGAAAGGGATGGAAAACGAGAAGACATTTGGAATCCAAATGTGTTACGCAACACATTCTCTACGGTTGATGAGTTGAGACCTAATGGTATTAACTTGCTTAAAACCAAGCAGAGCAGAGCACTGGACATCTTTACCTTGCAAGGGCTTCGCCTATCACAGCCTTGGGAAGAACTCCCTGCAGGTATCTATATCGTAGATGGTAAAAAGATAATTAAGAAATAATATAAGCTAATCCTATCTTATAACAGATACAGCACGCATAGAGAATGTGAACTTCTTAGGAAAAGATAAGAAAGAAATCGGTCATTGAGTATTATTATTAAATACCCATTGACCGATTTCCTATAAATAGAAAGATATAGTAATTAAGAAAACCTTTACATAGGTTCTTCCTTTCCTTGCGTTCTTTTTAAAACTTAATCAACAATATAGCAAAAGTAAGATAGCATGAATAGTAAATGAAAAAAGGTAAGAAAGTAAGGTATGGACAAGCCAACCTTAACTTTCTTACCTTTATTTCGTTGCTTCTTAAAAGCTTACTTACGGAGACCCAAAGCCTTGATGATAGCACGATAACGCTCGATGTCACGATCGTAGAGGTAATCGAGCAATGCACGACGCTTACCTACGAGCTGTGTCAATGAACGAGTTGTAACGTAGTCCTTGCGGTTCTTCTTAACGTGCTCGGTCAAGTGCTTGATACGATAAGAGAAAAGAGCAATCTGGCTCTCAGCTGAACCTGTGTCAGTTGTACTCTGTGCCTTACCATACTGAGCGAAGATCTCTGCCTTCTTAGTCTTGTCTAAATACATAATTTGTTTGTGTGATTAATGTGATTTGCAATTACATCTTTCCGTCGTTAGCCGCCTTAATCACAACGGGTTACGACATCAAATGCATCGGACGTTCCGAAAATGCTGTGCAAAGTTACAACTTTTTATTGGAACCACAAACGTTTTCCATTTTTTATTCGTACTTTTGCACCATAAATTTAGCGTAAGCTTTTTTAAGGTAATTAAATGCAAGATATTCGTAACATCGCAGTTATTGCGCACGTAGACCACGGTAAGACAACCTTGGTTGATAAGATGATGCTCGCAGGAAAACTTTTCCGTGACGGACAAGACAACAGTGGAGAGGTTCTCGACTCTAACGACTTGGAGCGCGAACGAGGGATAACAATTCTCAGTAAGAATGTAAGTATTAATTGGAAAGGAGTAAAAATCAATATTCTCGACACACCAGGTCACTCTGATTTCGGTGGTGAGGTTGAGCGTGTATTGAACATGGCAGACGGTTGTCTGTTGCTCGTTGACGCTTTCGAAGGTCCGATGCCACAGACTCGTTTCGTACTACAGAAAGCCCTACAACTTGGTTTGAAACCAGTTGTTGTTATCAACAAAGTAGACAAACCAAACTGTCGTCCTGAGGAAGTATATGAGATGGTATTCGATCTCATGTGTGACCTCAACGCTACAGAAGACCAGTTGAATTTCCCAGTTGTCTATGGTTCAGCTAAGAATGGCTGGATGAGTGAGGATTGGAAGAAGCCAACAGATAATATTGAATATCTGCTCGACCTCATTATTGAGGCAATCCCTGCTCCTAAGCAGATTGAAGGAACACCACAGATGCTGATTACATCTTTGGACTATTCAAGCTACACCGGACGTATCGCCGTTGGTCGTGTACACCGTGGAACATTGAAGGATGGACAGAATATTACAATCTGTCACCGCGACGGAACACAGGAACGCACTAAGATTAAAGAGCTTCATACCTTCGAGGGTATGGGCCATAAGAAGACAGACCACGTAGACTCAGGCGATATTTGTGCAGTGATTGGCTTGGAGAAGTTTGAGATTGGTGATACTATTGCTGATTTCGAGAACCCGGAGCCACTACCACCTATCGCTGTTGACGAGCCAACAATGAGTATGCTCTTCACCATCAACGACTCTCCATTCTTCGGAAAGGAAGGTAAGTTCTGTACCTCTCGTCATATCAGCGAACGCCTTAACAAAGAACTTGAGAAGAATCTTGCACTACGTGTACGTCCTATGGAGGACGCAACAGATAAGTGGATTGTCAGTGGTCGTGGCGTTCTCCATCTCTCTGTGCTCATTGAGACAATGCGTCGTGAGGGTTATGAGCTGCAAGTTGGTCAACCACAGGTTATCTACAAGGAGATTAATGGACAGAAGTGTGAGCCTATCGAGGAGTTGACAATCAACGTTCCAACTGATTTCTCAAGTAAGATGATTGATATGGTGACTCGTCGTAAGGGTGACTTGCTCGGTATGGACGCTGAGGGCGAACGTGTGAACATCACCTTTGAAATACCATCACGTGGTATCATTGGTCTACGTACCAACGTCTTAACAGCCAGCCAGGGTGAAGCTATCATGGCACACCGTTTCAAAGATTATCAGCCATTCAAGGGCGAGATCGTACGTCGTACAAATGGTTCAATGATTGCGTTGGAGGCTGGTACAGCCTACGCTTACGCTATCGACAAGCTACAAGATCGTGGTAAGTTCTTCATTGATTCTGGTGAGGAAGTTTATGGCGGACAGGTTGTTGGTGAGCATGTTCACGACAACGACCTCGTTATCAACGTTACGAAGGCAAAGCAGTTGACCAACGTCCGTGCATCTGGTTCTGACGAGAAGGCACGCGTTATCCCTAAGACCGAGATGAGTCTTGAGGAATGTCTTGAGTACATCAAGGGCAACGAGTATGTTGAGGTAACTCCAAAGAACATTCGTATGCGTAAGATAACTCTTGATCATTTGGAGCGTAAACGCGAGAACAAGGATTAAATCTTATTTCAATCATAAGACGAGGGGCGACTATCCGATGGGGGGTAGCCGCCCCTTTCTTTATTACTAATTTTTTGTTTATTGTAGTTACTGTCACTTTTAACACTTCTCGTAACAGTCTTGTAGTTAGTAGATTATAACGTCAATATTATGACAGTAGTGACAGCAACCTTAAAAATGACCATCTTCTTATTTTGTCCCTTCCGTTAGTTTTCCTCTATTTTCATTTGTTTCATTAATGGATTATAGCTATTTTTGTATTCGAGTTTGTAGCCTTTTGTATAACTCCTGTTTGTTATATCAAAGGTAAGATATTATTGATTAACAGATATGTAAAGTAATAGTTTATGTTAGGAGCAATAGTTGGAGACATCATAGGGTCAGCCTATGAGTTTAATAATACGAAGCGGAAAGAGTTTCATTTGTTTACTCCGAAGAGTAAATTCACAGATGATACGGTGATGACGTTGGCTGTGGCTCGATGGCTGTGTGGCGATAAGGAACATCGCAAAGAAACACTGGTTCGACACATGCAAGAGCTTGGTAGACGTTATCCAACGGCTGGTTATGGCGGTAGTTTTATGCGTTGGTTGCATAATCCAGAGCCTCAACCTTATAATAGCTATGGGAATGGTTCTGCTATGAGGGTGAGTCCCGTTGCGTTCTATGCGCATAGTTTACAGGAAGCATTAGGTCTTGCGAAGATATCAGCAGAGGTGACACACAATCATCCCGAAGGCATAAAAGGAGCACAAGCAATTGCTTCCTCCATTTATCTTGCACGTCATGGGGCAACGAAGAGGGAGATTAAGAGCTATGCAGAGGAGCAATTTCATTATGATTTAAGTCCGCAATTGGATGATATCCGACCTACTTATTCCTATGATATGTCTTGTCAGAATACTGTCCCACAGGCTCTTTTAGCATTCCTTGAGGGTGCCAACTTTGAAGATGTGATACGTATTGCAGTATCCTTGGGTGGTGATTCAGACACAATAGCAGCGATGGCTGGGAGTATTGCACAAGCATTTTATGGTATTCCTCAAAACCTTGCATCCTATTGTTATGCACTGCTTACACCTTACTTACGCACAATTCTCAATAAGTTCGAAGAAAGTATAGGAGTGCTGACTCCCGACCCTTTCGACATTGAAAGATTTATCAAGGCTCAGAACGATGACAATACCTACCAACAAGCATTGAAAGAAATCTTGCAAGGGCATAAAACCTCCCATTGGATATGGTATATCTTCCCACAACTGAAAGGACTTGGACACAGTACCTACTCGCAATATTACGGCTTAGCAGATACGGACGAAGCTCGTACATTCCTTGCAAACCCTTGCTTGAATGAACGATTACGTGAGATAACTAACGCCCTACTGATATATAAAGACAGAAATATAGAACGCCTCATGGGTAGCTCTATTGATGCCTTAAAACTAAAATCCTCTATGACTCTATTTGATGCCATTAGTCCTAATGACATCTTTAGCAAGGTTCTTGACGTCTTTTACGATGGCAAGAAAGATAGAAATACACTTCAAATAATAAGCAAGACTTTCAATGGTCATATCTCCAACAACTAATCCTAACTAAACTAAATTGATATTATGAATATTAAAGAAGCCATTTGCCTATGTCGGTCTACATTAAGACAGAACAGAAGATTCATTGCCTTAATTGCTATGATAGTGTTATCTTGTCAGTATATGCAAGCCCTTGATACTGGTAGTAGACAATATGATCCAGAAGGCAAAAAAGAAAATACCGATCCACTCTCAGCATTCTATTCTCATGGCTTACCCCACGATGCTTATCCTGCAGCATACAACGGTAGCGATCTCCCTTATGCACAGTTAAGCCCTAAAAAGAAGCAAGACTATCTTGCCATGAGTTGTCTGCAATCAGGGAGCGGGGCTTTCGGAACCTATTATTTCTTTACCCAACCTATAACAAACTCAGACGGAGATAGCGACGAGACATATTACAATATCTACATGTTTGATAACTCATCAAAGGTATTAACCAAGATTTTCTCTCATCATGTAGACACATATACAGAAATGCAGATAGACAATATCTCTTGGGATTATGATATCAAAACTTTTAACAAACCATACATTTCCAAGTCGGGCGCAAAAGGTATGTTACGTATTAAAAAAGCAACTCCTGTTGTCGTATTATCTTGTACAGATAGAGGAATTACGCCACATGCTTCTCCTCTAACCGTTATCATTAACCCTACCGCACATAAACACAAAGTGCTTACAGAAAAGTTCCTTGGTTTCGTTAGCATAGACGACAATACCCTAATGGTAGCAGAGCAAGGATTAACAAAACGAATAATACTTACAACATCTACCGTCGCTGTGAACAAAGATCTACCAACACCAAAAGGGGCAGATATCTTTTACAGGACCTATCTTACACCTTCCATCAATATTTATTCTACGACAGGAGTAAAAATTGGGAGTAACAGTCTTCCTACTGATGAGGTTGATTGTCTAAGATAAAAAGTAGGTATCAAAATAATTGGAAACGACATCATTTCCAAGAAAAATACGTACCTTTGTTGTAACAAGATTATGAAAGGAAAGACAACAGATAGATGAGCTCTCATCTACTCAGTCACATCCTACCCATAGACCATTTATAAAGACAATTTCAATGAGCACGATTATCTATCCATCCCCTATATTTGGACCAGTCCACAGCCGTCGATTAGGTATTTCCTTAGGTATTAACTTGATGCCAGCAGACGGTAAGATATGCACTTTCGACTGTATATATTGCGAATGCGGATTCAATGAAGACCACCGCACAAAGACTCCCCACCCCACTCGTGAGCGTATTGCAGAGGCTTTGGAGGCAAAGTTGAAGGAAATGCAACAGGACAATATCCACCCTGACGTTCTGACTTTTGCAGGCAACGGAGAGCCCACTTCCCATCCACACTTCGCTGAAATCATCGACGATACAATTCGTCTACGCAACAAGTATTGCCCACAAGCAAAGATTTCTGTCCTCAGTAACTCTACATTCATCCATCGTCCGAAGATTCACGAAGCACTGTCAAAGATAGACAACAACATTCTGAAACTCGATACTATCAATACTGAGTATATCAATAAGGTAGACCGTCCAACACAGCCATCCTACGATGTTCATCGTATCATAGCAGATATTAAGGCCTTCAACGGCCAAGCTATTATTCAAACAATGTTTTTGAAGGGGACAACCGAGGATGGTTATGACGTCAACAACACTACGGAAAAGTTCGTTGCTCCATGGCTTGAAGTTGTCAAGGAGATTGGACCTCGTGAGGTGATGATTTACACCATCGACCGTGAAACGCCCGACCAACACCTGCAAAAGGCCACACATGAAGAACTGGATGCCATCCGTGACCGTGTCATCGCATTGGGAATCCCTTGTACAGCATCGTATTAATCTTTCTATCTTCTAAATAACCCTATCATAGATAGACTCCTATTATAGAAGAGCTATCCAATACGAAAGTATAAACCAACCATAATGGACGCACTTTTGATGCGTCCATTTTATTTTAACGAATGTATAAATCCTACGTCTATTATACTTATAAACCAAATTACTTTAAGCTCAGTTGAGGATTGCTTGCATTACCAGAAGCCTGTAGAGCCTCTTGGTATGTCATAACTTTCCCTACCTCTACAATCTCACCATCCGTATTGCAGACAACACGCTGATACTTTGTATCAACCAACATATCACCATCAAAAACCTGCTCCGCATTTCTGTAATAAGAGAAAGTATTGTTACTCTCTATTGTGACTTTTCTCAATGGGTTAACATCAAAAGTCGCATTACATATATGAAGAGCCTCATTACATATATGAAGAATACTCGTCTGACCATCTTTATCTACTAAGTTTGTAGTTTCAACCAGTGTGTAAGGACTCTTAGCCAGCTCAATTTCCATCATCTTAGCCTTGCTCGTTCCTAAAGGGATAACCTTTAGATAATCGCTAACAGTCCCTTCTTCATTGGTAAGCTGGCTGATGAGCATCTTATCATCAGGCATAATGATATCTTCTTTGGATGATGCATCGACTAATACTCCATCTTCATCATACCATGCATACTCTTCTGTGATACGTACATCACCAGACTTTGACTTTGGTGATTTAACAACAAAGATACAATTATTATCTGAGAGCACCGTTGTTTTACCACTTTTGACATCATACAATCCAAGTGTATAAAGCGAACGACCTTCTGATGTCTTCTTTTGCGATTGTTTTTTAAAGATAATCCATTGCTGCCCTTCAGAGCAATCCATAACCTCCCCACCCTGCTTCACAATTTGATTACAGGGCTTAATCAGCTGATTTTTACTCTGCGCAGAACTTACCATTGGAACACTCAAGATTAAGCCTAAAGCAACCAGGACGTATCTGGTTATCAACTTCTTTAAGTTCATACTATTAATTTAAGTAAGTTATTATATTAAGATTTTATTTCTTACAAATAGATTGTTTATATTCTGGGACAAATATAATGCTATTCTTTTATATTACAAACATTTTTGAATATTTTTTCATTACCTCCTTTATTTTATCTTCAATAGATAGAATATTTACATCATCATACACAATTTATACCTTGAACATAATTAAAACGACAAAAGAGAAAGGTTAGCGCACAGAGAAAAAAGGCTAAAAAACGCCGTAAGGAACAATAGAAAGTGTTTAAAAAGTAAGCTCAATAGTCTATTTAACAATAAGTAAACAAATAGTCTACCATCATTCCCGAATTATTTTCATGAAAAGAAAAATCACAAGTAAGGCTACGCACGCCTTCAATTGCACATGAGAACGCTTGAAACTAACAGCCATAAGGACGAAAAAAGCGGTTCTTCCGTTAAATGTGTGGACGCTTTTCGTAGTGCTTTAACGTAAGAGCCAAAGTTACTCATTAAACAAAAATATAGCTGAGACAGTCAACTATCTATCCTATTTTCATCCTCTTTCATTGAAAATCTTTTCGTTTTAAGACTTCGAAAATCTGCAGACAAGGGTTTGAAAAATCATTACATAATTTTAAAGAAAATACCTATAACTAACGACAAAAATACACACATGAAGCAGGTTTACAATCAACAGCGTATCAATTAGTTATCAAGTATAAAGTAAAAGGTGCTTAATTGGTTTTTAAGATAATTCTTAAAATACAACTTGTTGAAAATAAAGAAGTTACCTTGTTAGTAGAACTAAACTGGTAACGATTTAGAAACGAGCGAGTTACTTGGTTTCGCTGTTTTCTGCCTAACAAAGAACGCTTGTTATTCTGTTTGCAAAGATAATACTTTGTTACCGAATAACAAGCGTTCTTGATGAGATATTCTTCTTTCTGCATTTTGTTCAGGCGTGAGTTATAATCCTCTTCCACGTTTTTTCTTTCTGTTGGCTTGGTTCCTGAGCTTGCGCTGCCACGCTGTTTCAGCATAGTCATTGCCCTGTGTGGATGGTGTAATCAAATCGCCTAATCCTTCCACAACTTCATCGGCTGCACTAACAATGGTGTCTGCCACTGTACTAATAGGATTCTGCACTTGTGGTGTGTCATTGTCTCGTGAAATTGAGGAGCGGCTTGGAGGTACGAGTTGATAACCGGTATCAGGGCGTTCGTTCTTTTCTGTTGCCTCCTGTATTGTTTGGTGTGGTTTCCTTGGCTCTTCCCTGTTGGTTGGTTCAAAGTTTTTCTGCAGGGAACGGTAGCCGAACTCCCTGCCGATTTCGGATGCCTTGAATGATTGTCCTGCGTATGAGAACTTCAAGCCATAGACCTTGCCCTGCTTGTTCTTCATGCGCTCTATCGCGATGCCGTTCTTGTTCAACTCGTAAAGGAACATGGAATGCCCAGTAATACCCATACCTTTGTACTTGTCAAGCAGGGCATAGCAGATTTGCTGTACCTGCTGTTTTGTCTGCTCTCTTATTGGACTGGCTTTTGGCTCCTGATGCTGCTTTTTCGCCTTGACCTCCTTTGCGATGGTCAAGTGTTTCTCCCTGCTGATTTCTTCCGCCACCCTTGCTGCCCTATTGCTCACAAAAGTAGTATCATAGACCTCTCCGTACAAACTGATGCGGTTGGCAATGATGTGAATGTGTCTGTTGTCGGTATCCTTGTGCGTTACCGCCACCCATTGGTGGTTGTCAAGTCCCATTTGCTTGGCAAATAAATGGGTTATCCACATGAGTTCGGACACTGACAGCTTTTTCTCGTCCTGCGGTGCGATGCCTATTTCGATACGGAGAAACTTGTTCCTGCAACGACTGTTGTAATCGCTGACCACTTTCATTTCCTCATAGATAGCCTTTGGCTCCCTGCTGCAAAGATTGTGGAAGGCAAGTCGATAGCCAAGCTTGCCCTCTCTGAAGATATAGTCTAAAGCCGTGCTGCCGTGCGCTATCGCCTTACATTTTCCTATCATTTCTTGTTAGATTTAAGACCTTATATACCTCATCTTCCACACGAAAATGAGGGTCGTAAAACCGCTTAAATGCTTCTTTTGCACATAGTGATAGGTTCTTTGTGATGAGTACCCACCTTTCGTCCTTGACCTTGATGAGATTGGATACCTGTCCATAGAACTTTCCTGTATGATGGAGAATGGCAATGGCTTCCCTCTCATTGTCTGTCATCTTGGGAACGGCTGTTACTTCTCCGTTAAGGAGTATCTCACGGCAGTAATCTGAGAACTTCCGCCCTGCACTTTCCGCTTTTGACTTGATACGCTGCTTCTCTTCTAAGGTGCATCTTACCTTGATGAACTCCGTTTTGTTCATCCGCTGTTCTTCCTTATCCTGTTGCTGCCATCGGGCAGCTTTTCCTTTGTATCTTTTCATATAAGTTTCTTAGAAAGTTAATCATTGTAGATGATTCATTGTTTCTTAATTCCTGAATACTGACCGATGAGAACGGAGTGATTACGGTCTTATCTCCCCGACAATCGAACGAGGGGAGCAAGAGCAGTTTGTGGGTACAAACTGACGTCTTGCAATGTCAGCTAACGAAACGTTTACGCATAAAGCGTTTTGGTTATTAAAAGCGAATGCCGTGCATTCAGTATCTAACTGCGTTCGTAGCGTTCCCACCATTCAGTGTTTTTAGCAAAAGTTCGTTGCCTTACTCTCTGAAAAGTGTCGAGGGTTTTGAGTGAAAGAGGTGTTCCTTTTTCTGAAACCCCTCGACCATTTTCTTGCGGTTCACAGTTTTCTCCATTTCTCTACATCCTCACCGTATTCCCCCAAATGGATGCGCACGATGTTCTCCACGAAACTTGAAAGATTGCTACCCCTGTCACCCAACCTGCGAACGATGAAGTCGGCACGTTCCTGCGTCTCCCTGCTCAGGTAAACCGCCTTTCTCTCACTTAGCTTTGTCGGAACGAGGAACGCCTGCTTGTATGCGTCGAGTGTCTCTTTTCTCATCTTGGCACTGATGCGTTTTTGAACGGTTGCATGCTCTGTATGCTGTGCAGGCTCGGCTGGCGTAACATACTTTATGACATGTTCTGTTCCTTGTTGTTTTTGCTCTTGAATATTTTTCATTCCCTTTGCTCGAAATTCAGCGACGGTTTGTTCACTTGAACTTTCAGCTTGGCTCATACTGAAAGATTTCCTGATGGTATTTTCCATTTCCTCTTTGCTGACTGTTTTCTTTTCCATACCTCTATCTTATTTTAAGTTTGACTTGTTTTCTTTTGTTGCTTGTATTGGGAGTTTTCTCCAACTTTTTCTGTTGCTCACGGACACGACTGACATGAAACTCGTTGAGGTCTTTGAAGTCTCTATAATACACTGCCATATCTTCTACCTTAAAACCTGTGTTTACAAATTCCTGCACAGCTTTTCGACCTGCATCGTCATTATCAAGAAAAGCACGAACAGAGGTTATATTTCTTTTATTCAGGTAGTGAATACTTCTTACAACATTACTCACGGAATTCATCACAAGGCATTGGTTGGTTACTTCCTCTTTCATTGAAAGGAAAGAAAGAAAATCCATAAAGCCCTCGAACAGACAGACAGGTTGTGCCTTGTCCTCAAATATAGGGGTGATGTCTTTCGGGGCAATCGTTCCCTTAAACAAATGATTGTCCCGTAGTTCATAACCACCTGAAGAATTGGCAAAGCCGATGGCTTCATATCTTCTTTCCCTTACCTCGTAGCTGATACATTTGAGAAAGGGTGTTGCCTTTTCTAAATCAATACAGCGTTCCTTTTTGAGATACTCCTGCAGGTGCGGCGGCAAGGTGTCTGAGATGCTTGTCAGTCTCCTTGTTCCGCTTGCTGTTATATCCTTTCTTTGATTTGGACTGATAGATGTTTCTCTCTTTGAAGAACAGGAGCAGTACGCTGTATGCTCTAAAGCGTTCTGCCCCAAACGGCAGATGGCTTCCGAGAGCGTGCAGCCTTCCAAGCGTATACAAAGGTCGATGATACTTCCGCCCCTGCCTTCGGCATAGTCTATCCAAAGGTTCTTTTCCGTGTCCACCTTGAAACTCGGATGAGTTTCCTCCCTGAGTGGTGAGCGATACATGACATAGGTAGATGTTTTACGGACAGGCCTAATGCCTTTCCTTTCGAGATATTCCACGATGGAATATCGTTTGATTAGTGATAAATCTTCTTTTTTCATTGTTTTGATACTTTAATGGGTTGAATGATAATTATTTATGCTTGTCTGTTTTATGGTTTTACCGTTTCCAAAGTTTTTCCCCTCCAAACTTTTTCATCTTTCTTCTTACTACATATTATTTTGTGATAAGTGATTGATAATCAGTATTACTTTGTAGTATAAGACAATACTACACATTCTACTACATTTGACTACTACAAGTTTGAAGGAGCGGGCAGGGCAAGATTTTCCTAATCTTGTAGACATAGATGGGGCTACCACCGTTTCTTCGTTTGCTCACCTTTATATATTCTGCTTTCTTCAAGGCTTCGCCCATACGTTTGGCAACAAGTGGCTGGTGGGTATAAATACCCAAATAGGTGAGTATCTCCGTAGTGGTCATTAACGAATAGTTTTCGTCCTCCGCTGGTTTCTCGAAGCAACGCAGCAAGAGTTCCATCTCAGCGGTCTGTACCTGAAAGTCCTCACTCTCCCTGTATAGTTCGGCAATCTCTTCATCATCAAACCAATAGCGGAAACCTGACTTTAGCAGGGCTTTGGCTTCAGCATAGACATTGTCCATTGAAATACGCTTGGCTTTCTCTATGTCTATGGAAAGTACTTCAAAGGGCAGGAACCTTCTGCTGCCTGTCGGGTCTGTAAGAAAGTCATTGCCGTTCACTGATGCCACAAAGCTTGCCAAGTGGGGATGCTCCTCCACGTACTTGTCATACGGCATACGGTACTTGACCATCGGACAGGTGATGAGGTTTTTCAGCTCGTTCTCATCCCGCTTATTGAGGGCTTTTAGCTGGTCGTCTATGTTTACGATAAGGTTCTGACCGATATAAGTGAGTGTGTCCTTTTCCTGCGGATATATTTTTCCTGTGTAACTGTAACCGTGCAGTGCTGGGGGACAGAGCAGGTCAAGGAACGTGGTCTTGAACTTGCCCTGCTCGCCTGTGAGTACGAGGCAGGTATGGTTACGGCACTCACGGTCGTCCATTGCGTTGGCAACCACTGCCACGAGCCACTTGGTGAGGTACGGCAGCCATTTGTCGGAGTTGCGCACGACAACGCAACTTGCCAAGTCGGGAATGGCTTTCAGTGAAAGGGAAACTTTATTTCCACAATCAGGGTTACTGCTGCCTATATCCGTTGCAGACAACTTTTTGAAATACTCCTGTATGGGGTTGATGCGTGGAGAGAAACTGCTCTCGATGATGGAATAGAGATTATCAGAAGATGTGATAATCCCGATGTCGTTGTCTATCTCCCTGCGGAGCGTGTTGATTTCATAGCGACCCACTTTTGAGAAATGAGCATCGTTCTTGCTTCGGTATTCGGTTCTTCCCAATACAGTGTTGTATCTGAACTCATAGCGAGAGGACAGATAGGTTTCTATCTCACCGTTTTTTGAGGAAGTCTTCTTTTGCTTGGACATATTGTTTCCTCCCTCCGATTTACCTTTATCTGCATTCTTCTTCATTATATGCTTGGTTTGGTTTCCAAGAGTGAAGTTATGAAGAGAACAAGAAAGTGCCAAGCATTCGGAGAGTGCTTGCATAATGTTGCGTACATTGGCTATGAATTTCTCACAGATTTTTGACAAGAAACTGTTGGAAAGTATGGATTTAAGCCCAAAACAAGAGGACAAGTGTGTAAAGGATGCAAGAAAGGCAGGTGCTAATTTGCTACAATACGCATCGTATTGCGTCGGCTAAAAGGATATGATAAAATGGAGTAAAGAGACAAAGAAAGAGAGCGACAATCCTTTTGCCATTTCCATGTTTTTCCCTCTATTTCCCTACTGTTCCCTCGTGCTTTGAAGTATGGCAAACACTCTCTACTTTTGCAGGCAGAAATATGCGGTGAAACGCAAGACGGACAAAGGTTTTATTAAACCAATAAGACAGAAATACAAACAAAACAATAATAAAACTATGGGATATTTTATCATTACGGATTCAAACTGGGCAAAGCTGAGGAACGAGATTCTCAGCCTTGCCGAGACCTGCCACAAGGCATTCGGGGAACGAAGCAGGCACACCGATTGGCTGCACAACGGTGATGTGTGCAGGCTGCTTAATATCAGCAAGCGCACCTTGCAGCACTACCGTGATACGGGTGTGTTGCCCTTTGCCCAAATCGGGCATAAGTGCTACTACAAGCGTGAGGACGTGGAACAGTTGCTCCAAACAAAAACGGAGAAAGCTGAAACGGGAAAAACTAAAATCAACAAATAGACACGAAGATTATGGAACAGGTAAGAGATTTGAATATAGAGGCGGACGATATGCAGGTGGTGCTGTCAGCTATCAGCGGAGTAAGCAAGAGAATTAAGGAAGTGGCACAGACACACAAGCCGCTATTTGGCGATGAGCACTTCCTTACAGGTAAGGAAGTATGCGAGAGGCTGTATATCAGCCCTCGCACCTTGCAGGACTATCGGGACAGGAGGATTATTCCTTACACACAGTTTGCAGGGAAGATACTTTATAAGGAGTCGGATTTGGAAAAAATGTTGGAGGAGAATTATAAGAGGTAACGAAACCTCTGCAAAAGTCCGTAAAAAGAAGAATAAAGTGAATATAACTTACTGATAATCAATCATAGTTTTTCTTCTAAAAATAGTTTTGCAGAGGTCTCGGTAACAGGTATATTGCAAGTAGCTATTCAGCGACAAAGGACATAAAACAATATTAATAATCAAATAGTTACTTGTAATTACTAGACATTTCAATCCGTATATCTTCAGTAGAAAATCCAACAAAACCACTTTTCGATATCAACTTTTGCCTGATACGATATTTTGGAGATAGTACTCAAATTAGATTATAATCCTCTACATATTGTATGGCCTCAGTAATATTGCTAACTCCAAGTTTTTTGAATATGTTTGTTCTGTGAGTCTTGATTGTAGTTATCGAAACAGAGAGATACTCTGCGATGTTCGCTATGCTTTTACCATTTGCACTTTGCCCAATAATAACTTTTTCCATATTAGTTAAATGTGAATTATTGGTTTGCACCCATTTATCGTTTCTCAATTCAAAATGATAGTCAACCCCAGATAACTTAACCAAGGCGTTCCCTATTTGTTTTCTTGTTGAATACGTTAACATACAAATTCCTAGTGTAATATGTTTGTTACTGTCAATTAAGTAATGATTAAAAAATAACTTGGTACATTTTCAGGCCAAAGACATCGGCATTGAACAATGTATTCAATTCGATATTAGCAGTTCTCATATATTTTATTTAACCTCAAATCCGCAACTAAGCCCTTGAAGGTTCTTATTGCGTTTACACGTCCTCTCATTACTGAATTTGCAGATAATTTGAACTTGAAGCACCCACTTCTGCCTACAATATCCCCTTACCCCACAATGTGACTTGAGGCAATACACAATATCATTCCCATAAGTTGTAGGCACTATCCAAAATCAGTCTGGAAAACATCTGCGTAAGCATAATTACAGGTATAGATATTCAGCACATACCGCCTTGATGTCTTGATCCACTTGGCTGGTACAGAGATAAACCTGAAGACAAACGCTTTTATGCGACTTGTTACATTGAGTCCGAACTTCTTTACGTCAAGTCTTTGAATAATGGCCTTGTAAAAGTTACGGATAAGTGCTGTAAGAAGAAGGAACACTGTGTTCTCTGCCATGAAGGATTTGGGCAATCTGTCCCACCCGAAACCATTGTTCATATCATCGAAGATACGTTCCTTTTCTCCACGAGGGTTATAGAACTCGACAATTTCTCTTACGGAAGAATCATAGTCGTTAGTCAGGATACAACGGTATGTGTATTCTCCTTCCCAAAAATCCTGCACACCATCCATCCGTTTCTGTCTTTGAATCACAAGTCGATATGCCTTACCTTTCCACTTCTCAACAAGGATAGAGTTCAATTCAAACTCAATGCCATTGATTTCTTCAGTTTTCCAGCCTTTGAGAGCAAAGGTGTCATTGTAGATCGAACTGCAGCGGTTAGCACGGATATAGAAGGACTTGCAGTGTTTTTCTATTTCCTCCACGATTTCCTCGGAACATGATCCACAATCAGCTCTGAAGCGATTGATAATGAGCCCATTCTGTTCAAATCTCTCAAAGAACCTCTTCAGCGTGTCCTTCTGATGGAAACGAACATTTGTGTTACCATCGCTATTCTCTATACCGACTATCAAATCGCCAATAACCGCCACGCCAGGGCGATAACCAAGGAACTTCTTGTATGTAGGCTTTGCATCATACTTCTCTGTCTCTATGAACTGATGGTCGAAATCAACATCATACATCTCACCCTCTTTCAGTTGGCCAGATGCAAATATACAATTGAGCAATAAAGTATTGAGAGTGTCAGCCGTATTGAAATCGTAGGTCTTGCCCATATCTGATGTGTATGAAATGTTTTCTTGCGTCAACTCCTTTATCGCCCTGAGGATAGTATCAGAGCTACAAGTGCGAAGTGTCGGATGAAGTGAGAGGTGGTTCATCAAATGAGTAGTGACATCCTCAATACATGAACCGCCACAGAAGTAGATACTCATGAGAGAACGGATGATTTCGCTGTACTGATAACCGAACGATCTACACCTTAGACCGAGGGTTGAGTCGATGACAGATGATAATGTGGAGTCAAATTGCTCCATGATTGAAAATAATCCCCCAAAAGGAGTGAGTCTCTCAGATTTAATTTGTATCTTCGCCATGTCTATCGTTGGATTCTCTTGTTTTTTTTTGCAACACTAAGATAAGTGAAAATTCTGACATGGCAAAATCCTGAGCAACTTTTTGTTGCTCAGGTACTTAAAAAGTTTAATTTATAATAGTGTTGCGGAATTAAGGTTTAATTAACTGATACGTAATGATATACGTTGTTGTTTAATTCTTTGTTGTCGTTTATTTTTTGTATCTTTGCCCTTGCGCAGGGCGCAGGTGGAAGCATACAAGAGAAGACATAGCGAGTGCGACAAATCAGGGAGTTTCCCAGAAGTCGCCAATCTGGACGAACGCCAACGCAGGTTGTTCTGTGCCCACAAGGCGATGGAACTTGGAACGCACGGCGTGAGTCTGGTCTGCAAAACATATCATGTCACCAGAAATACAGTGTATAGAGGTATTCACGAGCTTGAGAGCGGGGACACAATTGCTGCCGGACACATAAGGAAGAAAGGTGGAGGCAGAAAGAGTATTCTCAGTGTTCATCCCGAGTATATCGACATCTTCCGGGAGATTACGGAAGATGCCATAGGCGGCTTGCCGCAAGATGAGAGCGTACGCATGCTTTTCTATTCGCCTGGCATCATAAGAGACAAGATGGAGGTGGATTACGGAATAAGCATAAGCTATCACACCCTCAAACAAATCATATCCAAAGAGGGATTCAAGAAACGCACTCCGAAGAAGTGTACCTCGATGGCAGAGTGCAATAAAAGAAACGAACAGTTCGAGAAAATCTCCGCAATGAGAAGCATGTGTGAAGAAAATCACATACCCGTCTTCAGTATAGACACGAAGAAGAAAGAGTTGGTCGGCCCATTCAGAAGAGGCGGACAGGTATACTGCGACAGGTCGCCGCGATGCAGGGACCATGACTTCCCCTCCTTTGCAAGCGGCAAAATCATTCCCTATGGCATCTACGATGTTCAAAAGAATACTGGATACATGAGCTTCGGAATAAGCCATGACACAGCCGGGTTCTTCTGCGACAACTTCAAGTACTACTGGTATCGTGTGCTCCAAGACATCTATCCACATGCAACTGCCATCATGTTGCTCTGTGACGGTGGAGGTTCCAACAGCAGTTCCAGCAGGCTTTTCAAGCAAGAGCTGATCAAACTTTCCGAAGACCTCCATATTGACATAATAGTGGCGCACTATCCCCCGTACACGTCGAAGTGGAACCCCATTGAACACAGGCTTTTCTCTCAAATCACCAGAGTATGGAGTGGTATTTCCTTCGAGAGCGTTGAGCAGGCATGCGAACTTGCCGCAGAGGCCAGAACGAAATCCGGCCTTTGTGTCTTCACCAACATCAACAGAAAGAAGTACGACACTTCTCGTTGTGTGGATAGCAATTATGATGATGTCTGTCAACGGCATATTACCTTTGATGAAGAGCTACCGAAATGGAACTACAAGGTTTCATGGAGAGACAAAAAATACCAAGTTATTTTTTAAACGTTACTAAGTAATGATTAAAAAATAACTTGGTACATTTTCGGAGCCGAGGCATCGGTCTTGAGCAGTGTATTCAATTGATGAAAAACTCCAGAAATGGAACTATATGGTTTCATGGAGAGAGAGAAAAAAATACCAAGTTATTTTTTTATCATTACTAAATGGTTTTAAAAACGAAGTTGCATTCCCGTGTAGATGGAACGTCTGTTATAGTGTCTGTATCCTGTTATCGTAGAATAGTCTTCGCTGAACATTATGGCGCTTTCATTCTTGATGTCAAAGATGTTGTTGACAGTCAGAAAGAATATTAAATTGGATGATTTTAAGGTCAGCACTTTGTTGTAAGAGAAGTCAACGCTGCAATATCCTGAATATTGTTTCACATTATAATCGCCATATAAAGGTTTGTATGCCCCTGTTTCATTTATCTCGGCATTTATTATCGGGCTATAATAAAGCCCGGGCCGGGTTAAGCAAGACAGTGAGACAGTGCCTGCTTTCTTATGATAGTAAGAAATAAACGCTTTTATTAAATAGTCCATCCGGTTGTACGAGTTATACCATTTGCCCCCATTTCTGAATTTGGAATAGAGATAAGTGTATGCAAGTGAACCTGTCAAATTTTCGTATTTCTTACTCATACTGATTTCCGCTCCCCATATTTTTCTTAATAATCTTTCGGAAGTATCTGTTTCAGAAAAGTTTTCCTTCAGATTTTCTTTCTTATGATATGTAGCCAACCGGAGATTGAAATCATTTCTCGAAAATGAATACTCCAATGAATACTGCCTCGTTGATATGGAGGAAAACTCCTGTGTGTTGTAATATGGGGTTGCATATCCGTTATACTTCCCTAAAGAGGCCAATATAGAATTATAATTATTGAATGAATATTTTATGTTCGTTTGATAAGACCAATATCCGGATTGTTCCTTGACAGGTATATTTTTTCTGATTCCTACACCTAAAGTTAATTCGTTAAAGATCTGCACTCTGTTATACAGATAAAATTCGAGGTTGTTGTTTGATATACTGTTTTCAAAATAATAACTTGGGTTTTCAGGTTTTACCGCAAAATAATACTTTGGAAACCGGCTCCGGTAATTTTGCTTGGTATATTCATGTGAAAAACCGGATTGTAAATTCCATGACGGAGTGAAATAATATTTGAAATCGAAGTTACTGTATACATAGCAGTTCTTTTGCTTGGATAAAATATTGCCAAATTTAAAGTCCTCGTTTGAAAAGTCTGTGCCATTGTTTATTGAGATAAATCCTTTGCCCAATTTGTATTTGAAATTCAGAATATTGAAATTTCGTCTTTTACCTGCATCCACTGTCCCTGAAAAAGTATAAGAATAATCATTAGCCAGATACTTTTCATTAATAAAATAGGAATAAAGATTGATGCTTAACCTTTTGGTTAATTCTGTATGAAAATTCAAACCGGTATCTTCTGATGAAAATTTATTAATATCCTTATTATTTGCATTGACCCATAAATAAGGTTTAGAAAATTGATAATTTCCATATATCTGAAGAAAACTTTTTTTATTAATGGGCTGAGAGTGGAGGAAACCGATATTTGCAAGTGATAGAGAGAGAGCCGTTTCGCTTGCTGACAACTTCTTTATTGTGCCTATCTCTACCAGGCCCGCAGTTGCATTGCTGTAGACCAATGGGGGATTACTGGCATAGACGTTTTGCTCTTCTATCATTTCTGTATTGAACAGACTGAAATTTCCGATTCCATTTATCTGGGAATTGCGTACGGGTTTATATACCGGTACTTCATTTAACATCACTCTTGACATATCGCCGGCACTTCCTCTCAATTCGACATTGGCACTTTCTGATACATTGGTGGATGCAGGAAGGACAGTGACCATTTTCAATGCGTCACCGGCAGAAGAAGGGGTATTATAAATATCAAATTTAGAAACTTCTTTTATTGAGAATTCTCTTGATAAAGATGGATTAGCCATAATCACTACTTCTACAAGCATCTGTTGATCTTCTTCCATAACGATTGATATCTCTTTGCTTGTATCTAAGTGCACTGTTGGAATGATTTTGGTTTTCAGACCTAAAAAAGAGATGATCAACGTATCATTGTTGAAACTATGGCTTTGACACCGGAGAATAAAATATCCATTTATATCAGAAATGGTTCCCTTATCAGGTTCTTTTTTCAGATAGACATTGGCCGCCAATATAGGTTCACCTTTCTTATCTGTTATTTTTCCCTGTATATTCGCATCCTGCGCATATATATATGATGACCTGATTAAAAACAGGAGAAACAAACTGAATAAATGGAAGTCTATTCTCATGTTCGATCGGATATTTAGCTATTTATAAATCGTTTGATTTTATCTTACCTATGTAGGTGGAGGGTTTATTTATTGATTATTTTTTTGTACTCACCAATAAAGTAACTGTTCGGGTATTCTTTTTCCGCCATTTGTACATATTTCCTGGCTTCGTTCATTTTTTTGTTCTGGATGTAATATCGGATTAATAGTTCGAAAGCATATTCTCTTCCCCAAGTAGGCAGATATGGGTTTTTTATGCTTTTAGGCACTGTTGAAATAGCTTTTTTCAAATAATACTCCACTTTTTTCCCACCACCGAAACTCGCGGGTGTATAGAAATCATTGCTGCCCAGAACGTACCATCCTCTCAGATTCGTTGAATCAAGCTTCAAAGCTTTCTCTGCATTTCTTGTGATTTTAGATGAAAGGACTCCGGCGGCCATTCCTGAAGTGAATTGTATATAAAAACTTTGGGTCAGAGCCAGCAATGCATAATCTTCCGAGTTCTTGTTATTCATTTTTTCCAGAGTTATATATGCCTCTTTGATAGCTTTTTTGCTTTTGTCTTTATCTCCCAGCTTTGCATAAAAGACGCTTTTATAATAATTGACGTAAGATTTCCAATAAAGTACGATGTTATTTTGACTTTTCAGTTTATTTAGCTTTTGGGAAATACTGTCAAGAGGAGAAACGGAATTCCGGGCGAAACAGTTGTTCATGGCTGTCTCGATTTTGTCTTGGATGCCATTTAATATATTCTCTGGAGTTCCGACAGAAGAATTACGGTTCATACCGGTTGCATGCGTACTTGTAGTGATAGTTGCAATGGCAAAGAAAGTAACAAACAAAACGATAAACTTTTTCATATTTTTTCTTTTTAACGAGTTGATAAATTAAAGATATATGTCAATTCACAGGATGATAGAAGGTAAAAGGTGAGGTGATAATAGAGCAATCACCACAAATACCCAGCCTACGAACTGCAAATACCATATATTGCTATACATATATTTTTGAATAATAAATGAACGGTTAGCCTCTATTTCTTTGTAAGTTAATTTGTTACCTACTTTGAGTTGTAATTTTAACCATTTCATGTATTTGTAATAGCAAAATAATTTTGTGTAATCCGAGAAGAATGGATTCGTTTCGAAAATCAGTTGAGTGGCGAATGCCATATAAACCGGATAAGGGACTTTGAACATACTTCCGTAAATCATTAGCATAACGAATAAGAACCATGTCATAGCATTGCCGCTTATCAGGAATAAAAAATTCTTTTTATTAGACACTTGTGCGTTGATGACAGAAACATAAATATGAGGCAGAGGTTTCCAAGTGCCCCCTATTTTGTCTATTTTCATATTTACGGCCTTTGCTGTCAATACATGAGCCAGTTCGTGGAGCATCATCAGGATAATGAAAGTAATTATAAATGTGATCATTGTTTACTCCTTTTTACTTGAAATCTTTTGAAACAAAAATAGAAAGCTATCATGAAAGCCGCGGCCCACAAAGCCAAATACAATGTATAGGTATAATCACCTCTGAGAACTTTCAACACGGGCGTAATCGGGGAGAATTCCACAATGCCTTCGAATACGGGATTTATTTCTGTCATCGGATAAAATGTGTCACTTAAAAATATCAGTCCAAAATAGATGATGTTGATTAATCCTTTTTCGCTTTCAGCTTTCATGTTGGTGAAAGAGAGCAGTAAGCCCAAGAAAGAAAACTCTATTAATCCCAATATTGATCCTGACAGTATGGAAAGGTATTGCGGCACGTTTAATGTCACGCCAAATATGGCTCTACCTAATATAAACAGTATTACAAAAGAAAACAGGATGTAAATCATCCGGCTGAATACCAAACTGATAATATGAGTAATGATGTTGTAAGGCATTACTTTTATGAACTTCATGACTCCTGATGTGTAATACTGTTTGATAACCCCGCCAATAGCGAATAATCCGTCACTGGCTATGGTCATAGCGCAAATTCCCGTCAGCAAGAATACACAATATTCTTTGTTGTTGATTCCCCATATACTGGAAAATATAAGGAAAATAAATGCCGGAAATATCACCGTAAAAAATACGGCTTGCTTGATTCTCATGGAAGAAAGCAATTGATAATAGATTGAAGCTATGAGTACTTTCATCTTTCTGATTTTGTTAAGTAATGATTAAAAAATAACTTGGTACATTTTCGGAGCCGAGGCATCGGTCTTGAGCAGTGTATTCAATTGATGAAAAACTCCAGAAATGGAACTATATGGTTTCATGGAGAGAGAGAAAAAAATACCAAGTTATTTTTTTATCATTACTAAAATTTGATATATATCCTCTAACTCAACAGGCATAAGTGAAAAATTGTAGGTTCGGGTCTGAACCTTTTGTAATGTTTTGGTATCTTCTCTCTTCAAGTATATTTTGAGGAATTTATCATCTGGGATGACCAATACATTTTCATCATTTTCAAAAGGATCAGTGCCGGACAGTTCTTTAGAGATGACAATCTTTTGCTGATATGCCGACTCATTTATCAATTCCTGCGGGCTCAATGCTTTCGAGATAATTTTCCCTTCGTAGATAAAATAGATTTTGGTTGCATATTTTCCGGCTTCTTCCCAAAGATGTGTCGTGAACAGGACACCCCGGTTTTTGCTTTTGAAAATATTCCTCCAGATAACCTCCCTTATCATCGGATCGAGATCGGCGGTCGGTTCATCCAGAATCAACAATGACGGGTTATGTAATACGGACAAAAAAATGGCAACCCTTTTTCTTTCCCCTTTTGAAAGTTGATAAAAGAACCTATTCTTTATCTTATCTAATTCAAGGAAATCGTAGATGTCTCGTGGCAATTCCGATATGTTATAGATTCTTCGAGTGAATCCGATTATTTCTTTGACTTTTAACATGGGGAAAATAACCGGATTATCCCAAAGCACACCAATATTCTGTTTGTTCTGGTCGAAGTTGCCTTTTCCGAAAAATGCGAAATTGCCGGATGAACATTTCATCATATTACACAACAACTCAATGAATGTTGTCTTTCCGGAACCGTTCTGTCCTAATAGAGCTACAATTTCTCCAGGATTAACTTCCAGCGATACATTGCGCAGGATGGAAGTACCCTGAATCGAAAAAGAAATATTATTTGCTTGTAACATTGTCATCTTGAACCTCCTTGTTTTTTCCAATTACAATCACATTTTGCACAGTTTCAAAGGTTCCGTCAGCAGAGAGGATCTGGTTGATGTTGTCATCAACGTAGCTTCCCAGAACGCAAGAGCCAAGTTCGAGAAATTCGGCGAGTAACGAGATGTTCTGAGTTAAAAATCCAACTTCCTGAAGTATAAATCGGTAGCCTCTGTCGCCATATTTGATAAGTACTCTCTCAAAGAAGGACGTGATGAAGAACACGCAACTACAATGTTGCAAATCCACGAAAGGTTCTGCTACGAGATTTTCTCTTAAATATTCCATATAATCTTCTTCTTTGATGAATTCGAGAACTGACTTATTGGGGCTATAATGGTAAATTCCTTTAGGCAATACACTTGTATTCAAATATACGTATAATTCAAGTGGATATAAGGCACCTGCAGATGGAACCGTTCTGAATCGTAACGTAGCTTCTGATTCTTTATTAAAGTCTTCTCCGCTAATTCCATAGCTATAATGGCAGAGTAGCGCCAGCTCGTTGAGCGAAATGGAGTAAGGAGAATAGGCTCTTCCGGAACGGCGCTTAGCAAGGATATTGAATAGATTGGTTTTTTCACTACCAGGCATCTCTTTGAGATAAGGTTTCAAATCATACTCTTTGCTGGTGGGAAACACTTTATACGGTTGGCACGAGCGTTGGTGGACGTATTTATTGGAGAAACTTTGGATACTTTCAACTTGTTTGCGAATCAGAAACTTATCAAATTTCACATTCTCGTTAAAAATCAAAGCCAACGATTCACCAAAATTTTTAGCTCCATATAGTCCTGAATCTAAGCTTGCTATTAATGCTTTTGATTTTATTGTTTTCATATTATTAAGGGAATGGATGTGGATATACATTTAATTCTTCAAAAGGATAGCATTTGTAGCCTAGTTCCTGCGGTATCGTATATAGTCTTTTTCCGCCCAGGAAATAAAAGGAATACGCACCACCCATTTGTATTAATTGAGGAACGATAACCCTCAGACAATAGAAGCCTGCCTGATTTACATCAGGAGTCGTGATGTCTTTTACTAATACATTGTAACCTTTGGACTTCAGTACGCTGGTAATGTGCCGGATGTTCTCTTTGGTTGAGCGTGCAGACTCTTCAAGAAAATCAATCTTTCTGGTCGGCTTTGTTTCCGTCCAGATTTTGAAGACCTCGCACAGTTCTGGTTTTTTTATATATAGTATAGAATGGTCTTCGAAATCCAGTAATGTATGAAAGTTTTCAGAAGGCTGCCAATTCTTTTTCTCTCCTAACAAATATCTGAAATAGCTGACGCTTTGCCCCATTTCGAGAATAACTTTCTTCAATGCTTCGCCATAGGTGTCTCTTGTCGCAGTGCCTACGGCTACAAATTTACCATATTCGGCTTCACCGAAACAGATACCATAAACTGTCGGAATACCTAAATCGTAAGTTATATCCATAAAATGCCACTCGTAGCTTGCTGGAAAACGCTCATGGATAAAATGGCTGATATCCTCGTCTATAATAATTTTTGGAGCGCTTATTTTCTGCCACCAAGTGAGAGAAAACGAATCTCTTTCAATGACTTCATGTAATGCAACCAGCAAAGCCTTGTCCCAATTCGTATGTGCTGCCAAGCCTGTTGATGTACTTACATTTATCCATTGCTTTTCACATGACCAGGGAAGATAGATGCATGCTCCGGGAACCCAGGTTTCTTTCCCATTAGTAATATCCATGCATTTATCCCAATGTAATTCGATATTCTCGTCGAACCGATGGAGAGGATAATTTTCCTGGGCATATTGCTTCTCATGGAACAAGGCATATTCCGAGGGCGGTATAGCGTGTACTTTTAGATTTTTATAAGAACTTAGGATCATATTCTCTTTATTGTAGAATACGGGGCAATACCTTTCTACCGTTTCACCTAAAGTTCCCATAAATGACTTTTGCAGATCAAAGTTACATCCGCTACTTCTTCCTTCATACTTTTCTGCTCCGAAAGCCAGAGTGTTGCTGGGCCAAATACCAAAGCTTACAAGTTTAGGATCGTAATTGAGCCTGGGTAATTTGGATACATGATTTACGATTCCAAACTGATTGGAAATCAGCATTATACCTTTAATCAGAGAGTTGTTGACTGCATCCATTGTTTTTTTATGTTAAAGAGTTACTGATTCGAGCCACGGAGCCGGATTATAATCCAATGCTGGTTTACATACATGACAAATCGGAGCTTTTATAAAAGTATGCTTTTCTACTTCATAATTGGACGGATTTATCAATATACAACACTTCCAAGTTTCCGGGGGATACCAGGCATAAAGAAACTTCAGCATATCTGCAATTACAATAGCGGAAGCCATATCCTTTACTACTGGTTGGATATTCAAGTCTGGTTTTGCTGATGCTTTCTCTGTTTCAAGGTATTTAACGTAAGAGTCATTGAAGTTGATGAATTCGTCATTGCTCCTTATTCTATTTTTGTAACAATCATAACATCCTGTGTATTTGCCGTGGAAAATCGGCCCAATACTGAATTTTCCAGAGAAAGTCAGTCCTTCAATCAATAACCATGGTTTGCTGTGTTTCAATGCCTTCTCGTTGATAATGTGCATTTTGTACGGATTCCAAGTCAAAGAATCAACAATGATAAAATCGCTGTTACAGAGGATTGACTCAATTGTTTCATCCGACAATTCATCTATTGAGTAGATAACAAAATGTTCTATGTTATATTCGGATGATTTCTCTTTCACTTGGTTGCCAAAATCTGTATTGCCAATATAAGCAATCTTCATTTCTGAAACCGGTTTGTGATTGACTTCATTATATATATCAGAAATAACAGTGGCACCTTCTGCTTCGAAATTCAGTTCATCTAGAATTCCACATTCTTGTAACTCTTTTACTACATCCAAAAGTTTGTTATAGTCAGCCTTATTTAATAGTTTTTGGATTGTTGAAAAAGATATTTTATCCCGTGTATCGTACAATCTGATCAAGTCTTTAAAAATCAGTTCTTTTTCGGAATCTGTAAATTCTATGGTTGTTGTATCTGTTTTGGTTCTTACTTGATACAGTTTATTGTCATTATCGAAGAATATATCAAATTGTTTCATTGTTTTTTAATTTAATGGGTAAAATCGAAACCAGCTATCTTCCGCTTCTTCCTTTCGTGATGAATCGAAAGATAGTCTGGCTTCAAAAACAGACTTGTTGATTTTTGATAGTTGTTTGAATAACTGCTAAAATCTCATTCTGCGTAACAGATAAATGTGAATAATCGTACCATAAACTAATAATCGTAGTATATGTGTGTGATTTCACAACAACCTCGTTTTTAATGATTTAGAGAATAGCTGACTCAAAACGAGCTACACTCATTTGGCTACTATTAGGCTACAGCAGCCTGTTCCATGGATGCACTGGAGGAGAAAAGTGACCAGCAGCAGCAACATGAATTGCAATTACAGCAACAACCTGAAGCAACAACTTTAGCTGCATAATTTGTGTGGCTTAGTAGTTTTTTCGTTTTCATAATTGTATTATTTTAAAGAAACCTACTCGTAAGCTTTTCGGTATCCGCTCCTGTTTACACAGCCAGGACTGTTTCATATATTTCATTTACAAAATACACATATATAATGTGTGGCAAATATATGGAAATTCTTCGAGATATGCAAGGATTTCTCAAAAAAATAAGCGCCACAGCTTGTTTTTAGTAATGATTAAAAAATAACTTGGTACATTTTCGGAGCCGAGGCATCGGTCTTGAGCAGTGTATTCAATTGATGAAAAACTCCAGAAATGGAACTATATGGTTTCATGGAGAGAGAGAAAAAAATACCAAGTTATTTTTTTATCATTACTAAACAAGGGGTCAACGAGGCATGTATCATTTGCTTACATAAAGAGGTATTTATTGAAAAGTCAAAATGCAAGACAGAGGACTCTATACGGGCATAGTTTTTTTGTAACGCGAAATACGATTTAAGAATATTGCTCAAATAGCTTAACTGCCTTTCATCAAGTATATTATCAATTCTTCCTCCGTTATCTCTAAATCTTTTTTGTTGTAGAGTTGAAAAAATAGATGGTGATATATATAGAAAAGTATATTGACAGAAATCAATCAGAACTATTTTTCCATATCCAAGCCTATCAGTAGCTTGGGCACTTTTTATATAAGGAGAATAATCACTGGTGGCTTGACTCCGGATACTCTGTGTGTTGTCGTCTGCCTCTTTTAACCCTTTTAAAATATCGAAAATCGTCATTCTATGGAGTTTTTTACGTGTTCACGTTTTTTGACTATATAATGTTACATGAAAGATTATATATTATCATACAAAAGTATGATTTTGCAAGGAAACCTGCAAGAAAACATCGAAATTATTTGAACTCAACTATATATTTTTCTAATTTTGACGACAAAAGAATGCAATGCCTGAAGCAGTAAGAAGGCGATTAAATGTTACATTAAATGAAAAACCAAAAACTTTTTTCAGTTGAGGAATTATCCTTAATGGAGTCGCTTGAAGTCAAGGGTGGAGCTTCTGAAATGGCAGCCTCTCAGACAGGATGTTCTAACAATGTTGCCGGATGCGGATGTGATGTTATTATTGTGACAGATCAATCTCAACCGGGGGTACAACATGCTTAATGAACAGTTCTACATCATTTCAACGTGTACCTGAAGGTATTTCGTGGTAGATGATAATGAAACTTCAACACTTTAAGAGCCATATCGTTCATTACCATACTTGATATGGCTCTTTTATTTTTTTACGGGATGTTAATTAAGTATTGTAATATATGAAAGCAAGTAATTATAACTATATAATATACCAAAATAACCAATCTTATTGGTACAATGGGCTTGAACACACTTATTTTAAGCTTCCCAAGGATTTAGGGTTAAAAATAGAGAGGCTACTCACAGACAAAGAAAGAATTGAGTTCATCCCTAAAGTTCTAAAAGACAAGCTATCAGCAAGTGGTTTCATTGTGCCGGATAATACTGATGAGCTTTCAATAATTAGGAAAAGATATTGTGATTCAGTAAACAAGAAGAACTATCTGTTAATCATTCTACCAACCTTGGATTGCAACTTTAAATGTTGGTATTGCATACAAAATCATATACCTTCAAGAATGTCGAAGAGTACAATGGAGAATGTGATGACACACATCAAATATATGATTGATGTACAGAATATAGAATCACTTCAAATCGAATGGTTTGGTGGTGAACCGTTAATGTACTTAAAACAAATTATAAAGCCAATATGTGAATTCGCACAAAAAGAATGTGAGAAAAAAGGTGTAAAATATTCAACAACAGCTACATCAAATGGTTACTTCATTTTCCCCAAAAACATTCCATTAATTCAAAAACTTGGCATGACGCGGTTTCATATTACATTAGATGGACCCAAACAGAACCATGATAAAGTAAAATATCAGAAAGGTTGTGATTCTGCATTCGATCATGTTCTAAACAACATCAACCAATTGCTCAGCAATACAAAGGCTGTTAATATTCTATTGAGAATTAACTATACTGACGAGAATCTAAATTATGAAATAGTAGATCAAATCAACCATCACATTACAATGGCTAATCGGGGAAGAATAACGATTACCCCCAAAAAAGTATGGCAAGAAAAGGTAAGGAAAGATAGATATAAAGACATCGGAGAACTTCTTAATTTATTTGAACAATCTGGTTATAACACAATACGTCTGGACGTTATCACAAACTTCGTTCCATGTTACGCTAGTCGTAAGTATTATAATGCCATTAATTTTAATGGTGATGTTATAAAATGTACGGCATGCAATGATTTGTATGAGAACAAAACTCATGGCATTATTCAAAACGATGGTTCTATTTCTTGGAACATGGATTTTATCAGAAAATATGAGGTGAAATCCTTTGAGAATAAACGGTGCTTACAATGCAAACAACTTCCAATTTGTATGGGGGTGTGTCCAAGGGATAATGAATATGTAAATGCGTGTAAATTCGATGGAATGGATATCAATTTGGAAGATTCGATGGTAAATTACATTGATTCAATGTGTAAATAATTTATATTATGGTGGCAAGAATTTTCACAACGTTATGGTTTGCCTTTGTAGTCTCGTTGATAAGCAGCAACGCACAGAACAGGATATACGGTACGGTGACCGATCCGTCTGGCTGTCCATTAGCCGGCGTTGACTGCGTATTGGCCAGCTTATCTGACACGGCAGCCATTGCTCACACGTTGACGGATTCAAAAGGAACCTTCAGTTTGAATGTAGACGAAGACGGACAGTTCCTGTTGAAATTCTCTTGTTTAGGGTATCGGCCACAACAGCTAACGTGCAAGCGTGGCGATGTCGGAGTGGTCAAGCTGACAGAAAGCATACAGAACCTTTCAGAGGTCACTGTGTCGGCTCAAGGGCTAAGAAGCTTCGGCAACGCAGACATCATCCTGTTAGACAGGCGTGCCAGACAGATGGGAAACAACGCTTTGGAGGCCATCAGTAGCCTGCCGCAATTCAGACTTTCAACAAACAGCGGTGAACTGCTGACGGCAGATGGTAAAATTGTCTTGGTGCTGATTGATGGAATCAGGAGGTCGGTACGTGAACTGATGCTGCTCAAAGCCGACGAAATAAAGACCCTGCACTACTATTCCAATCCGCCTGCAAGGTTTGCGCATGAGAAGATAGGTGCTGTATTAGATGTAGCGACTAAGCGCACCAACAAAAGGCACTATTCACTATATCTCGACACCAAAAACAGTATCACCACAGGATATGGTACCAACTTGATTTCCACCAGTTATAGCGATTCGCTCAACAAGGTGTCTGCGGCATATTTTCTGGACTACAGACATCTTGACCGGAACACCATGGAAAACCGTTATGTCTATCCGGATGTGACGAACGATTACAAGGGTCTGTCGGGTAAATACACTGGTACCTACCACATAGGACAATTATTCTATCAGCGTTTCCAAAACAGCAACCTTTTCAATATCACTTTAGAATATCGTAAGTTTCCGGCTACCCAGCAATACAGTCAACAGCTCTTGCGGACGGGTACATTGGAAGATGCCAACCACAGAAGGCTTCAAAGTGACTTTTCATCCATATCGGCCAACATCTACTTCGGACACACCTTCCGTAAAGGCAACAGTCTGTCGGTCAATGTGGTGAACACTTATTTCAAATCCAATTCGAACAATAATCTAACAAACACCTCGGGAACGGGAACGTTTACCAACGTCGTCGACAACAAGTCTTACTCGCTAATAGCAGAAGCACTTTATACTGACAAACTGTGGCAGGGAAATATACAGATAGGAGCCTACTATCAATACAAAAACCTGCGTCAGACAGACGGGGCATCCAATTTGTCGACAGTGAATACGCAAAAGGAATACCTATACGCCGACTACACCAATCAATGGGGGGCATTGTCCTACAACCTGGGAATCGGTGTGGAGAACAACCGATATAGAACTGCGACGAAGGCAATAGCCAACTACATCCTTATGCGGCCTTCTGTTTCTCTTAATTACCAGCTGCACAAACACAGTTCGCTACGCCTGACGTCGTCCATAGCATCTGCGGTTCCTAACGTCGGTCAGCTCACAGATAGTCGTACCGTCGTGGATGAACGATTCTATCTACAAGGCAACAGCAGTCTGAAGCCCTACCATTTCTACCGCACCGAACTTAGCTTCCAGTATGCGTCGGCCAATAATATCTGGTTTGTCAAACCTTCCGTCAGCCATGCCTACTATCCCAGCAAGAATATGACAGTTGTTTCCGCTGACGGTTCGGACTTCGTGAACCAGATTGTGGGCATCCGCCATGTCAACGAGTATGGCGCATCGCTTGTTCTGAGTTGCAGACCTTTCTCCTGGCTAACTTTGCAGCCTTACTATAACTATCTGTCTTCCAAATACAATACGCCTAATCAGCGTGTCAACCACAATCTGAACAATGTCGGAATCTCTTGTCAGGTGGTGGCAGGCAAGTGGCAGTTCATTACCAACCACAATCTACCGATGACCACTGTTGAAGGTGATGTCTTTGAGAAGATTGGGTATAATGCGAACGCATCCCTTACCTATAAATTAGGTGCAATCACCGTGGGTGCCATGTTCATTTACAATCCCGATCCTTCCAGGATTTATGCGGACACTCCTTCATTCCATTTCGTAGAAAAGACCCGATGGGGTAATTTCAAAAATCTTGTGGCACTGACTTTCGTCTATTCTTTGTCAAAAGGCAATTCACGAAGGCATCTGGGTAAAAACATTAATAATAGAGACAACGACTCCGGTCTTACCAAATACAACACAGCAAAATAAATGTCCTTTTATTTTTATAGGCAACATGACGCCATGCAGTGTGGGATTGCCTGCATGGCTATGGTCTGTAAGTATTATGGTAGAAAGTGTTCATTTGAAACTCTATCAAATACCTGTACTATAACCAATGAGGGTGTTTCAATGCAGGCTTTAAAACAATTGGCAGAAGCCTTAGGTTTTGATGTGCTATGTGGAAAAGCAAGCTTGTATCAAATAAAAGACATAAATTATCCTTGCTTACTCCATTGGAACCAAAATCATTTTGTTGTACTATACAAAGTTAAAAAGAACGGATTCTACATTGCAGACCCTGCAAAAGGGCATGTAAAATACGACCTCGAAGTATTTAAGAAGCATTGGGTCAGCACTCAATCGGACGGTGAGGAGAAAGGAATAGTCATGTTCTTGGAACCCACACCAGCATTTTATGAAAAGCAGATGGAGGAACAGCCAACAGAGGAACGCTCGTTCAGATTCCTCTTTGGCTACATCAAGCAATATCGCAAGTACTTCGGGCAGATTGTCTTAGGTTTGCTCGTGGGCAGTTTGTTACAGCTTATTCTGCCTTTCCTCACCCAGTCTATCGTGGATGTGGGCATCAAAAACCAGAATATCGGTTTTATATGGCTGATACTCTTAGGACAACTGATGCTTACCGTGAGCCGTACTGCCATCGACTTTATTCGCCGTTGGCTGTTGCTGCACATCTCGCTGCGCATCAACATCTCATTGGTAAGCGACTTCTTCATCAAGCTCTTAAAGCTGCCGATGTCATTCTTCGATACCAAACTGATGGGCGACCTCATGCAGCGTATGGGCGACCACAGTAGGGTGAACACGTTTCTGACGCAACAGACGCTCAGTATCGTGTTCTCACTCTTCACCTTTGTGGTGTTCAGCATCGTACTGCTATCCTATAATTGGCTCGTCTTTGCCATCTTCATGCTCGGCAGTCTGCTTTATGGCGGTTGGCTTGCACTCTTCCTCAGGCGCAGAAAGGTACTTGACTACGAACTCTTTGAGCAGCAAGCCATCAACAACAACAAGACCTACGAGTTTATCACCTCCATGCAGGAGATAAAGCTCCAAGACTGCGAGCAGCGCAGACGCTGGGAATGGGAGGACGTGCAGGCAGACCTCTTTGGAGTGCAGATGAAATCGTTGAAACTCCAACAGACACAAGAGGCAGGCAGCATCTTCATCAATGAACTGAAAAACATCGTCATCACGGTGGTCGCAGCAACAGCCGTCATTCATGGACAACTCACGCTGGGTATGATGCTTGCCGTGCAGTATATCATTGGGCAACTCAACTCACCTGTCGAGCAGTTGATGAGTTTCTTCTATTCGGTGCAGGATGTAAAGATAAGCCTTGAACGTATCAATGAAATCCACCGTATGGATGATGAGAACGGAAAGCAAGGATTGGAAACAGCAGTGAAAGAAGAAAACGAAGGCATAGACCTTGAAAACGTAAACTTCAAATACGACCCTCACGCACTGAAAACTATTATAGATGATGTTAGTCTCACTATCCCCAAAGGTAAGGTAACAGCCATTGTGGGCGCATCGGGCAGCGGTAAAACAACGCTCATCAAACTCATGTTAGGCTATTACCCCGTATTGGGAGGTCAAATAACTATTGGCGGAACAGATGTAAACGCACTTAATAAGAAATGGTGGCGCAGGCAATGTGGCGTGGTGATGCAAGACGGTGTGATATTCTCCGAGAGTATAGCAAGGAACATTGCCGTAGATGACGGCGAGATTGACAAGGAGCGATTGCAGAAAGCTGCTGAAATAGCTTGTATTCATGACTATGCAATGGGACTGCCCTTAAAATACAACACTAAGATCGGTCGCGATGGCGTTGGTTTGAGTCAAGGACAGAAACAGCGTATCCTGATAGCAAGGGCAGTGTATAAGAATCCCGACTATATCTTTCTTGACGAAGCCACCAACTCGCTCGATGCCAACAATGAGCGTATGATAGTAGAACATCTTGATGAGTTCTACAAAGGCAAGACGGTGGTTATCGTGGCACACCGCCTAAGTACGGTGAAGAATGCTGATCAGATAGTGGTATTGGATAAAGGCAAGGTGGTAGAAATTGGCAACCACGAAGCACTCACAGCAAAGCGGGGTGCATACTATAACCTCGTAAAAAATCAGTTAGAATTAGGCAACTAACAGCAGAAAGGAATATTATGGCAGACAACGAGATAGAACTCCGCAGCGAGAAAGTAAGGCATATCATTGGCGAGATACCGTCAAGGATTGTCCGTTATGGTATCACGATAATCACCATTGTGATATTGGGACTATTGGTGGGCGCATATTTTATACCTTATCCCGAAACCATCAGTGCAAAGGTGCAGATGACAAATGCCCATCAAGGCACAATAACCGTTCCCTATAAATACGTGAATACGATAGCAAGAGGAATGACAGCGAACATCGAAGTTGAGGGTTACGATGCAGAAACATACGGAGTTGCAAATGGTGTAATAACAGCCACATCGCATACACCCCGACAAACGGCAGAAGGCAGCGTATTCACGGCACAGGTAAGGATAACGGATTGCAGGTATAAAATTATCAGCGGAATGGTGGGCACGGCATCTATACTTATAAGCAATGAAAGCGTGCTCCAGAGGATAGTCAAGCAAATAACAAATAGCATATAATTCCCTTTTTAACCGTAATGAAGCAGTGAAAGAAGAAAGGCAAATGTAGTTACTGCGTAGTACAATTATTTTGAGCAGCCAACTACACGTTAATCCTTTCTCTTTCACCGCTTTAACTCTTATTGTAGTAATGTAGTAAGATATAATCGGTGAAAGAAAAAGGAAATATATTCATTAGTTCTTGGTATTGCCTAACAGGAAGATTGGCGTTACAATGGCAGACTCTGTCTGCAATCTTCTACTGATGTACTTTCTGAATAAATGCGCTTCCATGCTGTCCAATAGAAAGGACAGGGCAATGATTGTTGAGAGCGGATAAAGTGATGCATAACCAACACACTCTCTACCATTGATAACTTCTTCTTGGCCTGCACCCCTTTCATCGGGATGCAAGTTGGAAGATTTTATTATCGCTTGAAGCCTATGATTGAGTTTTCTCCACGTCACACCGAAGAACCTCGCAAGTTCTCCCTCCGTCATGGCAATCTCGCCTTTACCCTTGTGGACAACCTGCATATTACTCCCCCAATCAAAGTAACTGCGATGATTGTACGTGCTATTTTTGCTCTTTGAATTATTGCTTGCTTTCATGCCGTTTCCTCCATTTTACAGGTTGCAAAATCCGAAGGTTCACAAGCCTCTCTCTCCGCAATTTCTTTCTCTTTTGCAGATTGCTTGGCAATGAGCCTGTCCATATCCTCCGAAATCTTCCTGTCCGTCACCTGCGCGTAAATCTGCGTGCTTGATATGGAGGCGTGCCCCATCATCTTGGCAATGCTCTCAATGGGTATTCCTGCACTTAAACTCATTGTACCGAAAGTGTGCCTTGCCATATGATAGGACAACCGTTCTCTGATACCGCAAGCCTTGCCCACAATGCACAGGTTCTTGCCCATTACGCTACGGCTGCAACTACGGGGGAAGACAAGGCTGTCGCCTTTTTCTTTCACCGTCTGCAGTTCTTCGTTTCCCTCCTGTTCTTCCCAACAATGGCGGATAATGGCCTCCGCTATTGGATGCAGCGGCACAACGAACTCCACCTTTGTCTTTTGACGTTCCTTTCGGATATACTTCCTCCCGCCCGCTGCCGTTTGGATATGCCCATATTGCAGAGTTTCCATATCAGCGATTGCCAGTCCCGTAAGACAGGAAAAGACGAACATCAGCCTTGCCAAATCCGCCTCGCTGTCATTCATTTTCATTGTCGCAAGTTTAGCAACTTCACTCTTTTGCAGGAAGCGTATCTTCTTTTCTTCTTTCTCATACTTGGCATGCTCAAAAGGATTGCAGCGAATAATCCTCTTGCTGACCGCACGGAACATCAGCCTGCTCAGCCAGCAGAGATAGTTGTTGATGGTCGTTCCCTTTAATCCGCGCTTTTTGAGAAAGAAGCGATATTCCTCAAACAAGTCCTCCGTAATGGTGGAAATGGATATGTCCTGCAATCCTTTATCTTCCACAAACTCACGGAGGTTCTTGTCAGAATGGGACAGATTCAGATAAGTTCCCTCCGCCCTTGACTTTCCAACGCTTTCCTTGAGTGCTTGCAGCTCCGCCCTGCTCATGGCAAGGAGGGTTGACGGATTCTCTGTTATGCCTTGCAGGTGGTTCTTGATAAGTTCAGCACTTACCACTCCGTCCCTTGTCAGTATATCCTGATAGGTCTTTTCCACAATTTCCCTGAACTCATGGAGTCTTTGATTGGTTTTCCTGTCTGTCGTCAAGCCCTGCTTGGTGTTCCACTCGGAGGGATTGCATTCTTCGCCCGTGGTAATGGTTGTGCTTTTTCCGTCTATGGTGATACGGCATAGAATGGCGGTATTGCCATCTGCCTTAATTTTCTGTCTGTTGATATAGAACATTATCTTGAATGTACTTCTCATTGTCTTGATGCTTTAATGTTTTGATTGATTGGATGAAAAAAAATAAGATGATGAGACTTTATCGTTAGATAGTCAGCTGCATATCACCTGTAAAAGAGAGGAAAAGGTCGAACTCCTCAAAAAGTTTCAGTGGAGTTACTTTGGCATAGCGTTCCGTCATGCTTATGTTGGAATGTCCCAGCATCTTGCTTACCGTTTCAATAGGCACACCCTGTTCAAGCGTGATGAGTGTTGCAAAGGTGTGCCTTGCGGTATGAGTGGTAAATGGAAACGATATGCCTGCACGAAGCCGCAGGGCTTTCAGACAGGTCTGATAGCTCTTGTACTTGATATAGGGAAGCAGTGTTTCCCTTTCATCGCAGTGAAACCTCTCTATCAGCCTAATGGCTTCGGGCAATAACTTGATACGGCAGGGTACGCCTGTCTTGTGGCGGTTGAATTTCAGCCACATTTTGCCTTCATCATCACGGACAAGGTGGGACTTGCTCAGTTCCATCAGGTCGCAATAGGCTGCACCAACATAGCAGGCAAAGAGGAATATGTCCCTTGCCGTTTCCATTTCTTCCTCCAAATCCTCAAAGCAGAGAGCCTTCAGCTTTTCCAACGCTTCCTTGTCGAGTGCCTTGGGGAGTTTCTTGTTGCCCTTTGATATCTTAACCTTGTCAAAAAGGAGCGTGTCTGCCAATCCCTCACGGTATGCCAATCTGCATACCGTCTTCAAATGCGTGGCTACATTATAGAACGTGCTTTCCTGAAAACCACACTCACCTAAGAAATACTGCTGGAACTCATGGATAAAATCCTCTGTAAGTTGCGAGAATGCCAAGTCCGAAACCTTGTACTTCCGTTGAATAAACTTCTGTAAATGTATCCGGGTGGAGTGGTAGCCGTGTATGGCTCCTTCCTTGATGTCTATACCTACATGGTTTTCTTTTTCCTTGATGAGTATGTCCAGCCTTTCGATGAGCATGCACCGTGTCTGCACGCTGCCCTGAAACTGCTCCTTCACATCGGTTGCGTCAAACGGGCATCCTTTGGAGAGCAGGGACTGATAAGCAGACTGAACGGACAGCAACAGGTTTTCCAACCTGCTGTTCACTTCCACCGCCTCACGGCTCTTTCCGTCCATTCGGCTCTCACGGGGATTCCACAAATCGGGATTGCAGGAGAGTTTGCAACTGAACTGGGCAATGGAACGGTCGATGGTTATCCGCCCCATAATCGGGGCTTTGCCCGACTTGTCAAGACCGCTCTTTTTGAGGTAGAGCAACACCTTCATTTTTCCTTGTTTCATACGCTTTAATTTCTGTGGGCAAAGTTACCCGAATTAAAGCGTTCCTCACTTACGCAGAAAACTGCCGACCGAAGCAACAGCCACACGAGCGAAAATAATTCAGTTACCGAATATTACTCCATCGTTACCTATGCTAGAATCGGGTAACGTTCTGGTAACTGAACTTCTGCCTAAATCTGCATATTGCTGCCCTTTTTGAAAGAGGCAGTTTTATGCAAATTGTTCCGTTTCCTGCTTATTATCAGTCAGTTTACACCAACTTCGATTTTACTTCATTTTCTTTGATTAGTTGGACTTCAAAAGGGCGTTAGCAAGGGTCTTAAAGAGCATCTTTTGCAAGCCAAAAGGGCGTCTTTTAGAAGCCAAAAGAGCATGTATTCAAAATTATGATGTGAAATATTATAACAGAATAATAAGTTATTAGCCTAATTAGCCCAATTGGACTAAATAGCCTAATTAGGCTAATAGGAATAAATTGTTTGTAGACGACAGATAGACATCACACCTAATTACATTTATCATATTGTTTCCCCTCCCTTTATAAAACCATCTTATTGGAGGCAAGCTTACCATGTATGTGGATTAATCTCATTCTATGAACAATCTACACATTTAACGGAAGAACCAAAAAAGCACCTATATAATAAAAATAAAAACCTATATAATAAAAACAAAAAAGGAGGGCTAACCTTGCGGTTAACCCTCCCCAACATTAAAAATTATAGGTATGAAAATTATAATTTACTAATGATTCCAACCTCTGTACCTCTAACAAAGTCGATAATATTACTTATCTCAGTTGAGGAAGGAACCTGTTGTTCTATTTGTATACATGCATCAAACACCGATGTTTGACCATAGAACAAAAGACGATAAGCATTAGCGATATGCTTGAGGGTCTTCTCTTCTACACCAGCAGACTTTTGAATCGTGGTATTAACACCATGGAATCCAACTGGAGAGCCTCCCGCAATAATATAAGGAGGGACATCACGAGAGAATGTTGTACCCGCTTGTACCACAGCATACGACCCAACACGGGTGTTAGCCTTCTCTACAACGTTAGAAGAGATGACTGCACCTGTGTCAATAACACAATCGCCAGCAATCTTCGCACCATACCCAAAGACACAGCGGTCGCCAACGACGGTATCATGACTGATGTGTGCACCCTCCATCAAGAAGTTATCTGAACCAATGACCGTCTTACATCCACGGTGTGTAGCACGGTTTATCACTACATTCTCACGGATAACATTGTTGTTGCCAATTATCAATTCGCTCTTTTCTCCTACGAAGTTGAAGTCCTGTGGCAATGCAGCAAGAACAGAACCTTGGTGCACTTTGTTCCCATTCCCCATTCTCGTACCATTCAAGATACTAACAAAAGGAAAGATAACACAGTTATCACCAATGACAACATCGTCTTCTATGTAAACAAATGGGAATATCTTACAGCCATCTCCAATCTTTGCTCGTGGAGAAATCTCGGCTTTTGGACTAATTACACTACTCATACTTTTGAATACTAAGAATTAAACAAACTTATTACTTAGAGCCACCACCGAGTGCATTATACAAGTTCACGATAGATTGTAGCTTCGTAAACTGCTCACGAATCTGTGAGATTTGAGCATTAAGTAAACTCTGCTGAGCAGTGATAACCTCAAGATAGGTGCTTGAACTTTGTGCATAGAGCATCTGCGTATGTTCTACATTTTGCTTTAAGACATCTATTTGCTGTTGTTGTAACTTCTCTTTCTCGTTAGCAGAGTTGTAGGCTACAAGTGCATTACTAACCTCTGAGCCTGCCTTAAGAATACTGTTTTGCCACGTGTTATACGCTTGCTTATACTTGTCTTCAGCCACTCGTAGACCAGCTTTCAGCTGTCCACGCATGAAAACAGGCTGTGTAAGACTACCCACTACGCTCAATAACAACTTAGCAGGGTTTACCATGCCGTTGCCATTACTCCAACCTCCGGTAGGAGAAATGTTCAATGCTGGATAAAAACGGCTACGTGCCTGCTGTACATTATAGAAGCATTGAGCCAGCGCCATCTCGTTTGCATGCACATCAGCACGATTGCTTAACAGCTGAACACCAATGCCTCCTGCAAAATTCGTTGGTAGACTCTGATTATCAAGGCTTCCACGTACAATCCCTTGAGCAGGTTCGCCAAGAAGAAGACTCAGTGAGTTCTCTGTCTCACGAATCTGACGACGAATGTCTGCAGCCTGTGTCTGTACGCTATAGTAAGCCGCCTCAGCACTCTGAACACTCGTTGAACGAGCACGTCCAAAGTCCATCTGCAACTTCATCATGTCCCAAGTGTTCTTTGTCAGACCAGACATATCATCGACAATCTGCTTCTGACGATCAAGCATCAACAATGTGTAATAGAGATTAGCTACGTTACAAATAAGGCTGGTTTGCACTGCCACCTTATAATCCTTTGACTGAAGAAGAAGCATTTGTGCGGCTTTCTTCTGCGAACGAAGCTTCCCAAAGAGGTCAACATCCCAACTTGCAGCAATAGGAAGCGTGTAAGACTGTGTTGAAGAGGTATGCGTTCCAAAATGAGAAATCGTACCTGTTGGTGCGAAGACTACCGATGGTAAAAATGCCAACTTCGCCATCTTAACCTGCTGCTCAGCAATATCCACATTCAAAGCAGCATTGAGCAAATCAGGATTATTATTAAGAGCTTTCTCAATAAGTGCCTGTAATTGAGGGTCGGTAAAGACACTACGCCATGACAGGTTACCGAAATCGTTAGCCCCTTCAAGTGCGGTCTTGTCATCAACAGGGTCACGCACAATCCCATTCGTCTTAACGTCTGGACGTTCGTAATTGCCATAGAGGCTCTTACAGCCTGTCAATGACAGGGCTGCAAGGGCTATGATGATTATATTCTTATTCTTCATTATTGTTCTTTTAATATAGTACTACTCTTCTACCTTATAGTCATGTGCAGGACCTTTAGCAAATTGTTCAAGTTCCTTAATGACGTCATGATTAGCCTCATCTTCAAACTCGAGAGGCTTAATACGCTCCTGTAAGTACTGGAAGCCAGCGAAGAGAGCTGGTACAACAAATACCTGACAGAGTGTACCAATCAACATACCTCCAACGGCAGCAGCACCTAATGTTTGGTTACCATTACGGCCTACACCACTTGCGAACATCAATGGCAACAATCCAATAACCATTGCCAAAGAAGTCATCAAGATAGGACGAAGACGTGCACCAGCACCTAAGATAGCCGCATACTTTATCGCCATACCCGTACGACGGCGTTCAAGAGCAAACTCAACGATAAGAATAGCATTCTTCGCCAACAATCCAATCAACATAATCAAGGATATTTGCATATAGATATCATTGCTATGTCCAAACAGCAAGGTGAAGATGAACGCACCTGCAAGACCGAATGGTATTGACAAGATAACGGCCAACGGAAGGATATAACTCTCATACTGTGCACTAAGAATCAAATAGACAAACACAATACAAAGCACGAAGATCATCGCCGTTGAGTTAGAAGACTCTCGCTCAGAACGTGTCAAACCTGAGAACTCGTAGCCATATCCCTGTGGCAATATCTGCTTAGCAACTTCCTCGGCAGCCTTAATGGCCTGACCAGAAGACACTCCATTGGCAGGTGTTGCACTAACGGCAATAGACGTAAAGAGGTTGAAACGAGTGATATTTGATGGTCCATAAACACGCTTCAACGTACAGAACTCACTCACAGGAGCCATACCAGCCGCTGTACGAACATAGATGTTATTCATGCTCGACTCGTCCATTCGACTCTCTGCTGTTCCTTGTATCATCACACGGAAAAGCTTACCGTATGCATTGAAGTTGGATGCGTACATACCACCATAGTATCCCTGCAATACAGAAAGGATAGCTGCTGGAGATGTACCAGCCTGCTTTGCCTTCGCAACATCAACGTCTACCATGTACTGAGGATAGTTAGGATTATATGTAGTGAGTGCACGGCTAAACTCTGGACGCTTGTTCAGCGCAGCAATGTAATCCTGTGCTATCTTAAAGAACTTATTCAAGTCGCCACCAGTCTTATCCTGCAAAGAGAAGGAAAGACCATTGGTCATACCATAACCAGGAATCATTGGCGGTGCAAAAGCAATAATCTGTGCGCCCTTGATACTTGAAGTCTGCTTATAAATCATACCCAAAACCATATTTGAAGAAGTTGGGTCAATAAACAGTCCGGCAATACCAGCCCCATCAAAGACAGACTTAATGCGTTCTATCATGCCATATTCACGCTCAGCGAAAGGCTTCAACTTAATAATAAAAGTCGACTGGTTAGAACCCTGTCCTGCCATGAAGTTATAACCAACAATCTGTTCACGGCGCTCGATATAAGGGTTACTTGCCAACATCTTATCCACCTGGTCGGTCACCTTCTGCGTCTCTACTTGAGAGGTTCCAGGAGGAGTACTAATCATGACATATATACTTCCTGTATCTTCGTTAGGTACAAGACCTGTCTGTGTAAAGGTCATTGTCAGAACAAGAGCTATAACACCAAGGACGACAGATACACCTGATATCCAACGATGATTGATAACCTTCTCAACGGTTTTCTGATACTTACTATTAATCTTCTCATACTGAGCATTGAAAGCAATGTGGAACCTGTCTACGCGTGACAGCTTCTTGTGTTCTTCATCATCACCATGAGGCTTCAAGAAAATAGCGCAAAGTGCAGGTGATAACGTTAAAGCGTTCAAAGCAGAGATAACGATTGACACGGCCATTGTCACACCGAACTCACGATAGAAAGTACCTGAGGTTCCGCCAATGAAAGATACAGGAACGAACACTGCTGCCATCACCAAAGTAATAGAGATGATAGCGCCTGAAATCTCGTTCATAGCATCTATGGCAGCTGTCATAGCACTCTTATAACCTAAATCGAGCTTAGCATGAACAGCCTCAACGACCACAATGGCATCATCGACCACAATGGCAATCGCTAATAACAATGCTGACAGGGTTAAAAGGTTGATGGAGAATCCGAACACCCATAGGAAGAAGAAGGTTCCAATCAATGCCACTGGTACGGCAATCATAGGGATTACTGTTGAACGGAAGTCCTGCAAGAAGATATAAACAACGAAGAATACCAGCACAAGGGTGATAACCAATGTGCGAATAACCTCCGCAATAGATGCAAAGAGGAACTCTGTTACATCCTGCTCTATCGTAACCTTCATTCCTGGTGGCATCTGCTTTTGAGCATCAGCCAAGGCTGTCTTCACATCTTCAGCTATCTGAGTAGCATTCGAACCAGCAACCTGGTTGACCATACCTAACACAGCTGGTTGGCCATTGTTACGCATGGCAACAGAATACATCAAGCCACCTAACTCTACCTTAGCGACATCTCGCAAATGTAAAGTCTGGCCATTTGTATTACTTGAGATAATAATATTACCATACTCTTCAGGCGTTTTTAAACGTCCCTTATATCGCATGGTGTACTCGAATTTAAGCTTGCTTTGCTCACCGAAAGAACCTGGTGCTGCTTCTATATTCTGTTCTGCTAATGCACCAGAAATATCAGAAGGCACAAGACCATACTGCTTCATCTTATCTGGCAGGAGCCAAATACGCATAGAGTAGGTCTTCATACCCGGTGTGTGTACGTCACCGACACCATTGATACGCTTCAACATTGGCACGATATTGATATTGTTATAGTTCGTCAAGAACTCATCATCATATCGTCCGTCATCTGTTGTCAATGAATACATAACAACAGTTGAGCTCTGACGCTTTGACACCGTCACACCCGCACGTGTTACCTCAGCAGGCAACAACGCCTGTGCTTGTGACACACGGTTCTGTACATTGACTGCTGCCATATTAGGGTCTGCACCCTGCTTGAAGTAAACAGTAATCATTGCCATACCAGCATTGGTTGCTGTTGACTCCATATAAGTCATGTTCTCAACACCATTGATACTCTCCTCCAATGGTGTAATAACTGAATTCAATACGGTCTGTGCATCAGCTCCTTGATAAAATGTCTGAATAGAAATCGTAGGAGGTGCAATATTCGGATATTGTTCAATAGGCAGTGATATCAATCCAATGATACCCAAGAGTACAAAGAAGATTGATATAACCGTTGATAATACCGGTCGTTTAATGAAATTCGTAAATGTCATAATACCTAATTATTTATTTAGGGTTTAGAAGTATTGAATGAGTTAAGCAATACATCATCGCCGATCATTCAACACTCATCACCTACTTATCGTCGCCCTTCATTGCTTTAAGGAAGCCTGAGGCAGAACTCTGCTTCTCGCCCAATTTCTCTGCTTTCTGAATGGCTTTATCATACTCCGCAGGGGTTAGAGCCTTAATCCATGTACCATCTTCAAGACTGGAAACGCCCTTACTTACAATACGATCACCCATCTTAAGACCACCTGTCACGATATAGTTGATACCATCATTCTGTGGATCAATGCTTATCTCGCTATAACGTACTGTGTCTTTAGCATCAACCTTGTAGACAAAGACCTTATTCTGAACTTGTACGGTAGCCTCCTGTGGTATCAACAATACACGATTGTTAGTCTTTGCTATAACTATCTGACCACTTCCACCACTCTTCAGTAAGTGTTCTGGATTAGGGAAACGAGCAATAACACTTACTGTACCTGTTGTTGGATCAATAATACCACTGGTCTTAACAACGACTCCTTCATGATTATAGGTTGTTCCATCAGCCAATATCAAGCTCACACCTGGGAAAGACTTGATGGCATTACTCAATCCATTATTAGTACGACTGAGCTTTAAAACATCCGCTTCTGTCATAGAGAAATAAACTTCTATTGAAGAGTTATTGCTGACTGTGGTAACTGGCTGTGCTGAAGAAGCACTTACCAAAGCTCCCTCCTTATATGGGAGGCTACCAATATAGCCTGATGCGGGGCTCTTCACATAGCAGAAACCAAGGTTATCTTTAGCTGTAGCAAGCATAGCTTGAGCCTGACGAACAGCTGCTACTGCTTGAGTCACAGCTGTCTTAGCTGCGACAACACTACTCTGTGCTTGACTAACAGCCGACTGCGCTGTCTCGTATGCATTCTTTGCTGACTCCAACTCATACTCGCCAATCACCTTATTATTATATAGGTTCTTGCTGTTACTATATGTTAAACGTGAAGTGGCAGCCTGTGCGTTGGCAGAATTGAGGCTTGCATTTGCCTGAATGACACGAGCTTGTGCACCTGCAACACCACTTTGTGCTGATGCTACCTGTGCCTCAGCTTGGCGTACTGCAGCTTGATAAGTAGAGTTATCTACTACAAATAGCACCTGACCAGCATGAACATACTCACCTTCATGTACATACAGTTTTGTAATAAAACCGCTAACCTTCGGACGAACCTCAACATCCTGTACACCCTTGATGGTTGCTGGGAATGTTGTCTTCAACTGTGCATTAGCTGCACCAATCGTTACTACTGGATACTCATTACTTGTAGGAAGACCCTGTTGGCCTCCCTTACAGCTGGTAAGTAACACTGCCGCTGCTGCAACAGCAGCCAGTAAGACACCTTTTTTCTTCATACCTATAATATTAAATATTCTTTTTCTATATTCTTTCTCACAAATAGTAAGACTCTAACTATGTACCTCTAAGGGGTTTTATCAGTAAGTCTAAGCCCTTATAAAACCAAAACTAAGTGTTTTAGTTTTCGGTATGCAAAGATACACATTTTTATCCATTGACATCGAACAAGCACTTACTTTTTTAACATTTATTATTTATATCAATCCTAACTCTTTTGCTTTTACTTGTAACAAAGCTAATAGTGGCTCACGCTCATTGGGTACCTTATTATCAAGAACAGCATCCTTCAATGTCTTTTTCAGTTCTCCCACCTCTCTACTCGGCTTCAGATTAAACATCTCCATAATCTCATTACCGTCAATACAAGGCTGTAACAAACGCTTATAATCACGGTCTTTCAGGTCTTTTAGTTTCTCACGAACAATACGGAAGTTATCTAAGAAGCGCTGTTTTCGTACCGCATTCTTACTTGTTATATCTGCTTCACAGAGCGTCATCAGGTCGTCTATATCATCACCAGCATCATTCATCAATCGCCGAACGGCTGAGTCAGTCACCTCTTCATCGGCTATGACTATCGGACGCATGTGTAGGTCTACTTGCTTCTGCACATATTTCATCTTACTATCCATCGGGAGATTTAGACGTCGGAAGATTGTTGGGACCATCTTTGCACCCACAAAGTTGTGGTTATGAAAGGTCCACCCAGCCACTGTATCCCATCGCTTACACTTTGCTTTCCCCACATCATGTAACAAGGCTGCCCACCGCAACCATAGATTATCCGTATGTTTACAAATATTATCTAACACTTCTAAGGTGTGATAGAAGTTATTCTTATGTGCACGACCATTCTTTGTTTCCACAACATCGAGTGCAACAAGCTCAGGCAGAATAAGCTGCAGGAGACCACAACGGTATAACTCAATAAAGCCCTTACTTGGAGTTGCCGTCATCATAATCTTATTCAACTCTTCTTCTATGCGTTCCCCGCTGATAATCTTAATTCGTTCTGCATTTCGCTCCAAGGCTTCAAAGGTCTCATCCTCTATGAAGAAATTAAGCTGTGTGGCAAAACGAACACAGCGCATCATGCGCAATGGATCATCTGAGAAGGTTACATCTGGATCGAGAGGAGTACGGATAATACCATCCCAAAGGTCATCAATGCCTCCAAATGGGTCTACTAACTCACCGAAGCGTTCCTTATTCAAGCAAACAGCCATCGCATTAATCGTAAAGTCACGGCGGTTCTGGTCATCCTCTAATGTGCCATTCTCTACTACAGGTTTCCTACTGTCGTGGCTATAACTTTCCTTGCGTGCCCCGACAAACTCCACCTCTATGTTCTTATACTTTACTTGCGCTGTTCCAAAGTTACGAAAGACTGACAAATGCGCCTTCCTCCCCAAGATGGATTTTAACTCACTTGCAACCTGAATACCACTTCCTACAACCACAACATCAATGTCGTTTGACGGACGTTCCAAAAACAAATCACGAACGTAACCACCTACAACATAGCATTCTAAGCCAAGTTTATCTGCTGCAGATGAGATGTGATGGAATATGTCTTTATCTATAAGCTGTGCCAATTCGGCATCTGAAAGATCTCGCATAAAATAATGTTATCTTTAATAATAAGAGTCATGCAAAGATACATAATTTCCTTAACTCTCACAAGACTAAAAGTAAGTGAATACGCTTTTTACAACTAACTATTTACACAATAACGCAAGTTACGAGTATAGATAAGCATGATGTAAATCAAGTAAATTGGTAAAAAGAATATACAACATTCATCTTCACGCTTACAAAAGTGGCTAAACTTAAATGGAAAGTACCATTAGACAAACGTTAACATATCACAATAAAAGCTGATTAATCACGATCGATACGTTAATTAAAGTTTCGTTTTAGAAAGTTTCCAACAAGCTTTTTTACTGTTTACAGAAGAATGATTAACTTTGCAACCCACTAAAAAAAGCGACGGTAAAGAACTTGGTAATAAGTCTTTAAGACCGTGTAAAGATAAAATAACCACCGAATACGGATTTGTGATATCAGTAATTAAGGACTCCATCTAACGGAGATGTCCAAGAGAAAAGGACTGACGACAAAGTAAAAGACATAAAGAAGTCGGTCACGGATAACAAAAGAATCAAAAGAAAACCATGATATCCAAAGAGAGTAAATAGGATAACAAAAAGGAGAAAAAATGAAGAAAGTATATCAAAAACCATCTACCCTTCTGGTCAAAATAGAGACAGAAGGTGATTTCTTAATGGATAGTGCGCATGGTACTCAGCACGAGGGATTTACAGAAACTCACGATCCTAACCTTAGAGTTGAAGATGGTACTGACGATGACTCACCATTTTAACCACAAAGGATTAAGCTTATCAAAAAACGAACAAAAAATCAAAAAGAATTATATGAAACATTTTAAAGCATACTTACTGTGCTTAGGACTTGCACTTATCACAGTATCATGTTCTCAAGACGACTTCGGAAACGGCGACAGTGACAGTGAGAATCTCGTTGAGATGAGCTTTATTGCAGGCTCTTCACAGCCTGTCACACGTACAGTACTTGGCTCAGACGGCGCAACTGTTACTTGGCAAGCAAACGATAAGATTGGTATTGGCTTTAAATCACCCTCTGCCAAGAATTTCCCATTCACAACTCCTACTGCAGGAAGCGACGTACATTTCTGGGGAAAAGCACCAAATGTCAATAACGTATCATACTTCATGATGTATCCTTATCAGCAGGATGCGAAGATTTCAGCAAACAGTAACACCCAAGCAATATACCAATACAACTTTCCAAAGGAACAAAATGCCATTGCAGGCACATTTGATCCAAAGGCGAATGTATCTGTTGGTATCATTCCACAGCGTGGAAAACCATTCATTGCATACAATGTTGGTGGTTTGCTCCGCTTTACCATCAAAGGAACTTCAGACGTAAAGCAGGTGAAATTACTTGCTATTGGGCAGGAGAACCTTGCTGGTAATTTAAAGTCAACTATCACTTTTGCTACTGATGGAAAGATTAGTGCGGCTAAAAACGAGTTCACTGCGGCTTCTCCGGTGGTAAACCTAAAAGCCGAGTCTGGCACCCTTGAGGAGAACAAGGCATATTACATTGCACTCCCAGAACAAAAGCTTTCACAGGGTTTGACGCTTGTCTTTATCATGCAAGATGGCAAAGCTATCTTGAAGAAGGTTAAGCAAGAAATCAACATTCAGCGTGCCAAGGTTTACGACCTCGGTGAGATGACACTTGATGCATCTAAGGCTAAGGCTTTCATCCTCAAGAATCAGGGTCTGATTGAGGCTGTTGGTGCGAAGGTATTAGGCGGCTTAACTACAACCGCAGATGGACACCTAGACATCTATGCAGCAGACAACTTGGAGAAAATCCTTTCTTACAAGGGTATATTGAAGATTAACAAAAACGACAAGCTAACATCAATTGATGAGCTACAATACTATCGTAATGTAACAGGACTAATTCTCGAAGATAATAAGAACCTCGCAGGAGAACTAAATTTCAACAAATATCCACAGATTACTAACCGAATAATACTTAGTGGTAGCCCATTAGTAACAAAGATAAATGTAACCGGGTTAAATAAGATAATAGAGTTACAAGCACATAATTTAAGTGGACTAAAAGAAGTTGTAACAGGTGATAACGAAACACTCAGCGCACTTGGGCTATATAGTAATGGTAGTCTTGAGTCTGTTAATGCAAGCAATATGCCTTCATTAACAAAATTACAGACATATTATAGTTCTAATATAAAGTATATCAACACCACCAATACTCCTAAATTAAAAGAACTTAATGCTGCCTCAGATGGTAGTTTATTAGCTGTTATTGGTTTAGATGGGAATAGAAATCTGGAAATCTTTAAGGCTTCCTTTTCTAAAATTGAAAGCTATGATTTCAGCCTTCTAACTAAGTTGAAAGAAATCAATCTCACATCTTCTGCAGCAAAAGAAATAAAGGGATTAGACGTTATAGGAGCAAGTCTACAGATTTTAGACATAGCAGACTCAAATATAAGTTCTGTAGATGTATCACACAATCCAAACCTTAGCAGACTTGATATAAATCAACTAAAAGGAATGACTCAGATAGATGTAACACACAACACAAAACTAACACAGCTATATACATCGTTCACTCCCCTGTCAACTCTTGACATCTCCAACAATACAAAATTAAAAGAACTAAGAGTTGCTCATAATAAGCTCACGTCATTAGACATACGCCACCTTACTGATTTAACACAATTATACGCTGGTAGCCAAACCCCAAATGGCTTCTTAGCAAACATTACTGTCACAATGACTGCTGCACAAAAGGCTAAACTGGAACAAGTAAAGCCATTCAAAGAAAGTGCTAACGATGACAGAGCCAATCACGATGACACGAATAGCTGGGTAAAAGTAGTAGTAGCACCATAAGACTATACTGCATTTACACATACATCCACAGAGCGGGAATGTCCCTAACAGGCGTTCCCGCTCTTTTATTTTATAATCTTTCGTATAGTTTTAGGCAAAGTATTACGAAGATTGAAAGACTTTTTTTAATATCAAATCCCGCAGACAAGGTTCTGAAAAATCATTACATAATTCCGTATAAAACATCTATAAATAAAGGCAAAAACACTGATAAGAAGTGAGTATACAACCAACAGAAAATCAATTAGTTATAAAGTAGCCCAAAGAAGGTGCCTAATTAGACTCCAAAAGGGCCTTAGTTAGACCTCAAAAGGGCTCCTTCTACAAGCTAATTAGCCGTCTTTTAGAAGCCAAAAGAGCATATATTGGCTTCGAACTGCATAAAATATTTTACAAACATCACACAATAAAGGAAATAAGTTGTTTGCTGAAGACGAATAGATAGGGTATCAATTTGTATTTTACCCTGCAGTTTATCCTCCTTTGTGAGACCAACAGATATAAGAAAGTAATACCATACAAGTGTATAACCCTTTATTCTATTCACAACCAATAAACTAATGGAAAAACCTTAAGGCATACGATTTCTCTCAAAAAAACTTAGGGTTAAGCCCCTCAGAAAACCTTGTAAACCGACCGAAAGACACCTATCTATCTTCAACACAAAGATTGACAAAGGATATTCAAGTCCTTGTTGTAATTGCTCACAATGATTTACGAACCAACCTTAAACACAGGAATAGTTGTTAATTCATTCGTTTATTACAGCGAAATTACGTATTTTTGCAGTCAAATCAATATAAGACTATGGCAAGTCAACTGACAAAGACACAGCAGGATTTTCAAGATGTACTCGCTGAGTGCAGAAGTCTTTTCGCAAAGAAGCTCCATGACTATGGTGCTTCATGGCGCATTCTGCGTCCTTCTTCCCTTACTGATCAGCTCTTTATCAAGGCGAAACGCATCCGTTCCTTGGAGATTACAGGTAAGAGTTTGGTGGGTGAAGGTATTCGCCCAGAATTCATTGCGCTGATAAACTACAGTATTGTAGGACTTATCCAGTTGGAGAAAGGCTTTGTTGATAGCGTCGATATGACCCCTGACGAAGCTTTAGATCTGTACGACAGATACGCAAAAGAGGCCTACGAATTAATGATTAAGAAAAATCACGACTATGGCGAAGCATGGCGCGATATGCGTGTCAGTAGCTATACCGACCTCATCTTGACAAAGATTGAGCGTATTAAAGAGATAGAAGACCTTGGTGGAGCAACGCTTGTTAGCGAGGGTATCGATGCCAACTACATGGATATAATGAACTACGCAGGCTTTGGAGCAATCAAACTACATGAATAAATTAAAGTCCATACTGGTAAACTTAAGCCGTACACTACTTGCTTTGACATTCATCTTCTCAGGCTTTGTCAAGGCAATTGACCCTTTAGGTTCGCAATATAAGATTGCAGAATACTTAGAGGCAGCACAGTTGTCGGCATATATTCCAGACTGGGCACAATTGATTTTATCTGTCGGACTATCAGCAATAGAGTTCACCTTGGGTGTGATGCTCTTGCTTGCTATACGTCGCCGACTCGCCAGCAAGCTCTCACTCATCATGATGGTAGTGATGACGCTCGTGACCCTTTGGCTTACTGTAAGCAATCCGATACAGGATTGTGGATGCTTCGGTGATGCCATTCACCTTACGAACACACAGACTTTCATTAAGAACCTTATCCTCTTGACAGCAGCTATCATCCTTGCCTGCTGGCCGCTTCATCAAGTGCGCTTTGTATCAAAAACAAACCAATGGATAGCTTTCTATTTCACGATTGTCTTCATTGTCACAGCCTCCACACTGAGTCTTTATCATCTGCCTATCTTTGATTTCCGTCCTTATTACATCGGACAGAATATCAAAAAAGGGATGGAAATTCCTAAAGGGGCTAAGCTAACAACTTATAAGACGACCTTCATTTGTGAGAAGAATGGCGTAACAAAAGAGTTCACTGAGAATGATTACCCTTACAATGACTCTACATGGGTGTTCAAAGATACACACCAAGAGATACTTGAAAAGGGTTACGAACCACCTATTCACGACTTTTCAATTACAGACGAAAAGACGGGAGAGGACCTTACTGACAGCATACTAACCAAGGATGGATATACCTTCCTACTCATTGCCCCTGTATTGGAACGTGCAGACGATAGTAATTTTGGTGAGATAGATGCTATCTATGAATATGCTAAGGAGAACGGCTATGGCTTCTATGGATTGACAGCAAGTACGGATAAAGCCGTAAAACATTGGCGAGACATCACTGGAGCAGAGTACCCTTTCTACACAACTGATGGGACAACCTTAAAGACTATCATCCGTAGTAACCCTGGTTTAGTACTGCTTTACAAAGGTACTATCATCAACAAGTGGAGTCATAACGACCTACCCAAACAAGCAGAACTAAACGCACCATTGTCACTCATAGAGATAGGACGCGAACCAGAGAATGAGACATGGACAAAGATAGTACTGATACTTATTTGCTATATCTTCCCACTGACCCTTCTCATTGTTGCAGATCGCATCTGGTCATGGACAAGATGGGTGAGAAAACGGGAGGAATGGCTTAAGCAGAAAGAGCAATGGATAATACAGAAAGAACAATCAAATAGATTATATCAACTTTTAAAACGTAAAAGACAAATGAGAAAGAAAATTGTAGCAGGTAACTGGAAGATGAACGAGACCCTGCAAGAAGGTGTTGCTTTGGCAAAGGAAATCAACGAGTCATTGAAGGCAGAGAAGCCTAACTGTGATGTTGTTATCTGTACTCCATTCATTCACCTTGCAAGTGTTGCAGAAGTTTTAGACGCTGAGGGCGTTGCTCTCGGTGCTGAGAACTGTGCTGATAAGGCTAAGGGAGCTTACACAGGTGAGGTTTCTGCCGCTATGGTAAAGAGCACTGGTGCACAGTATGTAATCCTTGGTCACTCAGAGCGTCGCCAGTACTACGGTGAAACAGCAGAGATTCTCAAGGAGAAAGTACAGTTGGCTTTGGCTAACGGATTGAAGGTTATCTTCTGCTGCGGCGAGACGCTTGAGGAGCGCGAGGCTGAGAAGCAGAACGAAGTAGTAAAGGCTGAACTCGAGGGGTCAATCTTCCACCTTACAGCTGAGGAGTGGAAGAACATCATCTTGGCTTATGAACCAATCTGGGCTATCGGTACTGGTAAGACAGCTACATCTGATCAGGCTCAGGAAATGTTAGCTTATATCCGCTCAATCGTTGCTGAGAAGTATGGTAAAGAGGCTGCTGAAGACACATCTATCCTCTATGGTGGTAGCTGTAACGCAAGCAACGCTGCAGAGTTGTTTAGTAAGTCAGACATTGATGGTGGTTTGATTGGTGGTGCTTCACTGAAGGCTGCTGACTTCAAGGCTATCATCGACGCTTGGAAGAAGTAATTAAAGAATATCTAAGAGGCTGTATCAATCTGCCACTCGGTCAACAACCATTGGCATCTTTGATACAACCTCTGTTTCACTTATCAAAGACTAAAGAATGAAAAGACTCCTTACAATCATAGTTCTTATGCTGACTTCCATTGTGGCTGCTAATGCCCAAGGGTCGGTAACGGTATCGCAGAGTGCCGAGATTGACGCATTGGTGAATGGTAAGAAAGCTTCAAAGAAAAATAGTAAAGACCGACAGAAAGTAGAGAGTCAAAACGAGAGCGCACGTCCAGCTATCAAGACACCAGACACGAGACAGCTGACTGTCCCGAAGCTAAACGAGCATAAACCAGAGATAGCACGCCCTGACAACAGTACCTTACAACCAGTTAGGACCAAGATGGTCAAACGTTTAGTCAGAAGACCGCACGTCCCTTCATGGGATGAGGTTGAAGACACGCGGATTGTGACCAAACGTATTAAGAAAGGAACACAGAAGGTTAGGGGCTTCCGTGTACAGGTTTATAGCGGTGGTAACACTCGTATTGCTCATCAACAGGCTGACAAGGCTGGTCAGAAAGCCAAGGAGCTATTCCCAGACCAGCCCGTTTACGTACATTTCTATTCGCCACGTTGGATGTGTCTTGTGGGTAATTTCACTAACTATAATGCGGCTAAGAAGGTTATGCGGACACTCCGTACAGAGGGTTATCCACATGCCAATGTAGTCCGTATGATGGTAACCATTAAGACTTCTCAGGTCGTAAGTAACTAAAGGTCCTACCTTTTATTAATAGAGCGAAGGACCAGAACATATACAATTAACAAGAAACTATAATAATATGATTCCTGAATCACCATTCCGAGAAGGGTTAGACGAACTCGCATCACACTACAAGCAGGTGCTTACTCTCTTAGGAGAAGACCCAGAAAGAGAAGGTTTGGAGAAGACTCCAATGCGTGTTGCAAAGGCAATGCAGGTACTTACGCGTGGTTATACACAAGACCCACATAAAGTATTGACCGATGCCTTGTTTGAAGAGAAGTATAATCAGATGGTTATTGTGAAAGATATTGACTTCTTCTCTATGTGCGAACACCACATTCTTCCGTTCTATGGTAAGGCTCATGTGGCGTATATTCCGAAAGGATATATTACTGGTTTGAGCAAGATTGCACGTGTTGTAGATATCTTTTCACACCGTTTACAAGTGCAGGAACGCCTAACGGAACAAGTGATGCAGTGTATTAATGATACACTGAAGCCACAAGGTGTGATGGTTGTCATCGAAGCAAAGCACATGTGTATGCAGATGCGTGGCGTGGAGAAGCAGAACTCTATCACCACAACAAGTGCTTATAGTGGTGTATTTGAATCAAGTAAGACCCGCAACGAGTTTATGGACTTGCTACGCGGTGAGACCAAGAGAATATAGAAGAAACAAACAATAAACTTAAAACCCAAAGTTATGAGAAAGACTATAAAAACCACAACGATAGTCATTTGCGCACTTGTAATAACATTGTTTACGGCAAGCTGCTCTAAAGACAACAATATTCCTGACGCAGAAAAGACTGCAGAACAAGCGCTCAACAACATGGTCGGCACCTATAACGGCACTTTGAGAACTGATAATAACACACCCAACTCAGTCTTGACAATAGTCACTTGGACAGCAAACAAGAACTCTACTATTATAGTTAACGACTTTCCTTATAATTTGTTAGCGAATGGTGTATCAAAGAATACGGCATCTCCATTGTACACAACCCTACTGAATGCGAAGAAAGCACCCCTAAAATTCTATATTACAACACTCCTACTACAAGATGACTACGTGCTTTTCAACTTATCGCCTAACTTCAAGTTTGATGTAACAACAGGCAGTGAAACCTACGAGTTAACAGGCGTTGTTACCTATAGGAATAATCTGTTTTATAATAGCTACACGATGAGTAGATCAGAGATGGCAATACAATTCACTATAAACAGCTTAGTGAGAATAGACAAGGCACACGCAACTGCAACTAAACAGGACGACTTTGACACACCTGTCAGCTTTTCTCTTACAGGGAGAAAGATATAAGATAACAACAAGCTCATTAAGGTTTAATTAAGAATAACAGCTAAGAAAGAAATACAATGAAGTTTATTTCATGGAATGTAAACGGGCTTCGCGCCTGCGTAGGGAAAGACTTTGAGCAGCAATTCAAGGACTTAGACGCTGATTTCTTCTGTCTTCAAGAAACGAAGATGCAAGCGGGACAACTCGACCTCAGCTTTCCTGGTTATGAATCTTACTGGAATTACGCTGACAAGAAAGGCTATTCTGGTACCGCTATCTACACTAAGCATAAGCCGTTGAACGTCACCTACGGTATTGATATTGATGAGCACGACCATGAGGGACGTGTGATTACACTCGAGATGGAAGACTTCTACCTCGTAACTGTTTATACACCGAACTCACAGGATGGGCTTCGTCGATTGGACTATCGTATGAAGTGGGAAGAAGACTTCCAAGCTTATCTTCACAGACTCGATGCTATTAAGCCCGTTATCGTATGTGGTGACATGAATGTTGCCCATCAGGAGATAGACCTTAAGAACCCAAAAACCAACCACAAGAATGCTGGCTTCACGGATGAAGAGCGTGAGAAGATGACCCAGTTGCTAAGTAATGGCTTCATCGACACTTTCCGCTCTCTTTATCCAGAGCAGGTTACTTACTCTTGGTGGTCGTATCGTTTCCGTGCAAGAGAGAAAAACACGGGGTGGCGTATTGACTATTTCCTTATATCAGAACGTCTCAAAGACCGCCTTGAAGACGCCAAAATTCATACAGAGATTATGGGAAGCGACCATTGTCCTGTAGAGATTACCTTGAAATAAGACGCTCGTATGCAGGCCCAGATAAAGACATTACTCTTGATGGCTGCTGTCATGGCAGCCATTATTGTCTATGCTGTTATCCCAACAGAGATAACTATGGGCAACTATACCATCCGCAAAATTACCCTTACCAACCTCAGTCAACCACTTATTGAGAGGTCAAAACCCATAAAGCATACCGCTAAGAAGGTGCGTCGCAACCAGACTATCCTTTTTATAGGAGACTCTATGGTGGAAGGACTATCACGTAGGCTGGGTGATTATGCAGGTGAGAACGGCCATAAACTATATACCGTCATCTGGTATAGTTCTACTACAGAGCGCTGGGGAACAACCCAAACATTAGAGCACTTCATTGCTGAATACAAGCCAACCTACGTCCTTATCTGTCTTGGAAGTAATGAGTTATTCATCAACGACCTTGCCAATCGCACGCAATACGTACAGCAGTTGGTTAAAAAGTTAGGTAATCTCCCCTTCGTATGGATAAGTCCTTCTAACTGGAACGGCGACACTGGCATCAATGATGTTATAGAAGAGAATGTTGGGAAGGGCCATTTCTTCGACAGTCGTAACCTTAAACTCAAAAGAGGTAGCGACCATTATCACCCTACCTGGGCTGCAGCAGCCTACTGGATGGATACCGCTGCGAAGTTTATTAAGAGTAAGGAGTGTGCCAACCCACTGCTACTTAATAAACCCAAAGCCCATCATAAGGCTACGAATACAAAGCTTTTACAACCTTCCTTCGAGGGTTATTAAATAGGAAAGAAGCAGCACTTAAACGATTGATAGATGGCAGAGATAACACAGCTAACAACCGCCTTATTCGATTTCTTGTCTTCACAAGACAAGAACTGGTCGCTGTGTACATTTCCTTTTATGGTTTCCTTCCTTGTTTTCTTCGCTATTTACATCGGATTAAACCGCTATCGACCGATGTGGACTAAGGTCTACATCATTGCTTTCAGCCTTTTCTTTGCTTTCAAAGCGAATGGAGTTTTGATGTGGCTATTGCCTATCATCACCATTAGCTCATGGTATCTCACTCGCTTTATGATGCGATTAAAACGGGGAAAGGTGCGTAAAATTGGACTTGCCCTCGTCATTCTATCAGAGTTAATCCCCCTACTCTACTACAAATACACAAACTTTACTCTTGAGATATTCCATGAACTCCTACGTAGTAACTTCTCTCCTGAGAAGATGCTGCTGCCTGTCGGTATCTCTTTCTTCACCTTTCAAGCTATCAGCTACACGGTTGATATCTATAAGGGGCACTATCCCAAGACGGCAGAACTCATTGACTACGCTTTCTACCTTACCTTTTTCCCACTTCTTATCGCTGGTCCTATCACCCGTGCTGAGGTATTACTTCCACAGGTTCAAACACTGAGAAATAAGGTCGACGACCGCCTTGTCTATAAAGGACTATGGCTCATCATCTGCGGATTAATAAAGAAAGCCCTCATAGCCGACTATATCGCACAATACAATAACATTGTTTTTGATGCCCCAGCAAGCCAAAGTGGCTTCGGTGACCTGATGGGTGTATTAGGTTTCTCAGTACAGATTTACTTCGATTTCGCAGGCTATAGCGACCTTGCCATTGGTGTTGCTGCACTGATGGGATACGAATTAAAAGACAACTTCAGGTTTCCTTATCAGAGTCTGAACCTCACTGAGTTCTGGCATCGTTGGCACATAGCCCTCTCCACATGGTTCCGTGACTATCTTTACATCCCATTGGGAGGTAACAGAAAAGGCGAGCTTCGCACCTACCTCAATAGCTTCTTGGCAATGATTGTGGCTGGTCTGTGGCATGGCGCATCGTGGATGTTCGTCGTATGGGGCGTACTTCATGGTATTGGACTGGTCATTCATAAGTTCTGCCGGAACAATGGTCTGAATAGGATACCAGATAATAAATACACCAAAACTATCAGTTGGTTTATTACGTTTAGCTATGTTTCTCTTGCATGGATATTCTTTCGTGCGGCGGACATGACGACTGCTACGACATTAATCAACAATATCCTGCATACAGTAAGCCTTACAGACGCTTACACCTTCCTAAAGGAATACCCCCTGTGGTTGGCCGTTGTTCTCATAAGTTTAGAACTTCATAGTATTCGAGAGACTGACTATAACTGGCTGCAAAGTAAGTTTATCAATTCTTCATGGCTTGTAAAGCTATGTATCTTTGCTGTTGTTATGCAGTTAGTTATTAATCTTAGTCATCATAGTATCCAACCTTTTATCTACACACAATTCTAAGATGGTTATCAAATACAAATATAGTGGCTTATTACTCTTAGGAGCGTTATTCATATCCATTGCCGTCTTCTTTTATATATGGTTTTTCTTTGGGCACAAAGGTGTAGACGCTGCCCATCCTTTCATGCTCATTATTGCACTCTCATTCATACTTCATACTGTTTCGTTTTGGCTTTTCAGACTTTTTGTTGCCTGCCAAAAACTATGGGAAAAAGACTATCTATCCATCAAAGGTGACCATATTTGTTTCTACGATTGCCTACGCTGCAAATATACGGAAGTAACTGCTGATGAAATAGAAGGGATAAACGACTACCATTATTACTTCGTTCCTTTCATCGTTCAGATAATTTATACAACAAAGGGAAGAATCTTCACCCTTCCAGGACTTACTAACGAAGGGCAAGAAAGGGTTACAGAAATCATTTACGACTTCCTATATCAAGCTGAAAAAGAGAAGGACGAAAAGCATACAACCATACCCTAAAAGAAGATAAGTATAACCTATCAACTTTCCGTCTCCTCCCTTTGGTGAAACAAAACAAATGCTTTCGTGCTTCATTCACCTTTGAAACAAGCAAAGAACAAGCATTAATCGACTCTGAACCAACTCTTTATCGACAATCACATCTACATCTGTTTGCTTGGTGCGAAGCCTCCGCACCATTGGTGCTTACCATCCGCACCACACGTGCTAAGGCTCCGCACGACTCTTATTGGAAATGAAGAATAAGCGGGAGGTTATATCTGCAAGCCACAGGTTTACCATTGTGCATAGCAGGTTTCCAGCCTGTCAACAGTTGAAGAGCTGCTGCAATAGCACGATTTAACTCGATGTTATTAACCGTTAGAAAGGTGATATCTTTCAATGAACCATCCAAATCGACAATAAAAGAGACGAAAGTTTTATTCACAGGAGTCGTTTCGGGAGTAATACTCGTATAAGAAAGACTCTGCCCAATAGCGGCCGCTACATTCCCTTGAAACTGTGGCAATACTTCAGGGAACACCGAGTCAGTAGGTAAAGTAGTATATACAGCCTCCATAGGAAGATTTGTATTGCCTTCAGTTGATACCTTTTGCTTCATCCATCGCTTAAAGTCTTTAGAGAAAAGTACGTCAACCATGTCATCAGTCACGTCTGAATAAACCCCTCCACTCTTGTCTACACCGAGGTCGAAGCGTATGTTTTGTCCTTCCAAAGCAAACTGATTAGGAAGGTGATCCCAATCTATAGAGTCTGCTGTATGCGTGTTCGCCATATAATCTAATAGTTCACAGAACTGACTACGAATGTTAGCATCCTGCCACATACGTGTCTGATTGAACACATCCTTCTGTGTTAACACCTTCTTATTAATAAGGTCAAAGGTGAAATAAGAATACTTTTGCGTAATAACCCTTATCTCGTTACGCTCCTCCAGACGGGCAAGGAAAGACACATACCGTCCCTGTTCTAACCATAGACAGCGCAAACCCATATCATAATAACGCCTTTCTCTCCCCGTATCGTCCTTTATCGCATGCACTTCTTTACCTTGTAAGGACTCGAACTTCTTCCACCCAGCATCGTAACTATCTGATGCCTGCCCAAAAAAGAAGGCCGTAAGATATTGCTGTAACTCGGTCAGCACAGAACCACCCAAGCCCTTTGGCCATTCCAAATCCTTAGAGACAATCGTCAGCTTATTGCCATTCTCGTACAGATGGCGCGACGAATCATAGAGCATAGCATCCTTAGATGCAATTGTTCCTGCCGTCTGTCCGTAGGCCACAAGGCTTACGAACAGTGACAGGAACAAAGTATAAAGTCGGTTAATCATAATTTCATAAATGTTGTCTGGTGTCTCTTACTTGCTTTTTGACCCTTTGGTGTAAAAACATCATTAAGCTCCATCACACCAGAAAAGCTGATAGACTCCTTTCCACTGGGGTTGACGATAAGTGAGACAGTAGCATTGTCGAATACTTCAAGAACTATCTGATAACTCTCAAAATCATTACGTGTTGTCATGAAGATGCGCCGTCCGTCCTTCATCGGTTCTTCCTTATAACTCGTTAGAGGTTCAACAAGACTCAAGCCTCCGCCGCGTCCATAAGGAATTTGGTAGACTCTACCGAAGTAAGGGAGGAAGAGACCGACAGAGTCACCGCTCACCTCCATCCCCCAATCATACTGTAAATAGACTGCAGGACCTCGCATTGGATACATGCGGTCGACGAAGATACGATAACGATGCTCTCCTAAGTGAGCCTTCACAGCAGCGGTTCGCAACTGATTCATCTTCTCCTTTGGTACAGGATTACCTTCGGAATCATAATAGGTAGTAGCACAACCTGCAATAAGGACTGCTACAAAAAGAAATAAAAATAACCTTTTCATTGTCTACCTCTCTTTCTTTTAAGTCGTTATAAATCCACTCTCCTTTGTTCAAGAAGCTCCAGAACATGTTTACAAGACGATATATCGAACATAAAAAAGTGAATGTATGAACCTTAAAGACTTTTTTTTCAAATCTAAAAGTCGTCAGACTATTCTATCTTCTCTATCCTTGGCGCATCCATCTTCTCAATAGATGGAGCTGTCTGCTTGGCAGGAAGGTCAGAAGAAGGAGCTATGTCTGGTGCAGGAGCAGCAATAGGAGCATCATGATGGGTCGTTTGTTCCCTCTCAGATGAGGCCTTGCCTTTTTCGTCTTTAGCGTTCTTATCTTTCTCAGCATCAACAGTCTTATCCTCATCGGTCGTTTCCTTTTCCTTTGAAGGCTTCATGTCTGGCCAAAGATAATTACCGACAATATCAATCGTGTCCCTATCTGCGTTACGTTGTTGCACCTCTTCCTGCTCTTCTTCGGTCATGGGAGCATCGTCGGCAGCCACGATGAAATTATAAACTAACCCTAAAACCAAGAGGACAACCAGCCCACAAAGGACTTTAAAGGTCAACGACTTTCTAAATTTATGCTGTTTATTCTGATTTGACATAGCCTTATTACTTTTCTTTTCTAAGGAGTTCTCTATTTAAGTTCACGGAGAAATGCAATCGGTACATTCTCCTTCTATCTTTTGCAAAGATAAACATTAAAAAGGAGAATGTACCGAAAGATTACTAAAAAATATGCTTTTTGCAGCACGCAGAGTCAACCAGCAAGTGCAAAATTACAAAACGTGTTTAAAGAACTCACACTTTGGAGTAGAAAAGTTTAATTTTTCTCTTGGTCTTTCGTT